>JAKALM010000017.1 GCA_021824145.1 Bacteroidota bacterium
GTGGGCGCTGAAGGAGTCGAACCTCCGACCCTCTGCTTGTAAGGCAGATGCTCTGAACCAACTGAGCTAAGCGCCCAATAAAAAACATAAAATATTTTATGAACAATAAAACTTGCACGCCAAATATCTAACTTTTTGAAAATAATTCCAAACTAAAAAACAATTTTTTTAAAATTTAATTTTATGTTAAATATTCAAACTAATGATTGAATCAATATAAAGATCATTATCCAACTTAATAAGAATGAATTAGTTAAAGAAAAAGGCTATAAAATTTGTTTAATAATTTTTATTTAATCTTACTTTTTTTATAAGAAGCAAAACAATTGCTAAAAATTTAGTCCCACTACTTTACCTGCTCAGACGTATCAATAAATTTGAAATTATAGTTTAGAAATTTAATCAGCCTCTTTATAATGGCAGTTTAAGAGAAGAAGAAATTAAAAATGAAGTTGTAAATCGACTTAATTATTATGCAGTTAAATATAAGCATTACCATTAATATACGATAAGTTTATTGTAAACTTAAACAAAATTTAATTTTAAGTGGAAATTTGAAACTGAAATATTTCGGTACTGCTATATAGCATACTTCAAATATCGGATTATTAAGTAAAGATAAAATAAATAGAGGAAGTAATTCAGCTAAAGCTTTGGTTAATAAATTTATGAAAGATTTTTTTATGGCTAAAAGGAGTGTAAAGAATTTTGTGGAGCTAAGGAGGATCGAACTCCTGGCCTCTTCGTTGCGAACGAAGCGCTCTCCCAGCTGAGCTATAGCCCCAAAATGTTTTCTCTAACTCAAAATTAATTTTTTAAATTTTATTTGTCAATTTGAATATTAATATAAAAAGCCGATTAGGTTTATTCCTAACCGGCTTATATTATTAAGAAAATTCTATTCTTATTTTAAAAGCATCATTTTCTTAATTACAATATTGCTGCCTGCTTGTAATCGATAGAAATAAGCTCCACTCGCTAACTTTGAAGCATTAAATTCTACAGTGTGAGAGCCTGCAGTTAAACGTTGATTATTAAGTAATGAAGCAACTTGTCGACCGAGTATGTCATAAACCACCAAATTTACATTCTCCTCTTTAGCTAACCCAAATCTTATATTAGTTGTTGGGTTAAATGGATTTGGATAATTCTGATCTACGTAAAAGCTGTAAGGAATTGATTTATTCTCAATTCCAGTTACTGTATTTATAATTATAGTTGCAAATATTGTATCAACACTTGTAACCACTGGTTCAGAAGCTACACTGCTTTTTGCAAGGACAGTCATATATACTTGGGCTGTATCTTTTCCGCCCATTGCTTTAATAATATCGGTACCTTTTAAAATTACCATGGTATCTTTTCCGCTATTATTTGAAGCTTGTTTCATTATATCTTTACCACCAGATGTTACAATGAATTGATAAATTATTGCATCGCCATTTAAGTCAATTGCCGGCGACCAAGAAACTGTATCAACATCTGTTGAATCAACATAAAGAGGACCTTGCAATGCACGAGCTTTTAACTCTGGATTAAAGAAAAAGTATGGAGATGGGGGAACAGAAACACCCTGTGCAATATCTGTATAGAAGTTTGGAGTTATTTGATATCCATCATTAAATACAGTTGAAGAGCTTGTATATTGGGTTGCCACACCTTTTATATTAATAGGATATGTTGGTTCTGGATTATCATCAACATTAGTATCACCATCAATTCTAAGTGTTAATGTTTTATATCCATCCCAAATTGTCATATTAGCAGAGCCTCCTGGAGCCGGCCAAGCAGCAGATGTAGCTGTTTTTGCAACTCCATCTAATTCAATTAATTGACTTTCATAATTTTCAGGATTTGCTAAATAAGATTCGATTGTCAATTTTTTTGCTGTAAGTACTCTACCAGTATCTAAAAGAACGATATCTGTAGCTGGATTGTTAATCGAGAGTTCAGTTGTTCCTCTATATTGTGCAACAGTTCCAGTAGCTAAAACTCTATCACCAAAATTGAATTTTGTAGTTGTTGCTCCACTTTTAAATAAAAGTATTCCTGCATTGCCATCTTGCATTGAATAACTAAATTGTGCTGTCCCTTGTAAATTTGGTGCGTTTATTACACCAATAACTTTATAAGTTTTACCAAGACTGTCTGGTTTAAAGTCATTATTAGCATCTACTCTTGCTGCTGCAATGGTTGATAAGCTGTCAACTTGCATTGAACTAAGGACACCTATTGGTACAGGAATTCCACTTCTGTCAATACCCGAATATACAATTTGATTAGGTGAAGATACATTATCTGTTGCTAACATATCCCATTGTTCGCCTGCATGCAGTCCTGAATCTGCAACTGCAGTTTGGTAACTGGCAGGGCTAGTAATATCTCCGCCCATATAATAAAGAACATAAACAGAAGCATCTGGAGTTCCAAAACGCGATCCAAAAGCGAAATCCGGGTGACCGTCGCCATTGAAATCTCCTGTAGTACCTCCATCAATAAGATTTGCACCAAGCGAAGTAAAGTCGGCAATTGCAGTAGTCGATAATGAATCTCCTGCAGGTTGTAAAAGATATACCTTCTTGCCTGTCCAACTAGCAACTACAATTTCTTTTTTGCCATTTCCTTGTAAATCAACTACTTGAGCTGATTTCCAATCACCACCAGGAATTACATTAGAATACAATTTACCGAATGTGTATTTCCCGTTTGCATAATAAACAGGCTGCATAGCTCCAGATGAATAGTTGAAGATATATATTGTACTATCAATAACAGCTAAATCGTTATAACTTGATCCTACTGCCATAGCTGCGCCAATGCCTGAGGTATCCATCTTCCATGTTTCCGAACCATCGCCATTATTTGGAATATCGCTGACTGATACAACACCAAAAGTATTGTTGCCGGCTCTAGAAGTAAATATCAACTCTTGTTTACCATCATTATTTACATCCGCTGCAACCCATCTGAATGGGCGCATATTATAACTTAAAGAATCTGTCATAGTCCATGTTGCATTTGGTTTATAACCACCGCTTCCATCTGGAACACCTAATGCATCACCACTGCCATTAGCTTCATATACTATCAACCTCATTGGGTTAGTAACGCTAGAGCTTAAAGCATTGACTGGTCCCCAAATAACTTCTTTTCTTCCATCACCATCTAAATCAGCAATTGTTAATGCTGGCCAAGTATTTTGATCTGCTAAACCGGGTACTGATGCCCAAACAGAATCCCATTTAGTTCCATCCCATTTAAATTCATAAATTCTCGGAACGATTGGGTTGGTATTTAATTCTCCGCTTACGGCATAGATTTGTGGAGCGCCGCTGCCTGTTACATCACCGCTTACTAAGTTTCCGTAACCTTCCGGATCTGCTTCTCGTGGAGCTATTGTAGCACTCCGTTTAAATATTGTAGTAGTTTGTGCACTTAATGTCCCCATTAATATGAACACAAGAAAATTCAAAAAAAGAAAATTTGTAAATGATTTTCCCTTCATGTTGACCTCTGTTTTTAGTTATTTGATTAGTGACATCTTCCTAGTTAATTGCTGGATGCCATTTGTTAATTCATAAAAATATGTTCCTGATGCTAACTTAGAAGCATCAAATGTAATTTTATAATTGCCTGAATTGAAATATGCAGAATTAATTAATTTTGAAACTAGCTTTCCATTAATATCATATATTGTAAGTGTTACATTTGAACCTTTACTAATTGTAAATTCAATTGTTGTTGTTGGATTGAATGGATTAGGGTAATTTTGAGAAAGTTCAAATTTATCTGGAACAAGATTATTAGATCTTTCTACTGACGTAATTGTTAAAGGAATAGTTGGAAGTGTTCCAGAGAAATTCCATTTGTCAACTGTCCAACCAAAATATGATTGATCATAAATATTAAAGTTTTCATCATAAGCAACATTATATGGAGAAGCATATCCCGAAACATTTCCTACAGTTCCACTAGCCCTTTGATTCCAACCACCAGTATGATCGTAATTCCATTTTGCACAGTCAATCGTATCTAGTATTGAACCAGTATTTGGATTGAGCGCATAAATACGACCATATTCATAACCAGCACCTAATTGAAAATTATTGGCGCAAGCTACAAATAAAATATTTTTACTCTTCATATAAGAAAGTCCCCAAGGACCTGGATTTAATAGTGTTCCCCCAATGGAAGTCATTGTATCATTTAAGGTAAAGCTAAAACCATTGTATAGAGTATATCCAGTAGAAGGGCTTCCGGTATAACAATATATTTTTTTATTTGAATAATTAGAAACATATAATACTGTTCCAGTACTATTTGTTGCTATTCCTCTAATTATTCCTGTATCTGGTAGTGTTATAGTTGTTAATGCGTTTGGCGTGTGTAGACCTGCCCAATTATCATCTTTTGAAATACTGTTAAAAACTAAAACTTTACCAAACTTTCCTTGGCCTGGGTATGTTGAAACATAAGTTACTCCATTACCATCTACAGTAACTGCCCAAATTGAATCTGTACCAGTTGATATCCTGTAATCGCTCGAATAAACTGAATCCGCACCAAGTTTAAAAACAAGAATATTTCTTTCGGGATCATTATTTGCAACATAGATTAAAGAATCTGGAGTTGCATATATTGAAATTGCACCAGTCATTTCAACATCATCAAAACCACTCATCCAGTGCTGATGCCATCCTCCGTTATAAGGATAAAAACCCATTCTTCCTTTAGCTGAATCTGCGTTTGTATATCCTACTAGAAAATCAGTTCCTCCATTAGTACTGTAAGCTAAAGCAACAAATGTATTTTCTTTAATTACACCTAAAGATGGAACATTTATACCTACACCGTTTGATTCATCATCATAAGTTGAATAATTACATGACCACGAACCACTAAATTGCTGGGCTTGTGATGTAATTGTGAATACTATGATGGAAACAAAAAGAAACTTTAGTAAATGATCAAACCTCATAGAAACTCCTCCTTTGAGTTTGTATTTTTAGTATTGCATGGACAACTTTCAAAAAAATGATTTAAATGTCAAGAAAATATCTTAATATTTTAATTTTTTTTAATATTTCATTTATCATTGTAAAGCAATTTTATTATTGAAGATGGATTTACTAAATTCTGTACGAAAATTGTACTTCAATTACAAATTTATAGTGGTTAGTAAATTATATTTATTGGAAAAAATGAAAAGAGAATTTGGATTAGGTAAATTATAATTTTTTATTCTTTTTTGTTTGAAGTTAATGATTTTATTTCCAAATAAAAATTTTTACAAAAAGATATTGCAAGTATCTTTGCCGGCAATAGCAGGACTTTCAACTCAAATGGTTGTATCAGTGGTTGATGCTGCAATGGTTGGGAGATTAACTGAAGCAACTTATGCTTTAGCTGCTATGGGAATTGGGATTCTTGCAACTTGGGCAGTTGTGAGTTTCTTTTCAAGTTTGGCAACTGGTACACATGTACTTATTGCTAGAAATTTTGGATCGAAAAATTTTACACAATGCGGAAAAGTATTGAATAATTCTTTAATAATTGGATTTTTAATTGGAATTTTCATTACAGTTATCTTTGTGTTTGGTTCATACCCTATGTCGCATTTCTTGGCAGCCGATCTTGTGGTTGGAAATTATGCTGCCCAATTTATTCTTTTTAGGTTTCTGGGTTTGCCATTTTTTCTTCTTTCGGTTTCATATAGAGGTTTTTTCTTTGGGATAGGAAATACTAAAGTTTTTATGTACTCAGGAATCATTACAAATATTCTAAATATAATTTTTAATTATTTCTTAATTTTTGGGCATTTGGGAATTCCAAGAATGGGATTAGCTGGTGCAGGATTAGGTTCTTCTCTTGCTACTTTATTCGATTCATTATTTTATTTTGTAATTATTTTGCTGCCATCATACAGAAAAAGATATCAAAATTTTCTTCACTTCAAATTAGATATTGAAATCATAAAAAAAATATTTAGAATTTCTTTACCGGTTTCTTTTCAAAATATTTTTATTCTTATTGGATTCTTAATCTTTGTTTCAATTACCGGATTTATCGGTACCAAAGAACAAGCTGCTTCTCAAGCTGTTATCAGTTCATTGTTTTTATCTTTTCTACCATGCTTTGGTTTTGGAATAGGAGTACAAACTTTGGTTGGAAATAGTCTCGGTTCAAAGAGATTTGATTTAGCAAAAATTTATGGTATTGAGACTGCGAAAATTGCCACATATTATACTTTGTTTCTTGGTTCTATTTATATTTTTCTTCCGAAAATGATATTAATAATTATTACTACTGATCAGTCAATTATTGATACTGCTGAACCAGCATTAAGAATTGCTGGATTTGCGCAAATATTTTATGCAACTGGTGTTGTTTTGGCAAACGGTCTTCAAGCCAGCGGTAAAACTTTATTTGTGATGACTGCAGAAGTTATTGCAAATCTTTTTATTTTTGTTCCATTAGCATTTATTTTGGGAATGTATTTTAAGCTAGGCTTAACAATTACTTGGTTAGCTTTGCCAATTTATATTATATCATATACAGTAATAATTTTCTTCAAATTTTTAAGAAATAATTGGGAAATTGAAAAAGCAAAAATGTGAATTGTATTTTTAGCAGTGGAAATTTATATTTATTCCAATAATAAAAGTGAATTAATTTTAATATAAATCTTGACATTATTTATTATCTACAATATATTTTCTACATGAAAAATCGATACCTTATTAAAATCCTTTTAATTTTAGGTTTTATTGCCACAGCATTTGCTGGTGCTAATATTCAAACATTTCAAGCGATTGCTTCTGGCGATAATGTTAATTTAGAATGGCAAGTTTCTGATGAAACCAATGTCCAATATTACGTTATACAAAGGCAAACACCTCAAACAAATTTTATAGATGTTGCAAGAATTCCTGCCAACGGAAGTTCAGTTTATAAATACACAGATCAGTCAATATATAAAACTAATGATGTTATGTTGACATATCAAATTGGAGTAATTTATTTTGGAGATCCAAACATTTATTATTTGAAGCAAACTAGAATTTCGTTAAGCATTTCTGGTATTAGAAGAACATGGGGAAGTATCAAAGCGATGTTCCGCTAAAAATCATCACGCTCAATTTAATTTTTCATTACAAATCTTTTTTTAAATAATTAAACTTTTATGACTAATTTTAGCAATATAGTTTTGTTAAAATTTTTTTAATGTTAAAAATCTATTCTTATATATTACTAATAGCTTTTTCAGTTTTTTTATTTTATGGATGTTCAACTTCCAGAAGATTTAAAAAGGAAGAAAGAGTTTATTCGTCTTCTAACAGTTTGCTTATTAAAGTTCTTCTTAGCAACCAATCAAGCCAATTTACATATTCAGCTGTGAATCAATTTTACCTTTATGACGAAAATAAACCAATTGCAATCGTAAAAAAGGGTAATGTGCTGAATTTTTCTCTTTATAATGAAGGGAAGATAATTCTAAATATTGCTGATAAAAAATTTATCGCTGATTATTTTGAATTGAAACCATTATCAAATGAAAATCCGCTTAATTATAATGGAAGAAAATATGCTGGCATTTTTTTTATCAAACCTGATGGAAATTCAATTAGAATAATAAATCGAGTTTCATTAGAAGATTATTTGAAAGGTGTAGTTCCAGCTGAGATGCCTGTAGGCCACGGAAATGATTATTTAGAAGCTTTAAAAGCTTTTGCCATTTGCGCTCGTACTTACGCTTTAAATAAAATGGAAGATGATAATTCTTTTTTTGATGTTTATTTAGATACAAGAGATCAAGTTTATGGTGGAGTTGAATACGAAAAGAAATTATCCAATCGTGCTGTTGATGAAACAAATGGGATGATACTCACTTATAAAGGAAATCTTGCCAAAGTTTATTATCATTCGGCTTGCGGCGGGCACACCGAAGATGCAAAATTAATTTTTGGTGTGAAAGATGCTCCATATTTGGAAGGAGTAAAAGATGGTGATCCGCCTAATTGTTCTGAAGCTCCTAACTTTAAATGGGAAGAGAAATATAGACCTGAAGTGTTTGTGCAAAGATTATTTGAAGCAGGTTTAATTTCTAATAAAAATTATTCATTAAAAAATGTAGAAATTAAAAATAGAGATGAATCTGGGAGAGTAAGTGACCTTGAAATTATTTTAAATTCATATAGTAATGATGAAAAAACAATTCATATATTTGCAAATCGTATAAGAAACATAATTAGGACTTCTGATAATTCAAATATTTTAAAGAGCACTTTATTTAATATTTTATTTAATGGGAAAATGGTTACTATTCTTGGAAAGGGTTATGGTCACGGAGTTGGACTTTGCCAATGGGGTGCAATACATCAATCAATTGAGGGAAAGAATTATAAAAATATTTTATCATTTTATTTCCCAGGAACTGAGGTTAGTAAGTCTAAATGATTAAATCTAAACTGCCGATTATTCTTGCATCAAATTCACCAAGAAGAAAAAAACTGCTTCATCAATTAAACCTAACTTTTGAAGTTCTTAAAGTTGAAATTGATGAAAGCGTAAAGAAGAATGAGAAACCTGTTCATCTTGTTAAAAGGCTTTCAATTCAAAAATTAAACGAAGCAAAAGAAAAAATTAAAAACGGAATTATAATTACTGCCGATACAATAGTGGTGCTTGATGGTAAGGTTATAAATAAACCAGTTGATGAGAAAGATGCAAAAAATATTCTAAATAAATTAAGCGGAAGAAGGCATATTGTTTATACTGGATTTTCAGTTTATAATTCATCTACAAAAAAAACAATAACTGATTATGAAAAGACCTTTGTTACTTTTCGAGATTTAAATAATAAAGAAATTGAAGATTATATTTTAAGCGGAAGCCCAATGGATAAAGCTGGAGCTTATGGAATTCAAGATGATTTTGGAGCTGTATTTATAAAAAAAATTAATGGCTGTTATTACAACGTTGTTGGTCTGCCATTGATGAAACTATATCAAACTTTACTGAAGGTTATTTGATTTGTTAAAAAAAATAAAACGAAATATTTTTATTTCTCTTGGTGCGGCAGGATTGCTTTATCTTGGTTTTACAATTTATGCAAACTTCGATAATGTTTTATTAACATTTGCTTCATTCAACTGGCTGCTCATTCCGTTATTGCTTTTACTTTCCTTAATAAATTATTTTTTTAGATTTCTAAAGTGGGATTATTATCTTAATCTTTTAAAAGTTAGGATAAAGAAGATTGATTCTTTCTCAATTTTTATGTCTGGTTTAATTATGAGTGTAACTCCTGGTAAGATGGGTGAACTTCTAAAATCATATTTAGTTAAGGAAGTAACTAAAGAGCCAATAAGTAAAACTTTCCCAGTTGTTTTTGCCGAAAGAATTACCGACTTCGTTTCGCTAATTATTATTACATTGTTTGGGGCGTATATTTTTAATTTCGGAAGAGAGATTGTTATTGGTGTTGGAATATTTTTCCTGGTTGTTTTGATTATAATTAGTAATAAAATAATTGCATTAAATATTATTAGGCTATTAGAAAAAAATAAAATTTTAAAAAAACATTTAGCTAGCATCCATAACGCTTATGAAAGTTCATACCAAATGTTGAAACCGCTCCCGCTAATTTATATGACTTTATTAAGCCTAGTCTCTTGGTCATTTGAATGTTTGGGCTATCATATCATTCTAATTAATTTTAAAATTGAAGTTAGTTTTTTGTGGGCGGCATTTAGCTATGGATTTTCAATTATAGTTGGTGCAATCACAATGTTGCCAGGCGGCCTAGGGGTTACTGAGGGTTCACTAACTTTTATGTTAGTCCGAAATAACTTTCCTAAAGATATAGCAGTTGCCTCAACATTTATTGTAAGAGTAGTAACGCTTTGGTTTGCTGTTTTAGTTGGAATATTTAGTGTATCACTTTATCAAAATAGATATGGTAAAATAACTGTAGAAACAGTTTCAAATTAAAATATATTCATATCTAAATTGTATATTGAAAAAACTAAAACGTAAAAATGAAAGTAAAAAATAAAGAACTATAAATGCTCTGCTGGTATTAAAAATTATATGTGTAAACACTAATTCTGATATTTTTTAAAGTTATGGCAAAAACTATAAAAACAATCAATTTTATATTTAAATAGTTAAAAAAAATAAATTTGGTAAAGCAAACTTTCTTGATTTTCAGAAGGGTGCTTGTTATATTCTCAATATAGAATTATAGATAAAAAAGGAGCATGACATGTCTGAGAACAATATTGGTAAAGGTCTTTTAATTGGATTTCTTGCCGGCGGTGCAGTTGGTGCTGTTTTGGCATTATTATATGCACCTAAAAGCGGCAAAGAATTACGCAATGATATTAAAGTAAAAGCTGATGGATATTTAGATGAAGCCGAAAAATACATTGCTGATGCAAAAGATAAAGCAAAAGATTTAATAAATGAGGGGAAGAAAAAATCAGAGAAATTAATCAGCGATGCAAAAACAAAATCGGAAGAATTGTTAAAAGATGCCGAAAAAATTTTTAACGATGCAAAAACAAAAACTGGGAATGTCATATCATCAAGCAGAGAAACTTTTGAAACAGAAAGTAATAGATTGAAAGACGCAGTTAAAGCAGGTGTTGATGCTTATAAAAGTTCTAAGAACTCATAGAATAGAAGCGAACTTATTATGAATGTAATCTCAATCTTGTATTCAATATTGCTAATTGCCGCATCAGTTTTGTGTATTGCATTAATTTTTTATTTGAATAAAATAGTGCATGCTATTAAAACAATTGAGCATGAAATAAAAGATATTTCAATTGAAATTAAACCTTTGATTGCATCTACAACTAATTTGAGTGAAAAGCTGAATAGAATTTCTGACTCTGCAGATACTCAGCTGGCAATGACTAAAAATATTGTTAAAAAAGTAAATGATAGAGTAGATACAGTCTTGGATTTAGAAGAAAAAATTAGAAGTGGTTTTGAAGGTTCCGTGTTAGATCTTTTAAAAAGCCTTTCCGCAATTACCAATGGGATTAGTGCTTTTTGGTCAACCTACCGGAAAAAACAACAAACATAAAATAATATCTCTCACCTAGAATCTAAGGAGGAAAATCCGTTGAAAGAGTATGGTGCTGAATCAATACGTAATATTGCCCTAATTGGACATGGTGGAAGTGGAAAAACTTCCTTATCTGAATTGTTGCTCTTTACTGCTGGTGAAATAAATAGAATTGGCACAATAGCCGAGGGGACAACAACTTCAGATTACACGCCGAATGAAATAGAAAAACAAATCTCAATTTCCACATCGCTTCTTCATCTAGAATGGAATAATGTTAAAATTAACATCTTAGATACTCCAGGGTATTCAGACTTCTTAGGAGATGTTAAAGCTGCATTAAGAGTATCAGATGTTGCGGTGATGGTATTAAAATCTGCTGAAGGAATTGAAGTAGGTTCCGAAAGCACTGCATCGTTTGCTGAAGAATTTAAACTTCCTTTAGCTATAATCATCAATAAAGTTGATAATGAACATTCAACATTTAGTAAAACCTATAATCAAGCTAAAGAAAGACTTTCGACCAATGCTATAGTTATAACATTTCCGCTAAATGAAGGATTAAATTTCAATACCGTTGTTGATGTACTTTCAATGAAGGCTTATCAATATGGCGAAATTGGAAGTAAAAAAGTTAATATTATTGATATTCCAGCTGATGTTAAAAAAACTGCTGAAGATTATAGGACAGAACTAATTGAAAAAGTTGCTGAAACAACAGAAGAATTAATGAATAAATATTTTGAAGAAGGTACACTTTCTGCCGATGATCTTGAGAAAGGATTAAAACTAGCGGTAACTAAAGGAAATCTTACTCCAATTTTTGCTTGCTCAGCATCTAAAGGTGTTGGTGTTAATAATTTTAATGATTTTGTTTCAAAATATTTTCCATCCCCCATTGATAGGGGCGGAGAAGAAGTAACATTAAAAGACAATAAAAATAAAATATTGTTAAAACCAGATGCCGCTGGCGAATTAGTTATGTTTGTCTTTAAAACAATTTCAGAGCAGCATGTTGGTGAACTTTCCTTATTTAAAGTTTTGTCAGGTACTGCTTCTGCGGGGCTTGATTTGGTCAATCAGACAAACTCCAAATCAGAAAGATTAGGACAGCTTTCAATATTAAATGGGCATAACCGCACTGATATTTCTAAAATATTTGCCGGAGATTTAGGTTCTGTTGTAAAGCTTAAAGATACACATACAAACAATACATTATCTTCGAAAAATTTATCTGTAATTGTTGAGCCAATTAATTTTCCAGAACCAGTTATAAATAGCGCTATCATTCCTAAAGCAAAAGGAGATGAAGATAAAATTGCGTCTGGGCTTCACACACTTCATGAAGAAGATCCATCATTTAGTGTAAAATATGATCCAGAAATTTCGCAAACAATTGTATCTGGGCAGGGAGAACTTCAATTAGCTTTAGCGGTAAAAAGATTAAAAGAACGATACGGCGTTGAAGTCGATATGGTTGAGCCAAAAGTTCCTTACCGCGAAACCATAAAAGGAAAAGCCGACGATGTAGAATATAAACATAAAAAACAATCTGGCGGTCGTGGTCAATATGGTCATGTTCATTTTAAAATGGAACCTTTACCAAGAGGAAAAGGATTTGAATTTGTTGATGCGATTGTTGGCGGTGTTGTACCAGGAAGATTTATCCCAGCTGTTGAAAAGGGAATTGTAGAAACAATGCAAAAAGGTGTTCTTTCAGGAAATCAAGTTGTTGATGTGAAAGTTACTTTGTTTGACGGAACATATCATACAGTTGACTCGGATGAAATGTCTTTTAAATTAGCAGCGGCTCAATGCTTTAAGAAAGGATTTCTGGAAGCCAAACCTGTATTGCTTGAACCAATTTATATAATTGAAGTAACAGTTCCTGAAGATTTCATGGGTGATGTAATGGGAGATATTTCCAGCCGTCGAGGCAAAATTTTAGGTATGGATTCAAATGGCCATTTTCAGATTATAAAAGCTCAAGTTCCATTAGCGGAACTTTATAAATATTCTTCAACACTACGCAGTTTAACTTCTGGAAGAGGAACTCACAAAAGGCAATTCTCTCATTACGAAGAAACCCCAAAAGAAGTTGAACAAAAAATTGTGGATGAATACAACAAATCAAAAGAAGAAGGACATTAAAAAAGCGGCTTAAATGCCGCTTTATTTTATATGAGGCTTTATGGAAAAACTTTGGTCGCCATGGCGATCTCAATATATTGATTCAATAAAAGAAAAAAACAATTCTAACGAATGCGTATTTTGCAGCATCTCAAAACTTCCAGTAGAAGATTTAACTAATCTTTTGATTGATAAAGGTGAACACACATTTACTGTATTAAACCTTTATCCTTATAACAATGGCCATTTAATGGTTGTTCCGTATAAACATACAAATGATTTTTCTTTATTAACTTTAGAAGAAAATATTGAGATTATGCAAAAACTTCAGCTTGCAGAAAAATCGTTAAAAATAGTGTTTAGTCCAGAAGGATTTAATATAGGTGCAAATCTTGGCAAAGTAAGTGGTGCTGGAATTGATGAACATGTTCACTTTCACATTGTTCCAAGATGGAACGGCGACACGAATTTTATGCCTGTTCTTGGTGAAGTAAAAATCATTTCGCAAGATTTACTTGATACAAAGAAACAACTTTTTGAAGCTTATAAAAAATTATTAAATAAAAACTGATCGTAAAGAATTTGCTCTGAAATAATTTCAATATTTTACTTACCTTTTTCTTGCCTCAAAATTCTATTATCTTTATCCCGAAATTTTTAATGCTGTTTGTATCTTATAGATTGGAGTTTTCTAATTTTTACCTTAAGTAAAATGAAATATGCAACTTATTTTTTTATAATAGTTTTAGTATTGTCTTTTTTTGAGGCTTGTAAGAATCAGCAAAATGAAAAAAGTATTTTAATTATAAAAAATGGATTGATTTATAAAACAGGAAGCAGTGTACCTTTTACTGGAAGGGAAATTGCTCGTGTAAAACAACGAACTATTATTTATGACGTACTAGATGGGAAAAAAACTGGTGAATTTAAAATTTTATTTTTAGATGGTAAACCAGAAATTATTGGGCAAATGGTTAATAATTCAAACGAAGGTTTGTGGAAATATTTTTATCCAAATTCACAAATTGAAAATGAAGGCAATTTTAAGAATAATATGGTTGAAGGTAAATGGATTTGGTATTATGAGGACGGTTCTCTTAAAGAAGTAGGAAATTATGTTAATGGTAAAAGAGAAGGAGAGTGGATATCTTATAAAGAAGACGGCAAGATTTTAGAAAAGAAAACTTTTAAAGATGGAAAAGAAGTACAAACTTTAGTAAAAGAAAAAATTAAATCTATAAAGCAGATTAATTGATTATTTAATTGGAGAATTGGATGGAAAAAAGAAATTTTATTTTCCCAATTTTAATTTTGATAAGTTTGATTATATCAAGTTGTTCTTCATCAAAAAAAATTATAAAAGAAGAAAAGCCTAAAGAAAAAGTTGAAGAAAAAATTAAACCAGTAGTAATTAAAAATTTAGATTTCGAAGAAAGAAATTTTATTAAGTCTGCAAAAATAAGTTCAATTGATAAAATAAAATTTGTATATAATTCAAGGAATAAACTTACTGGCGGAACGAAAATTTCTAAAATAAAATACGACAAAGATGGATTCATGACTGAAATGGATTTCTTAAATTCAAATGGAAAAATTGATCAAAGTTATAAATATCAGTATGATAAAAATGGTTTTAGGATAGAGACAATTAGATATAATAATTTAGGCAAACCAGATAAAAGATACACTTACGATTACAATAAGTTCGGAAATAAAATAAAAGCTACTCGTTTTAACATCAGTGGGAAAATGGAAAAATATTATTTATACAAATATGATGAGAATGGAAATCTGATTGATGATTTGTGGTATAATGCTGACGGCAAATTAGAATTCAAAATTATTTACCAATATGATTCCAATGGAAATAAAATTGAAGCAATAAGTTATAATGGAAACAACGAATTAGTAGCACAAAGTAAATTTAAGTACGGATCAAATGATAAAATAATTGAAGAAGATTTATTCGATAAAGATGGAAATCCAACTGGAATAATTCAATACGTTTACAAATATTATTAATGTGGATAAGCAAATTATGTTTGAAAAAGTATTACAAGCTCAAGAACGCTTAAAAGGTTTTTCAAAAATAACTCCGGTTGTTGCCTCATCAACTCTGGATGAAATTGCAAAAGCCAAAGTTTTTTTGAAGTGCGAAAATTATCAAAGGATGGGTGCGTTTAAATTTCGCGGTGCGTTTAATGCAATGTCTCAATTAAGTGAAGAAGAAAAATTACTTGGTGTTATAACATATTCTTCTGGTAATCATGCGCAAGCAGTTGCACTAGTTGGAAAAATTTTAGAAATTAAAACCACAATCGTGATGCCTAAAAACGCACCCCAAATTAAGCTAAAAGCTACAGCAGGTTATGGCGCCAACATTATTGAATATAATCCAGAATTGCAACAGCGTGAAGAAATTGCAAAAGAAATCCAAAATAAAAATGGATTTGTATTAATTCCGCCATTCGATCATCAAGAAGTTATTGCTGGGCAAGGTACTGCTGCATTAGAATTATTTCAAGATAAAAAAGAATTGGATTATCTTTTGGTTCCTTGCGGCGGCGGCGGATTGTTAAGTGGTTCGGCAATTGCAGCAAAAGGTATGTATCCAAATTGTAAAGTAATTGGAATTGAACCAGAAGTTGCAGATGATGCTACAAAGTCGTTTAAAACAAAAGTACTTCACTCGGTAAAAAATCCACCAACAATTGCAGATGGAACAAGAACAACTTCTCTAGGGAAATTAACTTTCCCTCTGGTGTTGGAATATGTAGATGATATGGTAACAGTTACTGAATATTCAATTATTGAAGCAGTTAAATTTTTATTTTATAGATTGAAACTTGTGGTTGAACCTTCGGGTGCATTGGGAATAGCAGCTTTATTAAGCGGTGCAGTTAAAGTAAATGGAAAAATAGGAGTTATAATTAGCGGCGGAAATATAGATGCAGAAACGATGACTTTTATTTTAAATTCTTAAATAATATTCACTCTTTTACTTAATTCATTTAATAGTGAATAGCCATCCCAACTTGGTGAAAAATTTAGCGCCTGACCAATTGGTACTATTCTATCAATTCCAGCACCATTTACTATTTTTGCAAAATCTATTAACTCTTTTTTCTCAAATCCAAAATATGCGAGTGTTTGATCTTTTCTGCTGATAAGATTTGTAAGTGCATCTATATTTTCTAAATAGCATTCGAAGAAAAATCCGCCGCCGCAAGATTCTCTAAACTTATTAATTTCTTCTATTTCAACTTTTAAAACTGTTGGTTTATTATTATTTGTTGGAAATACAGCAGAAGCTTTTTCTGTCCTAGAAATTGATTCATACATATAGACAAGCTTTTCCATTGCAACATCTATTGAATCGCTTTTACTTCTTCGGTTTAATTCTCTTTCTAGCGATTTCCAAAATGCTTTACTTGCTTCTTCACATTCATTTTGGTTCCCAATAAACAGAACGAATCTTGGAGAAGAACACGCCATTTGATCGAACCAATAAGCATCATTGTAAAATTGTGTTGCTTGTATGGCTTTCTTATCTTCAGACAAATTATTGTATGAAACCGCTTTTATTATTGAATATGAAAATTTGTCGGCAAAAGTAATATCTTTTGTCACCGGTTTTGAAGGTAAAATTTTAATTTGGCTGATGGTTTCATCACCGCCCCACAATATTCTTATATCTGAATGAAGTGAAATAAAACGATTGATCTTTTCATCTCGAGGATAAGTTACAATTAAGTTTCTTGAAAGGATTGGAGCAAATTTATCTTCTTTGAAAATATCTCTAACAATTGAAAGCAATAGTTCAAGCTGTTGATTTACATCTTGAGTAACGCGCACAATATTAATGTTACCAATCAAAAGAGATAAAGCCCAAGAGTAAAGAAAAATGCTGTCAACATTCGATGGGGCAATGTGAAATGCAAATCCTCTTGGAACTATAATTTCATGTTCATTAATTTCTTTTTGAAAATTATTAATTATTGTGGTGATATTCGATTTACGAAGCCAATATGCTAAGGCAACAAGCTCCGGAAAGTTTTTTATTTCTTTTGATTCTAAAATATTTTTCGATAGGCTGGAAAGAAATTCAATATTTATATTATTAAAAGGAGAAAGAGGTTTTTGCGAAAAAAAATTATCATTTAGAAAATTTTCTAATTCGGACTTTAAATAATATTGAGGTGCAAAAATTGTTACTTCCATATTTTACCTTGATGTACTTAAAACAGACTCGGCATGTGTGTCGCTACAGCCGCGTAATTCTGCTTTTGGAACTCTTCCTTCAACAAAAAAATAGGTGCCTTTTCTGCCGCACTTGCAGTTATCAATTCCTTTAATAGTTCCCAAATCTTCAGTTAATAAAGAATGTCCGGGATAACTTTTTGGCAAAACACTAATTGTTTGGATGATGCCGCTCTTGCCAGCCGGAAGAACGCTCCAATCTTCAAAGCTTCTAATTAATATTTCTGCAAAATTTGGTGTGTGAAGATATCCTTCTTCGCATTCCATAAAAATACTTCCGACTTGTTCAACCATTCCATAAAAATTATAAATTCTTTTCAAATTAAATTGGTTGAATAATTCTCTTTTAAAAACTTCGTTGGAAACTGCTTGTTCTTGAAGTTTTTTCCATCCGCCGCTATGAATTAAAATTGCTGAGTTTAAATCAATTTTTACATTTGCATCTTTTAGCTTCTTGAAAAAATATTGCCAAACCATGAAGGTAAAACCAAAAATTAAAATTGATTCTGATCTATTTTTTTCAATATAGCTAATTAAGTTTTCAGTTTTTAATTCCATGTTTTCATCAAGTGCGAAGAAATGGTTTCTTCCAAAATTAGATAAACCAACTAATCCGGCACCGCGCGCACTTAAAGATGATTTATTTTTTATTGTTGCATCAGTGTCGATAATTATCATTGGAAGGCGTTTGTTTCCGATATAAGAAGTAATAATCGAAGCTAAAGCTTTTACTTGAAGCATCGATGTTTCTTTATTCAAAACAATTTTTGAAACTTGCTGCCCAGAAGTTCCGCTTGAAGTTAAAACTTTAAGAATTTCATTGTCTGGAATGCTTTGTATTTTTTGGGATTTAAACAACCTTACAGGTAAATATGGAATATTTTCAATTTCCTTAAATTCCATTTCTGGATTTATATTAAGATTAGTCAAAATATTTCTGTAAGGTTGGCAATTTTTAAAATGAAATTTTGTTAAGTCCGATAATCCAGAAATAAGCAATGAACGTTTTTGGGAATTATCAATTGAGTATTCTGGCAGTTCAAATAATTCTTCAATTGCATTCATTAAACTTCATCTCTTTTATTAAATTATAATCTTTCTTTCCTGAAGAAGTAACCGGAATTGAATCTACACAGCGAACATCAACAACCGAATGATGAATTTTATAAATGTCAATAATCTTCTTTTTTGCAGCCTCTGAAATATGGTTTGAACGCTTTTGCAGAAGAACTTTTAGTGAGTCATCATTTCCATAACAAGCAGCTGGGCAGGAGAAATTGTTTTCTAACATTTTTTCAACTTCATCTAAATTTACTCTTAATCCAAAAAGCTTTATAAATCGTTTTAATCTACCGGTAATATAAATAAAACCATCGGTATCTTTATAAGCCAAGTCGCCAGTGTGAAGTTCTCCTTTTAGCAAATCGCCTTCAGATAGATCTTCTCTAGATTCAGCATAGCCCATCATAACATTATCGCCAAAATATACTAATTCACCTTGCTCATTCGGAGAAGAAATTTCTTCACTGTCTGAAAATATTTTTATTTTTCCGCCTGGAATCGGAATTCCAATTGACCCAATTTTATTACCAAGATTTTCAAATGGCACATAAGAAATTCTTGCTGTTGCTTCTGTTTGTCCATACATAACGAAGAATTTAATTTTTTTATTTATTGCAGCGTCATAAAAATATTTAATAAATTCTTCACTTAACCTTCCGCCAGCTTGTGTCATAGTTTTTAATGTTGGCAAATCCATTTTATCAAATTTTAATCTTTGAAGCATTTGATAATTATAAGGTACGCCTGAAAATGAAGTGCATTTTTGCAAATTGAAAGTACTCCAAAATTCTCTCATTACCATTGATTTATTGGAACAGAGAATTGTTGCGCCTTTTAACAAATGGCTGTTTATTACCGACAAACCAAAAGAATAACTCATTGGCAAACTTGTAATTGGTTTTTCACTTTCAGTAATATTTAGATATTCTGAAATGGATTCTGCATTTGCCTGTATGTTCTTATAAGAAAGTTTTACAAGCTTTGGACTTCCAGTTGTTCCAGAAGTTGAAAGTAAAACAGCAAGATCTTTATGAACTGAAATATTGTTGGTGTTTTTTGTCTTATAAAAATAAAATTTATTTTCCAAAAATATCTTTTCATAAGAAGTTAATTCAAAATTGATTTCTTCAACGCTGAAAATTATATCTGGCTGATAAATCGAAATGAGCCTCTTTTTCAGCTCAGAATCCATTTTGGAATTAGCAAGAAATATTGCATCACAAGAACGTAGTACAGATAAATAAAAGATGATGCTTTTAGCAGAATTATCGCAAAAAGAAAAAATTAATTTTTTTGAACTGAATTTGAGTTGATTAACAAGTTCATCTATCTTTTTATTCAATTCTAAATAAGAGTAAAAATCACCCGAATCGTCGTCAATTAAAGCAATTTTATTTGGTTCAATATTTTCAAAATTCCAGAACATTACATTATCATTCCGCCATCAACACCTAAAACTTGACCAGTTATGTACTTGGACATATCTGAAGCAAAAAATAAAACTGCATTTGCAACATCTTCCGGTTGGCCAACTCTTTTCATTTTAATCGAGTTTAATCTTTCTTGATATTTTTCAGGTGAAAGAGATTTTATGAAATCTGTATTAATAAAACCAGGTGCAATTGCATTTACTCTAATATTCATTGGTGCAAGTTCGCGTGCAGCCGATAAAGTTATTCCAATAACTGCAGCTTTACTTCCGCCGTAAACAACTTGCCCTTCGTTTCCAACTTTACCAACAATTGAAGAAATATTTATAATTGAACCTGATTTATTTCGCATCATCAATCTAGCAGCTAATTGCAAATTGTTTATTACTCCGGTTGTATTTGTGCTAAACGTATTTTGGATATCGTCTTTCTTAATCATTCCAACTAAATTATCTTCCATCATTCCAGCATTATTTACAAGTATATCCAATCTTTTATATTTCTTAAAAATGGTATTATAACAATTTTGTGTTGCTTCTACATCGCCAACGTCAAATAAAAATCCATCTACATCAATATTAAATTCTTTTTTTAATTCTTCTTTTCGTTGATCGAGCAGCTCTTGGCTGTGAACACCATTTAGAATTACAGTTGCTCCATATTTAGTAAGAAGCTTAGCTTCAGCCCAGCCTTGGCCTCTAGTAGAGCCTGTAATAAATGCAACTTTCCCTTCAAGATTAAAAATCGATGTCATATTTATTTAATATCTCCTTGGCTTTTTTGAAGCTGCTCATATCAATTACGTCATCAGAATTGAGCATAATATCAAATTCTGTTTCAATAGAAGCTACTAATGCTAGATGAGCAATGGAATCCCAAGTTTCATTTCCATAGCTTAATTCATCAGTTATTTTTTCATTCGATAATTCTAAAGCATCTGAAAATGCTTTCTTTAATTTATCAATATTATCCATTAAGACTCCATTTAATAATAAAATTAAAATTAGTTTAATTATAAGTTAAGAATTTTATTATGATCTAACTCCATAAGTGTTTTCGAATTATAAGGAAAAAAATCTAAAACTGTGTTGTCTTCCGCAACCTTTGTTTCAATTTCAATAAATCCTAATTTTAAATGTGCATAAAATGAAGTAAAATTATCTTTAAATAAAATTGTTTGTACTTTAGTAAAAGGGAAGCGTAATAAATTTCTTTTAATATTCTCCTTAATTAAAATTGAAAACATTCCTTGTTTACGAAATTTTTCTCTAATATAAACATGCTCAAGTTGAAAGGTTAGATTTTCTCTAGTTAATGTTAAAGCACTAATCAAATGAATGTTTTTATTCATTTTTTCAATTCTATCTTTACCAAGATATTGTGTTAACATAGATGTTTTAATCAAACCACTTGAAATACCATCACGATATTCGATCCATGAACCAGATGCTCCAATGTACTCATCGTTCTGCTTTGCAATTAAATATCCAGATAAATCATATTCATAATCTCCAATATTTTCTTTCAAAATTTCTCGTAGGATATTTTTGTATTCTTCTTCGTTTATTCCAAAAACTTTACAAGTACTTATTACTTGAGAACCGCTTTTTTCTGATTCAATTATTGCTTCAATTATAAAATCAATATCATGATTTTGTGCAATGGAAAGAGTTACATTTTCAATAGGATTACCAGAAATTTTCGGTCCTTTTGATGACAATATTTCAGAATACATTTTACCACCTTTTAATTTATTATTTAAAAAATAATTTTTAATTATTCAAATGTTGAAAATATTTCTTTATCAAGTTCCATTAGTACTTTAGTATCAAATGGGAAAAAATTTAAAACTTCTGGATCATCAACATGTTTTTCTTCAACTACTTTATATCCTATTTTCAAATGAGCATTGAAAGATTTGTAATTAGCTTTAAATAAAACTCCTTGAACAGTTTCAAAGTCTTTATATTTTTTTCTGTTCCTTATAATATTTACTTTAATTAGACTTGAAAAAATTCCTTGTCTTCTATATTCTTCGCGAGTATAACCATGCTCCAATTGCAGTGTATAAGGTTTTCGGTTAACAGTTAAGCCTTTAATAACTTTGGTATTTTTACTTATATCCTTCATTTTTGATTTGTCGAGATAAGGAAATAAGAGCGTTGCTTTTATAATTCCGCTTGGAGTTTCATCAGCAGCTTCGTACCACGATCCTAAGGCACCAACATAATTCCCATTTTTTTCAGCAATTAGAAAACCGGACAGATAATAATCATAATTTGGGACATTTTGTTTTAATACTTCAGTCAAAATATCTTTAAATTTTTCTTCACTTAATGCAAACAACTTGCATGAACTTACAACATTAGAACTACTTTTTTCTGATTCAATTATTGTTTCAATAACAAAATCTATATCATCATAAGTTGCTTCTCTAATAATTAATTTTTCTAACATCTAATCCTATTATTTTTCTTTTAAATTAAAATTGATGTTAATAATATAGCAATCACTGCAGACAATTTATAATGCATTTGGGAGAGATATTAATTAAGCAAAAATATTTTATCTTCGCTAAATTCCATTAGAACTTTCGTATCATAAGGGAAATATTTTAATATTATAGGGTCATCAACTCTTTTTTCTTCAGCAACGGAATATCCTACTTTTAAATTTGCATTATATGATTTATAATTTTGTTTAAATAAAATGACTTGAGATAATGAAAATGAATTTTTATCAAAATTTCTTCTTATGTTTTCTTTTACAAGCCGTGTAAAAATGCCTTGGCGTCTGTATTTTTCTCGAACGTAACCATGTTCTAATTGAAGACTTCCATTTTTTCTTGCGAATGTTAAGTTTTTAATGATTTGAGAATTTTTATTTATTTCTTTCATTTTAGTTTTATCTAAATAGGGAAATAAAACAGTTGCTTTGATTAATCCGCTTGGAGTGCCATCAACATTTTCTATCCAGGAACCTGATGCCCCAATATATTCACCATTTGATTCGGCAATTAAGAACCCGGATAAATAATAGTCATAATTTTCAATATCCTGGTTGAGTACATCTTTGAGAATCTCCTTAAATCTAATTTCGGGTAAATTAAAAATATTGCATGAACTTACCATGTTAGAAGTCCCTTTTTCTGATTCTATAATTGCTTCAATTACGAAATCAATATCATTAGCAGTTGCCTGCCTAATATTTAAATCTTCAATCATTATTTTCTCCAAATGTTATTATTAGAAACTTTATCCGCATGGATGCAATTATTACTTTCTAAAATTATACCATTTATAAGTTGTTTAATTACAAGAATTTTTGTTTTCCTAATGTTTCAAATGAAGTCAGTTCAAAATATTTTGAGCCATGTTTAATTTTACATTATAATTTATATTAAATAAATGTTCGAATTCCTTTGGAAAACGTTATTTTTTTTATAATATAAGATTTAGAAAATATTTATTTTGGTGGCATAAATCTGGAGACAAATAGATAATACAGAATTTTTATTAAACATTAAAGTTGAGTGTTTATATGGAAGAATTTATAACTAAGTTTGAGGGATGTT
This sequence comes from Bacteroidota bacterium, assembly GCA_021824145.1. GTDB lineage: Bacteria > Bacteroidota > Ignavibacteria > Ignavibacteriales > Ignavibacteriaceae > FEN-1297. Next base: position 23,534 of record JAKALM010000017.1, read on the forward strand.
TTGACGGAATAGAATCTGGTAAAATACAAGCAGAAACTCAATTTCGGGATCTAAAAGAATGGGATTCTCTCACAGCATTAACTTTACTTGCAATGATTGATGCAGATTATGATGTTTCAATTTCGGCAACCGAGCTTGGAATGTGCAACTCTCCAATTGAAATATATAAGCTAATTAATGAAAAGAAGAATTGATATTATTTTTTAAACCTTTTTCGATAAACAAAATAAATTTTACAAATGAATGTTACATTATCCGGATTAAGCATCAAAGGAATTTCTACTTGCATTCCCCAAAAATTGTTAAACTTAAGAGATCTATCAAATCAATTTGGTGAAACAGAAGTAGAAAGAATAATGAAAAGTACCGGAATTGAAAAAATCAGAATTGCAGATGAGGGAACTTGTGCTTCAGATTTATGTGAAACTGCCGCTAAATATCTTTTAACAGAAATTAACTTGAACCCGAAAGATATTGATGGAGTTATATTTGTTACAGAAACGCCAGATTATATTGTACCTGCAACGAGTGTAATTTTACAAAACAAATTAAAAATACCAACAACAGCCGTTGCATTTGATATTAATTATGGCTGCTCTGGTTATGTTTATGGAATATATCTTGCATCTTTACTAATTTCTTCAAAAAGTTGTAAAAATGTTTTGCTGTTAGTTGGAGATGTGATAACCCCATATGTTAATAATCTTGATCGATCATTGAAGATGATTCTTGGCGATGCTGGAAGTGCAACAATCATTTCTGAAGGAGATGATAAATTTTCATTTAATATTTTTTCTGATGGCAGCGGATTTCAAACTTTAATGATCCCTGCTGGAGGAGCGCGAATTCCAAAGAGCGAAAAGACTTCGCTTCTTTTGGAAAGAGAAAATGGAAATTATCGAACCGATGAAAATATTTTGATGAACGGACTAGATGTTTTTAACTTTGCAATTAGAGAAGCGCCTAAATCCATTTTGGAAGTGCTTAATCAGCATGGATGGCAAAAAGAAGAAATTAAATTATTTGGTTTGCATCAACCTAATTTTCTTATAATAGATTTTATTCGGAAAAAATTAAAATTACAATCTGATGTAATTCCAATTGCAATGCGCGAAACCGGTAACACTGGCCCAGCTTCAATTCCAATGTTGCTTACAGTAGAACATAAGACTTTGGAAGAACAGGATAGGTTGGAAAAAGTTGTTTTATGCGGATTTGGAATCGGGCTTTCCTGTGCTTCTGTTGCGTTGCCGCTTAAATCAACAAAAATATTTGATCCAATAATTTTTAATTAAAAGGCTAGTTATGAAGATTGAAAAATTAATTAGAGAAACTCTTTTTCTTCCCGATTCAGTTGAAATTACTGATGCTGCCGGACCTGGACAAATTGAAGGTTGGGATTCTCTTGGTCATGTAACTTTAATTTCTGCAATTGAAAATTCATTTGGGGTTTCTTTCGATATGGAAGAAATTATGATGATTGAAAGTTTGACTGATATTAAAAGAATGCTGCAAGTAAAAGGTGTTACAGATTTTTAATATGGAAAGTTCTGTCTTAGAAATACTTTTCAAACATGCAAAAAATCATCCCGACAAACCCGCTTTAATTATTAACGAAAGAATAATTTCATATTCTCAATTAGCTAAAAATATAATTGGAACTGCAAAAAAATTAGACTCAGATGGAGTAACAAATTCAAATAGAATTATTTTAGCGGCACAGCATTCAGCTTCATTCGTGTTTGGATATTTTGCTGCGCATCTTCTTGGAGCAATTGCAGTTCCGGTTGATCCTCAAATTAGTGAAAAAAATTTAAGAAACATTATTGAACAAACCTCACCATCAAAAATATTTTTAGCAAAAGATAATTTTGTAAATTCAGAATCGATAGAAGAATTAGATAACCAACAATCTGAATATGAAGTTGAAGAATTTTTTAACATAAAAATTAAAAATGATGATGTCGCCGATATTTTGTTTACCACAGGAACTACAGGCAAACCGAAAGGTGTTGTTCTAACACATCAAAATATTTTATCTGCGGCGCAAAATATTAATCAATTTATTGGAAATTCGTTTGAGGATAGGGAAGTAATACCTCTACCTTTAAGTCATTCCTTTGGTTTGGGCAGATTAAGATGTAATATAATTTCTGGAAGCACAATGATTTTGTGCGAAAGTATTGTTTTAGTAAAAAAAATTTTTGATAATATTCAGAAGTGGACTGCAACCGGATTTTGTTCAGTCCCCGCTGGTTTTGAATTATTATTAAAAATGAGTGGAGAAAAATTAAATGAGTTTGCTTCTCAATTAAAATATATTGAAATTGGCAGTGCGCCAATGGATATAAAAACTAAAGTAAAATTAATGTCTCTTCTTCCTAACACAAAAATTTGTATGCATTATGGATTAACAGAAGCCTCACGTTCATGCTTTATTGAGTTCCATTCAGATAAAGAAAAATTAAATTCAGTTGGAAAACCTTCACCGAATGTGGATATAAAATTATTAGACGATCAAAAAAAAATAGTCCCAACCGGAAATCCAGGCTCAATTTATGTTTCCGGAAAACATGTAATGAAAGAATATTGGAACTTAGCAGATACAACTGAAAAAACATTTTATAATAATTGGCTTAACACCGGCGATGTAGGAAAATTAGATGAAGAAAATTATCTATATCTTCTTGGAAGGCAAAATGAAATTATAAATGTTGGCGGATTGAAAGTTAGTCCAGATGAAATTGAAGAATTCTTAAATGAGCTTGATTTTATTCAAGATTCTGCATGTGTTGGGATTCCTGATCCAAAAGGAATTTCTGGGGAGATAATTAAAAGTTTTGTTGTTCTAAAAACTGATTCAGAAAATAAGTTTTCTAAAATAGAAATAGTTGATTATTTAAGACAAAGAATTGAGCAATATAAAATTCCTTCTGAGTTTGAGATTATTGAAAAAATACCAAGAACTTCGTCAGGAAAAATTCAAAGGCAATTATTAAAAAATTAAGAACGGCGTGTCTAAATGTTAAATCTTTTATCAAGAATTATTTCGCCAAATGAAATTGTACTTAAAAAAGGCAGCTTAATTAGATTAAAATATTTGGAAGGTAAGAAAACTATAATTGTTTTAGGCCAAAGTTCTTTTGAAGCAACAGAAAATTTTCAAAAAGTTAAAACATTTTTATCTGCTTCAAAGCTTGAAGTTGATATTATTAAACTACCTTCTGGTGATCCTACTTTTGATTCTGTTAATAAATTGTTGAATCATTTTCATGTTTATAATCCAGATATTATTCTTGGTATTGGAGGTGGGTCGGTTCTCGATACTGTAAAAATTGCTCGACTTCTTTTTGAAAATAATGAAAATATTATCCAAAATATTTCTCAAAATTTTTCATTTAAAAACTCAATAAGAAAGACACAACTTATTTTAATTCCTACGACATGCGGTTCGGGATCAGAAGTAAGCTCGGTTGTTGTTCTTAAAGAAAATGAATCTTCAAAAAAAATTACTTTTGTGTCGCATTCATTCATTCCGGATATTGTAATTTTAGATCCGTCAGTATTAATTTCTCTTCCAATAAATTTAATTGCATCAACAGCTATTGATGCCTTAACACATGCATTGGAGTCTTATTCTTCCAAATTATCAATTCCATTTAGTGAAAGCTTTGCAAAAATTGCAGCATTTGAAATTAAGAATAATTTGGAAAATGCTATAACAAATACAGATCAAATCTTAGTTAAAGAAAAATTACAAATTGCTGCACTTAATGCTGGAATTGCTCAAAATATTTCTTCAGTCGGAGCTTCACATGCAATTGCTCATGCGCTAGGTGCTTTGTTAAATATTCCGCACGGCGTTGCAAATGGAATTGTATTAAGTAAAGTTATTCAACTTAACGTTTCAGCATCACCAAAAGTTATGGAGATTCTTAATTTCATCGGATTTAATTCTGTTTTTGAATTTGAAGTTTGGTTAACCAATATTCAGTTGAAGTCTGATATTCCAAATAAATGGGGTTTATATTTGAAAGATCAAAATAAAAATATTATTAATGAGTTAGCAATGTTAGTTTCAGAAGATGTTTGCATAAAAACGAACCCGAAAAGATTTTCGATGGAAGAAATCCAAAATATTTTACTGGAAACCAAATAATGTTTTACGAAGAATTACTCAAGTATAAACCATTTGAGCTAAATAAAATTGAAAAAGATAAACTGCTGAAGGCATCACTAAAAGAAAGTCTTGAACATCATTTTCAAAACTCGAAAGAATATCAAAAATATTGTAGGAAGAAAGGATTCTTACCTCCTTTCGAGAATATTAATTATGAGGACATTCCATTTTTCCCAGTAGATATATTTAAAAATTTCCATCTTTCATCAGTACCCGAAAACTCTTTGGTGAGAACATTAAATTCAAGCGCTACTACTTCACAAACTCCTAGCAGTATTTATTTAGATGATATTACCAGGAAAAGGCAAGTCAAAACATTAATCTGGTTATTGTCAGATTTCATCGGTAAGGAAAGAATTCCATTCTTAATTTTTGATGCTGATCCTCGTAAGAATAATTTGGATAATAAAATTACTGCAAGGAACGCTGCAATCAGAGGATTTCTTGTTGCAGCTTCTCAATCAGAATATTTTATGAATGTTGATGCAAAAAATGAACTCAAGGTAGATCTTCCAAAACTAATTAATTTTTTGGCTGAAGTAGAAAAACAAAAAACTAAAGTTATATTATTCGGATTTACTTATGTATTATTTGCTCATGTTGCTAAACAACTTCAGCAGCAGAATATAAAATTCAATTTAGCAAATTCATTAATCATTCATATTGGCGGCTGGAAAAAACTTCAAAGTGAAGCAGTGTCGAAAAATGTTTTCAACAATACTCTCAGCTCTGTTTTTGGTGTACAGACAAATAATATTTTAGATTCCTACGGCTTTACAGAACAGCTTGGAATAATTTATATTGATTGTGAAGATGGTCTAAAAAGATGCCCACTAGTTTCAGAAATTATAATAAGAGATCCAGGTACTTTACAACAGCTTCCCGATGGTGAACCAGGCTTAGTTGAGTTTATTTCGCCGTTGCCATTTAGTTATCCAGGATGTGCAGTTTTATTAGATGATATCGGAAGAGTTGTAACAAGAAATTCTGATTCACACGGAAGGAATGGCACAGCTTTTGAAATTTTAGGTCGAGCAAAAGAAGCTGAAGTAAGAGGATGCGGCGATATTATGGCGGAAAAAATAATAAGTGAAGATAGATGAAAGTTTATAATCTTTTTTCTAATGGTAAATTATATTGCAATGATGAAGAATATTTATCAAATTCTCCTCAAACAATTTCGCTTAAAGAAATATCCGAAAGAGTAAAAGTTGGCCAGGGCTATTTACGAAAAATTTCAATCGACGATATTATTACTTGTGTTGATTCAGTTCTTGAAGATTGGAGTGCAAGAGATGGTGAAATACAAAAACAGTTAGCACCACATGGATTAAATTTTTTGATTTATTGGTTTCGTGCATCTCACCTTAGACAAATAAGTGATAACTCTCTTTTAGGAAATAGAAAAGTTGTTGATGATTTTTGTTTTATTCCTTCGAACAACTACGAAGCAATGGCAAATCCAAGAGGAATAATTGCGCATTGGCTTTCCGGAAATGTTCCGATGTTGGGAATGCTTTCTCTTATTCAAGGCATTTTAACTAAAAATGCAAACATATTAAAAGTATCCAAGGAACATTATCATTTTATACCACTGCTGTTAAATTCATTTAATAAAGTTGTTGTAAAAAATAAATCCGGAAACGAAATACTCGGTTCAGAAATAATAAAATCTGTTGCAGCAATTTATTTTGAAAGAGATGATATGGAAGCACAAAATCAGCTTTCGCAAATTGCAGATGTAAGAGTAGCTTGGGGCAATATGGAAGCGGTTGAAACAATAATGAATTTGCCAAAACACTACGGGACAATTGATGTAATTTTTGGCCCGAGAACTTCTTTTATGGTTGTGGGCAAAGAATTTTTACAAAACGAAAAAGATGCTGAACAGATTGCAAAGAAAGCAGCTTTGGATGGTTCTCTATTTGAACAAAGAGGATGTAATTCACCGCATACAGTTTTTGTTGAAGATGGGAATCCTGTTACACCATTACAATTTGCCGAATTGCTTTCAATAGAGATGGAAAAATTGGAAAAGAAAATTCCTAAACAACCAATAGCTTCCGCAGATTCATTAAAGATTTTAAAATATCGAGCAGAGTACGATATTAAAGGTGAAGCATTTTATTCAAAAGGAACAGAATGGTCAGTTTTATATTCTGAAGATGACAAAGGCTTAGCTGTACCGTGCTATAACAGAACTTTATTTGTTCGTCCGGTTAAAGATATTTTAGAAGTTGCTGAATATTGTAATCATCACACTCAATCTGCCGGCGCAGCTTTATCTCCTGAAAGAAAAAAAATTTTTGCTAAAGCTGTAACTTCAAAAGGTGTTGATCGAGTACCAGAAATTGGAAATATGACACTTTACGAAATTCCTTGGGATGGAATGTTCTTAATGCATCAGTTTGTAAGATGGTGTAGATTATAACAAAAAATATTTTATTAATAAATTTATTTCTATAGAATTATGATTACCACTGATGAATTTGAATCAAAAAGATTTATCATTACTGGCGCCAGTTCCGGAATTGGACGGAAAATTGCTATTGATTTAGCTGCTAAAGGAAGTTCAGTTCTTGCTCTAGGAAGGAACCAAGATAAACTTCAATCTCTTAAAATTTTATATCCTGAAAAAATAGAAATTGAAGCGTTTGATATATTGGACTTTTCACAGTTAAAATTAGTAGTTGAAAAATTTTCTGAAAAAGCAAAACTTGATGGATGTGTTCATGCTGCTGGAATAAATAAATTTACTCCATTGCGTGCTTTAAATTGGAACGTTTTTGAAAAAATTATGAAGACAAATTTATATTCAGGAATTGAATTGATAAGACTGTGTGCATCAAATAAAATTTCAAATTCAGGAAGTTCAATTGTTATGATTTCATCTGTAGCTGGAATAAAAGGAGAGATGGGATTTACAGCTTATGCTTCTTCAAAAGGAGCTTTAATTAGCGCAGTAAAATGTTTGGCCTTGGAATTGAGTAATAGTAAAATTAGAGTTAACTCTATTTCGCCAGGTGTTGTAGAAACTGAATTAACAAAATCAATGGAAAGTTTTTATCCAGATGGAATTGAATCTGTTGTTAAAAAACATCCTGGCGGAATTGGTAATGTTGATGATATTTCAAATTTAGTTCAATTTCTGTTGAGCAATAAAAGCAGATGGATTACCGGTTCAAACTATATAATTGATGGAGGGTATACAATTTAATTAAACTAAAATTTTTATTTTGAATTATTATAAGCATCAATTAATACTTTAGCTAACATTTGTCCAATTTCTGCAGAACCAAGTTCAGAAGGATGTGCATAATCTAATACCGCTAAAGGTGGGGTAGCATTAACCCATTTAACCATTGAACCATATCCACCCATTGCTTCAAAGAAATTCCAAAAGGCTATTCCAGTTTTCGAAACAATGTCTTGTTGAATTTTTAATAATTGTGGAACCCGTGGATCAGTGATAAAACTTGTACCTTTTTTAATACTTTTGTCTGCAACCCCCATTAGTAAAATACTAGCTTGCGGGAAATCTTTTTTTAAATTTTCAATTACTTTTATCATTTGGTTTTCATACCATTTATCAGAATTTGAGTTATAGGTACCTTGATAAATGCCAAAAGTTAAAATCAATAGTTTGTAGTTTAAGAAACTGTCGAATTGTTTAATGTTAGATTCAGAAATATTTTGAAATCCAAGTCCTGTATTCATCGGCCAAGCAAAATTATCAACATAAATTCCATTACCATTTTCTAAGCTGACTCCATAAAAATATGCTTGATCAGGTTGTGTAGTTGAAATTTTAATTGAATTTGAAACCCCCGATGGGGCATAAAGTTTTAGTTCATGTATTTCATTACCCGTTAAAAGATTCGAATTTTGTTTCACGCCATCATTAAATGAATATATAATACTTGAATTCTTTGCATTGCTATAATATAATTTTACGCAACTGAAATTATTTAAATATCCGTGCCAACCAGTTGCAACATATTTTACCCAACTAATACCTTGAGGAATGTATACATAACCACTTATTCCAAGCGGAATATTATTTGGATTATTACTTAAAACTGATAATGATTTCCAATTATCTGAAAAGGATTGTCTTGTTGTAGTTCTGAACATAATATCAGGAGAAGTAATAGACATAAAACCAACCGCGCTGCCTCCAAATTTTTTTTGCAGATCTTCTCTTAAACTTGATGTTATCATATCTCCTTCTAATCCCGAATCGCCAAAATGAGCTATTCGTACTGCATGGCCTTTTGTCTGTTTAAGAGCATCAAAAAAATATTTCATTTGAGAAAGATTTCCTGTTAATTTAATTTCTTTAATTATTGGCACTTCTTGCTTAGGTAGTGATGTGCATTCTAAATTAATTTTGTGGCCAATTCTTGAAATCACTTTGCTTGCTATAAGATTAGTAGTTATTATTACCAGACTAATAGTTAATACGATTATAAAAAAATAATTATGATTTTTTTCCTTTTGCAATTTGAATTATTTCCTTTTTTTTTGAATTAAACTGTTACTAAATAACTATTAAAATTTAATTCTGGATTTAAAAATTATAAATTTCGTTCATCCTTTTTTTATCCATTTCAAGTAGAACTTTTTCTGTATATGGAAAAATCTTTTTTATTTCTTCTTTATCCGAAAATTTTATTTCAGCAATTTTAAATCCTAACTTTTCTGCAGCATTTACTGATTTAAAATTCTTCTGAAAACATATACCCTGTGTTTTGGGGATTGATTTATTATTATTGTAATGTTTTTTTATACTTTCAGTCATTAATCTTGTATAAATTCCTTTTCGTCTATATTCTTCTTTTACATAACCATATTCAAATTGAATTGCTCCTACTTCTCTTTTAAAACTTACTTCTTTTGTAATTTTAAAATTTGAAAGGACCTCCTGGATTTTTTCTCTTTTTAAATAATTAAGTAAAATATTACTATAGAGAATATAGCTTGAAACTCCTACAGCCCCTTCAACCCACGATCCTAAAGCTCCAACTTGAACTCCGTTAATTTCAGCAATTAAGAAACCGGAAAGGCTGTATTCCTGACCTTCTATATTTTCTTCCAAAATATTTTTTAAAATACTTTTGTATTCTTCTTCAGAGATGTTTAAAATATTACAAGCGCTAATTACTGAAGTTCCACCCTTGTCGGCTTCAATAATTGTTTCGATAATAAAATCAATATCTTGAAATGCTGCTTGTCGGATTAAAAGATTTTCTATCATATTTTACTTCTCTTCATTTGCTGCAATTTTTATTAAAGATTTTCTATCAACTTTTCCATTAGAATTTAATGGAAGCTCTGATATAGATGTTATTTTATATGGAATCATATAATGAGGAATTTTACTTCCCAAATATTGTGTTATTTCATTTAGATTGCCAGAATAATTTTGAATAAACACATAAATCAAATTATTTCCAGGACTTTTTTCAACTGGAACTGCATAAACATTCGGTACTTTTGTAAAAATACTTATATGATGTTCAATCTCACCTAGTTCATTTCGGAATCCTTGTACCTTTATCTGATTATCTTTTCTTCCACAGTACATAAAATCACCATCTTCGTCAACAAATGAAATATCGCCTGTTCTGTAAAATCTTTTTGAAATTGAATTTTCATTTATTACAAAAAACGATTCTTTATTTTTCCCTGGATTATTTATATATCCTTCAGTCAGTTGTTTTCCTGATAGGCACAATTCGTTCTTGCTGTTGTCTAAAATAATTCTATTTCCTTCGTCAATTATTTTTGCTTCCATATTGTGAATTGGTTTTCCAATACAAACTGTGCCGTTATAATTTTTAATTTTTGATTTATCTTTGGGAAGAGAATAAGAGAGACAAAATATTGTTGCTTCTGTTGGGCCATAAACATTTTGAACTTCTGCATTTGGGACGCAACTCAACCACTCTTTAGCAAGTTCCAAATTCAATGCTTCACCGCAGAATAGAGAGTACCTCATGCTATTTAGTTTAATTTCGTTAAAATATGGTTGCAAATAGCTGAGGATTGATGGAACCATTAATGCGAATGTTATTTTATCTTCTTCCAGTGTGCAATATATTGAAGAAAATTTTATTCCATTTTCAGGAATTGTGTAAACGCAGGCGCCAACACATAATGGAATAAAGTAACACATTATTGAAAGATCAAAAGTCATTTCAAACATCTGCAGAAATCTATCCTTAAAATCTATTTTATAATCTAAATTAAAAAAAGAATTAACAAATGAGTTAAGATTTTTATAAGATAGCTTTACTCCTTTTGGTACGCCAGTGCTGCCAGACGTAAACAAAACATAAGCGAAATTATTTTCGTCAATTACGGGAACTTCTAAATTAATTTTAGTTACAGGTAAGTTTTTAGAGTTGACAATTTTTATTTTTTCTTCGTTAGCTAGTTCTCGATAATTTCTGTTATCTGCACTATCTAAAATTATTTTTAATCCAGATTGTTTTATAATAGAAATATTTCTTTCCAATGGGTGAGAAGGATTTATTGGAACAAATCCTTTGCCCGCATACAAAATTCCAAAAACCGAACAATAACTCTCAAAGTCATCATTAGTCATAATCCCAATTAATTTTTCTGAATCGTCTATATCATTTTCCAGAAAAAATCTTATTTTCGACACTGTTTTTGCAAATTCTAAATATGTATAGAATTTATTATTAATATGGAAAGCATTCCTATTTAAATAGCTGAGTACACTATCTCTAATTTTAGTTAGCATACTATTATCCTTTTTACTTAGCCTTAATTTTATAAGGCAGAAGCGGCAATAAATTTATTTAAAAAAATATTATTATAATTCTTTACCCATCGATATTAATTTTTTCCGATCGATTTTACCATTTTCATTTAAAGGGAAAGATGGAATAATTGAAATATATGATGGTACCATATATTCAGGTATTTTTAATTTCAAATGTTCTTCTATTTCAAGCGAAGTTCCATTATAATTTTCCACAAATAAATGAATCTGCATATTCCCAAATGAGTTTTGATAACCTACTGCCGCAACATTTCCACCTTTAATAAATTCTCTTGCAAAATGTTCAATCTCTCCCAATTCAATTCTAAATCCTTGAATTTTAATTTGATTATCTATTCTTCCTGCAAAAAAGAAATCCCCATCTTCATCTTGAAAAGCTAAATCACCTGTTCTATAAAATATTTCTTCCTCACCATTTAATATTGTTCTAAAAAAAGTTTTTGAGTTTTTGTCGTCATTATTCCAATAGCCTGGCGTTAGCTGTTTACCAGATAGACAAAGTTCGCCTTTTTCTGTCGATTTATTTGTAATTATTTTAGAATTTTCATCAACAATTATAGCCCCCATATTTTCCATTGGTTTCCCAATACAAACTCCGCCATTAAAAGTTTTTATTGGCGAGTTCTCGCTATTCCATTCATAAACTAAACAGAATACGGTTGCTTCAGTTGGGCCATAAGCATTAATAATTTTTGCATTTGGTGTGCATTTAGACCATCCTTGTGCAATTTGATCTAACAAAGTCTCACCACAAAAAAGTGAATATCTCATTTTTTCTAATTTAATTTCATCAAAGTAAGGAGTAAGATATGATAATACAGAAGGAACCATGCATGCAAATGTAATTTCATTTTCTTCTAATGCCATATAAACATTTGCAAACTTTACACCTTCGGCAGGTAATGTATAAATACATGCGCCAACACATAGCGGAACTGTATAACAAACTACTGAAAAGTCGAATGTCAATTCAAACATTTGTAAAAATCTATCGTTTTCGTTTACATTATAACCAAGCCTTAAAAACGCATCAACAAATGAATTTAGATTCTTTCTAGTAATCGGAACGCCTTTCGGAATGCCAGTACTTCCTGAAGTAAATAATAAATAAGCAATTTCATTTTCATCAACAATAGGAGGCTGCAAATTTATTTTTGCAGTTGGTAATTCATCTACAGAAACAATTTTAACATTATTAGTCGAAGCAATTTCAGTAATTAAATCATCCTTCTTTTTACAAAAAATAGTTTTGATACCTGTTTGTTCAAGTATTGATGAATTGCGACTAAGCGGATTAGCTGGATTAATTGGAACATATCCTCGTCCTGAAAATAAGCATCCATAAATTGCAGCATAAGTTTCTATTTCTGGAGATTGCTTTGCAATTATTCCAACTAATTTTTCAGAACCACTACAATTAATTTCAATGTAATTTCTAATTTTAGATACTAATTGAGCAAATTGTTCATAAGAATAATAGACTCCATTAATATAAAAAGCATTTCGGTTAGCGAATTTAATGTATGATTGGTGAATCTTTTCTAGCACTGTTCAAGTTCTCCTGAGTAGTTTAAGTAATTCTGAATTCTGATTTGTCATTTCTCTTATTTGTAAATCATCATATTTAACAAGCAATATATCAAACCAAATTAAAGCAGGCAAGAAATTTCCTATGTTATATATACAATATTTTCATGCCATTTGGGAAAATTATCTAAAATTATACCACAATAAATATTTAAGTTTATGAAATTAAATATGATTTAGGAATGATTATTGTCTCATAAAAAGCCAAAAATAATTATTCTTCAATCACAATGAGATAAAAAATTAAATTATTTTTTCTCTTAGAAATAAATTTAGAAATTTATATTTTAGATGTACTATTTACTTGATAGAAAAATTGAGGATGTTCATGAGGTATTTTTTAATTTTTAGTTTCTTTTTATTAACAGTGCCAATTTTTTCACAGAAGAATAAATCCATGGAAGATATTCATAAAATAATTTCAGAAGTTCAGCAAAAATATGCGCCTGATAAAAGAACGGCTGTATTTAACATTTCAAGCAATGTGGAAGGTAATGAAATTCAATTATCTGGCGAGACAAATTTAACAAATGCGAAAACAGAATTAATTAATAAATTAGAGAAAGAAGGAATAAAAATAAAAGATGAAATAGAACTTCTTCCGGCAAAAAATCTTGGCGAAGATATTTTTGGAGTAATTGATCTTTCCGTTGCAACTCTTAGAGTAAAGCCGGAACAGCAGGCTGAACTAGCCACACAAGCTCTTCTTGGTTGTTCAGTTAAATTGTTGAAAAAAAATAAGGAATGGTTTCTTGTTCAAACACCAGATAAATATATCGCTTGGCTGGAGTCTGGAAGTTTTGTTCCAATGAATAAAGAACAATTTTCCGAATGGAATTCTTCAGACAAAGTTATTTTTATTAACAATTACGGATTTTCTTACTCCCAGAGTAATTTAAATTCTAATCCTGTCTCCGATCTTGTAGCGGGAAATATTTTGAAGAAAATTGGATCAGAAGGTGATTTCGTAAAAGTTGAATATCCGAATAAAAGAATTGCTTTCATTCCAAAATCAAAATGTGAAGAATTTAAAACATGGCTGGAAAGCAGGGAATTAACTGCTGATAATATCATAAAAACTGCAAAAACTTTTTTAGGAGTTCCATATCTATGGGGTGGTACTTCTGCTAAATTAATGGACTGTAGCGGTTTTACAAGAACTGTATTTTTTCTGAACGGAGTTTATTTACCTCGAGACGCATCTCAACAGGTTAATGTAGGACTTCCTATCGATACTAAGAATGGATTTGATAAACTTAAACCTGGCGATTTATTGTTCTTTGGTAAAAAAGCAACTGAAACTACTAAAGAAAAAATTACTCATGTCGGAATTTATATAGGAAATGGTGAATTTATCCATGAGGCTGGAATGGTTCATATTAGTAGTTTCGATAAATCAGCAAAAAATTTTAATGCTTATAGGTTAAACCAATTTGTTCGAGCAAAAAGAATTATTGGCTCTGTAGGTGAAAATGGAGTTGAATTGTTAAAAAAAGTTCAATATTAAAATTTAAATTATTTTGCTTGATTAATTATTTGAATAAAATTTTAATCAAAGTTTAATAATAAAAAATTATTTAACAATTAAACGGGGTAATTATGGTGCAAAATAGAAGAGACTTTTTGAAAACTTCGGGACTATTAGCTGGTTCGGTTATATTACCCGGATTTACAAATAAATTATTTGATGAAAAAATTATTGAGAAAAAAATGTCGGGAAAAATAAAATTTAGATATAGACCATATACATTAGAATTAAAACATGTTTTTACTGTCGCAACAAATTCAAGATCAACAACTCCAATTGTATTAACAGAAATTGAGTACGATGGAATTATTGGATATGGTGAAGCTTCTATGCCGCCATATCTTGGAGAGTCACATCAAACAGTATTAGATTTTCTTTCCAAAGTTAATTTTGACAAATATGAAAACATTTTCGAACTAGAGACAATTTTAAGTGATATTGATTCAATTGCACCCGGAAATCCAGCAGCAAAAGCATCTATAGATATTGCTTTGCATGATTTAATTGGTAAGCTAATGAATCAACCTTGGTACAACATATGGGGATTGAATAAAGAAAAAACTCCATATACTTCATTTACAATTGGAATAGACAAACCTGATGTTGTTAGAAAAAAAGTAAAAGAAGCTGAAGAATACAAAATCCTAAAAGTTAAGCTGGGCAGAGATAATGATAAAGAAATGATCGAAACTATCAGATCGGTTACGGACAAGCCAATTACAGTAGACGCAAACCAAGGCTGGACAGATAAACAATTTGCGCTTGATATGATTCATTGGCTTAATGAAAAAAATGTTTTATTTGTTGAGCAGCCGATGCCAAAAACACAAATTGAAGATCTTCAATGGCTTACTCAGCATAGCCCGCTTCCTACAATTGGAGATGAATCAGTTCAGAGATTAAGTGATGTTATAAAAGCGAAGGAAATTTTCTCAGGTATTAATATAAAATTAATGAAAAGCACTGGCATGCGTGAAGCATATAAAATGATAATGCTTGCAAGAGCATTGGGTATGAAAGTAATGCTTGGCTGTATGACAGAAACTTCATGTGCAATTTCAGCCGCTGCACAATTGTCGCCTTTAGTTGATTGGGCAGATCTAGATGGGGCGTTGCTTATTAATAATGATGTTTATGAGGGAACAAAAATTATAGATGGTAAAGTTGTACTAAGTTCATTGGCGGGCATTGGAATAAGAAAAATATAGTTAACAATTCTTATTAAAAATAATTTAAATGTGTAAAATTGTGTAGTACAAATCATATTTAAATTTTTAATTGAAAAAAAAATATTAAATTTGTTCGAATTGTTAAAAGAGGTAGTTATGCCAAAAAATTTTGTATCGAATAAAGATGAAACTGTTAGGATGTTCGATAATAATTTCATGGAGGCACTTTCGCATGTACATCCTGCAGTTCCTGTAATAATTTATGTCCCAGTAATTTTATATTTTTTATTTAAATCTGTAAACGTTTTAGGAATTTCTGTTCAAAGCATTCTATTATTAGCATTTGTTGGAATTTTTGTATGGACAATAACTGAATATTCTCTTCACAGATTTGTTTTTCATTATAATGCTAAATCTGAATTCGGCAAGAAAATTCATTTCATATTTCATGGTGTCCATCACGATTATCCGAGTGATTCTAAGAGACTAGTAATGCCGCCTTCGGTAAGCGTTCCGTTAGCAATATTATTCTATTTTATTTTTTATATCATACTGGGAAGCAGTTTTGTAGCTCCTTTTTTTGTAGGATTTTTAACCGGCTATCTGTTTTATGACATAACACATTATGCAGTCCATCATTTCAATATTCATAATAAATTTTGGCTTGCCTTAAAAAAACATCACATGAAACATCATTATCAAAATCAAGAATTAGGTTTTGGAGTTAGTTCACCTGTTTGGGATAAAATTATTGGGACAGATTTCCCCAAAACTAAAAATGGAAAGGACGAAGTTTCGATTGAAGAAATTAGTTAAATTATTATATACTTGATAATGAGTTAGTTTTCTTCAATAATTTACTTTAATAAAATCTGTGGAAAAGAAAAAAATATTAATAGTAGAAGATAACACTGAGACACAATTAATTTTCAAAATTTATTTGCGAGATAAATATGAAGTTGATGTTGCTGATGATGCCGAAAAAGGAATTACTCTTTTAAGAAATAATCAGTATGATCTTTTACTTCTTGATATAAATCTGCCAGGTAAATTAAGCGGGGAAGATGTATTAAAAGAAATTAGGAATGGATTAAATTTACCGGATTTCCCGGTTTTAGTTGTAACAGCTTATGCATTAAAGGGTGATAGAGAAAAATTTTTGCAGATGGGTGCAAACAAATATATTCCCAAGCCTGTTGAAAAAGCAGTTCTTAGGCAAGAAATTGAAGAATTTCTTCAATAATATTTAAGTTTTTGAGATCTAACTTGAAAATATATAAAACAATAAAAAATGTTCAGTTACAATTTAATATTCTCATAATATTTCTTTCTGTATTTGTAATTTTAACATTGCATACTACTTCGTACTCATTTTCACAAAATCATATTTATATTAGAGCCAATCAGGTTGGTTATCTTCCAAATGATATTAAAACAGCTGTCGTATTTTCAGAAACTCCAATAATGAATTTACATTTTGAAATAAAGAATTTGTTTAATTATAGAATTGTGTTTAGTGGATATCTCAAACAATCAAAACTTACTTATGGCAAATTTAAATATTGTTACTATGCAGATTTTTCAAAATTAACTTCAATTGGTAATTATAAGATTGATGTTGAGGGAACGAATTCTTATGCTTTTAAGATTGGTGAAAAAATTTATAATAATGTTGTTGATTCTTTAATGCTATTTTTTAAAGAACAAAGATGCGGACCAACAAATCCAATTTTACATAAACCGTGTCATCTTTCTGACGTTTCAAGGTTAATCGGAGATGAAACACATAAAGGCGGAGTCGATTTAACAGGCGGCTGGCATGATGCTGGTGATTATATTAAATTTTTATCTACTACTGCTTACACAACTTACATGCTTATTTTTTCCTATGAATTTGATAAATCAAAATTTGATTTTGATAACAATAGGAATGGCGTACCAGATGTTTTAGAAGAAGCAAAAGTGGGCTTAGATTGGCTTTTAAGATGTAATTATTCTAAATATAAATTAGTAACTCAAGTAATGGATTTAAGAGATCATTCTGTTGGATGGCGATTACCAGAAAAAGATACTTTACAGTATGATCGTCCAGGATTTGTAGGTATAGGTAAAAATCAAATTGGAATATTTGCCGCAACAATGGCATTAGCCTCGCGAATTTGGTCGGTGCGATTTAAGAAATACGATTTTGCAAAACAATGCTTAGATGCAGCAGAGAATTTGTATTCGATACGAAATAACGTTCCAAATATTGATACAAGTGGAACTGGAATGTATCGTGATAATACTTTCTGGGGAAAGCTTGCATTGGGTGCGGTAGAACTATATTTAACTACTAATCAGCAAAGATATTTAAATGATGCAGTAACCTATGCTGATAGCGCTGGCTCTGATTATTGGTGGAGCTATGGTAATATTAATGCTTTAGCAGATTTTAGATTAGCGAAAATTTATCCAAGATTTTCAAAATATATTTTAAATAATCTCTTTAGTTTCAATTTGAATAAGGATTCTTCTGTTTTTAATAATGGTTTAGCTTACAGCTGGGGTACAACAAATTCATTGTTAGGTGTTAGTCTTCAAGCTATTTTGTATAAAAATTTAACTGGCAGTAGTGCTTATGATTCATTAGCATTCGATCAAAGAGATTTTGTACTAGGAAGAAATCCTTGGGGATTAAGTTTTATCTATAATATAGGCTCAGATTTTCCCAAACATTTACATTCACAAGTAGCATATTTTAATGGCGGCTATTTGCCAGGGGCATTGACTGCCGGACCTGCACCTGAATATATTTTAAAACAATATCAAATTAAAAGGGAAAATCATAAATACGACTTTTTCAACTCAGATGATGTAGAATATTTTGATGATTGGGGAGATTATATTACTAATGAACCAACAATTATTGGTAATGCAACTGCAGTTTTTGTTTTCGGGTATTTTTCCCATAGAAATTAGGTCAAAAACCTAAAATTCACATAAAAAAGGGAAATGTAGCATTCTAATACAATAATCCAACTTTGTCTCTCTTTAGACCAATTTATGTGATGAGTTTATAAGCAAATAAGCTGTTATTCATTATATTATTCGGCATAATATTTGGAAAAATAAAGAAAAAATATGATAAGGCTTTTTATATAAAATGAAAAAGAAAATACAATTAGTCCAATCGGGTATTTCTCTTGTTGACAATGCTTGGGGCGGATTTTATAGAGGAGGAACTTATTTATTGATAGGTCCAAGAAAATCCGGCAGAACATTGGTTGGATTACAATATGCTTTAGAATGTGCAAGCCAAAAAGAAGTTTGTTTATATTTTACAAGTATGCGGCCAAAAGATTTGATGATTCAAGCAGCTTCAATAGATTTTGATTTACAGCATTATATGAACCAAAACCTTATCATTGTTGTTAGAGTAGCTCCACCTTCAGATCTTTATGAAGTTGGCAATCCAGATGATTATTTGGTTGAATATCTAAATGATATAGTCACTGTGGTAGAGCAATATCAGCCAAACAAAATAGTATTCGATGAATTAACACCATTTATCGGGTTTAATAATATAAATCTTCTTCAAGATGTTTTCGTTCAAACTATCGAAGCAATTGAGGAAAGCGGAATTACAAGTCTTTTTATACTTGGAGATCCAGCTACTTCACTGGCAAATGCTATTGTAGATGCAATGGCTACATATTCAACTGGCATAATTTATCTCCAAAGAAGTGAAGATGATATAAACCAAACTCAAAATGGAATTATGACAATTACCCCAAATATTGGGCATACAGAAGGCAGATTTAAGGCAAATTATTATATTGAACCCTATAAAGGTATAATAGTTGATTTTCAAAAATCTCAAACGAAACCACAGATCAAACCACAGTATGCAAATGAAAAGGTAAATAATAATAATTCTAAATACAAATCATTTGCCGAACTCGATTTGCCAGTGGATAATATTTCATTTTCAAATTTCTATTCTGTTAATGATTTCCTTTTAATATTAAATAACCAAATTGCATTATATAAAAGTACTGGACAAGTATTTACAATACTTTCATTCAAGCTTGATCAAACAGCAGAAAAATTAGGCTATTTAACTCTAACTCAGCTTCAAAATTCAGTAAGACTAGCTTGCGATAGAAAAGATAAAATATGCGTTCTAAGCGATAAAGTAATTATTTTGGTAACAAAAGATGACTCAAAAGCAATTTTGAATTTAGTTGCAAAAGTAAAAGCAAACCTTCCTAATGGCGATAAGGATTATTTTAAGAATGTTAGTCCTTACATTTCAGTTTTCACAATAAAAGTTGATGACAATATTCAAAATGCAGAAGATATAATTCAGCAGATAACTTCTGAAGTAGAAAAAGAAAAGAATAAATTAGGATTCTTTTAACCGATATTATTATGAATAAATTAACATTTAGCTTCTTCTTTTTTGTTGTTTTATTCTTCTATTCATCAAATCTTATTTCTCAAACAATAGTTAATGCAATGAAACAGGAAGCTATTCGAGAAATGAGTGTGGGAAGATATGGTGAAGCTATCGATTTATTGAATCGGTATATTTCTGCGCATCCTCAACAAGCTGATGGTTATAATTTGCGCGGCGAATGTTATGAAAAGCGCCAGCAATTTGAGAACGCTGTTTATGATTATCGATCTGCTAGAAAATTAGAACCTAAAGACAAAGAAATAAATGCAAATCTTGCAAGAGCAACAAACACTTGGTATTCACTTTTATATAATGATATCGAAGGTTATAAACGCGAAATAGCAATTAATCCAAACAATGCCGATAATTATTTAGCAATCGGTAAATCTTATAAAAATTTAGGTCAATGGTTAGTTGCTGAAGAATGGTATGACAAATATTTAACAATGGCACATGCATCTCCAGATGAAATAATTAGATATTCTGAAATTCTTGCAAAGAATAATCATATTGCAAAAGGTTGGCCAATTTTAAAAAGGTATACTGAAGAATATCCAAATGATCAGCGCTTATGGTCTAGGTTCGGTTATTTTTCTTTGTGGCTTGGAAAAACTAAAATTGCAATAGAAGCTTTTGAAAATTCTCTTGCAATAAAACCATATTTTAAGGAAGCTATGGATGGTTTGGATGAAGCAAGAGGCAAAGGCTATATTTATACTGTTAATGACACTTCATATAAATATTATAATTACGGATTGCCGCCAGCTAGGCCAACATTTGTATATCCAATCGATAAATATTACAGAATAGTTAAAAAGAATCCAAAAGACAATGATACAAGATTTAAATTATTGAAAGCTTTAATTGAAGTAAAAAGATATGAAGAAGCTTATCAGCAAATTCAATATTTAGAAAATGCTGGATATGATTCATTGCAAGTAGTTGCTATTTCTGCTCAAGTAGATTCTTTAAGCAATTTATATTATAAAGATGAAGTTGTTGCTTACAAGGCAAAGTTAGCATCTGATTCTACTAATAAAGATGCAATAAAAAATCTTGGATTATATTATTCCCGATTACAAGATTATGATTCTGCATTGGCAGTTTATTCAAGTTATTTAAATAAATATCCTGATGATTCGGATATTCTTTATATGTATGTTCAAGCAGAAGCAAATAATCGTGATTATTTCAAAGCTCAAGATAAACTTCAAATATTATTGAAGAAAGATCCACAAAATTTAAATTACCAATTATTTATGGGGGAACTTGATGTTTGGACGGGGCAAAATCTGGATGATGCAAAAAATTATCTTACGAATGTGTTAACAAAAGAACCAGACAATATTGCTGGACTTATAGCTATGAGTTCTTTAAGTATGCGTAATAACGATTTTGTAAGCGCTCAAAATTATATGGATAAAATAAAAACTTTAAATCCAGATAGCCCAGATTTAAAAAGTCTTCAAGCAGCAATGACAATGAACAAATTCAGATATCAGCAAGAACAGAATTATGCAATTCTAAATCAAGCGGAAACTTTATATGCAGAACATAATTGCCAAGATGCTATTCCATTATATGAAAAATTTTTAGCTAATACTCCGCAAAATAATTTGATAGAAAAGGAATATGCCGATGTAAATGTTTGTGCAGGCAATTATCAAAAAGCAATAGATATTTATACAAATCTTCTAAATCAAGGCTATGACTTTAATATTGATTACTCTAGAGCAACAACATATTTTGCTATGGGTGATTCTGTTGATGCACTTGCAAATTTTCAAAGATTAGCTAAAGACAGCACCAATAACTTTAATGTAAATTTATATCTTGGTGATTCTTATTTTAGAATGCACGAATATAGCAAAGCTGAAGATGTTTATGATAATATGAAAGAAAAATTGAATTTAGATTCTGCTCAAATTGCAATGATTAATCAACGATATAATTGGATGCCTGTATCTGGTTTTAGAGGATTTCTTAATACATTTCCAACATATACATTACTTACACCTTATGCTTCTTACTATGCAGATAATATTGGTATAAAAAACGCCACACAAGGATTGCGTGTAGATTTAGGTATTACATCATTCTTTACACTTGGAGTCGAAGCATTTAGAACAGCATTGAAGTCAAATACTGCGCAAGAAAATACAAATACTTTTCGTTGGGATCTAACTTTCAGGCTAGCAGAAACACTTATGTTTGGCGTAAATTTTGGGAATACATATTATAGTAATTCATTTAGGCAGCCTATTGCAGATATTTATGCAAGATCTGAAGTAGCAAATAAATATGCCATTTACGGTACATACTCTAAAGTTGATGCTTCGCAGTTGATCTTCTCAACTAATTTAATCACATTACATATGATTGCTAATACCTTTAGAGCTGGAGGTTATTATCAATTTAAATCCGGTGTGAAGACTTCACTAGACTATTCATATCTCAGTTTTTCCGATGGCAATATTGGAAATACTTTGGCGTTCAGAATTGGAAAATATTTTTATCCCGATTTTCTTTTTGGATATGAATATTATGGCTCCGCTTTCCGTCAAACCTCGCCTTTATATTTTTCTCCTTCCAGTTATTCATCTCATAATATAACTGCAGATTGGGATGTTTTAAAAGATTCGACATCCACAGTAACTATTGGCGGTTTAATTGGATTTGTTGCGAATACTAATTTTATTCTTAGGCAAGCATATGGGATTGCAACTTTTAGATTAGCGGATAGATTTACAATCCAAGGTAGAATTAGTGGCGGCAGCAGCTTACAAAATTTTGTAGGTTATAGTTCATGGTCTGCCGGTTTAACAGCTTATTGGTCATTGTGATTTTAATTTTGCACTTTGTGCTCTACTACAATATAATTTTATAAAATGATCTTTAACTTACTTCATATTTTTGAATAGTAATTTTAATTAGATTTTTCTTCCTTAAAACTATTTTCCAATTTTATTTTCAGAATAATCTGAATTTTTCTTTTTATAACTTAAAATTGATGAATT
Organism: Bacteroidota bacterium; assembly: GCA_021824145.1. Taxonomy (GTDB): domain Bacteria; phylum Bacteroidota; class Ignavibacteria; order Ignavibacteriales; family Ignavibacteriaceae; genus FEN-1297. The sequence continues at coordinate 46,270 of JAKALM010000017.1, forward strand.
TGTTCTAAATTATTTATCTGATTTAATTTGATACAAGGCTTATAGTAGTCTTAATCTGTTACAAATTTTAGTGTTAAAACAAGCCAAAGTCATCAAAAAATAATGATTTATGTGGCATTATTATTGAACATTCTATTAAAATTTATAAGTATTTTGTTAAATGGAACTAAATCAAGAAATAAAAAGATTAGCAATTGTTTTAGACAATAAAGAGTCAAATCAAATTGATGAAGATAAACCTAAAAGATATCTCCGAAGAATTATAACAACTGGAATTATCTCATTCTTTTTAATATTGGTAATCACTTATACTCTTCCAATGACGGTGCTTTCTGTTAAATCTTTATTTGAATATTCAACAATTGTTGCATTAGTAATTTTCTTATTTGTACTGCTTTTCAGATATTTTGCAATTCTTTTAATGGCATATCTTTATATTAACCAATATACTTATACTGCACCATTAGGCGGATATTTTCCATTTGTTTCTATTTTAGTTCCGGTTTATAATGAAGAAAAAGTAGTTGCAGATTCTATAAAATCATTACTTAATCTTAATTATCCAAATTATGAAATTATAGTTATCAACGATGGTTCATCAGATAAAACAAAAGAAGTTGCTGAAACTTTAGTAGGATTCCAAAAAGGTAAATTTTCCGACGTTAAAGTTTCTTTAATTAATAAGCCAAATGGTGGAAAAGCAAAAGCTTTAAATGCCGGAATTAAACTTTCGAAAGCTGAAATAGTTTTATGTATGGATGGTGATTCACAGCTTTCACCAGATTCTGTTAAACTTGCAGTAAGACATTTTGCAACCAGAGAAATAGGAGCTGTTGCTGGAAACGTTAAAGTTTTAAATAGAGGGAAATTATTTACAGATCTTCAAGCGCTAGAATATATTGAAGGTTTAAATATGGCAAGAAGCGCGCAAAGTTTTGTAAGACTTGTAAACATTATTCCAGGTCCAATTGGTTTCTTTAGAAAAAAAGCTATTGAAGAAGCTGGCTATTATTCAAGTGATACTTTTGCTGAAGATGCAGATCTTACACTTAAAATACTTGCCAACGGTTGGAAAATATATTACGAACCTAATTCAATATCATATACAGAAGCTCCAACAAAACTTCAGCAGTTATTAAAACAAAGATATAGATGGACGAGAGGAATTCTTCAGTCAATTAGAAAGCATAGAAAATTAATGGTTAATCCAAGCATTAATTTTGGTGATACATTTATTCTTTGGACGATGTTTTATGAAGCCCTTATTTGGCCTGCAATGAATATTGCCGCTAATTTATTCTTCATTATTGCAGCTTTAGCATTTGGATTTTCTTCATTAATATTTTTCTGGTGGGCTGGTTTAGCACTTTTAGATTTAGTAACTGCTCTTTACTGCATAGCAGTTGAAAAAGAAGAATTTAGATTAGTTGGTTACTCAATAATTTATAGAATGTTTTTTATTCTTATAATTGATATTTGTAAGGCGATGTCTACAATTGAAGAGTTTCTTGGTATAAGAATGACATGGGGAAAACTCGAAAGAGTAGGAACAGCAAAAGCTTAAGTTAAAATTTAATATACAAGAGGTTACTCATGGAACTGATTCCGATTTTATCAACAATTATTCTGGTTGCAACAATCAGCACTTTTTTACTTGCAATCGGAGCATATGTTCTCTACAAAGTTAGAGAAAGGAAAGGGCAAATTGCTGTAACACCACAACCTTCTGAAGTAAAAGCCGAATTAGTCACTCCAGCTTCAGCACCAGCGGTTTTGTCATCAGAAAAACAAAAAGCAGTTCCACAGCCAGGTTATATTGATAGACAACCAATTTTAATTCAACAGCAATTACCACAAAATCCAGCTTCGATTCAGCAAAGACCTCAACCTTATACAGTATATGGACAAGCTTATGGTTCTCGAACAACTCAGCCAAAACAATTTGCCCAACCATTAAAAATTCAGCAAAGAGGATTTCAAGGAAAACCTACTGGAAATACAAGAACAGAAGAACGTTATGGCAGAGATTCAAAATTCATGAAATATACTGAAGAAGGTTATATTTCAACAAAAGAAGATAAAGATAACGGAGTCTTAAAGTGGCGATAAGGACAAAAAAGCCGGGCGGAGTAAACCAGGCTTTAATTGTTTTAAGCGGCTTAACTTTCCTAGTAGGATCAATTTTAATTTATTTATACATCCTTCGTGGTGTTTTTGGAAGATTTAGTGCAGCCGAATTATTACCTAATTCAAAAATAATTAAGGAAGTTATTTATGGTGAAAAGCCTACTATAGGAATTCTTTATTCAAAATATACTGAGAATATGCTTCCGGTGGGAAGCACTTGGCTTAATGATAATATTTCCACATGGAAAAAATTTCTATCAAATTCTAATTTCAATTATGATGTAATTGCCGATTCTACAATTGAACTTGGATTGGCAGATAAATACAAACTATTAATTCTACCAGGTTCTAAATCTTTAAGTGATAAAGAAATAATGCAGCTTAAAAAATATATAAATAATGGAGGGAGCGTTTTTGCAACCAGTGGAACTGCATCATATTCAAATGATGGAAAGTGGAGAGGATGGGATTTCTTTTCTGAAGTTTTTGGTTTGAAATTCAGTAAAGAAATTTTACCTTCAGAATTAACTAAAATTCACACACTTCGCGGCGGTCTTCCTATTACTGCAAATATTCCAGCTGGGTATCCTTTAAGAGTCGCAACTTGGGATCGTCCAATGTCTGTTGAAGTATTAGATCCTAGAACTGTTCAAGCAAGTTTTTGGTATAATTATAGGCTTCAAGATGGATTAACAAGAGATCAAATTAAAAAGAGCGCTGGAATTGTATATGGAACATATGGCGCAGGCAGATTTGTTTGGATGGGATTCGAAATAAGTTCAGTTATCGGTGTACAAGAAGATTATATTTATTTTGATAGATTATTTAATAATTGTATGAATTGGTTGTTGTATAAGCCAATTGCATTTGTTAGAGATTGGCCAGCTAATTATACTGCTGCAGCTGTTTTGGTCCCAACTTTAACTAAAGATATAAATAACATAAATAATCTTTTAAAAGTTTTGAATTCCGAAAAAGTTCCAGCATCATTTTTTATAGATCAAAATCAAGCAGAGATGAACAAAAGTATTTTAAAACCTCTAATTAGATACGGCGATGTTGGTTCATTGGTTGATATTGGTTACTTAACTTCTATAAGTGATACGCTAAATAAACTAAATGATTTTCAAACCCAAAAAGATAAATTATTTAATGCTAAATCAACTATTGATGAAATTACCGGGACTAATGACTTTGGCTGTATGCCTTATTACGGTATTTATGATCAGAATACTTTACAAGCTTTAATTCAGGATAAGTATAAATATATTTTCACTGATTCTCTAACTGATAGATCTGTTCCAACTACAATTATAAGAGGTGACAGCCTTCTTGTTTCAATTTCTAAAACTGGAAGAGACGATTATGAAGTAATTAGAGATTTTGGATTAACAGACCCAAATTTCCAATTCTACACTTATCAAGAAGATTTGGACAGAATATTATTCGAAGGTGGATTATATACTTTAAAACTTCACACTGAGTATCAATGTAAGCCTGAAAATATTGGAGTTGTTAAGAATGTAATTGAAGATCTTAAGCGAAAAGGTTTTTGGATTACAACTTTATCTCAAATAGAAAATTGGTGGGCTAGAAGAAATTATGTAGAAGTTCGCGTTGATAAACGAGGAGATACAAGAATTGCTTTAACAATTTCAAATCCAGGTAAACAGGTCGTAAATAATTTAGTAATTCAACTTGATATGAGCGAAGCTGCAAGAAATATTACTTTAAGTTCAGAAATAATTGGCACTAAAGTAGCAAAATATGTTTATGATAAGAATGCTCATATTATTTATGTGTATATAAATGATTTAATTCCCGATGAATCTCGTACTTATTATTTCGATTATTTTATTCCTAACACATGATGGATTATGAATTGTGGCAAATCAAAAATGGGAAAATTCAATATGCAATTTATTTTTAGGATTTAATATTTATTCTATTTCTTATTAAAGATTTAAATGAAAATACGGTTTGTTATATTATCAATAATTTCGTCATTTTTCATTTACCATTTTATTGGTTGTACAGACTTATTTTTAGGTCCATCATCTAGCAACAGTTCAAGCATTATTAAAATTACAATCAACAATCCAGTTTCAAATGATACAATAAATTATTCAAGCACAAATATTAGCTATAATATAACTCAAGATGCTGGAATAAATTTTATAGAACTTTATGTAAATGGAACTATTTACAAATGGAATCCACCCAATTCTGATGGCTCAAAACCTGTAATTCCGCTTTCATTCGATTCAACATATATTAATAAAAGAATTAGTTACTATTTAATATATTACGATAAAGATGGATTTTCAGCACGAAGCGATACGATGAGTAATATTTTAGTCTCAAATATTCAATATCCACCGCAAACGCCAAGTTCATTTACATTTATTAGATTGTCATACACAACCATAAATTTATCATGGAAAGATTCTGTGATTTCTAATCCCCCAGGTTTTGAAATTTGGCGTAAAACAGGATACTATGGAAATTTTGTCCTTCAATTAGTTTCTGGACCAAATACAAACAACATCAATGATAATAATGCCGAAGATACAACTGTATATTATTATAAGATTAGAAGTTTAAATACAATTGGAACTTCTCCTTTTAGTTATACAATTAATACTTATGGTGATGGAGCTACTCATTCAATTCCGCCACCAATAGGATTAACTGCAAAAGCATTAAGTGCAACAAAGGTTGTACTTAATTGGAATGATGATATCGGAGTGGAAAATTATTTTAAAATTGAAAGAAGATATTCTTGGTCATCATTTGTAAGTATTGGAGTTGTAAACCGCGGAACGACACAATTTACAGATAGTGCAAATGGACTTACTGGTTCGATTGGTTATTATTACAGAGTTAAAGCAATTGCAAGCAGTGATTCATCGTGGTCAAATGAAGTTTATGTTCAAACACCATGGCAGTAATTTTTTAGATTATTGGATGAAATTAGTAATTTAAATAATAAAATATTTTTTTAATAAATTATAGAAGCATTTTGGATTCTTCAAATAAATTAAATAATAAGCTTTTCGATTCATTAAACAATAATATTGTTGATCCTTTCATTGTAATTGATCAAAACGGTGATTTATTATCTATAAACAAAATTGCAAAATCTTTATTTAACTTTAATGATAATTTTAAAAATATATCAGAAATATTTGATGAGTCTTCTCAAATAAAATTAAATGATTTAATCGAGGAAGCATATACTAAAAATTCTCAAGCAAGTCAGGATATTCAATTTATTTTAAAAAATGGATCCGAATTAAATGCTCAAATAATTATTAATTTTTATAAAGAAGAAAATGAACTTTACTTTTTCTGTACTTTCAAACAACAAGAATACGACTTTAACGTAAAAGGTATTTCAAACTTAAAGGTCATATCAAATAATTTCGAAAATCTGATTATAAATAAATCACTTTTAAAAGTAATTGAAAAAATAAAATCGTTTTATCCATTTACTTTTATAGGCAAAGAAAAAATTTCAAAAGAAGTTAACGAATTTGAGGAATTATTTTGGATCAAAGACGTAAATGGCATATATATTTTAGTTAATAGTAAATTAGCTTCCGGTTTAGCTCTAAAACAATCTCAAGTTGAAGGAAGAAAATATCAATCATTCTTGCCGCCATACCAAGTTGAATTTTATTCTTCGATAGAAAAATATATTAAAGATACACTTAATTGTGTTATTATGGAAGGTGTTCCGCTTGTTGGCATTAGTGATCCTGAAAAATTTCAGACAATTGAAATACCGTTAAGCGATGCTGATAATAATGTTATTGCTATTATTGGGATTGCACAAAAGGTTGATGAGAAAAATGAAATTCCCAAAGTTGAGGTACAAAATAATTCATCAGTCAATCTTATAGAAAATTTTGATAAAGCTCTTGCATTTATTGATTCAAAAGGAGTTATTAAGCAAGGAAGTAAAGAATTTTGTAAATTGTTCTCGGAAGAAATTACTGATTTAAGAAATTATCCCTATGAAAAAGTTTTTCCATTAAAAATTACAGAAAGGATAAATCAATTTTTAAGCTTTTCTAAAAATTCTGAAAAATTTGATATTATTATTGATAATATAGAAAATAAAAAATCGAATAATAATTTTGATATTTATCTAAATAAAATTTTTAATGAAAATAACGAACCCGAAGGATTTTCAATATTAATTGAAGAAAAAATTAATGTTGATAATTTAGAAAACTTAATAAATCATAGAGGCAGAATGTTTGAAGTTTTAATCCAAAATAATCCAGAACCTATTTTCATTTATGATACAGAAAATCTTAGGTTCATAGAAGTTAATGATACAGCATTAGCGCTTTATGGATATCGGAAAGATGAATTTTTACAAATGGATCTTACTGATCTTTATTCTTCAGAAGATATTCAAACATTGTTAGATTCTTCAAACCAATCAAACCGAAAGGGAAGATTCAGCGGTCCATTTAAACATAAAAAGAAAGATGGAACCTTTGTATACGTTGAAATCAGTAAAATTCCATTTAAGTATAATGAAAAAGAAGCACATTTCAATATTATTAGAGATGTTACAAATCAATTAGAACTGAGCAAAAAAAGTCAGTTGTTCAAAACGGCTTTTGACAACACAAATGATCTACTTTTTGTAACTGATAATGTAGGGCTAATTAATTTTTGCAATCAATCAGTAAAACAATTTTTAGGTTATCAAAAAGATGAAATTGAAAATTCCTCATTTACAGCATTAGTTAAAAATGAAGATCGTGGGACAATTAATTCTTCAATTTTTCAATCTCATTTAAAAGAACCGGTAACAATTCGAACACAATTGAAAAAGTCTAACGGTGATTTTATTGATTTTGAAATTACTGCAGCTCCAATTTTAAATTATAAAGGTGATGTTGAATCATTCAGTTTACTATGTAAAGTTGAAAAAGGTGAATCTGAAGTAGATGAAAAAATAAAAGAAGTAGTGAGAGAGGTAATTGTAGAAAAATCTTCTGCAAGTGAATCCTCTAGTACTTATGTTTCAGATTTTAATTTATTACCGAATCTTTTTCATGAGTTATTAACACCAATTAACGTAATCCTAGGATTCGTTCAAGAACTGACTGATGGAATTAAAGACCCTTCTGTAGAGCAAAAAGAAGCAGCAGAAATTATAAACCAAAACCGCGATAGACTTCTTAATATTATGAATTCGGTAATAGAATATTCTAATATTAAGCAAAATAATTATGAACTTACTCCTCAGGAAATTGGAATTACAGAAGTAATTGATCAATTGCATAATGATTTTAATGAGATTTCCAGTGTGAAAGATATGGAGTTCTCTTATGGTAAAATTTCTTCGTCGCTAAAATTTGAATCTGACAAACAAAAGTTTCAAACATTAATTTCTCTTCTTCTAAAAATTGCAATCCATATTGATAAAGAGAAGAAAATATATTTTTCTGCTTATCAATCAAACGACGAATATTTTATTATATCAATGAAAGATAATTATTCCGCAATTTCAAAAAATATGCTAAATAATTTCCAAACTCTTTTCCAATCCGAAAATGATTCGATTGCTAAAGATTATGGACTTTCAAGATTATCAATTCTTTTAGCAAAGACACTCTTAAAGTTGCTTAATGGAAAATTTGAAGTTACTGAGCAAGGCAAAGATAAATTTGATTGCGGTTTTATCTTCCCAATTAATTTTGCAAAGTTAATCGAAGAAAAACAAAATATTGCAGAAAAAATATCAGAAGAAAATATTATTGAAAAAATTCCATTTGAGGATGATACTAAAGAAATTGAAGAAATAATTCAAGAAGATTTTACACCAGTTGATCGTAAAAAATTAGACAATATCGAATCAGTTCCGATTGAAGAAGAGCCAGAAAAAGACAATCTAGAAATTCAATCAGAAAATATTCAAGCAAAAGCGGTTGAAAAATCTTTTGACAAACAACCATTATCTTCACTTTCTTGCCTCTATATAGAAGATCAAATTGATTCGCAAATACTTTTCAAAGTTCAAATGAAAGAACTTAAGGAAATAAAATTTGCTGTTAGCTTCGAAGAAGCTTTACCTCTGTTAGATAGTATTCATTTTGATTTTATTGTTATGGATATTAATCTGCAAGGTGAATATAATGGATTGGATGCTTTGAGGATTATTCATAAAATGCCTGGCTACGAAACCATTCCAATTATTGCAGTAACAGCTTATGTGCTCCCGGGTGATAAAGAAAAATTTATAGCTGCTGGTTTCAACGACTTTATTTCAAAACCAATATTTCACGAAAAAATGATCGATTCTTTAGAAAAGATTTTTCTTCTTCATGTATAAACATTAAATTTTCATATTTACTTGCCAAAACTTTGGAATCTGATTAATAATATTTTCCAACCACAATCTTTATTATGTCCGGCTCCATGCTAAACTATATATCAGCGAAAAACTATAATATTTTATAAATAAATAGCTTATCTCGATTACTTCTAATTTTTTTTTTGGCATTATCTAAACAAATTTTCCAGACTATTTTTAATATTGACAATTTTATATCTGTTTTATAAATTAACCATACAAATGTATGGTATTATTAATTATATCTTTTAATTGTAACTGACCAACCGGAGGTGTATTGTGTCTAAAGAAATAACAGAAACACAGAGACGAATTTTAAATTTTTTAATTGAACAAAAAACTAGTAGGGGGATTCCTCCAACGCTTGCTGAAATGGCTAAACATTTTGGCTATAAAAATAGAGCAACAGTGAGGGAGCATCTTGCTGCACTCGAAAAGAAAGGATTCATAAAAAAAAATCCGAAACTTTCGCGCCATATTGAGCTTACTCTTGAAGATAAATTTTTTATTCCGCGTCCAATTATTGGTGAAGTTGCCGCTGGAAATCCTCTAACAATTTATCCAGATGCAATTGATACGATTGAACTTCCCACTATAGCAAAAATGCCTAAAGATTCTTTTTTGCTTAGAGTTAAAGGTGACAGTTTGAAGGATGCTTACATTTTCAGCGGTGATATTGTAATTGTAAATCCAAATCTAGAGCCAAAGAACGGACAAATTGTAGTTGCAATACTCGACGATGCGGCAGTTGTAAAGCGGTTCTACAAAAAGAAAAGTGAATCTACTTCTCAAATGATGATTGAACTACTTTCGGAGAATCCCGAATATAAACCTATTGTAATTGAAAAAACTTACCAGAAATTTAAGATTGTAGGTGTTGTAATTGGTATTTATAGAAGCATGGAAAAGAAGGCGGGATAGCTCAATTATCGTTAAAGGAATAACACTTCAATTTGATCAATCAAATACATCGGATAAAAAGTTCAAGTTTAAGTTTAAGTTCAAGATAGAATGTATTTATGACGCCATTGTATTTTTATACTGATGTCGAAATACGATTACAAAGTTTCGGACAAAGCAAATTATCGTTAAAGTTTCTGTTAGTTAGGTCTCAATACCGTTAGAAAGTTATTTTTATAGTTGAAGCATTCATTCACTTAAAGTAGGAACGCGAGATGACGGCTCGGTTACCAAAAAAGATAAATCTAAATTTCATTTTAATAGAAGTAAGTTTATTATTTCTCGCCGCAATATTTTTTATTCCAATTGCGCAAATGAACGCTCAGGTACTTCCGGAATACCAGCTTAGCGATGTTGTTGTAACCGCTAGCAGAACTCCGACAACTTTTTCGGATCTTACAAGAAATGTAATTGTAATCGGACCGAAAGAAATTAAAGACGCACCGGTAAACAGCGTGCAGGGATTGCTTCAGTACGCAGCCGGAGTTGACTTGCAGCAGCGCGGAGTAGACGGCGTTCAAGGCGATGTCAGCATCCGAGGCGGCTCTTTTGAAGAAACTTTAATTATGATCGACGGCGTAAGCGTGAACGATCCGCAGACCGGTCATCATAATTTAAATTTGCCTGTTACGCTGGATGATATTCAAAGGATTGAGATTTTAAAAGGTCCTGGCTCAAGTGCTTACGGTGCCAACGCTTTCAGCGGGATTATAAACATCATCACAAAAAATGGAAGCAGCGAATCGCTTTCGCTCGAGGCAAGCGGCGGGCAGAACGGCTATTACGACGGCTTAATCCACGTCTCTCTTCCGGTTGGAATTTTGAGTAATCATATTTCTTTATCGCGGCAAAAGTCGGACGGCTACATTCACAACACTAATTTTGATATTACCGATTTCACTTACGGCTCATCAATTACCAGCGGCGGAAATAATTTGAATATACTCTTCGGATATAACGATAAGAAGTTCGGCGCCAACAGTTTTTACTCAACACTTTTCCCAAATCAGTGGGAACACACAACTACCAAGCTGCTGAATTTAAATGGAAATTTCGGCACTGAATCTTTTTTAGTTTCGCCTAAAGTTTACTGGCGGCATAACGACGACAATTACATCCTCGATTATACCAATCCATCTTTTTACGAAAATAATCATCACACCGATGTTTACGGCGCGGAGGTTCAGGCTTCAATTGCGAGCAACATCGGTATTACATCTTTCGGCGGTGAGTATAATACAGATAAGATCGTGAGCAACAATCTCGGTAATCATTCGCGCGTTAAGAAAGGAATTTTTGCCGAGCAGAAAATTTCTCCGCTGAATGATTTCACCGTCATTGCAGATGCTTATGCCTACGATTATTCTGATATTGGCTGGAAGATTTGGCCTGGAATAAATCTCGGTTACAATATTGTCAAAGATGTAAGATTGTTCGGATCGGTTGGCGAAGCTTTCCGAATTCCAACCTACACGGAGCTTTATTATTCTTCTCCGGCAAGTGTAGGTAACCCGAACCTTCAGACAGAAGAAGCCGTGGATTACGAAATCGGATTGAGCACTTTGCGTGCGGCGTACAATGCAAGAGTGAGCGTATTCTACAAGCAAGGAAAAAATTTAATTGATTGGGTTAGATCGAATGACGCCCAGCCATGGACAGCAAGGAACATTACAAAGATTAACACCGCCGGCGCGGAAATAAATTTAGAAATGAATCCTTCTATATTGATCAACGATTCTCCAATTTACAGGGTCGGTATAGATTATACTTATTTAAATTCCAGCCGGGTTGCAAATGAATTTCAATCTCAGTATCTGCTTCAGTATCTTCGTCATCAGTTGATTTTGAATATTGAAAACAAATGGTGGCTAGGCATTCAGCAAAGCTGGGAACTTAGATACGAAAGCCGCGTTAATGCCGCCGATAATTTTTTAGTGGATTCGCAGCTATTCCGCCGTTTCGATCAATGGAAAGTATTTGTGAAGGCGACGAACTTATTTAACAAATCTTATTACGAAGTAAGCGGTGTGCCTCTGCCGGGAAGATGGATTACGGCTGGAGTTAAGCTAAGCATTGGCGAATAAATTTTATAAAAAATTCTAGAAGCTGGATACTCGTTACTTATCCAGCATCTAAAGTCCAGAATCCAATTTTCATTATAAAAAACATACCCCGCAAGATTTATAAGGATGTAAAGATTATTTTTTAATTATTAAAAAAGGGAAATAACATGCCTAAATTCTTCATTGGTACTGCCGGCTGGTCCTACAAGGACTGGGTTCCGGCGTTCTATCCAAAACAGCAGAGCGGCGGCTTCGACTGGCTGCAATTCTATTCTCATTACTTCAACTGCGTCGAGGTGAACTCGACTTACTATTCTTACCTTAGCCCAAGAGTTGTTGAAAGCTGGATAAGAAAAGTAATCGACTCGGAAGATTTTACTTTTACCGTTAAGCTTCATCAGGATTTCACTCACAAGAAAAATTTTGATGAGAAAAAGATAAAAGCCGTCAATTATAATCTTGATATTCTTTCAAAAGCCGAAAGGCTTGGCGGGCTGCTTATTCAGTTCCCTTATTCATTTCCGTTCTCGGATGTTACTGCGGATTATGTAAGAAGACTGAGCGAGATTTTCCAATCTTACAATCTTTTTTTTGAAGTGCGGCATGCGTCGTGGCAGAATGAGCAGGCGATGGAATTGTTTAAGAAGCTGAATCTAACTTTCTGCACAATCGATCAGCCGCAGATTGGAAAGTCTATTCCGTTTGAGCCAGTGATAACTAACGACAAAGCCTATATCCGCTTCCACGGAAGGAATGTTGAAGCGTGGATGAAATCGATCCACAGCTATGGCAAGGAACAATCGTATGAAGAGCAGAGCGAAAGGTATAAATATCTTTACTCGCCTGGTGAACTGGTTGAGATACAGCAGAAGATAAAGGAAGTGCAGGGAAAGGTGAAAGAAGTTTATGTAATAATGAACAATCATCCTCAAGGCGATGCTGTGGCAAATACATTTGAACTGATTCATCTGCTGGAGGAGAAAATAAAAGTTGATATGCCGGCGACAATTGTGAAAGCTTTCCCGAGATTGCAAACGATATTTGAAGGCAATGGAAAGTCTATGACACTGATTTAATAAAATATTTTCAAAATTATTTTTATGAGAACTATTTTTCATTTAGACCTTGATGCGTTTTTCGTTTCTGTTGAAAGGATACTCGATCCTTCATTGGAAGGAAAACCAGTGATTGTAGGCGGGGATCCGCACGGAAGGGGAGTGGTAGCCGCATGCTCATACGAGGCGCGAAGGTTTGGTTTACACTCAGCCATGCCGATAAGGACCGCCTTCAAGCTTTGCCCGCAAGGAATTTATCTGCATGGGCACTTTAAAGAATACTCAAGATATTCCCGCGCAGTGAAAAATATTTTATCCGGTTATGCGCCGGTAATCGAGCAGGCATCGGTGGATGAATTTTACATGGACTTTACCGGCTGCAGAAGAATGTACGGCTCGATGTTCGAGCTGGCTTCGCATCTTCAAAAAAAAATTTGGGTAAAGCTATCGCTGCCGTGTTCGATCGGCATAGGCGGCAATAAAACGGTTGCAAAGATTGGTTCCGACTGCATGAAGCCGATGGGGATTACTTACATTCTTCCCGGTATGGAAAAAGAATTTCTTGCGCCAATGCCCGTCGAAACAATTCCCGGTGTAGGCAAAGTTACTATGCGAGAGTTGAACAGCAAAGGCATTTACAAGATCGATGACATAACAAAACTTCCATCAGATTACTTTGCTGCAGCATTTGGAAAATATGGAATTGATCTTTGGCTTAAGGCAAACGGAGAAGGAAGCGAATACTTAACTGTTGAGCGTGAGCAAAAAAGTATTTCGAAAGAAACAACTTTTGGCAGCGATGTTGTGAACAAAGAAATTATCTACAACACTTTGTTCGAATTAACAGGAAAGGTTTGTCATTCGCTTAGAGAAAACAACTGGCAGGCAGCCACAATAACAATCAAGTTAAGATATTCTGACTTTCAAACAATCACGCGCTCCAAAACAATTAAACCTTCATCGGATGATGATAAAGTAATTTTCGAGACTGCATTGAACATGCTTAAGAAAGCACAAACAAGAAGAGTAGCAGTAAGGCTGATTGGAATCGGGCTTACGAAATTTAACGAATTTAGCGAGCAGGAAGTTTTGTTCGAAGATATTGAGATAAAAAGAAAAAAATTATTAAGAGCAGTTGATTGGTTAAGAAGAAAATACAATTACTCAATAATTACGATGGGAGCTCAATAATTTTTTTCATCCCGGTGGCCATTTCATTTGTCTGCCGCCCAACAAGTGCATGTGAAGATGATAAACTTCCTGTCCGCCGTTATCACCGCAATTAAGAACCAATCGGAATCCATCCTTTTCAATTTTCATTTCTTTTGCAAGTTTATTTGCGGCATCGAAGAGATCGCCGAGAAGCTGTGAATGCTTCTTGCCATCAATTTCTGTTACCTTGGGAATTTCTATTTTCGGAATAATTAAAATATGAACGGGAGCTTGTGGGTTTATGTCTCTGAACGCAAGTACGGTGTCGGTTTCATAAACTATGTCAGCGGGAATTTCGCGCTTAATTATTTTTGAAAATATTGTTTCTGCCATATTTATTCTTCCTTCTCAATTCCATATTTTTTCATTTTATTGTACAAATGGCTACGCTGAATTTCAAGTACTTCAGCAGTTTTACTTATATTCCAATCATTGGCTTTAAGTTGTTTTATGATAAAAGCCTTTTCAGATTTATCTTTAAATTCCTGGAATGAATTGCTTGTATCTATAATATCTCCCAAAGATGTTTTGCTGGAAGGGAAAAGAAATTCAATATCCTTTTTTAGAATTTCTTTTTTATCAGTTAAGATTATGATCCTTTCAATTGCATTTCTTAGCTCGCGAATATTACCACTCCATGGTAATGATTGTAAAAATTTAATGACTTCTTCAGAAAATTTTACTTGCGATTTTTTTAGTTTAGATGTTATTTCGTTTGAAAAATGATTAACTAAAACAATAATATCTTCCGTTCTTTCTCTTAAAGGAGGGACATGAATTGGAATAACATTTAACCTATGATAAAGATCCTCTCTAAAATTTCCTTTTTCAATTTCTTCTTTCAAATTTTTATTGGTTGCAGAAATTATTCTTACATCCACTTCAATTTTTTTAGTTCCGCCAACGCGTTCAATCTTGCTGTCTTCAATAGCTCGTAAAACTTTTGCTTGAGCTTGAAGGCTCATATCACCAACTTCATCAAGGAAAATTGTTCCTTTATTTGCTAGCTCAAATTTTCCAATTCTTTGCTGAAAAGCGCCTGTGAATGATCCTTTTTCATGGCCAAACAATTCTGATTCAATCAATTCGTTTGGAATAGCAGCGCAATTTACTTCCACAAAAGGTTTATCTTTTCTTAAACTTTTGTTATGAATTGCTCTTGCAACTAATTCTTTTCCGGTACCGTTCTCACCAGTAATTAAAACGCGAGTGTCTATCGGTGCAACACGTTCAATAACCTCAAGTATATTTTTTATGGCGTTACTTTCACCGAGAATTTTACCTTCAGGATGAAGTGTTTTTTTTATTTCTTTATTCTCGGTAAGTAGATTAAATTGATCAATTGCATTTCTAACACTTATTAATAATTTATCTCTATCAATTGGTTTTTCAATAAAATCAAAAGCGCCAAGTTTTGTTGCTTTTATTGCATTCTCTATACTTCCGTGTGCCGAAATAATAATTACAGAAGAGTTCGAATTATTTTCTTTGATCTTCTTTAGTACTTCGAATCCATTCATCTCCGGCATTTGTATATCTAAAAGAAGGCAAGAAAAGTCATTTAAAAAAAATTTTTCTAGTCCTTCTTTTGAACTATTGGAATAATCAACTTGATAGTTCTCGTATTCAAGGATCATTTTTATGCTTTCGCAAATTTCTTTTTCGTCGTCTATTATTAAAACCGAATTCATAAATGGTATCTGCAATAAAATAGTGAAAGAATAATCAGCACTTGAGAAGGAAGTACTTTCTTTTTTTTTTTAAGCACTTTGCCAAAAATATTTCCTAAAATATTTGTCCTTAAATCTCTGTTGTCAATCGAATTCTGGACTTCGAAATCTTGTTCAAATACTTCCACAAAATAACCAATAACATTACCTAAATCAAAAATATTTGATGAATAGGAAATGAATGCACTGCCAAAAAAATGTGCCAGCTTATCCTTGTCTCCATAATTATCATTCGGTGTGTCGAAGAAAAGTCTTTTGGGTAAATTTTCATCCTTCTTTTGAAAAATTTCTTCCTGTGCCGATGGTAATCTGTAGGTAACAATATTTCCGATGACCGGAATTCTAAGTTCAACTTTGTTGTATGGAATTGCTGCAAAGGTTAGTGCGAACAATGCTTCTTGATAATTGAGCTTTTCATAATCAAGTGCTCGAAGATAAATTGTATCCGTTAATGCTAAATCATTATTTGTTTTTTTTAATTCTTGAAAGTAATCGGAAGCAATAAAACTTGAAATATAATTTATTGCCTTAGATAATTTACTTTGCTGGCAATTAGCTATTGAGGGTAAAATCAAAATAAGCAATAAAAAATAAATTCTATAATTCACACTGCAAACAATGCTAGATTTTATGAAATGCATATTTCTAAGTTTGAATAACTCCGAGATTAAACTTTGGCATTTCAGGATTATTATTGGCTACTTCAATTGCCATTGAAACATATTCTCTTGTTAATGTTGGGTCAATAATTTCATCAATCCACAATCTTGCAGCTGCGTAAAGCGGATTGCTTGCGCCATCATAGGAAGTTATTATTTCATCTAATAATTTTTTCTTTTCAGCTTCTGAAAATACTTTCCCGCTTTTTTCAACTTGTTTTAGTTTTATGTCAAGAAGAACGCTGCTTGCTTGTGAGCCTCCCATTACAGCAATTTTTGCATTTGGATATGCGAAGATAAACCTTGGATCATAAGCTTTGCCGCACATTGCATAATTGCCAGCGCCAAAGCTATTGCCAATAATTATAGTAATTTTTGGAACAACTGAATTTGCAACTGCATTTACCATTTTTGCGCCATCTTTAATAATTCCGCCATGTTCTGCTCTACTACCAACCATAAAACCGGTTACATCTTGCAAAAATAAAAGAGGAATTTTCCTTTGGTTACAATTCATTATGAAGCGTGCAGCTTTATCGGCACTGTCTGAATAAATAACTCCGCCAACTTGCATTTCGCCGGATTCTGTTTTAACAATATTTCTTTGATTGGCAACAATTCCAACTGCCCAGCCATCAATTCTTGCATATGCTGTAATTATAGTTTTGCCATAACCGGCTTTGTATTCATCAATTTCTGAACCATCGACTATTCGAGCAATTAATTCGTAAGTGTCATAAGTTTTAATCGGATCTTCTGGAAGTATTCCATAAATTTCTTTTGTTGGGAAGAGAGGCGGTTTACTTTCAATTCTATTGAATCCTGCTTTTGTACTTTCACTAAATTTATTTGAAAGATTCCTTATTCTATCAATACATTCGAGATCATTTTTTTCTATATAATCAGTAACTCCGGAAATGTTCGATTGAACCTTAGCACCGCCTAAACTTTCGTTGTCAATCACTTCTCCAATTGCTGCACGAACCAAATGTGAACCAGCGAGAAAAACTGAACCTTCGCCTTCAACAATTAAAGCTTCATCACTCATAATAGGAAGATAGGCACCGCCAGCAACGCATGGACCCATGATTGCCGAGATTTGCGGAATTCCCATCGAAGACATAACAGCATTGTTCCTAAAAACTCTTCCGAAGTGTTCTTTGTCAGGAAATATTTCATCTTGAAGAGGAAGAAAAACTCCAGCGCTGTCAACCAAATAAATAATAGGCAAACGATTATTCATTGCAATTTCTTGAGCTCTGAGATTTTTTTTAGCAGTAATTGGAAACCAAGCGCCAGCTTTAACAGTTGCATCATTTGCAACAATTACAAAATTTCTGCCATTTATTTTTCCAATTCCATAAATAGTTCCTGAAGACGGGGCGCCCCCGTATTCTTCGTACATCCCAAAAGCAGCAAAAGTACTAAGCTCATAAAAATCTTTTTCGTTATCAATTAACTTTGCAATTCTTTCTCTTGCAGTTAATTTACCTTTTGATTTATGCTTTTCTATTGCTTTTATACCGCCGCCCAATTTAATTTTTTCTTTCTCGGCAGTAATTTTTCTTACAAGATTTTTATAATAATCCTCACGCTGCAAATAAGTTTTATTTTCAGAAATCTGTTTTCCAACTTTGCTCATAAATTTTTGACTTAATTATTTTTAGAATGATTTTATTTATCTAATAATTCTCTAGCAATTACTATCCTTTGAATTTCTGATGTACCTTCACCGATGGTCAAAAGTTTTACATCGCGATAAAATTTTTCAACTGGATAGTCTTTTATGAAACCGTATCCGCCAAAAATTTGTACTGCTTCATTTGCAGCCTTCTCAGCAATTTCACTTGCAAATAATTTTGCCATAGCAGCTTCTTTTTTATTTGGAATTCCTTTGTCTTTCAACAATGCAGCTCTGTATGTTAAAAGACGAGCTGCTTCAATATTTGTTTGCATCTCCGCAATTTTAAATTGAGTTGCTTGAAACTCATGTAATTTTTTCCCGAATTGCTGACGTTCGTTTGAATATTTTAAAACTGCATTCAATGCCCCTTGCGCCAAGCCAACACTTACTGCTGCAATGGAGATTCTTCCGCCTTCAAGTATTTGCATAGCTTGTATAAATCCTTCGCCTTCTTTTCCAATTAAATTATCTTCAGGAACTTTGCAATTATCAAAGATAAGCTGTGTTGTATCGCTGGCTCTCATTCCTAATTTATTCTCTTTCTTACCAGCAATAAATCCTTGCATTCCTTTTTCAAGAATGAATGCAGAAATTCCTTTTTTGCCTTTTTCTCTGTTGGTAATAGCCATAACTACTGCTGTTTCACCAACAGTTCCATGAGTAATAAAAGTTTTGCTTCCGTTGAGGATATAATAACCGTCTTTTTTTTCAGCGAAAGATTTTAGTCCGGCTGCATCGCTTCCAGAGGAGGATTCTGTCAGTCCCCAAGCTCCAATTTTATTACCAGAAGCTAAATCCGGAATATATTTTTTCTTTTGATTTTCATTTCCAAACCTGAAAATATGATTTGTGCACAAACCATTATGTGCAGCTACTGATAGTGCAATCGAAGGATCTACTTTAGCAAGTTCTTCTATAATAATTGCAAATTCAATATAACCTAAACCAGCTCCGCCGTATTCTTCTGGAATAACAACTCCTAAAAATCCTAGTTCGCCTAATTTTTTCATTATTTCCATCGGGAACTTTTGCGATTCATCATATTCCATAAATACTGGGCGAATATTTTTTTCTGCAAATTCCCTAACTGTATTTCTAATTATAGTTTGGTTTTCATTTAGGCTGGTTAAAAATGCGCCTTCCATTACTTCCATCAAAAAATCCTTTCATTTTATTTTGAGTTTATCAGTTCGTTACTGATTTTTTCATTCATCTGAAATTAATCTTTTGGATAACTTCAGTTAAGAAAAGTAATGCTAATAATTTCAGCAAAGTTAAAGTTGATTCTTGAAATTTTCTATTATTTCGTCAGCGATGTGATATGGTGATGTATTTCCGAGAACAACTTTTTCAAGCGAAGCCTTTAAAGAGTTTTTTCCGGTTTCATCCCATAATTTATTTCTGATTTTATCTTCAACAATTTCTTTGATTCTAATTTTCGTTCTATCTATTCTTCGTTCTAAAAATTTGCCAGTTTGCTGTAAATAATCTTTGTGCCGGTTTATTTCGTTTCCAATTTCCATAATACCTTTATTCTCAGAAGCAATAGTGGAGATAATGTTGGGCATCCATGAAAATTGATCGTGATCTCTCATCATTAAAATCGTCTTAAGTGCCGAAACAGCTTGTTCTGCTGAAGGGCGGTCGCTTTTATTGACAACAAAGAAGTCGGCGATTTCCATAAGTCCAGCTTTCATTGCCTGAACAACGTCGCCGGATTCTGGAACAAGGACAACGATCGTAGTGTCCGCTGCTTGGGCAATATCTAATTCTGATTGTCCAACACCAACAGTTTCCAAAATTATGAAATCATAACCAGCAACGTCTAGAATGTCGGCGGCATCATTTGCTTTCTTGCTCAATCCTCCAAGACTTCCTCGTGTTGCCATACTTCTTATAAAAACATTTGGATCTTGCCCAATATCTGTCATTCTAATTCTATCACCTAACAAAGCACCGCCTGTAAAAGGGCTGGTTGGATCAACTGCAATAATACCAACTGATTTATTTTGTTGACGAAATAACTTTGTTAATTGATTAGTAATTGTACTTTTACCTGCGCCTGGAGGACCAGTAATTCCAATTCGGTATGCATTTCCCACATGGTTATAAATTTTTTTTAAAAGATCAGCTGATCTAGAATTATTAGATTCAACAATTGATATTGACCTTGCAACAGATCTTCTTTCATTTTTTAATAAATTTTCTATAAATGAACTACTGATTTTCGATTCTTCCAAGACTTATTCGGTTTTAAATTATTTTGAAAAATATTAATTATTCGATTTAAAATATTCAATTGTTTTTTGCAGACCTTCCTCCAAAGTTGTTGATGGTCTCCATCCAAAGCGTTTATAAATTTTATCAGAACTAATGACACTTCTCAATTGTTCGCCAGGAGCTGCAGGGCCATGCTTTTCAATTTGGCCGTTTCCAATATTTTTATTGAGTAAATTGAATAATTCATTTACGTCAGTTTCCTTGCCGGTTCCAACATTATAAATGTCACTGCGATCGTCATTAATTGCTAACAAGTTTGCTTTTACAACATCACCAACAAAAACATAATCTCTTGTCTGAGTTCCGTCTCCATTAATAGTTGGTTGAATTCCTTTCAGCAATCTGCTTGTAAAAATTGCAACCACTCCTGCTTCACCAAAAGGATTTTGCCGTGGACCGTAAATATTTGCATAACGCAAAACTGTATAATTAAGATTGTATTGTGCTTTGTAGAAGAATAAATATTTTTCTACAGCTAGTTTAGAAATTCCGTAAGGTGAAAGAGGTGAAACTGGATGATTCTCGTCAGCGGGGAAGTAATTTTGTTCGCCGTAGATTGCACCACCGGTTGAAGAGAACATAAATTTTTTCACATTTGTCCTTACACAATTCTGGAGAAGATTTATTGTTCCCAAAATATTGGTTGTTGCATCAAAAGCCGGATCAGCGACTGATTTTCTTACATCCATTTGAGCTGCATGGTGATTAACAACATCAAATTTTTCTTTTTCAAATAATTCCGATAAATTTTTGTCACCAATATCTGCTTTAATAAATTTTGCTTTGGGATTAATGTTTTTTTCAAATCCAGTTGATAGATTGTCTAAGATAAATACTTCATTACCTTGTTCGATTAATGCATCAGCAATTTGAGAAGCGATAAAACCAGCGCCACCAGTTATTAGAATTTTCAAATATTTTCCTCCTTATATAAATTAAATTTTTCAATATACTCGTTTACTTTTGGCGGAACTAAAAAATTTATTGGCAATTTATTAATTACCCGTTGCCTAATTTCACTAGAACTTATTTCAATTGTTGGAGTATCGACAAAAATTGCAGAGTTAAAGTATTTGTCTTTTTTCTTCGGTTCAATTGAGGTTTTTCTTCTTACTACTACCAGCTTAACCAATTCCAAAATTTCGTCCGGATTTTTCCATGTGTTGAAATCAAAAATATTATCATAACCAATTATTAATTCCATTCGGTCATATTTAGAACGCAATTTTTTTAAAGTATCAATTGTATATGAAACTGAATCTCTTTTTAATTCAACATCTGAATATTCAAAGTAAGAAATATTTTCAATTGCCAGTTGAAGCATTTTTAGTCGATGTTCTCCGCTTAAACTTTTAATTTCAATTTTGTGCGGAGAAATGTTTGCTGGGATAAAAATAATTTTTTCAAGATTTCTTATTTCCTTAACAGCTTGAGCTGTAATTAAATGTCCATAATGAATAGGATCGAAAGTGCCTCCTAAAATTCCAACCGGCATCATTTAATAAGTTCCTTATATTCAATAAATAAATTTGTAAATTGTTCATGCATTTTTTGACTACAGTAAGATAAACTTTCCTTTTTTGATAATTCAGTATAAAGATTTTTAAAATCAGTTATATCATTTATAGCTAAATAATTTCCAAGTACATGAAGGAAATTATCGTGTTTACCTAATCGGACAAGAAGATTATCGTAGTTTAAAGACTCCCAATTCAAATCCGAAAATAATTCTTTATTGAAAGAATTAAATCCGATAAAGATTATTTTATTTCTGTTTGATTTGCCAATAACAACCGCTTCATCTTCTATTGATAAAAGATTAAATACTTTTTGAATATCTGTAAATGAAACTCCAATAGAATTTGGAAATATAATAAGATTGTTACTGCTGTCTGAAAAATATTTTTCCGACATCAATTTTAAAATTTCAGTTTTATGATTTAAGTCTCCAAAAAATATTTCATCATTCTGGTTTGCAAATTCCATCGGCAAATAATCTCTATCATTTTCATCGAAGCAATAAATTACTCTGTAGTTTTTATTATAACTATCCAATATTTCTTTATAGTTCAGAAGCAGCGACGAAAAAAGATGATAAGAATTTTCTTCTCCGAAGTTTTCAAATTCACGAGAAACTTTTTTATTAAAAAGCGGTGAATGAGGAAATATGTAAACTGAAGAATTTGATTTCATTAATTTTGTGTAAGTAAATTTTGAATAAAAGTTCGATAATATTCCACGTCTTTCTGATAAAATTCCCTGCTTGAGCCGAATGAATTTTTCAATTCCATTTTTCTAAAAGCTAAAGTTATAGCTGCCCTAATATATAATTTCCTAATTCTTTCATCAACCCATCCAAGCCGATTTCTTTTGGAAGAATTTAGAATTTCTAAATGTTCAACCGGAATTAATCCGTTAATTACTTCTTCCAAAAGTTCCTGGTAGATTATTTTCTTCTCGTTTAATATTGCAACTGAAAAAATGATTAAAAATATAATTACTGTAAAGAACATAAATATAAACCCCAAAATTGTGGTTGACTCAAAACTTACAGTAAAATTCCATGCAAAATGAATGAACATTGCAATTAAAATTCCGATGAACGGGAAAGAAATTTTGTAATAAATATTTTTGAATTTAGCGTAGCCTATAAAAGCACCAAAAGTTGCAGTTGAAACACAATGCATAACTCCTGAAAAAAGAGTTCTGATAATTACAATAGATATCCATTCAGACAGTGTTGTGCCATAAGCAATGAAATATAAAAAATTTTCCGTCATACCGAATCCTAAACCAATAGCACCGCCGTAAACTATTCCGTCTGTTATGTTATCAAACTTTTTATTTGAAAATGTAATTAATAAAAATAAACCTTTAGTTAGTTCTTCAATAAAAGGCGCTACTAGAATTGTTTCAGTTCTGTCTAAAGAGGATTTGCTTAAAATAAAATAAGACAAGAGAGAAGTAATTAATCCACTACCAATGATTGCGAAAAAAATTGCACCAATTGCTCCCCAGAAGTAATTTATTAAAACTAATCCGAACGGTTCACGATCGTATCTGTCAAATTTCCAAATGATGACTAAATAGATCATCATTGGAATAATTGCTGCTAAAGCTGAGGATAAATATAACATTAGAGAATTTTTATTTTTCTTTAATCCAATTGATAATTTCTTTAAGTGATGGCCTTTTTCCGTATGACAAAATTCCAATTTTAAAAATCTTACCAGAAATTGAAATTGATAAATGAATTGAACCAATCATAATTACTGTTGAAGTAAAAATTTCCCATAAAGGAATTGGGCCAATATTAAGCCGCAAAATCATTATTGCCGGAATTGTAAAAGGAATATAAGAAAATACATGTACCATAAATGAGTTTGGATTTTGGATTGCTGGAATTGCCAAAACTATGGGAAGCATTATTATCAGACTTAAATAACTTGTAATTTGCTGAGCTTCTTGTTCAGTAGTTACTATCGATCCAATCCCCACGAAAATAGAAGTGTAAAATATAAATCCTAATGCGAAGTAACCAAGAATCGGTAAAATATTATTAAACACATTAGCTGGAATAAGAGAAGTTCCTGCTAATAAAATTCCAATGATCGTCCAAATTAAAACTTGTGTTAAACCTAAAGAACTTAAGCCTAAAACTTTCCCAGCTAAAAGTTCGTTTGGGGTACAGCTCGAAACTAAAATTTCAATTAGCCGGTTAGATTTTTCTTCAACTAAACTTCTAATCAACATTCCACCAGAAGAAAGAATCATCATCATCAGAAGTACAATAAAAACAAAAGAAGTGAAAAACAGAATTAAAAAGTCTGACTTCGATCCATCACCATTTTTTTCAACCTTAATTGGTTTTATATCAATTTTATTTTCTATGTATTTCATTATTGAAGGACTAACGGCTTCTTTTTTCAATTTCGTTTCAATTCTGATAAGATTAAATGCTTCTTCAAGCTTATTTAAATCTTTGAAATTTCCAGCATTTTTACTACGAAATTCTACTTTAACTGAATCTGTCCCACCATTTATAATTAACAAATATCCCTCTAACTTTCCTGATAAAGTCATTTCGTCAGATTCTTTTTTAATTTCAGGAACATCCTTTTGCAAACCAGATAAATTTATCAGTAAGTAATTAGGCTGTCCATTACTTAATTTGTACTTCTCTAAATAATTTTTCAGCGGTTTAAAATAAGTTGCAGAAGTATCTACAAGGCCGATAGTTTTAATTGAATTATCTTCTTGGTTTGAAAGTAAAGTTGGTAAAATTGCAAATGTAATTATGATTGCAGGAGTTAAAATGAGTGAAATTAAAAACGTCTTGGTAAAAACCTTTTCGTAAAATTCCCATTTTGCAACTATTAATGCTTTCTTCATTTGACTAATTAATGTTTTGCTTTATTGCGTCAATAAAAATTTTATTTAAAGTAGGTTCAATAACCGAAAAATGAGTAACATTAATTTCATTAACAATAGTTTTTAAAAAATCTGCTGGTTGAATATCATCTTTCAATTGAATTTCAGCATAGTTGCTGTAGCTATCAATATGGATAATTGAAGGATGAGAATTCAAAATAGAAATATCACCGGTGAATTCAATTTTAATATTATTAGTTCCAAAATCTTTTTTTATTTTAGATAGGCTTCCACTGCAAACTTCTTTTCCATTATTTAAAAGCAAAATATCCGAACAAAGTTTTTCAGCAGTGTCCATTTGATGTGTGGAAAGCATAATTATTTTCCCGGAATTAACAAAGGAAATAAGAATTTCTTTAATTAATTGTTGATTGATCGGATCAAATCCGCTGAATGGTTCATCAAGAATTAAAAGATTAGGATTATGAATAATGGCAGTAATAAATTGCACTTTTTGCTGGTTACCTTTTGAAAGTTCTTCAACTTTTTTATTCATTAAATTTTCAATTTCTAATTTCTTTAGCCATTTTAATGATTCCTCGTAAGCATATTTTTTTTCAAGATTTTTCAATCCTGCAAAATATAAAATAGTATTTATAACTTTACTTTTTCTATATAAGCCACGTTCTTCAGGCAAATATCCGATTAAATTAAAGAAATCTTGGTTAATCGGTTTTTCATCAAAAAGGATTGTTCCTGATGTTGGTTTAATAATATTCAAAACAGTTCTAATAGTTGTTGTTTTTCCGGCGCCATTTGGTCCAAGCAAACCAAATATTTTGCCAGGTGTGATAGAAAATGTAATGTTTTCTACAGCCGTTGTATCTTTGAATTTTTTTGTTAGATTTTGAACAGTTAACATTAAAAATTAAAAAAGTAAAATATTAAAACTAATATAATTGATAAAATAAAGCCTTCAAATTTTATTTAATGGAATTTGATAATTTGAAAATAATTGTAATAAAAAATGTTTTGTTCAA
>JAKALM010000018.1 GCA_021824145.1 Bacteroidota bacterium
GTTCGGTCCCTATCCTATGCGGGCGCAGGATACTTGAGAAGGGTCGCTTCTAGTACGAGAGGACCGAAGTGAACGCACCTCTAGTGCACCAATTATCGCGCCAGCGGTATCGTTGGGTAGCTATGTGCGGTTGTGATAAGCGCTGAAAGCATCTAAGCGCGAAGCACGCTTCAAGATTAGGTATCCCTTACGTAAGTAACTTAAGACTCCTCGGAGATGACGAGGTTGATAGGCTGCAGGTGTAAGTTCCGTAAGGAATTCAGCCAAGCAGTACTAATATGTCGTGAGACTTAACCATTAAATTTTTATACACAGTTTGTTGCCGATCTTTTTTTTTTACAGCTCTCTCTTTCAGTCTTTCATATTAATTTTGATAGAGTTTAAATTTTGGTGGTTATAGCCTGGGTGTTACACCTCTTCCCATTCCGAACAGAGTAGTTAAGCCCCAGCACGCCGATGGTACTGCATGCGCAGGTGTGTGGGAGAGTAGGTCGCTGCCAAATTTTAATTTAATAACCCCGATTTTCGTCGGGGTTTTTTATTTCTCATTTCTATATTTTATTCCAATTTGCTTTTTATCATTATATCAAATTTCTTTGTAAGGTTATACGAAAAATTAATTTTAATTCTCGTTATATTTCAAATAGAAATTCTTGAGGAAGAAATGAATATATATTTAATTTGGAAATTAATTCATGTAATTGCGGCAATAGTATTTATTGGAAATATTACAACTGGTATATTTTGGAAATTACAAGCTGATAAATTTAAAGATAGATTGAAAATTTTGGAAACCTTTAGAATTTTAATGAAGGCAGATAGAATATTTACAATGCCTTCAGTAATAATATTAATTATTTTTGGAATTGGTGCCGCAATGCAAGGTAACTTTTCCCTTGTAGAAACTCCTTGGATATTTGGAGGAATTATTCTAATTATTATTTCTACTTTTGCATTTATGTCTAAAGTTGTACCTATTCAAAAGAAAATAATTGCCTTAACTTCAAATGAACAAAAATATAAATGGGAAGATTATCAAACATTATCCAAAGCGTGGAATTTCTGGAGTTTGGTTGGAGTTATATCTTCTTATATTGCTGTTGTTTTAATGATATTGAAACCTATTTAAACTAATTATTTTTTAAGGATAAAAAATGTTAAAGTATCATTTAATAGGATTTTGTCTAGTTAGTATTTTGGTTTTACAATCATGCAGCACTGTTCCAATAACTGGAAGAAGCCAACTAAATTTAATTCCAGATAATGAAATGTTATCTATGAGCTTTCAGCAATATGATCAATTCTTGAAATCAAATAAAGAAAGTACAAACGCAAAAGATTTTGCTCTTGTTAAAAAAGTTGGAGAAAGAGTTGCGGATGCTGTTAATAGATATTTTGCAGAACATAATTTATCAAGTCAGTTAAATGGTTATAAATGGGAATTCCATTTAATAGACAGCAAAGAGGCAAATGCTTGGTGCATGCCTGGCGGAAAAGTTGTTGTATATACTGGAATTCTTCCTATTACAAAAACTGAAGCTGGATTAGCTGTTGTATTAGGACATGAAATTGCTCATGCAGTGGCTAAACATGGAAATGAAAGAATGAGTCAAGCTTTATTAACTCAGCTAGGCGGAGTTGCACTAGCTGAAGCTATTAAATCAAAACCTGCGGAAACTCAAAATCTTTTTATGGCTGCATTTGGAATTGGAACCCAAGTGGGAGTACTTTTGCCATATAGCAGACTACAAGAAAGTGAAGCTGATCATTTAGGATTAATTTTTATGGCAATGGCTGGATATGATCCGAACGAAGCATTAGATTTTTGGCAAAGAATGGCAGTTGCAATGAAAGGTCAAGCACCGCCAGAGTTTTTAAGTGATCATCCTTCTGACCAAACAAGGATAAATGACATAAAAAATGAACTTCCTGAAGCGTTGAAATATTACCATCATTAATTTTTGATTTGTCAATTACTATTTCGGATTAAATTCTATTAGCTTAAAAATATTTTATTAGTATTTATAAAAGCAAGAAAGTTATGATATGCAGAAATGGCTGAAAGTTTCCATTGGCATCATTGTTTCTTTTTTGATTCTCTTTACTGCTGCATGTTTTATTTTATATTCTATGCTTACCGCCTCACTTCCCAAATATTCAGGAAGATTAAAAGTTCAAGGAATTTCTACTAATATAAAAATATACCGAGATAGTGTTGGTATTCCATATATTATTGCTAATACCGATGAAGATGAAGCCTTTGCATTAGGATTTGTACATGCTGAAGATCGATTATTTTCAATGGATTTAATTAGAAGAGCAGGCGAAGGAAAGCTTAGTGAAATTATTGGCCCTAAAACAGTACCATTTGATAAAATGTTTCGTACAATTGGAATTACAGAAACGGCAAAAAAAATTCTTGCCCAATTAGATCCAGTTACATTGAAAATTATAAATGCATACTCAAATGGAGTAAATTTTTATATACAACAAGCTAAAGGTAAGTATCCGGTTGAGTTTGATTTATTAAATTATGATCCACAGCCGTGGAAACCAATTGACTGCATTGTTCTTGGAAGAATGATGGCTTGGGAGCTAAATATCAGTTGGTGGTCTAATTTTGCTTTTATTGATCTAATTAAAAAATTTGGTTATGAAAAAGTAAAAGATATAATCCCTTCTTATTCAGATAATTTTCCTACTATTATTCCAAATGAAATAAAAAATATTTCGAATGTTAGCGATTCATTTATAAAAACTGATCAAGCATTTAGAAAATTTATTGGATGGACAGGAACTCATATCGGATCTAATAACTGGGTAGTAAATGGGAAATTATCTGTAACAGGCAAACCGATAATTGCAAATGATACTCACCTTGCTTTCAGTGCACCTGGCAGATGGTATGCTGCTGTTATAAATACTCCAGATGGAAGTGTTGCAGGTTTTACTTTGCCAGGCGATCCTGGAGTAATAATTGGAGAAAATAAAAATATAGCATGGGCGCTAACTAATATTATGGAAGATGATGCGGATTTTTATTCTGAGAAAATTGATTCAACAGGAACGAAATATTTTTATAATGGCTCATGGCAAAATTTATCAGTAAGAAAAGAAATTATAAAGGTTAAAGATTCATCAAATGTAGTCTTTGAAGTTAAGTCGACAGGACATGGACCAATTATCTCTGATATTCATCCTTATAATTTTGTTTTTTCAAATAAAAATATTCATGGCAATCTGAATGCAGTTATTAGTATGCATTGGCTTGGAAATTATGTTAGTAATGAAGTTAAATCTTTTTATAAAATTGATAAAGCAAAAAACTGGAGCGATTTTAAAAATGCACTAATTGATTATTCTGTACCGGGACAAAATTTTGTTTATGGTGATAAGGATGGCAACATTGGTTATTTATTTGGGGCAAGACTTCCAATGCGAATTTTAAATACAAAAGAGTTTATTTATGATGGAACCAATGCACAAAATGATTGGAAAGAATTTGTTCCACAAAATGAATTGCCTCAGTTGTTTAATCCTCCGCAAAATTTTATTGCTTCTGCAAATAATAAAACAGCTCAAGATTTTAAATATTATATTTCAAATTTGTGGGAACCTTCGTCAAGAATTGAAAGAATTACTCAGCTTCTTAATTCTGATAATAAATTTTCTTCTACGGATTTTGAAAAATTCCAAATGGATTTTGTTTCTCCTTATGCTGAAAAAATTACAAAATACATTTTGAATGCTTTTAGTAATGTTAAAGTGAATGATCAACATTTAAAACTTGCATTAAATCTTTTGAAACAATGGAATTTTAAGATGGATCAATACTATCAAGCGCCAGCTATTTATTCAGAGTTTATTGAAATGCTTATGAAAAATATTTTTCTTAAAAAAATGGGAGAAGCTTTGTACGATGAATATGTTTTCGTGCAGAATATTCCTTTTAGAACTATAACTCAGTTAATGGAAAATCCGCAAAGTTCATGGTTTGATGATCCATCTACTCCGCAAATTGAAACGAGAGATGATATAATTCGCAAAAGTATGGATGATGCTTTAACAGAATTAGAAAATAAATTAGGAAATAATCCGGCTGAATGGCAGTGGGGAAGATTGCATTATGTAATTTTTAAACATCCATTCAGTGG
This sequence comes from Bacteroidota bacterium, assembly GCA_021824145.1. Classification (GTDB taxonomy): domain Bacteria; phylum Bacteroidota; class Ignavibacteria; order Ignavibacteriales; family Ignavibacteriaceae; genus FEN-1297. The sequence goes on from JAKALM010000018.1 coordinate 4,155, forward strand.
TGTCTCCTCAATAGTTGATAAGATACTAAATATTGGTCCGTATGAAATTGGCGGAGATGGAACTACGATATTTAATACTGAATATTCTTTTACGAGGGGTTTGGATAATTATCCTCAATTTAAGCACGGGGAATTTGAAAATAATCTTGGACCGGTAATGCGATATATTTATGATTTTTCAAAGCCAGACGAGATAAATTTAATTTTATGCACTGGGGAATCGGGTAACTTTTTAAGTAAGCATTATAAAGATATGACAAAATTATGGTTAAGTGGAAAGTATTTAAAAATTAAAACCGATTTGAAATCAATTGAAAATAAAAATAACAAATTACTTTTGCTTATTCCGAAAGAATAAAAATAAATTAATGTATTTTTCTAATATCATGTAGTTTAATTTCTATTATGTTAAATTTACAAATCAAAATTTCGAATAGAATTCCATAGGTAATAAATTTAATGGCAAAAGTAATTGAACATTTAAGTAATGCGAAAGAACCTTTAATTAGTTTTGAGCTTATTCCACCCAAAAGAGGAGGTGATATAAAAAGCCTTCTTGCAGTTATTGAAGATATTGTAAAATACAAACCACCATTTATTGATATAACCAGCCACTCAGCAGAAGTTGTTTATGAAGAAACAACAAAAGGTATTCAAAAAAAAATTAAACGGAAAAGACCGGGAACGCTTGGCATTTGCGCGCTTATTCAAAATAAATATAATATAGACGCAGTACCGCATATTTTAACGCAAGGATTTACACGTGAAGAAACCGAAGATTTTTTGATCGAATTAAGTTATTTAGGTATTGAAAATGTTCTTGCAATTCGCGGCGATGATACTGGATTTCAAAAACCAATTCCCGAAGGTAAAAGTGCAAATAAACATGCAGTTGATTTAGTAAAACAAATTGTTTCGATGAACCATGGAAAATATTTAGAAGAAAATTTACTTGATGCAAGGCCATCAGATTTTTGCATTGGCGTGAGCGGATATCCAGAGAAGCATTATGAGGCGCCTAATTTGAAAACAGATATTAAATTTGTAAAAGATAAAATTGATGCTGGTGCTGATTATGTTGTTACGCAGATGTTTTTTGATAATAAAGTATATTTTAATTATGTAGATTTTTGTCAACATGAAGGTATAAATGTCCCAATAATTCCAGGCTTGAAAATTTTGACAAATAAATCTCATCTAATTAGTATTCCAAAGAATTTTTATATTAATCTTCCACAAGAATTAGTAGATGAAGTTTATTCTGCAAGGCCAGAGCAAGTGCTTGATATTGGAGTAGAATGGGCGGCCAACCAAGTTCAAGATTTATTAAATAAAAATGTAAAGAGTGTCCATTTTTATATTATGCAAAATTCACTTCCTGTAATTAAGTTGATGGAAAGATTAAAACAAAAGAAAGTAATCGGCTGAATTAAAAACACATTATGAAAAAAATAAAGAAACCAATTTTAAAAAGATTAAAATGGGGTATTATCGGCTGTGGAAGATTTACAGAAAATTCATTTATCCCAACAATGAAGATTTTAAGAAGAAGCACGATAGAATCCGTATTTAGTAAAGATGAAAAGCGCGCTAAATTTATTTCAGAGAAATTCGGTATTCCAAACTATTATTCTAATTTAGATGAATTTCTAAAATCCGATATCGAAGCAGTCTATATTGGGAGTGCGAACATAGATCATTATGAACAAGTATTAAAATCAGCACAAGCCGGAAAGCATATACTTTGCGATAAACCAATATCAATTACTTCTGCACAAGCAGAGAAAATGGTAAAAGTTTGCAAAGAATACGGAGTTCAATTTGCTGTTAATTATACTTATAGATTTCATCCATTGATTATAAAAGCAAAAGAATTTATAGACAGGCAGCTTCTCGGAAAATTAGTTTCAATCAGCGTTAACTATAATACTGATTTTCCTCCGGGAAATAATTTCCGGTTCAAAAAAGAATTAAGCGGCGGCGGTGCTTTAAGAGATATTGGTACTCATATGATTGATCTTTTAAGATTTTTTGGCGGAGAAATTTTGTCGATCGATGGTATTATAGATGACATAATTTATAAAAGTGAAGTTGATGATTTCTCTGCGGGCATTGTGAAATTTGAAAAAAGCGGGTATGGTTATTTTAATGTTTCGTTCAATAATAAAAAAGCTTTTAATAGAATTGAAATACTTGGACACAAAGGTGCATTAAGTATTGATAATCTAATTGGTGTAAAAAATGTACCGTCAAAGCTAACAATTTTGTTGGATGGAGAAGCAAAAAAAGCTTTTAGAAAAAGAGGCAATAAATTTCTTCAGTTATTACGATCAGTCCAAAAATCTTTTATAGAAAATGAAACTACTCTTGTTACTGGTTATGATGGTTATATAAATATGAAATTAATGGAAGAGTTAGAAGCTAAATGTCTGACAAAAAAGAATTAGTTGAAATTTGCCATAGAGTTTATGAAAAAGGTTTCGTTTCCGCTTATGATGGAAATATCTCAGTAGCAACTCCTCAAAATACTTTTTTAATTACTCGTTCAGCGGTACGCAAAGGAGAAGTTACAGAAAACGACATTCTAGAAATTGATTCCTCTGGAAATATTTTAAATGGGCGAGGAAAAATTTCAACAGAATTTAAAATTCATTTATATGCTTATTCCAAACGTGCAGAAGTAAATGCAGTTGTACATTGCCATCCAATATTCGCAACTGCATTTGCGTCACTTGGTGAAGGTTTGACTGGAAATTATTTTCCGGAGGTAATACTTACGTTGGGCAAAGTTCCGCTTTGTAAATATGCAACTCCATCAACAGATGAACTGCCTTTAAGTATGGAACCTTACATTGACCATGCATGGGGATTTCTTCTTCAAAATCATGGTGCTGTTACGCTTGGAAAAACTTTAAAAGATGCTTACAACAAAATGGAAAAGCTGGAGCACACAGCTCAAATTTTGTTGATGACTAAATTGCTTGGCGGTGCAAATGAATTGCCGATTGATAAAGTTAAAGAGTTGGTGAAAATTTCTAAACAAAATTACGGACTTGATGTAGACGAACGAAATGTATTCTAAAATTTGAATATTAATCAAAATTCCAAAACAAACAATTATTTTAAAGATATATTTTAATGAAAGATTTATTTGATGATGATAAAAAAGAAACCGGTAATTGCTTTGGTACTTGGCGGTACTTCGCCGGAAAGAGAAGTTTCAAAATCTTCTGCAAGTTCAATTTATAAAGCACTCACTTCGTTAGACTATAAAACAATTTTGGTTGATCCTGCATATGGCAAACATCAGCCGCATAAAGAAGAAGATTTTTTTAGTAAAGAAAACTATGCTGAAGTATCAAATAAAAATTACATCGATGCGGTTAATTCAAAAATTTTTGATGAGGTTGATTTAGCTTTTTTAGCGCTTCACGGAAAATGGGGCGAAGATGGAACCATTCAGTCATTACTTGAATTAAGAGGCATTAAATATACTGGTTCAAATGTAATTTCAAGCGCAATGTCGATGGATAAGTTAATGTCAAAAATTTTATTCAAGCATTATGAAATAAATACACCAGACTGGATAGTTGCCGAGAAAAAAGATTCGGAAGTTGAATTAAAAAAGAAAATTAAAGACAGCTTTGGGTATCCTTGTGTAATTAAACCAAATGACCAAGGTTCAACTGTTGGGTTAACAATCTGTAAAAATGAAATTGAAGTTTCAAATGCACTAAAATTAGCATTTCGTTATTCCGAAATTGCATTGATTGAAGAATATATTTCTGGTCATGAAGTTACAGTTGCAGTTTTAGAAGACAAACCTTTGCCAGTACTTGAAATTAAACCTAAACATAGCGTTTATGACTACGAATGTAAATATACTTCTGGAATGAGTGAATATGAAGTTCCAGCAAACATTCCAGAGTGGATTCAAATTGAACTTCAATCTCAAGCGCTAAAAGCGTTCAAAGCTCTTGGCTGCAGTGTTTACGGAAGAATGGATTTTAGATTAAGTAACGATTTTAAGACTTATTGCCTTGAAGTAAATACTTTACCAGGAATGACTTCAACTAGTCTTGTTCCGAAAATGGCAAAAGCAGTTGGGATTACTTTTGAAGAATTAATTGACAGAATTATCAAACTAAGTTTAAAATGAATTTATTAAAAAACGGTCGACTAAAATATTTGATCTTTGCTATATTTTTTTTAGCCGGTTTATTTTATGTTTTTTTCAATGATTCAGGAATATTAAAGTATTTAAAGTTGAGAAGTCAAATAAAGAATTTGCATGAGCAAATTTCGGATGTTGATAGGGATAATAAACATCTTCAGGCTGAAATTGATTCTCTTCAAAAAAAAGTTCCCGCAAAAATTGAAAAGATTGCTAGAGAAAAATACAACATGATAAGAAAAGGGGAAAAGACAATTCAGATTATTGAAAAGTAATAATTTATAATATCTATTATTCTGATTTACATTTAGCGATTCAACTAAAAAGATGTCTGACAAAGAAAAAATAATTATTCCGCAAATCCCATTAGCAGAAAGAGTACGGCCAAAAACTTTAAGCGAATTTAGCGGGCAAAAATCTTTGTTAGGTGAAGGAAAACCAATCAGGCAAATGATAGAGAAAGACGCTATTAGCTCTTTCATTTTGTGGGGACCGCCAGGAACGGGCAAAACTACAATTGCAAAAATTATTGCCGAGCATACAAATTCAGATTTTTATCAATTAAATGCAGTTTCATCAGGTGTAAAAGATATTAGAGAAATAATTGAAATTGGTTCCCAAAATAAAAAGTTAAATAAAAAGACAATCCTTTTCATTGATGAAATTCATCGATTCAATAAGGCACAGCAGGATGCACTTCTTCATTCTGTGGAAGCTGGATTAATAATTTTAATCGGTGCCACAACTGAAAATCCTTCATTCGAAGTTATTCCGGCTTTACGTTCGCGGGCAAGAGTTTTTATTCTAGAAGATTTATCAAAAGAAGATTTAATTTTTATTCTTGAATCAGCAATTAAGAAAGATGAATTTTTATCATCACTAAAGATTGAAGAAATTGATATCGATTTTTTGATATACTTATCTGGTGGCGATGCAAGAGTTATGTTAAGTATTTTCGAAGCAGCAGTTATTCAAGAATTAAATTCCGATCAAATCAAGATAAACAAAGATGTGCTTGAAAATATTGTTCAAAAGAAAAATATAATTTATGATAAAGCCGGCGAAGAACATTACAATATAATTTCAGCTTTTATTAAAAGTGTTCGCGGCAGTGATCCGGATGCAGCACTTTATTGGCTTGCTCGAATGCTTGAAGGTGGTGAAGATCCATTATTTATTGCAAGAAGATTGGTGGTGCTTGCTGCTGAAGATATTGGAAATGCTTCCCCAAATGGGTTAGTTCTAGCAGAAGCAGCTTTTAGTGCAGTTGATAAAATTGGAATGCCGGAAGCAAGAATAATTCTAGCTCAATGTACAACTTATCTTGCATCATCGCCTAAAAGCAACGCTGCATATTTAGGAATTGAGAATGCACTTTCTGATGTTAGAAATAAATCATTATTTCCGGTTCCAATACATTTAAGAAATGCGCCAACTAAATTGATGAAGTCAATCGGATACGGAAAAGAATATAAATATCCGCACGATTTCGATAATCATTTTATTTTGGAAAATTATTTACCAGATGAATTGAAAAACGTTCAGTATTATTTTCCGACTGAAAACGGACAAGAAAAGAATTTGAAGGAACGACTAAAAGCTCTGTGGAAGAACCGGAAAAAATATTAATGGAATTTGCTTGTAAAATTTGCGGCAATAAATCAGGGAATAAATTTTTCAAAGTTCGTGAAATGCAATTTGGGATGAGAGATGAATTTACTTATTGCCAATGTTCAAATTGTGAATGCCTTCAAATAACAAATCCGCCGGAAAACCTTTCTAAATATTATCCGAAAGAATATTTTTCTTTTCAAATTACAAAAGAGAAAATTATAAAAGAAAAATTGAATATTTACCGAGATCTTTATTCACTGGGTTTTAATAATTTAATTGGGAAAATATTATTTAAAAAATATGGTGAACCTACTTATATCAGCTGGCTGAAGAATTTTAAAGTAAATTTTAATAGTAAAATATTAGACATTGGATGCGGAACTGGAAAACTTTTATACAGAATGGGCAACATTGGTTTTAAAAATCTAAATGGGATTGATGCGTTTATTGATAACAATATTTTTTATAAAAATGGTGTAAAAATTTATAAGAAAAGTCTATATGATTTAAATGAAAATTACGATTTGATTATGATGCATCATTCCTTGGAACATATTGAAGGCCAGCATGAAGTTTTTAAGAAATTATCATCAATGTTGGACGGTGGAAAATATTTATTTATTAGAATTCCGGTTTGCTCTTCTTTTGCTTGGGAAACTTATAAGGAAAATTGGTTTGCACTTGAAGCCCCTCGGCATTTTTATAATCATTCAATAAAAAGTTTATGCTTACTTGCTCACGAATATGGTTTTGAAGTTTTCAAAACAACTTATGATTCTAGAAGTATTCAATTTTGGGGAAGTGAACAATATAAAAAAGACATTCCATTGATGGATAAAAAATCCTACTTCGTAAGTCCAGAAAAATCTATTTTTACTTCTGATCAAATAAATGAATTTGAAGAAGAAACTAAAAAATTAAATTTAAGTGGGAGAGGTGATCAAGCTTGTTTTTACTTAATGAAGAAGTGAGAGTTAAAGTAAGGCAAACATTTTTCCGGGCAGTTGTTTTACAAGCCCTTTAAATTCTAATGAGAGAAGGTGCACTAAACAATCCGAAGTGGAAAGATTTGTAATTGTTGCAATTTTATCTATCTGAATTGGTGCGGTACTTAGTGAGCCTAGAATTTTTTCTTCAAATAGACTTAAATTGATTTGCGGCTTTGAAATATTCTTTCCGAGAATTGGTTTCAGTTTTAATTCAAGTTCAATTAAAACATCTTCAGCAGAACGAATTAGTTTTGCTTCGCCTTTTTGAATAAGATAGTTTGTTCCTTCAGACTGCTTGATTCCCAAATTACCAGGAACTGCAAAAACTTCTCTACCCTGATCAAGTGCGAATGAAGTTGTTTGCATAGCGCCTCCTTCTATTCTAGTTTCCACAACGATGCAGCCCAAACTCATTCCCGAAATAATCCGATTCCGCCTCGGAAAATTTTGAGCATCTGGTTTTGTTCCCAATTTAAATTCAGAAATTACAGCACCATTATCTGAAATCGCTTCGAATAGTTTTTTGTTTTCTGGAGGGTAAATAACATCTAAACCCGAGCCAATAATAGCAATGGTTCTGCCGTTATTTCTTAATGCAGCAGAATGCGCAATTGAATCAATGCCTCTTGCCAAGCCGCTGATAATAGTTATATTTTGGTTTGATAAATCAGAAGCAAATCTTTCAGCTTGAATTTTTCCATAGTTAGTGGGTTGCCTTGTGCCAACAATAGAAATAGAAAAATTATCTTCTTCAATAATATTTCCTTTAAGAAAGAGCACTAAAGGAGGATCGTAAATTTTCTTTAATATTGGAGGATATTCTTTGTCCCAAACAGTTATTACAGCAGCTTTTATCTTTTCTAATTTTTCTATTTCTTTTTCAGTATTTGTAATATGCTGATGCAGAAGCTTAAAACAACTATTAATTCGCTGAGCTAAATTATTACTTATTCCATCTACGTTTAAAAGGGAATTGTAATTTGCAGAAAATATATTTTCAAGCGAATGAAATTTTGAAAGGAGATTTCTAACTTTTCCCGGTCCAATTCCTTCTACAGAAAGAAGAAGATCTAATCTAGCAAGATCTTCAATATTCAATTTAGACAATTTGATAATTACTTAAGTATTTTATTATTAATTTCAATTTGATCGACGACTGCAACTATCATTGTATGGACTGGGGCTTTTCGATGACCAAGAATTTGTTTTATAGCAGATCCTTCTTGTACCACTAAAACAGTATCCCCAATTCCAGCATCAATAAGATCAAGAGCAATTATATCTTTTTTACCAATGTAATTCCCATTTAAATCTATTTGCTGAACAATTAGAAGCTTATGGCTAACTAAATTAGAGTTCTTCTGAGTGGAAACTATATTTCCTTTAACTTTTGCCAGAAGCAATTTCTTGCTCGTTTTGATTTACAGCTTTTTCTTTTTTTGTATAAAGAATGGAAGCTGGAAGTATTAATAAATAACCTATAATTAATAACACAGGCGAAATAAAGAGAGATGGGAAGCTATCCCAAGATCCCATAGACATGAATATATATCCCAAAATGATTATTAATATTCCAATCATTAAAAGAATATAATTCTTCTTTTCCCAATAAATATTAAAGGGTGAAATAATTTTTTTAGTCTTACGAATATTTTTTTTACTTTGTACTTTTGCCATATTTAACTCCAATATTAAAAGGAAGCCCAGTGATGGGGGTACCACTGGGCCCGACTCGTTTAACATCAAAGGGCAGGGGAGAACCCTCTGAAAGAGTCATAAGAAATATAAACGCTATGTTATAATTTGTCAAGCAATAATTTATTTTTATAAAAAAATCATTTACTGATTTGATAAACAATTTTTCTAATAGTATCAAACTGTAAGTATGGATATTCTTCTCTAATAGAATCTATTGCGTCTCCAGCGCTTATTTTACTAGCTCTAAGTTGTTTGAATTTTTTTCTTATTTGATAATCTCTTACAGATTTTTCATCTATCAATCCGTGAGACGTAAGCAGATCATAAATATCATCACTGATAAGATCTGATAAAGGATTATCGATTCTAGCTTTTATTGTTTTCATCGCTGCATTCCTTTCTTATTATTAAAAACATTTACCTGAGAATTAGTACCACTTTTCTTATAGACTCACTCCTTCAATAAAAGTTCCCTGATAAAACAAAAATACCGACCAGAGAATTTCCCTAAATCGGCATACCTTTGCTACTCTGGTTAGAAAACTAATTAAAATTTTTCTACTGTAGCAAATCGATTATATATTATGTCCTTTTTTTTGTTATTAAAATTATAATAATAATTGAAAAAGTCAAGAAAGGGTTTTTAACTTAACTACTAATATTTAAAATGTACTGATATTAAATAATATCACTTTTCTAGGAAAAAATGAAAGGAACGAATTAAATTATAATTAATATAGGATTATATAGGATGTATAGCATATTTAAAGTACATTCAGAGTATAATCAGAGTGGATTCAGAGTATATTCAGATTTTTAGTGAATATGTTGATTTTTATATATATGACCTTAATTTCAGTGAAATAATTTAAGTTAATAAATATTTACAATTTTTATTTGATATTTTTTAAGCTACTATAAAATTTAATTTGATTATAAAAAATATTGTTTTAACTCGTTTAAAAATGTTAACTTTGTTTTATAAAATGATAACAAAAATTCTATTGATTTTATAAAGTACGTATCGATTTTTATATCAATCTTTTTATATTTTCAGTATTAAGTAAGAAAAGATTTATTTTTATTAATAATACTTAGGATTTCATGGAAATAGAAAAATCTCAAGGAAATGAAAACACTTCTAATCAAAAAGCTGTGGGGAATTCATTTGTTGAATTTTTAACAATTTCAGTACGATATCGATGGTTTTTATTCTGGTTCGTATTTATTATTACAGTATCAGCAACAACATATGCTTTATTGGCGCCAAAATGGTTTAAGTCAACAACATCAGTTCTACCGGCGGAAAATACCGACTTCCTGAGCGCTTTCAGCGGTATTTCTTCTTTAGTAAAAAATTTCTCACCCGCAAAAGGTTTGGCAGCACTTACAGGAAATACCGAATTTGATAAATACATGGCGATATTAAAAAGTCAAACGATGATAGACGATGTTATCAATAAATTTGATCTTAAATCAGAATATGATATGAAAAAAGAATATCATGAAAAAGTTGTTAAGGAATTTCTTTCTAATGTTGATTTAACAGTTGAAGATGAAGGCGATCTTTCCTTAACTGTTTATGATAAAAGCGCACAAAGAGCTGCTGACATTGCTAACTACATGATCAATAAATTAAATGAAATCAATACACAAATAAGTATTACAAATGCAAAAGCAAATAGAGAATTTATTGAAAAAAGATATTTGCAAAATGTAAACGATATCAGCCGTTTAGAAAATGATATGAAGGATTTCCAACAAAAATATGGTGTAGTGGCAGTTCCTCAACAGATAGAAGCGACAGTAAAAGCAATGTCATCAATATATGGAGAACTTGCACAGAAAGAAATTGCATTTAATGTATTAAAAAGAACATATGGGGATAAAAGTCCATTAACATCAAATGCACAAATAGAAGTGCAAGAAATTCAGAAAAAAATTAATAGTTTAAATGCTGGTAATGATGATTCGAAAAATGTCAATTTATTAATTCCTTTTAAGAAAGCGCCAGAGCTGGCTTATAAATATTTGAAGATATATAGAGATCTTGAAATCCAATATAAAATTTTAGAATTTATTCAACCAATGTATGAACAAGCGAAAGTGGAAGAAGTGAGAAACACGCCTTCTGTTTTAATTTTAGATAAAGCAGTTCCAGCGGATAGAAAATCTAAACCAAGGGGAACAATATTCGCTATGGTTAGTTTTGTTTCTTCAACAATTATAGGATACTTCATAATTTTTGTTATGGTGTTATTCCAGAAAATTAAAATGTTTGAACCTCAGAAATACTCATATATTACTTCTGCATTAAGGAAGGATCTTTCAAAATTTGGGATGAAAAAGAAAGAAATCGATTAATTTTTTCTACTTAATGGGGTATATTCAAATAATATTTAAATTGTTATTTGAAAGAAATAATATCTAAATAGTAAATAAAACCTTTTAATTATTGTTCGGTTTTTTGAATGTCGGAATCAGTTAGAATAAGAAGAAACAGTCTGTTTTCTTTACTTTCAATTTCATCAAGATTAATTGCAAATGTTATTCTTTTTTGGATACTTGCAAGATATTATGGACCTGCAATTTTTGGCCAATTTACATTTGCTCATACATTATCATTTATATTTATAATATTTGCAGACTTTGGTTTTGATGTTCTTCTTACAAATGAAATAGCACGCGATAGAAATAGGGCAGTTCAAATTTTCCAACAATATTTTTCTTTAAAATTTTTATTTACACTGGTATCATTATCCGGAATGTGGTTATTTGCATTTTTAGCAAACTTACCAAATGAATCTCGGATAATGATATTAATATTTAGTGTTTATATGGTTTTCACTACACTTACAAACTTTCTACATGCTCTGTATAAAGGATTTGAAAGGCTTGAATATGAAACAAAAGTTTCACTTGTTGTAAATGTTGGATTACTAGTTTTTACATTAATTTTAATAATAATTAAAGCACAGATAATTCTAATTGCTTTAGCCTTCGTACTTACAAGAGTGCTTGGATTTATAATAGGAATTAAATATTCAATCCAATTGTTAAAAAATATTTCATTTAAGTTAATGTTCTCGGGATTTCACAAAGTAAGAAACAAAGTTTTAGTATTTGGCTTTCATCTTGTTTTTAATTATCTGTTATTCCAATTAGATACGGTTTTACTAGCATTATGGAAGGGTGATTACGAAGTAGGAATATATCAATCAGTTATAAAATTAATTTTAATACCACTTGTAATTCCTGATATTTTGACAAACACATTAACTCCGACATTAGTAAGATTCAATTCAGAGAATCAAGCAAAATGGATTAAACTTGGTTACGTGATGAATAAGTTTCTATTTATAACTGCGCTTCCAATATCAATGATTTTTTTTATTTACCCAGCTCAGATAATTAATTTAATTTACGGGCATAAAAATTATTTTGAAGCTGGCCCAATTCTTCAATTATTTTCTATTGTACTCTTTATAAGATTTAGTTTCGAAGCCTTAGCTTTAATGCTTACAACTGCTGATAGGCAACATGTAAGGATGAATGTTGTAATTATTGCGACAATCCTAAATTTCACTTTGAATTATTTTATGATTCCTTGGAAAGGTGCTTATGGTGCTGCAGTTGCAGCTTTACTAACCAATCTTTTTGTTTTCATTATGTATTTCATTACAAATGCGACACAATTATTAAATTGGATATTTAACTTCAAAACAATTACTATTTTTATATCTTCTTTTGCAATAGTATTCTTATTATTGAACTTAAAAACTATTTCTGTCTTATTGATGGCGCCAATTATTTTAATAATTTTTATTTCAATTGGTTATTTTTATTTCTTTAGCAAGGATGAAAAGAAATTGATAATTCCAGAAGATTTTTATATCCAATTAAATAAGTGGAAAATGATTTAAACTGTTATGAGCATTATTTCATACATATGTTTTTTATCTTTTATTTTATTGGTCATTTCATTATTTAAAAAGGACACCGATGTTTTTTCTCCAGGTAGATTATTTATTTTAATATGGACTTTATCGATTGGGCTTACAGATTTAAAATTAAGCAAATTTCAACATCAATGGTCATTATTTGGTTGGATTTCCTTATTTATACCTTTGGCATCATTTCTTCTCGGAGTTTTTGCAATGTATGTTTTGAATTTTGAAAAGCCTCTGAAGAAAATTTCATCAATAAGAGAATCAATTAAGAATGTTTCCATAAATTCCGATTTATTATACAAAAACATCATTATACTTACTTTCGCTTATTTAATATCATACTTAGTTACATATTTAATTGTTGGCTATATTACAATATTTACTGCTATGCCCGATATTGCAAGAAAAGGTTGGAATCTATTTGGGTTTGGATTATTAGTGCAATCCATCCCTTCTATATTATATTTAATTGTATTATTTATATTCTTAACGAAAGCACAGACTAAAAGAAAATTTATTTTAATCTTTCTCTTTTTTATTGCCTTTATAACTTATTTTTTACTTTTACAAAGATACTACCTCATATTTGCGATATTTATCTCTTCTGTTTTTCTTTATTATAGTTCAAATAAACTTCGCCCTAGAAATGTTTTTATTGTTTTCACAATACTTGGATCATTATTTTTTTGGATTTCATCAATTAGATTGGGACGTTATGCCACTAACTTCCTTTATTATTTGAGCAGGATGAAATTCAATATTAAATATTCATATCTGACAGAACCTTATATGTATATAGTAATGAATTTAGAAAATTTTGTAAACTCAGTCTCGAAGCTCAAATTTTTTACTTATGGGTTATCAACTTTCGATTTTATATTTGCGCTAACTGGATTAAAACACCCAGTTACTGAATATCTTCATTTGCCTGAATATCCAAATTTAATCACCACAAGTTACAATACTTATACAATGTTTTTTATTTATTATTGGGATTATGGATTAATTGGTTTAATGCTAATACCATTTATATTGGGATTTACATTTTCTGTTCTTTATTATAAAATGAGAAGAGAACCAAATATTCATACTATTTCAATCTATAGTATTTTTTCTTTTGTAATAGCTTTCTCTTTTTTCGTCCCATTAATAAGTTTTCTTCATTTCGTATTTAATCTTACTTTAATTTATTTGATTACAAAGCTTATAATTATTCCGGGCAATAGACCGATTTGGTTCTCACAGAATAAAATGTTAAAAGATCCATTATGATAAAAATAATTACCGATAAAATATCTAGTTATACTTTTGCAGAACTTGTTCTTTTTTTATTTGAAAGAAAACTAAAAATTAGAATGCCCATTAGTTCTAAATTAAGATGGAAATTTAATATTAGCAGTGAAGTTAGATTTTGGGATAAATGTATAAAAACAGATGGTCTAATTTGGCCAGATGAATATAAACTTAGATTCGATCCAAATTTACCATTACAAAAAGAAATAGCAGAACTATTACCTAATCAAAGTGAAGTAAATATTCTTGATGTTGGAGCAGGCCCATTTACTTATTTAGGAAAAGTGCATGACAAAATTAAGTTAAGAATAAATGCTGTAGACCCGCTTGCCGATGAATATGATAAATTATTTGTTAAATATTCTGTTAATCCTATCATTCATACGGAAAAATTAGAAGCTGAAAATTTGTCTAAAAAATTTAAAGAAAATTCGTTTGATCTTGTTTTTGCCAGGAATTGTATAGATCATACCTATTCGCCAGAAGAATCTATTTTAGAAATGCTAAAAGTAGTTAAGAAAAATTGTTATGTTTTACTTATGCATAAACCGAACGAAGCAGAAAATGAAAAATGGCGTGGATTACATCAATGGAATTTTTCCAGTCAAGATGGCGCATTCTTCATTTCTTCTAAAAATTCGGAATTAAATTTTACTAAGAAATACAATAATATCTGCAATGTTGAATGCTTTTACGATTCAAGCATAGATATGTTGTATACAAAAATTTTAAAGTACTAGCTATTAAAAATTATTTTCTGTTCTTGTTCAATTAAAAAGGAAAAATCTTTGGAATGAAAATTTTAATAATCACTTCTCAAATTCCTTATCCACCTTACAGAGGTGATAGATTAAAAATATATAACTTAACCCAAATCCTTCGTAAAAATAACCAAGTTAAAATTCTTACCTTTTTAAGGAAACCAAATGATTTAGAGTATTTAGAGAAATTGAAAAGTATGGGCTTTGATATTGAAGCATTTCCACTTCCATACTATAAATCTTTATTTAATTTGTCAAAGGCGTTTTTTAATTCAATGCCTTTGGAAGTGCTAGCATTTTATTCTAGCCAAATGAAGAAAAGAATTCAAGAAATTACTGAAGATAAAGAATTTGATTTTATATACTTCCATCTTATTGTCTGCGCTCAGTATTTAAAATTTGTTCGGAATAAGAATATAATTAAAGTTTTGGATTTTACTGACGCTACATCATTATATTTAACAAGATTTTTACAGTTTATAAAAAACCCAATAAAAAAAATTATTTATAAGATGGAACTTAAAAGAGTAATATCTTATGAAAAATATGCTAAGAACTTTGATACACTTTTTGTCTGTTCTAATATTGATAAGAAGTTCTTAGAGGAGAAAAAAGTTCATCATAACATTCAGATTTTGTTAAACGGATATGACAAAAATACTTTTAAGGTTGAGAAAGCAGAAAAGGAAAAAGATCGAATTATTTTTGTAGGCAATATGCCGTACTTTCCAAATATTGAAGCTGTAAAATATTTTTCAAAAGAAATTTTTCCGTTAATACTAAAAGAAATACCGAGCGCAAAATTTTATATAGTTGGCCAAAGTCCCACTAAAGAAATATTACAACTGAATTCTTCGAATATTATTGTTAGCGGTTTCGTAAAAGATATCACTAAAGAATATTTGCAAAGTTCTGTGAATGTTGTTCCGGTAAAATTAG
This sequence comes from Bacteroidota bacterium, assembly GCA_021824145.1. Taxonomy (GTDB): domain Bacteria; phylum Bacteroidota; class Ignavibacteria; order Ignavibacteriales; family Ignavibacteriaceae; genus FEN-1297. The sequence continues at coordinate 19,573 of JAKALM010000018.1, forward strand.
GTGCCGGTACTCCAAACAAAATAATTGAATCGTTAGCATTGGGAGTTCCCACTGTAGCAACAAGTCAATCTGCAAGTGGTTTGCCTGATGAATTGAAAAAGTATGTGTTCACCGCAGATTCCGCAGAAGAATTTTCGAAATATGTTATTAAAATATTGAGAAACGAAATTAAATATTCTGAACTGATGGAAGAGTGTATTTTAACGATAGATAAGTTGTTAACTTGGGATAAAATTGTAGGAAATTTTGAATATTACATGAAAAAAAGATTAGAAGTATAATTTAGTTGTTATAAATTTCTTTGATCCTTTTTATATAAGAATCTAAACTCAAATCTGTATAAATATTTTTTTCAGCTCTTAATAATTTTGAAATTTCTTCACTATAATTAATTTCTAAAGAAGAAATTGCGTTTATCCATGACTGGATATTATTTGCCTTATATATTCTTCCAATGCCTAGAACTTTATCTACAGTTTCTTTCATTCCTCCAAAATCCGGAACAATAGGTAAAATATTGAGAGAAGCTGCTTCCAAAATAGACATCGGTGCATTTTCATTCCATTTAGAAGTCATAGCGAAGTATTTAGCATACTTAATTTCTTCTGCAAGATTATCTTTAAGTAAAAAAGGTTTGAAAATGATTTCTTTACTGTATTTGTTTTTTGCGGTAATACTTTTTAAATATTTTTCTTCATCGCCTTCGCCAATTAGAAGTAATTTAAAATTATTTTTTGTCTGATCTTTCCAAGAAGTAAATGCTTCTATTAAGAATTCTAAATTCTTTTCTCGTGAAAATCTTCCGAAGTAACAAATTATATTTTCTTTTTTAAAATCAATTTTTGTAGAAAGTCTATTTATCGGATTTCTTATAACAATGATTTTTTCTTTTTTAATACCGTCTTCTATCAGTTTATTTTTAAGAAATTCACTTGGTGTAATAAAATGGTCTATAATATCTTTATGATTGAATATATTATTTGCTGTAAAACTTCTAATTCCTTTAACAATTGAAAAGAAAAATCCTCTTCTATCGCATCGATCTATAAATATATGGTATTTGAAATTTTTCCCAATGCACTTTTCACATATTTCATTCTTATTATAATTAAATAGACTTGAATTTGGGCAAACAACATGAAAATCGTGAAGTGTTTGTATTATTCTAATTGTTTTTCTTTTTTTTATTTTTTTTATAGCGAATAATATAGAAGGTGATAATGATGAGAAGAAACCTTGTATATGTATTACATTAATATCATGAGTTTCTAAAAATTTAAATAGCTTATTGTAATTTTTTACTGAGAATATATAATTAAAAATTCCCCAAAGTTTGGTGTTAAGTTCCCAAGAATTGAAAATTATATCTGGGAGTTCAGGACCCTTATCTAGTTTGACATAAGCCGAATAATTCTCAAATTCCTTTAAATTTTGTCTAGTTAGATTAAATACAGTTTCTGCACCACCTTTTTTGTCATAGTTATTTAAGTGCAGAATTTTCAAATGATACCTTTAAAAATTTAAGACAGTTTAATTCAAACCAGCAATTGCTTTTAAAACCCTATCCGGGTATAAATACTGCATACAATTATTAGGGCAGGTTGGTGAAAAGTAACAGTTGCAGTCAAAATCGGGTTCAAGAATTTCTCCTTTTCCATAAAGGTAAAATTCATTCTTATTAAAAATATTATTAAATAGAATCAAATTTTTTTTCAATCCAATTGCCAAATGCATTGCCATTGTAACTGCAGATACCACAGTATTACATTGGTTTAGTAAGTCCATAAAAACTTTAAGAGAAAAATAACCGAAATATTTAGCTCCGCTTTCTTTTTGGATATATTTATTTTTTTCGTCTTCTTGTTCACCGCCAAGAAGAATAACTTCATAGCCATTAGATAATAAATCTTTAGATAATTTTATCCAATGTTCTGTTGGCCAAAGCCTGGAAGTCCATCTTCCGCCGCAGCCTGTATTTAGACCAATTACATTTTTATTTTTATCGATATTCCACACTTTGCCGGATGATTCAACTTCAAGAATATATTCTTCCCCACTAAATGAATAGCCGCAAATATCAAATATCTCTTCTACGTAATGTTTGTTATTTTGTTTATTTAGGTCATCAAATAAACCAGTTAGCCATTTATGTTCTTCAGCTTTTGTGGATATTGGTTTTGCATGACCAAAATTATCTATAATAAAACCAGATTTCTTTTTTGCGTTAATTATATTGGTAAGTGAAATTGCAATTGCATCTTTATCAAGATTAATCAGCCAATCGAAATTTATATTTTTTAGTAATTCAATATTTTCTGGAGTGACGTTTAATATCCTATCAACCCATGATCTGCTCAAAATATCAGGTGAATAAGTCAACCAATTAATATATGCGTTTGGAAATTCTTCTCTTAATTTTCTTAAAATAGGAGTGGTTCTTATAACGTCTCCTATTGCACCAAGTTTGATAATTAAAATATTATTTGATACCTTTTTATATTGTGGACAGTCTTCACAATGGTAACCATTTTTTTTGTGCGGCTGGCAAGGTATATCGCCTCTATAAAAACGGCAATCGGTATGTATCAACATCAAAACCTCAGATTCTTCATAATTTGATGCGAAAATAAATAATTTATAAAAATATTCCTATTTTAATTATATTTGTCCAGATAATTATAAACCTTGATAAAGTAAACGAAGTAATAGAGCAAAGAAATTTTATTTAAGAAATTAGGAAAATCTACATCATTAATCATAATCTAAATTGAATATTTTAATAATCACACCACGAATTCCTTATCCGCCGTTTAGAGGTGATAAGTTAAAAATTTTTAACATAGCCAAAAAGTTAACAAAAAATAATTCTGTTAAAATTGTTACTTTTTTAAGAAACAATAATCAACTTGATGATTTAGAAAATCTTAAAAAATTAGGGATTGAAATTGAAACGGTAAAACTTTCCTATGTCGAGTCAATATGGAATTTATTCATAGCAATTTTTTCTAAATTACCTTTTCAAGTTGCATGGTTTCAATCGAAAAAGATGAAAAAAAAATTAGCTGAAATATTTTTAAATGAAAATATTGATGTAGCTTATTACCATCTTATCCGGAGCGCTCAATATTTAGATTCAAATAATAAAAAAGATAAGCAAATTAATGTTATTGATTTTACAGATGCAGTTTCATTGTATCTTAAAAGATTTGCTGAGATAGAGAATAATCCTTTTATCAAATTTTTTATTAAGATAGAACAACAACGAATAGATAAATATGAAAAGATTGCTGAAAAATTTCATACACTTTTTATTTGTTCGGAAGTTGATAAAGAATTCTTAGAGAAAAAAGGAATAAAAACAAATATTAAAATTTTGAATAATGGAATTGATATTGATTATTTTAAAAATGATAAAGTTAATTACGAAGTTAATCGAATAATTTTTACGGGCAATATGCCATACTATGCAAATTATGACGCGGCAATTTATTTTGCCAAAGATATCTTCCCCATAATTCTTAAATATAACAGTAAAGCAGAATTATTTATTGTCGGACAAAAACCACCAAAAAAAATTAAAGACCTTTCTTGTTATAATGTTTATGTTACAGGATTTGTACAAGATATAAAAGCTGAGTATTTAAAGAGTGCTGTTAATGTAGCTCCGCTAAGATTTGGAGCTGGAACGTTAAATAAGGTTTTGGAGTCTATTGCATTAGGAGTCCCAGTCGTGGCTACATCCATTGCAGTTGGCGGTTTACCCAAAAATCTTTATAAATATGTTTTTGTTGCAAACAATCCAGATGAGTTTGCAAGACATGTTGTTGAGATAATAAAAAATCCTAAAATAAGAGAAGAGTTAATGGTTGAAGGCGCGAATGTAATTAGAGAGACTTTAAGCTGGGATAAAATAGTTGATAATTTTGAAAACTATCTTGTTGACGAACTAAAAAATCTCAATAAATAATGAATAATGATTTTTTAAAAATCATTTATTTAGATTTTATTTTTTAAAACAATTAGTGATTTGAATAAAAAACTAGAAAAAATATTAGTAATCACTTTAGATTTTCTTACTATCAACTTTGCGTGGTTAATCTATTACCAACTTCGCGTAAGTTCAGGCTGGTTTGAATTACTTTCAATGCCAGAGTTTTACCTTCCAATGTTTGTAATTTATTTTTATTGGCTGGTTATATTTACTTTTGTCGGAATGTACCGCACATGGTTTGCTGCCTCAAGATTTGATGAACTATCCACTTTATTTAAAGCTTCGTTTGTTGGAATCTTTATTTTATTCTTCCTCATTTTTATTGATGATTATATTCATGGAGTTGGATCAACAACCAGAATTTTAATTTTTATTTACTGGGGGTTATTTTTATTCTTAGTCGGTTTGGGAAGACTTTTAGTTAGAAGCCTGCAAAGAAATCTATTGATAAAAGGATTTGGAAGAAAGAATGCACTTATCGTAGGATTTAATGAAAAAGCAAAAGAAGTTTTCAATCAATTAAAACAGCATCGAGCATTAGGATTAGATGTTATCGGATTTATAAACACAAATAATTCGAATGAAGTTTTTGAATACTCAAACATTAAAAGCATTGGGACAATTAATAATCTTCAAGATGTAATTGACGCACAAAATGCAAAAGAGATAATTATTGCATTAGAAAAAGAAGACCGCGATGAATTAGTTGAAATAATTGCAAAGTGTGAAAATAAAAATGTCGGATTAAAAATCGTTCCCGATCTTTATGAAATTCTTAGCGGGCAGGCAAGAACAAGTCAAATATACGGCATCCCTTTAATTGATATTATGCCGCAATTAATGCCTGAATGGGAAAAGAAATTAAAACGTCTGCTTGATATTTTTGTTTCACTAACAATATTATTTATTACATTGCCAATAACTTTAATTACTTCTGTGTTGATAAAAATTGACAGCGAAGGTAAAATATTTTTTACGCAAGAAAGATGCGGGATTAATGGTAAAATTTTTAAGATGATAAAATTTCGCTCAATGCGAAAAGACGCAGAAAAATTAACCGGCCCTGTTTGGTCGCAGAAAGATGATCCCAGAATTACAAAAATAGGAAAGTTAATTAGAAAAGTAAGAATTGATGAAATTCCGCAAATGATAAATGTATTAAAAGGTGAAATGAGCATTGTCGGGCCGCGTCCTGAGCGCCCATATTTTGTTGAAATGCTTTCAAAAGAAATTCCATACTATAAAAGAAGATTGAAAGTTCGTCCAGGAATTACCGGCTGGGCGCAAGTGAAACATAAATATGATGAATCGATTGAAGACGTAAAAATAAAATTACGGTACGATCTATTTTATATCGAGAATATGTCATTAAGGATGGATTTCAAAATTTTATTCAGAACTGTTTTTATTGTTTTACTGGGTAAAGGGCATTACGAGTAATAATTAAAAAATGAAAAATTCAAAATTATAATTTTAGAAGAAGGTTTTTACTATAAATAAAATTAAGATTTATTAATCATTTATTATAAATATATGGCAGAAAAATCTTTAGTCATCATACCAACTTATAACGAAATGGAAAACATCCAGTTGATAATTCCAGAGCTTCTTAACAGATACAAGGAGAATTTGGATATATTAATTGTTGATGATAATTCTCCGGACGGAACAGGAAATTTTGTTGAAGAAATTTCTAAAACTAACGAAAGAGTCAAGTTGCTACGAAGAGAAAAAAAGATGGGATTAGGAACAGCTTATACAGAGGGATTCAAATATGCGCTTAAGAACGATTATGATTTTATATTTGAGATGGATGCTGATTTTTCTCACGATCCGAAAGAAATAATAAATTTTTTGAAAGCAATGAATGAATATGATCTTGTTTTGGGCAGCCGATATGTAAAAGGCGTTAATGTAGTAAACTGGCCAATGCGCAGGCTTTTATTAAGTTATTTTGCAAACTATTATACAAGATTTGTAACCGGATTACCAATACGCGATGCGACAGGCGGATTTAAATGTTTTAGAAGAAAAGTTCTTGAATCAATTAATTTTGATAAAGTGAAATCGAATGGTTATGCTTTCCAGATTGAAATGACTTTTCATGCATGGAAAAAAGGATTTAAGATTGGCGAGATACCTATTGTTTTTGTAGACCGCACGATGGGACACTCAAAAATGTCTAAAAAAATTGTTCGTGAAGCTGTTTTTATGGTTTGGAAATTGAGAATCAGAAGTATTTTTGGCCTTCAATAATTGGGTATTGATTTGGATTTATCAATCATCATAGTCAATTATAATGTTAAAGAATTTCTGCAGAATCTTCTGCACTCTATTAACAAATCTGCTAGGGGAATTTCTTACGAAATAATTATTGTTGATAATGCTTCTGATGACGGCAGTGTTGAATTTATTAAAGAAAAATTTTTCTCAACTCCAGAAATTAAATTAATTGTTAATTCTACAAACGCTGGATTCGGAAAAGCAAATAATCAAGGCTTAGCACAGGCAAATGGAAAATATATTCTTCTTCTTAACCCCGATACTTTGTTAGGCGAAGATACAATTCAAAAGATGTTTAAATTTTTTGAATCTACTCCCGAAGCTGGAATTGCCGGCTGTAAAATCTTGAATCCGGACGGCACACTTCAACTTGCATGTAGAAGGAGCTTCCCCGGTCCTTGGACATCATTTTGCAAAGTAACAGGTTTAAGTTCAATTTTTCCCAAAAGCAAAATTTTTGCTCGTTACAATCTCACTTATCTTGATGAAAACCAAACTTATGAAGTTGATGCTATTTCCGGTTCATTTATGATGATGAGAAAAGAAGTTTACGAAAAAGTTGGCGGCTTTGATGAAGACTTTTTTATGTACGGTGAAGATTTAGATTTGTGCTACCGAATTCAAAAAGCCGGCTACAAAGTATTTTATGTACATTCAACTCAAATAATTCATTACAAAGGAGAAAGTACAAAGCGAAGCAGTCTTGATGAAACAAAAATATTTTATGAAGCGATGAATCTTTTTGTGAAGAAACATTTATCGAGTTCATTTTTGGTAGAGCTAATTCTTCATTCTGCTATTTCATTTAGGAAATTTTTTGCTTGGTTAGGCAGAAGAAAATTGATTTTTCTTTCTGCGATTTTGGATTTTATCATTTTTAATCTTTCACTTTATTTTTCAAACAAAATTTATGTTAAAATAAGCGGCTGGCATGGATTTCCATTTTACAGCTACCCAATAATTTTTACAATCCCGGCATTGCTGCATTTATTTGTAGCATCTCTTTCTGGTGTTTATAAAAAAGATTCGCTGTCAGTCTTAAAAAATTTAGCAGCAATATTTATAAGCTTTATTCTTCTTTCTGCTTCTACATTTTTCTTCAAGCAATACGCATACAGCAGAGCTACAGTTTTAATTACTTATTCCATTTTAATTTTCTCTCTTAGTTTTTGGAGAGTAATACTTAAAGTGTTCTTCAAAGTTGGATTGAATAAAGATGAATTAACAAATAAGCGAACCATCATTGTTGGGAGTAATTCTCATGCAGTTTATCTTGCCGAAAAATTAAAAACAAAACAGACAGATTTACATTCAATTTCAGGCTTGATTGCTCAATCAAATAAAGAAGTTGGAAAAATTGTAAATGGATTTGAAATAATTGGAACCATTGATAACATTCGAAAAGTGATAAGTGAAAGAAAAATTCGAGAGGTAATTTTTTCATCTGAAGAACTTACATATAATCAAATGATGGCAATTGTTTCTTCTTGCCAAAATGAAAATGTGGAATTTAAAATTGTTGGAAACAATCTTGATTTTTTGGTTGGAAAAACTTCAGTTTCACTTTTAGATGACATGCCACTTATAGAAATAAATTACAATATATCGCAGCCAATAATGAAGTTGCTTAAATCATCTTTTGACTTTGTGCTAGCATCAATTGTTTTGATTTTTATTTTTCCTTTCATATATTTGATCGTTAAGGTGACTAAGAAACAAAGCGAATTCAATAAATTTATCTTAAATGTTCCACATATAATTACTAGAAAAATGAGTTTTGTAGGACCGAAGCATGCTGATAATAAAAATCTTTATTTAGGGAAACAAGGACTGACAGGTTTTTGGTACATTGAAAATAAAGATTCCATAGACAGCGATAAGCTTGACATTATGTATGCAAAAAATCAAAGTATCTGGCTTGATTTAGAAATTTTAGGAAAAACTTTAAACAAGATGTGGGGAAATCGGGCTTAATAAAATATGGCAAAGACAGTTTTAGATTTTGAAAAACCAATTGTAGAACTAGAAGCAAAGCTGGAAGAAATGAAACAGCTTTCTGATAAAATGAATATTGAAGGTGAAATTATCAAGATAGAAGAAAAGGTTAGAGAACTTAAAGAAGGCGTGTATAAAGACCTAACCCGCTGGCAAAGAGTGCAACTTGCACGCCATCCTGATAGACCTTATACGCTGGATTATATTTATGCAATGACAAGCAACTTTATTGAACTTCATGGTGATAGAAGCTATAAAGATGATAAAGCAATTGTAGGCGGATTTGCACAATTGGATGAATTTAAAGTAATGATAATCGGACACCAAAAAGGAAGAGATACAAAAACAAATTTGTACCGGAATTTCGGAATGCCGAATCCGGAAGGTTACAGAAAAGCTCTTCGACTAATGAAACTTGCTGAGAAATTTAATAAACCTGTAATTACAATGATTGATACGCCGGGCGCATATCCGGGACTTGAAGCTGAAGAACGCGGACAAGCAGAAGCTATTGCAAAAAATCTTTTTGAGATGAGTAAACTACGGGTTCCGATAATTGTTGTAATAATCGGCGAAGGAGCCAGCGGCGGAGCTTTAGGAATTGGAGTAGGCGATAGAATTTTAATGTTGGAAAATTGCTGGTACTCAGTTATTAGTCCGGAATCATGTTCAAGCATTTTGTGGAGAAGCTGGGACTATAAAGAGCAGGCAGCTGAGGCATTGAAATTAACCGCACCAGATCTATTGGAACAAAAATTAATTGATAAAATAGTGCCTGAGCCACTTGGCGGCGCACATAAAGATCATCAACAAGCTGCTGCAAATTTAAAAGCAATTTTAAAAGAAGAACTTCAGCAGCTTATTAAAATAAAACCTGATAAGTTGATTGAAAACCGTCTTGAAAAATTTGGCAGAATGGGCGAGTTTGTAGAGTAGGAAGATATTATGCTGACAAAGTATATTAAAAAAGCTATGGATCACGCTAGATATGAAATCTTAAATGATGATAAATCCTTTTACGGTGAGATTCATGAATGCCCCGGTGTGTATGCAAACGCAGATACTTTAGAAAAATGTAGAAATGAGCTTGAAGAAGTTTTAGAAGAGTGGGTATTATTTCGTATTTATAAAAACCTCCCTATTCCTCCTGTTGATGGCGTTAGAATAAAAATAAAAAAAGAAACTGCTGCCTAATGCCGCCATTTGGTCCAATCAAACAAAAAGATTTGGTTAGAAATTTAAAATTGTTCGGGTTCGATGGACCTTATTCGGGAGGTAAACACCCATTTATGATAAGAGAAACCTTAACCATTACAAATCCAAACCCACATAAAAGTGAAATTGGAAAAGAATTATTATCTAAAATTCTGAAACAGGCAAATATATCCAAGGAAGAATGGGAAAAGATTTAAACTATACATTATCGCCATTTTAACCTTCCTTTTAATAAATTAGATTACTCAATTTTTATTTTCTTTATATAAAATGTTAATTCATAAAACAGAAATAAGAGTTCGTTACGCAGATACCGATCAAATGAAGTTTGTTTACAATGGAAAATATTTTGAATATTTCGAAGTAAGCAGAACAGAAATGCTGCGAGAGAATGGTCTTCCTTATAACTTAATTGAAAGTAAAGGTTATCAATTGCCGGTGCTGGAGACTTATGCAAAATTTATAATTCCAGCGAAGTACGATGATATTTTAATTGTGGAATCACTTGTAAAAGAGAATCCAGTATTTAAAATTCATATCGATTATAAAGTTATAAGAAAAGAAACTGATGAATTGCTTGCTGAAGGTTTTACTGAACTTGTTTTCATAAAAGAAAGTACGAAGAAACCTTCAAGGCCGCCGCAATTTTTTGTTGATGCGATGAAAAAGTTCTTTAACAATTAAAAATTCAAAATGAATAGAAATGATTTAGAAAAAATTATTAGAGATGCTTTAGCAGAAGATATTGGAAGCGGAGATATTACAACTTCTGCAATTGTCGGCAGCGAATTAAAAGGCAAAGGAGAATTTTTAGCAAAACAAAATGGAATTGTTGCCGGATTAGAAATTGTCGAAATACTTTTAAATATTGTTGACCCTAAACTTATTTTTAATAAAAGGATAGATGATAGTGAAAAAATTCAAAGCGGAGAAATTATTGCTGAAGTTGAAGGCAAGGCATCATCAATTTTAACTGCGGAAAGAACTGCTCTAAATTTTCTGCAGCGGATGAGCGGAATTGCAACAATAACTCATCAGTATATTGAAAAAATTAAACATACAAAAACAAAGATTTTAGATACCCGGAAAACTGTTCCAGGATTAAGAACTTTAGATAAACTTGCTGTAAAAATCGGCGGCGGAACAAACCACCGAATCGGTTTGTATGATATGTTTTTGATTAAAGATAATCATATTGCTGTTGCCGGCTCGATTACAAAAGCCGTAAAATTGTGCAAAGAATTTAATCAGAAAAATAATTCGCATTTTAAAATTGAAGTTGAAACGGAAAATCTTAAGCAAGTTGAGGAAGCATTAAATTGTAATATAGATTTTATAATGCTCGATAATTTTCAACTGTCTGAATTGAAAAAAGCAGTTGAGTTTATCGGTGGAAAATGTTTGACCGAAGCTTCCGGCGGAATTGATTTAAACACAGTAAAAGATATTGCAGAAACCGGAGTTGATTTTATTTCCGTTGGCGCACTTACACACAGCGTAAAAGCTTTAGATATTTCTCTCGAAGTAAAAATATCAGAATGATTTTGTAATTTTTTATGATGTTTGATAAATTAAAACAATTAACCAAAGACACTGGCATTTACGGTATTAGCACTATCGTGGGGAGATTTCTAACTTTTCTGTTAACTCCGTTTTATACTCATGTTTTTAATACACATGACTTTGGAATCTTCACCAACTTTTATGCGTTTATCGGAATCTTCAACGTAATTTTTATTTATGGAATGGACGCAGCTTATCTAAAGTATGCTTCTAACATTGAGCTTGGCGATAAAAAGGATAATTTTTCTACGCCATATGTTTTTGTATTTGGTGTAGGAATTATTTTAAGCGGAATAGTTTATTTATTCAAAGCTCCGATATTTTCAATACTGGATATTCCATCAAATAATTTTTATCTGATGAATTATGTTATCGGAATTTTATTTATCGACACATTAAATGTTATTCCTTACCTTACTCTTCGGCTAGAACACAAAGCGAAAAAGTTTTCTGCGTTTAAGCTTATTAATATTACTGTTAATGTTATTCTCAATCTCTTTTTAATTCTAAAATTAAAGATGGGAATTGAAGCAGTTTTCTTAAGCAATTTAGCAGCAACATTGGTTTCATTCACTCTGCTTATTCCAACAGTTGCGGAGAATTTAAAAATCAAAATTTATTTTCCATTGCTAAAAAAATTATTAAAGTTTGGCTTGCCGTATTTGCCAGCCGGACTTGCAGCGATGATGATTCAAAGTATAGATAGGCCAATTCTTACTCACTTAACAAACCTTAGCACCAGCGGATTGTACAGCGCAAATTACAAACTTGGAATCTTTATGATGCTTTTTGTAAATATGTTTCAATATGCGTGGCAGCCGTTCTTTCTTCAAAATGCAAAAGAAAAAAATGCAAAGGAAATTTTTGCGAAAGTTTTAACTTACTTTACTCTTGCCGCAAGCCTAATATTAGTAGTCCTTTCGCTTTTCATTTCTGATTTGGCGAAGATAAGCATTTATCATCATACAATTATAGGACCTGCATATTTAAGCGGATTAGTAATTGTGCCGGTTGTTCTTTTCGGTTATATGTTCCTTGGAATCTATACTGTTTTTACCGTCGGAATTTTTATCGAAGAAAAAAGTCTTTATGTCCCGATTATTACAATAGTAGGTGCTGCAGTAAATATTGGAGTTAATTTTTGGCTTATTCCAATATGGGGAATCATGGGTGCGGCTTTTGCAACGCTTGCCGCATACTTTGTTATGGCAGTAATTTATTTTTTTGTAACTCAGAGGTTTTATAAAATAAATTACGAATACGGAAAGATCGCAAAAATTTTCATTTCAATAGCTATTGTTGCTGGTATTTATTATGCACAATTCATTGGAGGATTTTTAACTCTTACAAACAAATTTTTAATTCTTCTTTTGTTTATTATAATGCTGTTGATTTTTAATATCGGCAAAGAAGAATTTCTTTTTCTAAAGAATAGATTCATGACGCAGAAATTGAAGCCATAATAATTTAATTGCTCAACTGTGAAATAGTTTTAACAATAGAGTTTCTGCAAAATAGCTTGTCTGTCATTTCGATGGAGTCATCGACTGAGAAATCTTTTATAAACATGAGATTTTTCCCTTCGGTCGAAATGACATTAACGTGAAAAATTTATTTCGCAAAACTCTGATTTAGCAATTAGACAAATCAACAATTAAGATAAAAAAATATGACAGAAAAAATTTTCATAAAGATAAAAAGAATTAGTTCAGAATTTAATGACATTCCGCTTCCTTTATATACTACGGAAGGCAGCGCGGGGATGGATATTAGAGCCGCAGTTGAAAATGAAATGATAATTCATCCTTCAGAAATTGTTTTAGTTCCGACTAATCTTTCAGTTGAAATTCAAGAGGGATTTGAAATTCAAGTAAGGCCAAGAAGCGGGCTGGCAATTAAGAATGGGATTGGAATTTTAAACTCTCCCGGTACAATTGATTCTGATTACCGCGGCGAAGTAAAAATTATTATGATGAATTTCGGCAAAGAAGATTTTGTAATTTCACGCGGCGATAGAATTGCGCAGCTTGTAGTTTCCAAAGTCTATCATGCAGTGATAGAAGAAAACAATGAGTTAAATTCAAGCAAACGCGGCGAAGGCGGATTTGGGCACACGGGACAGAAGTAAAATTTTTATCAAGTGAACAGGTTTTCAAGCTTGTTATTGTAATATGGAATTTTTTACTTGACAACTCCAAATTGATTTTAGTAATTTTGATCAGCAAAAATTACCGAAAATTAAAAGGGTTCATTAAATGAACATTAACTTAAAAATTACCAACTGCAAAAATTCATATATCTAACTAAAGAACTAATTGCATGATCAAATGAATAAGGGATTGATATGCAAGAATAGGGGCAATTAGTTCTAAACGTTAAAAGATATAAACACTTATAAGATCACGTCGAGGGGCTGTCCCAAAAGTAATGTTGTCATCACGAGCGAAGAGAAGTGATCTGAATTTTGAATTAAAAACAAAAGATTGCTTCGTCGTTTCACTCCTCGCAATGACTTCTACTCTACTTTTTGGACAGCCCCATTATAATTAAAATGCTACTAATGATAAAGCAAGCATAGGAATGATTTATTTGTTTTGAAGAATTGAAGGATAAGTAAATTAAATAGTTTGTCTTGTTAGATGAAATACTGGTTATAGTTTTCAAATGATTGGTACTGCCAAATAAATTATAGGTTCAGTTTTTTAAATGACTGGTTCACCCAAAATTAATACTGGTTCAAGTCTTCAAATGACAGGTTCATCCGAAATTAATATAGGTTCACGTTCACGAATCACAGGTTTGGATTTTCAAATGATTGGTACGGCTAAAATAAATACAAGTTCGTGTTTATAAATCACAGGTTTATGTAAAAAAAAGATTGGTTTAGGTTTATAAATGATGGGTTTTAGTTAAAAAAATACTTTTTGTAAAAAAAACAATAGATTTTTCCAAAAAGCAGCAAATTTTTTCTATATAATCAAAAGACATTTCCCGAAAAAGGGGAGTGAAAACAATCAACAAACAAAATGAGGAGTAGTTATGGATAAAAGAATCAATAACCTAAAAGAGGAAGGCGCAGCCACAATAAAAGCTATAGACGATAGGCGCGTTAAACTTGATGCGGATGGATTCCCGCCGGAAAAATACGAGGCACTTACCGCCGCCCAATCCGATCTTGATGCAAAAGATAAAGCACAAGTAAAAGCTGTAGAAGTTGGCGACAATAAGACAGTGGAAGAAAAAGAAATAGTATCTAATACGAAGGTGCTAATAGAAAGAATTGGGAATGCAGTAAAAAGCGGATTTATGAATGACAAAAAAGTACAGAAGCTATTCAAGATAGATGAGAAAGTACCGAAGGCACTGGAGGCATTCAGATCTTACTGCGATTATTTAGCTGGAATGTGTACCGAGTACAAAACATCGTTATTAAAGAACGGATTGACGGAGGCAGATATTGACAGTATAAGTACAGCCTCGCAAAGAATGTACGATGCAAATACAGCCCAGCAGACTGCTAAGAAAAATCAGAAGGCAGCAACAGCGGCAAGAGATGAGGCAGCGAAAGTATCAAAGAGTGCGATAGAAGGAATTAGAAATTACATTAAAGCAAAGTATGCAGATGACCAGGAGATGTTAATAGCATTTGAGCCGGTATCAAAAAGCAATGGACGCGGCGGAAACGATACACCTCCGCCTGTAAATCCGGATCAGCCGAAATAAATATTTAAGGGCATGAATGCCCTCTATAATTTTTAATTTTGTTTTCTTTTGCCCAGCCGTGAACGGCTGGGTTATAGTATTACAAAGATGTTCACGATTTGTCTAGTCGTTCATGATTTGTCTAGTCGTTTACGATTAGCCCAGTCGTTCACGATTAGCCCAGTCGTTCACGACTGGGAAATAATAAATTAAAAAATATTTTATGCCATTCATGGCATTCATAGAATAACTAATATTAGAAAGAAAAATAATGGGACACGTTTATTATAAAATCTGGATTCATTCTGTCTGGAGTACAAAAGAACGCACTCCCTGTTTAACAAAGGAAGTCAGAGATAAATTATTTAATCATATCTTAAAGAAAGCCGAAGAGAAGGGGCTGACAATAGAGGTGATTAACGGTTACACTGATCACTGTCATATATTATTGCCGCTCAATCCAAAATATGCAATAAGCGAAGTGCTGAATATTTTTAAGGGGGAATCTTCGCACTGGATAAACTCAGAGAAATTAACGAGTTCTCATTTTGCATGGCAGGAAGGATATTCTGCTTTTTCCGTAAGCGAATCTCAAGTTGAAAGAGTGAGGAATTATATAACGAACCAAGAGCAGCATCATAAAAAACAAAACTTTATTGATGAATTAAAAAATTTTTTGAAATTGCACAGGATTGAGTATGATGCAAAGTATTTGTCGTAAGTGTAAGGGCATGAATGCCCTCATGTGTTTTTAGTGTCAGTATCTTTTCCCAGCCGTGAACGGCTGGGGTAACGTCAACGGCTGGTGTAATGTGAATGGCTGAGGTAACGTGAATGTCATGGTTAATCGTGAACGATTGATGAACGACTGGATTAAAATTTCATTTTAAATAATTATAATTCAGATATAGAATAGTCGTTCAAACTAGCCCGTTGTATACTCTAGCATAGTTGTTCACGCTAACCCAGTCGTTCACGATTAGCTCAGTGTTCACGATTAGCTCAGTGTTCACGATTAGCCCAGTCGTTCACGATTAGCTCAGTGTTCACGATTAGCCCAGTCGTTCACGACTGGGAGAGATAAAAAAAGAAAAATTAATACGCCATTCATGGCGTTAAATAATTAAATGAATTTAGAAAAATATTTTGGTTTGTTTTAAGAGCAAGGGCATGAATGCCCTTAAGTATTTTGAGTATTGTTTTCTTTTCCCAGCCGTGAACGGCTGGGGTAACGTCAACGGCTGGGGTAAAGTGAATGGTTGGGTTAATGTGAATGGTTGAGGTAACGTCAACGGCTGGGGTAAAGTGAATGGCCAGGGTAAAGTGAATGGTTGGGTTAATGTGAATGGTTGGAGTAGAGGTGGGTTGTTGAGTCTTTGTCCAAATAACTGAAGTTTGGTGTTAATGGTGAATGAAGTAGAAAAAAGAAAAGAAAGAAAAATGTACAACCGTTTTTATCTGTCCGGCTTCAACGGAACGGTTTACAATTTAATTCACATAAATGTTTAGGAAATATTTTAAAATAATTCGGAGTGCTTTATGATACGTATCGCAGTTGTTCTTTTTGTTTTTTCTTTTTGTTTTTTTGTATATCCGCAAACAACTTTAAACGTGCCAGCCCAATATTCTACAATACAAACAGCGCTTAATGCTGCGCAGAAGATTAAAATATATTTTTCTAAATAACTATTTGATCAACTCAATATAAATGGAAGTAAAGGAATTATAATATGAGAAAAAATTCACAATTATTTTTAGTTTTTTTTTATTTATCATTAACTACAATAATAACAAATGCACAATGGGTGCAAACTAATGGGCCATATGGAGGATCAATTACTTCACTTAAATTATGCGGTAATAATCTTTTTGTTGGAAGTATTGCAGGAGGTGGTGTTTATCTAACTACAGATAATGGTTCAAGTTGGACTGCTGTTAATAATGGTTTAACCAATGCCTATGTTTACTCACTTGCTGCAAACGGAAAAAATATTTTTGCTGGAACCGGTGGGGGCGGCGTATTTCTTTCGACCAACAATGGTTCAAGTTGGACTGCTGTTAATAATGGTTTAACTAATGCCATGGTTTACTCACTTGCTGCAAACGGAAATAATATTTTTGCTGGAACCGGTGGGGGCGGCGTATTTCTTTCAACCAACAATGGTTCAAGTTGGACACAGGTTAATAAAGGGTTGATTAATAAAACTGTAATATCATTCGCTGTAATTAGTGATAATCTTTTTGCTGGAACTAATGATGGAGTTTATCTCTCAACCAACAATGGTTCAAGTTGGACTGCTGTTAATAATGGTTTAACAAATACCAGTGTTAATTCACTTTGCAGTAGCAACAACAACCTTTTTGCTGGAACTTGGGGTGGGGGGGTATACATATCTACTGATTATGGTTCAAGTTGGACTGCTGTTAATAATGGCTTAACCAATGCCTATGTTTACTCACTTGCTGCAAACGGAACAAATATTTTCGCTGGAACTCTGAATGGAGCATATCTTTCAAATAATAATGGTACAACATGGACACCAATTAATAGTGGTTTGCCAAATACCCGCGTTACTTCATTTGCGGTCAACGGAAATATCCTTTTTGCTGGGACATATTTAGGTATTTATTTATCAACAAATAGCGGTATAAGCTGGTTGGATATTAATAAAGGTTTCATAAATACAAGTATCTCTTCATTTGTCGCTAGCGGAACTAATCTTTTTGCTGGAACTACGAATGGAGTTTATCTTTCAACCAACAATGGTTCAAGTTGGATTCAAGTTAATAATGGTTTATCATCTCCTTTTATTTCTTCTCTTGCTGCAAACGGAACAAATATTTTCGCTGGAACTGGGAGCGGCGTATTTCTTTCGACCAACAATGGTTCAAGTTGGACCGCTGTTAATAATGGTTTAACCAATGGCTATGTTTACTCACTTGCTGCAAACGGAACAAATATTTTCGCTGGAACTTGGAGCGGCGTATTTCTTTCGACCAACAATGGTTCAAGTTGGACTGCTGTTAATAATGGTTTAACCAGTACCTCTGTTTACTCATTTGCTGCAAACGGAAAAAATATTTTCGCTGGAGCCAATGGGGGCGGCGTATTTCTTTCGACCAACAATGGTTCAAGTTGGACTCAAGTTAATAATGGTTTATCAAACTTACAAATATTTTCTCTTGCTGTAAGTGGAACAAATATTATCGCTGGAAGTCTGAATGGAGCATATCTTTCAACCAACAATGGTTCAAGTTGGACTGCTGTTAATAATGGTTTAACAAATACCAGTGTTAATTCACTTTGCAGTAGCAACAACAACCTTTTTGCTGGAACTAATTATGGGGTTTATCTTTCAACCAACAATGGTTCAAGTTGGACTCAAGTTAATGAAGGTCTAGGAAATAATCCTATTTGGTCGTTTATTGTTTATGGAATAAATATTTTTGCAGGCACAGATCATGGTGTTTGGAAAAGACCACTTTCAGAAATGATAACTGCTGTTAATGATCAAAATAAAGATTTGCCGACAAGTTTTTCTTTGCAACAGAACTATCCTAACCCCTTCAACCCAACAACCTCAATTAAGTATGAATTGCCTGCGGCGAGTTATGTAAAAGTTTGTATTTATAATTTGCTGGGAGAAGTTGTTTCAACATTAGTAGACGGTAATCAGAATGCAGGTTATTATACAGCAAACTGGAATGCTAATAATGTACCAAGCGGAATTTATTTTTACACAATCTATTCAAAACCGCTGGACGGCTCAAAGGAATTCCGTGATGTAAAGAAAATGATTTTACTGAAGTGAGATTGCTGCGACATAATATAGAAATTTTTTCATGGCATAATCCAATCATGTGCTTTTTTTATTTGTTATTATTAAATTAGCTTTAGATAAGGCTTTCAAAATGGATAAAGACGAAATTATAATAAAAGTAAAACAGTTTGCTCAAAAAGCAGCGCAGGAATTCCCTGTAAAGCGGATTATCCTTTTTGGTTCTTTTGTGAAAGGGAATTTTAATGAAAACAGTGACATAGATGTTGCAGTTATTATGAATGATTTACCAGATGATATTTTAACTTCGGAATTTAAATTGTACAAGATGCGCCGGGATATAGACCATCGCATCGAACCTTTAATTTTTAAAAGCGGAGAAGATAAAAGCGGTTTCCTTGAAGAAATTATGAAAACCGGATTGGAAATTTATGCCGCATAAAATTCTTTGTTTGGAAAAAAAAGACTCACTAAATGAATACTTTTTTCTCGATTATTAAAGCCGATGGATAGTACAAAAGCCTTCCGCGATGTGAAGAAAATGATTTTGCTGAAATAACCGGGAAGGGCATGAATGCCTTTGCATTTATTTTCCTGCTTTATTAGCCCAGCCGTGAACGACTGGGCTAATTGAAAAAATTTTCCCCAATGTCAATTTTTTTTTCTATTGAATAATGATTAATATTCAAACGAGAAAATCAATTCTTACTTTTCTTACTCAAAAAAAAATTAAGCCAAAGGCATACACAAAATGTCGGATTTCGTTCACTTACATAACCACACACATTACAGCTTGCAGGATGGCGCCTGCACGGTTGATGGATTGGTGCAAGCAGCTAAAAAAAATAATATGAAAGCTGTTGCACTAACCGATCATGGGGTTATGTACGGCATTGCTGAGTTTTATAAGAAGGCAAAAAAGGAAGGCATTAAGCCAATCATCGGAATGGAAGCTTATGTTGTAAGCGAAGGAAGCCGGTTTGATAAAGGCAAGAGCGATGAGAATAATCCAAATGGAAAGAAAAGAGCTAAACATTATAATCATTTAATACTACTTGCAAAGAATCAGCAAGGATATAAAAACCTTTCAAAGCTTTCTACGCTCGGACACACCGAAGGATTTTATTATAAACCAAGAATTGATTTAGAACTTTTACGTAAATACCGAGAAGGTTTAGTTTGCAGCTCTGCCTGTGCCGGCGGAGTTGTTGCCACTCATTTAGTAAATAACAACTACGATAAAGCCAGAGAAGTTGCTAAAACTTATAAAGAAATTTTCGAGGAAGATTTTTATCTCGAAATCCAAGATCATAATATGGATGTTGAGAAGCCGGTTCTTGAAGGAATGCCAAAACTTGCGAAAGAGCTCGGAATAAAATTATTAGCAACCAACGACTGTCATTACATAGAGCAAGATCATGCAATTGCGCATAACATTCTTTTGCTGCTATCAGATAAAAACGGAAGCGATTACAGGCAATTGCGGTATGGTACCGATCAAGTATATTTTAAATCTTCGGATGAAATGAAGAAACTCTTCAAAAATTATAAAGGCGCAATTGAAAATTCGCTTGAGATTGAAGAGAAGATTGATGTAAGCCTTGATGGAAGCGGATATTTTTTCCCAGTGTTTCCTATTCCGAAAGATTCTTCTGCAAAAACTTTAGAAGAATATTTTGAGCTTCTTGCTCAAGAAGGCCTTCAAAGAAAAATTAAAGACATTACTCCAGAAGTTGAAGAGCGATTCAACTTTGAGATTGAAACAATAAAGCAAATGGGATTTGCAGGATATTTTCTTATAGTTCAAGATTTTATTAATTCATCGAAGAAGATGGGAATACCAGTCGGGCCTGGACGAGGAAGCGCGGCTGGAAGCTTGGTTGCTTATGCTCTTGGAATTACGAACATCAATCCTCTAAATTATAATTTACTTTTCGAGCGATTTCTAAATCCGGCAAGAAAATCGATGCCCGATATTGACGTTGATTTTGCTGATGATAAACGAGGTGAGGTGATAGATTATGTCCGGCAAAAATACGGTACAAACTGCGTAAGCCAAATTATAACTTTTAACCGTCTTTCATCAAAAGCAGTAATAAGGGATGTTGCGCGTGTTCTTAAAATTCCGATTCCAACCGTAAATAAAATTACGAAGTACATTCCTTCAAAGTTTGGAAAAGTTTTTACGATTGACCAAGCGTTGAATGAAGTTGCAGAATTAAAATGGGTAAAAGATTCTAATGAAACAGACATTCAAAACTTAATTAAGTATGCAAAAGTTTTGGAAGGAATGAACCGCAACTCTTCCAAACATGCAGCCGGAGTTGTAATTACGCCGGAAGATGTGAGCAACTATGTTCCGCTTGCAAACGCTGTTTCGCAGGATGAAGTTGTAACGCAATTCAATATGAAGGAGATTGAAGGCGCAGGCTTGCTTAAAATGGATTTCCTTGGCCTTCGCACATTAACAATTATTCGTGATACTCTTGAACTTGTGAAAAAGAATTTTGGTGTTGATGTTGATATCGACAATGTTCCTTTGGATGATGAAAAAACATTTCAACTTTTTTCAAAAGGACAAACAACCGGCGTCTTCCAGTTTGAATCTGGCCCGATGAGAGAATATTTAAAAAAGCTAAAGCCGACAAGCTTGAATGATCTATCTGCGATGAATGCACTATATCGTCCTGGACCAATGGAATTTATTGATGACTTTATTGATAGAAAGTTCGGCGTAAAAGAAGTTAAATATCTTGATAAAGTTTTAGAGCCAATTTTAAAAGAAACATACGGAATTATTGTTTACCAGGAACAGGTAATTCAAATTGCAAATAGAGTTGGAGGTATGAGTTTAGCCGAAGCTGATATTCTGCGCAGAGCAATGGGTAAAAAAGACCTAAAGGCAATGGCTGAACAAAAAGAAAAGTTTGTTGAAGGTGCTTCTAATAATGGTATTTCAAAAAAAGTTGCCGCGGAAATTTTTGATGCAATTGATAAATTTGCAAATTACGGATTCAACAAGAGCCACTCAGTTGCATACAGTTTTGTTGCTTATCAAACTGCATATCTTAAAGCTCATTACACAGCGGAGTTTTTAGCAGCGAACTTAACGAATGAGTTCGGCAATACAAATAAAGTTACAAACTTTCTAGAAGACTGCCGGAAGCTGAAGATAGAAGTTCTGCCGCCGGATGTAAATAACCCGACAGTTTCATTCAACGTTGAAAAAGGAAAAATAAGATTTGGAATGTCGGCTATTAAAAATGTCGGCAAATCTGCCGTTGAAGAAATTATAAGAGCGAGAAATTCGCTCGACAGAAATTTTACAAGCATTTTTGATTTTTGTAATAATGTAGATACTCGAATTGTAAACAAACGAACGCTTGAAGGATTAGTGCTTGCCGGCGCGTTTGATACAATAGAGCCAAACAGAGCAAAATTATTTTCGGCTGTTGAAACTGCTTTGGAATGGGGGCATAAATCTAGAAATTCGAAATTAACAACTGCAAACAGCTTGTTTGGTGAAGTTGAGGAAGAGGTAAAAATTTCAGAACCAAAACTTCCGGATACAGAAGACTGGTCACCAGAATATAAACTTGCCAAGGAACGAGAAGTAATAGGATTTTATGTTACCGGGCACCCGTTAAGTAAGTTTGAATTTGACTACAAAACATTTGCAACAATTCATCTTGGCGAAACTGAAGAACTTGAAGAAACAACAGATACTGTTCGTGCGTGTGGCGTAATTACTGCATTAAAAACTAAGATTGATAAAGCCGGCGGTACAATGGCATTCTTTACACTTGACGATTTTTCCGGCTCTTGTGAAGCACTTATGTTTTCCAAAGTTTATGAAAAATGCGGTATGTATTTGCAGGAAGAGAAATGTGTATTTATAATTGGAAAAACTGAAAGCAGCGGCGATGCAATAAAACTTCATATTGATGATGTTTTTCCATTGGAAGAAGCGAGAGAGAAATTTCTTCACAGCGTAAATATTGTTTTTGATGAAAAGAAACACGGTATTGAAAAAATACAGCAGTTGAAAAAAATCCTTGAAAAAAATAAGGGAACAATTCCATTGTTTTTAAATCTTTCTTCGAATGGTTCAAAGCCAAGGATATTTTTTCTAAAAGATTATAGAATAAAGATGACCAATTCATTTCTCACTGCCATAAGCGAATTGCTTGGTGAAGATGTAATCCTTCCAAAGAAGAAATAAAATTTCAATTCGAAGCATAATCATTTAAAAAATAATTTTAATATTTGATTTTATTCACAATATGTATTTATTATAAAATATTAAATTATCTCATTAACTCCTTTGGTTGTTTAACTATCGTGCTTTTAGTAAATTTGATCCCTTAATTTTATAAAAGGATTGATAAAATGAGTAGCAAGGAAAACCAGAATTATTGGGCATTAATATTAGGTGCCTCGTCGGGTTTTGGTGAAGCAGCTGCGCTAAAGTTAGCTGAAGATGGATATAATATTTTCGGAATTCATTTGGATAGACAGGCAACAATGCCTAATGTTGAAAGAATTATTGCTCAAATTAATTCCTTTGGTGCTCAATCCAAGTTTTTTAATGTAAATGCTGCTGATGAAGTAAAAAGAGGAGAAATAATTTCTGAAATAAAAAAAATGGCTAAAGGAAAAGCAATTGTTAAAGTACTTATGCATTCACTTGCATTCGGCACTCTTAAACCATTTGTTAAAATGAACAATGAGCAATCAATTACAAAAGCGCAGATGGAAATGACACTTGATGTAATGGCACATTCATTAGTTTATTGGGTCCAAGATCTTGTAGCAGAAAATTTACTTGAAAAGAAATCAAGAATATTTGCGATGACAAGCTCAGGCGGGCATACAGCAATACCTTATTATGGAGCTGTGTCTGCAGCTAAAGCAGCATTGGAATCGCATGTTCGTCAACTATCTACTGAACTTGGATATATGGATGTTTCGGTAAATGCAATAATGGCTGGAGTAACTGATACTCCTGCGCTTAGAAAAATCCCCGGCAATGTACCAATGATTGAAGTTGCAAAAAGAAAGAATCCAAGAAACAGATTAACAAATCCCGAAGATGTAGCAAAAGTGATTTCTCTTTTATGCAAAGACGGTGGAGAATGGATTTCTGGCGGACTAATTCATGCTGATGGCGGCGAAGACGTTGTACAGTTTGTTGGGCAAAATGCGTTTGAAGATAAAACAATATTAAAAATTTAATTTTAAAGTAAGGATAAAGATGAAACCAATTATAATTACAGATGATAATTTTGAAACTGAAGTTATTAAATCAACTCAACCAGTCTTAATAGATTTCTGGGCTGTATGGTGCGGCCCATGCAGAATGATTGCCCCAATCGTTGAAGAACTTGCTAACGAATATGAAGGGAAAATAAAAATTGGAAAACTTGATGTTGATGAAAACCAACAAACATCAATTAAATATGGAGTAAGAAGCATTCCTACATTGTTACTTTTTAAAGATGGGAAAATAAAGGATACAATTATTGGTGCCGTTCCAAAATCTCATTTAGTTCAAAAGCTAAATTCAGCTTTATAACAGCCGAAATTATAAATTCTAGTTTCTTTTTAAAATTGGAGTGAAATGAAGAAGATTATTATAACTGATTCAGTTGATAAAAAAAGTGTTATTATTTTGGAAAATGCAGGATTCCAAGTTACATATCAGCCTGGAATGCCAAAGGATGAAATTAAAAAAGTTATTAAAGATTATAACGGATTAATTGTTAGAAGCGATACCCAAGTTACTCCAGATTTAATTGAATTAATGGATAATATGGAAGTTATCGGAAGAGCCGGTGCCGGCGTTGATAATATTAATCTAGAAGCTGCTACACGAAAAGGCATTATTGTAATGAATACGCCTGGCGGCAACACAGTTTCAACGGCTGAGCACACAATGGCATTAATGCTTTCAATGTGCAGAAACGTTCCTCAAGCAAATCAATCGCTGAGAGCGGGAAAATGGGATCGCAAAAAATATAAAGGAACCGAACTTCAAGGGAAAGTTCTTGGAATAATCGGACTTGGAAAAATAGGTAGGGAAGTTGCCATAAGGTCAAAAGCATTCGGAATGGAAATTATTGGTTTTGATCCTGTTCTTTCAGAAGAAGTAGCATCTAAACTTGGAATAAAACTTCTCGATCTGGATTCAGTATTTGCAAAATCAGATATCATTACTGTTCATGTTCCATTAAGCAGCGAAACAAAAAATTTACTTTCGGAAGAAACGATTGCGAAATGTAAAGACGGCGTTAAAATAATTAATTGTGCACGCGGCGGAATTGTTGATGAAGCGGCGTTAGTAAAAGCGCTTGATTCTGGTAAAGTATCCGGCGCTGCATTTGATGTATATGTTTCAGAGCCGCCAGATTTTAATGGCGCGTTTATTCAACATCCAAAAGTTGTAACAACTCCGCATCTTGGTGCATCAACAGATGAAGCACAAGAGAAAGTTGCAATTCAAATTGCGGAACAGATTGTGGATCTTTTTAATCAAAAAGGTGTTCGCGGTGCTGTGAATGCAGCTGCAATTGAATCTGGCAGCAACAAAGAATTTGAGCCTTATGTTAAATTAGCGGAGGACTTAGGTTCGCTTCATTCTCAATTGCATAAAGGACAATTGAAAAAGATAAATATTAATTACAGCGGCGAAATGCTTCATAACTTTACAACACTTCTTTCTACTGCTGTTTTGAAAGGATTTCTTTCAAAAAAATTAACTGCAGGAGTAAATTTAATTAACGCTCCATTCCTTGCAAAAGAAATGGGCATTAGTTTGAATGAAACTAAAAGCAGTGCTAATCTTAATTACACAAACTTGATGACAGTAGAATTTATTACAGACAAAGAAACACGTTCTTTTGCTGGAACAGTTTTCGGAAATAATGAAAGAAGAATTGTTTACATTGATAAATACCATCTTGAGCTTAAGCCTGAAGGCCATATGTTATTTTATTACAATATTGATAAACCAGGAATGTTGGCGAATGTTGGTAAAATTCTTGCAGAAGCTAATATAAATATTGCAGGGCTTTCACTGGGGAGATTTGAAATTGGAAAAGAAGCATTAACTGTTATTAATGTTGATAGCGAAATTAATAAAGAAGTATTAAATTCAATTTTATCTGTAAGCGGTGTTCATAGCGTTTCAGCAATTAGTTTGTAAAATATTTAATCTCGTTCTTAGAAAAGGACGAGATTAATTTCTAGCCAAAATAAATAGTTAAAATATTTCAATCTTCTAATTCTTACCTTAATAGAGTCTTGACAAATAAAACATGATGTGGTAATTTGTTTGTGCTTTTGAAAGATAAAAAGCACAAATAAGAATTTTAATTAATGGGGAGAGAAATTCTACATAAAAAGGAAAATTTAAAACATATTATTAAAAATTTATACCGTAAAATGAAATTCAAAATTATTTTTATTGCCGTTTTATTTTTGTCGTTATTTACAAAAAGTTATTCTCAACAAAATGCAAACTTGTTTGATTTTGATTATGCTCAATTTTCATACGACTCAACCTCAAACTATGTCGAATTTTATTATTCCTTTAACCAGTCTGTTTTAACTCCAAAAGTTGTAGATGCGAACAGAATTGTTGAAGGAATTTTAAAGATTTCAATTGAGGATACAACAACAAAGCAACTGGTTGTTAACAAGCAATGGCTGCTAAAATATCCTGCATTAGATTCTGCTAGTTCAGTTGATAAAAATTTAGTTGGATTGCTAAACTTTGTTTTACCAAAAGGAATTTTTAGATGCACTGTCAATGTGACTGATCAATTTAATGAGAAAAATAAAAAGACTATTTCAGATTTTATATTTGTAAAACCGTTTGAAGTTGATAAAATTGCTGTGAGCGATATACAATTAGCTTCCAGAATTATTCAAAACAGTCCAAATACCAATTCTATATTTTATAAAAATACTTTTGAAGTAACTCCAATTCCAACTTTAGTTTTTGGAGAAAATATTCCGGTTGTATTTTATTATTATGAAGTTTATGAGCATGAGAATCAATCAAAGACGCCATTGAAATTAAATTGTGTTGTTATTAATAGTAAAGGAAAAATTTATTACAGAAACACAAGAGAAGTTGCTGGAGGTATTCCATCAAGAGTTGAAGTAGGAACTATACCAATTCATAAATTCCCAACAGATACTTACTCATTAAGAATAGCTGTGCTTGACAGTATAGACAACATTGGAATGACATCATCAAAAAGATTTTTTGTTTATAATCCAAAAATAAAAAATTTGGATACAGCGGGAGTTCAGCAATCGAGTGTTTTAAGCAGCATGTTCGGAATAATGTCATCGGAAGAGTGTGATGATTTGTTTGCTAAATCGAAATACATTGCAACCTCACAAGAAGTAAGTCAATATTCTAAATTAGATAGTGTTCAAGGGAAAAGAGAGTTTCTCTTCCAATTCTGGAAAAAGCGCGATGAAATGAATGGAACAAAACACAATGAATATTTCCAGGATTATATGAAACGCGTTCAAGAAAGTAATCAAAAATTCAGCAGCTTAAACAGGCCTGGTTGGAAAACTGACCGCGGAAGAATATTGATAACATATGGTGAACCAAGCGAAATTGAAAGGCATCCGAACGAAATAGATACAAAACCTTATGAGATTTGGAGTTATAATGATTTAGAAGGCGGAGTAATTTTTGTTTTCGCAGATCTTACAGGTTTTTCAGATTATCAACTAATAAATTCTACTGCTCGCGGCGAATTAAGAGATGATAACTGGCAGCAAAGAGTTCAAATAGCTAATTAAAATTTATTTTAAGGAACTTTAAATTTTTTTCTTTTTAACATCTGCTTTTAAGCTGAGAATTAATATTTCTATTAATTCATTCAAATCGTTAACTTTGCGTGACTTTTTCGCAATTGTTTTTACTTTGAATGAAAGATAAATTAGAATATATAATTTTTAAAAGTTTCAGCTATCTCTTTAAATTTTGTGGATTAAAATTATCAAGAAAATTTTCTGTTATTCTTGCCTTTATATTTTATTATTTAATTCCTATAAGAAAAAAGACAACGCTAGATAATATTTCAAAAGCTTTCCCTGAATACGACAAAAAGAAAGTGAATCAAATAGCATTTGGAAGTTATAAAAGCTTTGCAAAAACGTTAATTGAAATTTTGTATTTGCCATGGATGAGCACTGAAGAAATAGTGAAAACAATTCAAATTGGCGGAATGGATGTTGTAAGGAAAAAGTATAATGAAAATAATGGTTTAATTATGTTATCTGCGCATTTTGGAAACTGGGAATTTATGGCAATAACAGTTGCCTTGAAAATGGGAATTCCATTTTCGGTTGTTGTTAAATCGCAGCGGAACCAATATGTTACAAAATGGTTAAATGATGTTAGAGAGAGATGGGGAAATAAAATTGTACCTTTGGGAATATCGATAAGACAAATTTATAAAGAATTAAAAGATAAAAATATTGTTGCAATGGTGGCAGACCAAAGAGGGCCATCAGATGGAGTTCGTGTGAATTTTTTTGGAAGAAAAGCTTCAGTATATTCGGGACCGGCAGTACTTGCATTAAAAACTAAATCTCCAATAGTTTATGGCATTTCAGTTAGACAAAAAGATGATTCCTATAAAACTAAATTCGAAGAAATTGAATTGAATAATTTGCCGGAAGATGATGATGAAAAAATTGCAGAAATAAATCAGCGTCTTACAAATTACTTAGAAAAATATATTAGGCAAAATCCCGAACAATGGTTGTGGATGCATAAAAGATGGAAATATTGATTGTTCAATGGAAAAAATACTAGTCATACAAACTGCGTTTATCGGCGATGCAATTTTAACTTTGCCAATGATTCAAAAATTAAAAACGAAGTTTCGTGACTGCGAAATTGATGTTATCTCAACACCAGTAACCGCCGAAATATTTTCTTCATCTCCATTTGTAAGTAAAGTTATTGCGCTTGATAAGAGAGGCAAGCATAGATCTATTTTTTCATTATTAAATTTTATTAAGGAAATTAAGAAAAATAATTATACAAGAATTTTTTCACCGCACCGTTCTTTCAGAACAAGTTTTATAGTGATGAATTTAGGAGTTAAAGAATCTTATGGTTTTTCAACAAGCAGTATGAGGCATGTTTACAAAAATTTAATTGATTATGTCCCGCTTCATCATGAGGTCCAGAGAAATTTAGATCTTATAGGTTATAAAGAAGATTGGAAAATTTTACCAGAAATTAATATTTCTGAAAAGATAAAAGAAAAGGTTGATTTATTCTATAATAAAAATAATTTAGATGGAAACGTTGCAGCAATTGCACCAGGAAGTATTTGGGAAACTAAAAAATATCCAGTGAATTATTTTGAAAATGTAATTGAATTTTTACTCGAAAAATCATTTAAAATTGTTCTAATTGGAAATGAGAATGATAAGCAGTTTTGCAATAAGCTTTCTGAAAGATTTCAGAATAAAGTAATTTTATCAGCCGGAATGTTTTCAATTATAGAAACAATTGAAATGCTTAAACGAGTTAAAGTCTTAGTCTCGAATGACAGCGCTCCTACTCATTTTGGAATGTGCGCAGATATTCCGGTTCTCACTTTATATTGTTCAACCGTACCAGAATTTGGATTTTATCCTTACAATAAAATAAGTTCTTTTATAAATTTGAATAATCTCAAATGCAAACCTTGCGGCATACACGGACATAATAAATGCCCAATAAATACTTTTGCTTGCGGCTATGAATTAGAGCCGCAAATTGTAATTAAAAAGTTAAAGGAAATGCTTAATGTATATAACTAAAAATGCAGAGCTAATTAATATTGATTCTGATTTTGATAAAGCTGTTCAGCAAGCTAAAAAATTATATTTAGAAGGATCGGTTTTTATTTATCCCACAGATACAATATATGGGTTTGGTGCTAATCCTTTTAATGGTGAAGCTGTTAAAAGAATTGGAGAGATTAAGCAAAGAGAACATGGCAAGATGTATATTTTATTAATAAATAGCATTGAAACACTATTAAAATATATTGAAATAAAATCAGAGAACCATCTCGATTTTCTTTTAAGCATTTGGCCAAACCCAGTTTCTGTTGTGCTTAGCCTAAATTCAAAAACTAGTGATATACTGGGAACAGAAACTGCCGCATTTAGAATTCCTAATCACCGATTTTGTGTTAAATTAACAAGCGAACTTCAAATGCCTTTAATTTCTACGAGTGTAAATCGCAGCAATCAGCCGCCAATGGTCGACCCCTCAGTTATTGTAGATGAATTTTCTTCTGAAACCGACGCTATTTTTTATTCAGATAAAAAATGTTATTATGAAGCATCAACCTTGATCGATTTAAGCGACAGCGTTCCAAAATTGCTTAGAGAAGGAAAAATAAAATTTGAAGATATATTAGAGAAATTCAAGAATAGCTAAAAATTATTTACTAAAATTGATATTTAAACGTGAATTTTAAAGACATAAAAAAAATAAAAAGTTTTTCAATTCTCTTTGTGCCACATCGTGCAGGAATTGAAACAAAATCTAGACAATTCTCTTCTAACAAAGTAATATTAATTTTAGGGATTTATTCTTTAATAATGCTGTTTGCTGGATATTTTATTATTAATCTTACCCCATTAAAGAATATTTTTCCCCAAAATTCTAATTTAAGTCCTCAGGAAAGACAATTAATTGATGAATTGAATCAAAGATTAATTTTTTTAACCAAAGATTTGGAGAATTTAAAATCAACAAACGAGCAATTGAAAAATGCAATTATGCTTGGTGATTCAAGTTTAATAGATTCATTAAAAAATAAGAGTCAAAACAATCAAAAGAAATCACCTTATGGTGGTGATATTTTTTCAGTTATAAATTTTCTTTTTAGTCCCAAAGACACTATAAAACAAGATCAAACAATATTTACTACTCCGGCAATTGGATTTATTAGCAGAGGATTTAACCCAGAAATAGGACACATGGGAATTGATATTGTGGTTAAAGAAGGAACTCCAGTTTATGCAGCATCCAGCGGTTATGTAGTATTTGCAGATTATACAGTTAGAGATGGATATATGATAATAATTTCTAATTCGGGAGGATATATTACCGTTTATAAACATTGCAGTGTACTATTAAAAAAAGCTAGAGACATAGTTTATGAAGGAGAAATGATTGCCTTAAGCGGAAATACTGGAGAAATTACAACAGGGCCGCATCTGCATTTTGAAATTTGGAAAAATGGGAAGCCAATTGATCCTAAAAAATTATTATTAATAAATTAGAGGAGATAAAAATTGAAGATGAAAAAAGAAAGTATTGATAATCATGCAGTTACAATAATAAGTGAAGGCGTTGTACTGGATGGAAAATTAACTAGTAAAGGAAATATTCGTATTGATGGCATTGTTAAAGGAGATGTAAATGCCGGAGGAAATATAACAATTGGGCAGCGAGGAGAAATTAATGGCGAAGTTATTGCATCTGCAATTATAATCGGCGGGAAAGTAAATGGATTAGTAAACGCAAAAGAAAGAGTTACTTTAGAATCATCTTCAATTTTAAAAGGAGATTTAATAACAAAAATTCTAATTATCGAAGAAGGAGCCATTTTTGACGGTAAAAGTTCAATGAACGGAAAAGATAATTCAAACTCATTGATTTTAGGAAAAATGGATGGAAAATGAATTCTGGGGTAAATGGTAAAGATAATAAAGAAGACAAAGATAACAATTCTAATAATAACTGGATTAGTTATGTTGGATTGGGAACCCAGCTTGCAATAACAGTTACTGCAATGGCATTTCTTGGACTATGGCTCGATCATAAATTTAATACAGAACCAATTCTTACAGTTATTTCATCTTTTGTAGGAATAACAGCGGGATTGTATAATTTTATCAAAACAGTTTTAAAGTAATTAATGTTTAAAAATAAACTATTAAAGTTAAGTTTCATTTTCATCTCAATACCATTTTTAACAACTTTTCTTCTCTACTATTTTTCATTTATATCTTATAAAGAATTTTATTCAATTCTTTTAGCTTCAATCTATAGTACAATAAATTTTATAATTGCATTAATTTCTATTAAAATAGCTAATAAAAAGCAAGGCGTAAGTTCAATTGGAAGCTTTTTAAGGGGTATGATTTTAAGATTACTGGTACTAATTTTGTTAATAATATTTTCATTCAAATTCTTGGATATAAATGGGAATAATTTTATATTTTCAATCTTAATTTTTTACATATATTACCTTACACTTGAAATAATTTTTCTAGTTGTTAGAGGAATTTAAAGACATTTATGTTTGCAACGGAAATAAGTAAATCGATAGCAATAGCCGATACTGTTAAAAAAACAGCAGAAAATAACAGCGATCCAAGTTGGATAATGCATCACGTTTTGGATGGCAATTCAATTAATTTTGAGCCGTTTGGAACTCTTTACTTGCCTCATCTTCAGTTATTTGGAATAGATATTTCAATAACGAAACATGTTTTTTTTATTTGGGTAGTAGCTTTGTTACTCATTTTAATAAGCATCTCTGCTGCCCGGAAATATAAAAATACTTTGGTTCCTAAAGGTATTGCAAATTTTTTAGAAATTATTATAGTTTTTGTCAGAGATGAAATAGTAAAACCGGCAATTGGAAAAGGATTTGAATCATACCTTCCATATATGCTTACTTTATTTTTCTTTATTTTGTTGAGCAATTTATTTGGATTGGTTCCATATGCTGCAACTATAACCGGAAATATAGCTGTAACAGCATCACTAGCTATTATTTCATTTATAGTTACACAATACAGCGGAATGAAAACCTATGGAGTATTAAAATATTTCAAAAATCTTGTACCATCAGGAATGCCTGTACTCATAATTCCGGTAATGGCATTGATTGAATTGATTGGACTTTTTACAAAACCGTTTGCGTTGTGTGTTCGTCTTTTTGCAAACATGGTAGCTGGGCATATAGTTATTTTTTCCTTGCTGGGATTAATTTTTATCATGCATACTTATGTTGTTGCACCTGTTTCAGTTGGTTTTGCACTTTTTATAGAATTACTAGAATTATTAGTCGCTCTAATTCAAGCGTATGTTTTTACAATGTTAACTGCGCTTTTTATTGGAATGGCTAAACACATGGAACATTAATTTTTATTCATAAAACAAAAAATTCTAAGGAGATAAAAATGAATATAGGTTGGTTAAGCGCCGGTTTAGGTGCTGGTTTAGTAGTAATAGGAGCCGGTTTAGGAATTGGTAAACTTGCCGGACAAGCTATGGAAGCAATGGGAAGACAACCTGAAGCAATTGCACCAATTAGAACTGCAATGATTATTGCTGCTGCTTTAATTGAAGGTATTGCATTCTTCGGTTTGGTAATTTGTATCCTTTTAGCTTTTAAAGCTTAAGAATTTAAAAATTCATAATAGGAAATGAATTTATGATATTTGGTTTATACTTGTCAGTTTTGGCTTTAGCTTCCGAAGGCGGTGGAAGTTTGATTGATGTAAATCCAGGAGTTGTATTCTGGACTTTCGTGACTTTTATAGTCCTTTTGTTGATTCTTAAAAAATTTGCGTGGAAGCCGATTCTAACAGCACTTGATCAAAGAGAAACAGCTATTAAGGAATCTTTAGAAAAAGCAGAAATTGCAAAACAAGAAGCTCAAAAAGTACTGGATCAAAATCAGGTCAACCTTGCAAAAGCAGAAGAAGAATCGAAAAATATTATTAACCAAAGCAGAGTTTACGCTGATAAATTAAAAGACCAAATAGTTCAAGAAGGCAAGGAACAAGCTAAAAAAATTATCGATGAGGCGGCTGCAGAGATTGATCGCAAAAAAGAAGCGGCTTTCAATGAATTAAAAAGCCAAATTGCCGAGATAGCTGTTAATGCTGCCGAAAAAATATTGAGAGATAATTTAGACAAAGAAGCTCAGAAAAAAATAGTTAACAAGTATATTGGCGAAATAACAAAAAATTAATTTATGAGTGAATATAAAATATCAAGCAGATATGCCAACTCACTTCTTGAAACTGCAGAAGGAAAAAATAATCTTGATGCTGTTGCTAAAGATATTGAGTTAATATATTCTACTTTAGTAGTTAACCATCAATTAATTTTAGTTCTTTCAAATCCTGTTATTAAGCCAAATGTAAAACTTGCAATATTAGAGGAAATATTTAAATCAAAAGTTACTCCAGAGACGAGCAACTTTCTTAAATTTTTAGTTGAGAAAAACAGAGAGAACTTGCTCGAATCAATTTCGAAAATATTTTTGGATTTACGTGATGAGAGATTAGGAATAGTAAACGTAGAAGTTAAAACTGCTGTTGAGTTTACAGAAGATCAAGTTCAATTATTCAAAAATAATTTGGAAAAATATTTAAATAAAAAAATTAGAATAAACTTTAAAATTGATCCTGAAATAATTGGTGGTTTCATTGCTAATGTAAATGATACAATGTTTGACGCATCATTGAAACATCAGCTTGATTTGTTGAAAAAGCAATTCATGGTAGTTAGCGGATCATCTAATTAAAATGATTTATAGAGGATAACAATATGTCTGAAATAAAGCCGGATGAAATATCGGCGATTTTGCGAAAGCAATTATCTGGTTTCGAAAGCGAAGTAGATATTTATGATGTAGGCACAGTTCTGCAAGTTGGAGACGGCATTGCCAGAGTTTATGGTTTATCAAAAGTAATGGCAAGCGAGCTAATCGAATTTCCAAATGATGTTTTCGGAATGGTTTTAAATCTAGAGGAAGACAGCGTTGGCTGCGTTCTATTTGGTGATTCAACTTTGGTAAAAGAAGGTGATACAGTAAAGAGAACCAAAAGAGTAGCCTCAATGCCTGTTGGTGAAGAAATGCTTGGAAGGGTTATTACTCCTCTTGGTTTGCCAATCGATGGACGAGGTCCGATTAACACAAATAAATTTTTACCAATTGAAAGAAAAGCTCTAGGCGTTATACAAAGACAACCTGTTAAAGAACCATTGCAAACGGGTATTACTGCTATTGATGCAATGATTCCGATTGGGCGCGGGCAACGAGAATTGATTATCGGCGATCGCCAAACAGGTAAAACAGCAGTTGCAGTTGATGCTATTATAAATCAAAAATATACTCATACTGAAGAAGCTAAGAAGCTAGGAATTGCGCCAGTATTTTGTATTTACGTTGCAATAGGGCAGAAGAGTTCAACAATTGCACAAGTTGTTGCAAAGCTGCAAGAGCATGGTGCAATGGATTATACAACTGTAATTTCGGCGTCTGCGTCTGAACCGGCTCCTCTTCAATTTATTGCGCCATACTCAGGTGCAACCTTAGGCGAATATTTTAGAGATAATGGAAAACATGCGCTTGTGGTTTATGATGATCTTTCAAAACAAGCTGCTGCATACAGAGAACTTTCTCTTTTATTAAGAAGACCACCTGGACGTGAAGCTTATCCTGGCGACGTTTTTTATCTCCATTCAAGATTGCTTGAGAGAGCTTCGAAATTAAGTGAAGACCTTGGCGGTGGAAGTTTAACTGCTCTTCCAATTATCGAAACGCAGCAAGGAGACGTTTCAGCTTATATTCCAACTAACGTTATCTCAATTACGGATGGACAAATTTATCTCGAATCAAATTTGTTTAACGCTGGTGTAAGGCCAGCTATCAACGTTGGTATTTCTGTTTCCCGTGTGGGCGGTAATGCACAAATCAAAGCAATGAAAAAAGTTGCTGGAAGCTTGAAACTCGACTTAGCACAATACAGAGAGTTGGAAGCATTTGCAAAATTCGGATCTGATCTTGATAAATCGACTCAGCGAACTCTTTCAAGAGGATCTAGATTAGTTGAATTATTGAAGCAAGGACAATACAGCCCAGTTCCGGTTGAAAAGCAAGTTGTAAGCATTTATCTCGGAACAAATGGTTTACTTGATGAGATTCCAATTTATGAAATAAAAAGATTTGAAAAAGAAATTACTGAGTATATCGAAGTAAATAACAACCATATTTATGAATCGATTAAAAAAGAAAAACAATTAAGCGATGCAACTGCTGCTGAAATTAAAAAAGCTGCTCAAGAAGTATTAAAGACATTCAAAGTGCAGGCTTAAAAAATAAAACATGGCGACATTAAGAGACATAAAGAGACGAATTAAAGGCGTTCAAAGCACGCAGCAAATAACTAAAGCAATGAAAATGGTTGCTGCTGCTAAGCTAAGAAGAGCGCAAGATAAAATTATAAATGCGCGGCCTTACGCCCGAGAAATTTTCGTCATGCTTTCACATCTTGTTACTGAGTTCGATATTTCGAATAATCCTTATCTTAAACCGCGTGAAATAAAAAACTGTGCAATTGTTATAGTAACGGCTGACAGAGGATTGTGCGGCGCATTCAATTCAAACATAATTAAGGAATCGGTGCGTTACATTAATGAAGAACTGCTGCCGAATAATATAAACGCTCATCTGATAACTGTTGGTAAAAAAGGAACCGAATTTTTTACAAAGAGAGATTTTAAAGTCGTTTTTAAAAAATTAGGACTTTTTTCTTCTTTACGTTTTGATTCGGCATTAGAAATTTCAAATTTTTTAATCAATGGTTATTTATCTGGTGAGTTTGACAAAGTAGTAATTGTTTATAATGAATTTAAATCAATAATTCAGCAGAAAATTGTATTTGAACAATTTTTACCAGTGCCTATTAACAAAACATCTGATAAAGAAAAGCAGTTGAGTCCCAATTATATTTTTGAGCCTAACCAGCAATCAATATTTAACTATTTATTGCCTAAACATTTAAAGGCGCAAATGTGGAGAATACTGCTTGAATCGAATGCTGCTGAGTTTGGTGCACAGATGACTGCAATGGATAATGCTACTACAAATGCAAAAGAGCTTATTCGCACTTTGCAATTGAAATACAATAAAGAAAGGCAAGCTGCAATTACAAAAGAAATTTTAGAAATTGTTTCTGGTGCCAACGCTTTGAAGGGCGAATAAGTTAGGTAAAGAAATTTTATATTATGTTTGAAGATTTATCTCTTAAACTGGATACTGCCTTAAAAAAAATTCGTGGGCAGGGAAGATTAAATGAAAAAAATATATCTGATACTTTAAGAGAAATTCGTCGTGTTCTTTTAGATGCTGATGTAAATTATAAAGTTGCTAAAGAATTTATTGAAAATGTTCAACAGAAAGCTCTTGGCAAAGAAGTAATTACTTCTATTACTCCTGGACAGTTGATTACAAAAATTATTTATGATGAACTTACTCAATTGCTTGGTGGAAGTAATACTGAAATAAAAATTAATGCTTCTGGCATTACTTCAATTATGATAGTCGGTTTGCAAGGTTCTGGAAAAACAACTTTTAGTGCTAAACTTGCGAAAAAATTAAAAGACAGCAATCGAAAAGTGCTTCTTGCAGCAGCTGATATTTATCGCCCGGCAGCAATTGAGCAGCTTAAGCTTTTAGGTGAACAGATTTCTATTCCAGTATTTTCGCTTGAAGAAAAGAATGCTAGAAAAGTTGCAGCCGATTCAATTCAATTTGCAAAAGAGAATAACTTTGATACTGTTATAATTGATACTGCCGGCCGTCTTCATGTTGATGAAGATATGATGACAGAGGTTGCTGATATAAAAGAAATCATTAAGCCGACAGAGACTTTGTTTGTTGTAGATTCAATGATTGGGCAGGACGCTGTTAATTCTGCTAAAATATTTAATGAGCGAGTGAATTATGATGGCGTTGTTCTTACTAAATTAGATGGTGACTCAAGAGGCGGCGCAGCACTTTCTGTTCGCGCGGTAACTGGAAAACCAATAAAATTTGTAAGCAATGGTGAAAAGTTAAACGCACTTGAGGTATTTTATCCAGATCGTTTAGCTTCAAGAATTCTTGGCAAGGGCGATATAATTTCCTTAGTTGAAAAAGCCCAAGAGAACTTTGACGAGCTTGAGGCTGAAAAGCTTGAAGAAAAATTAAGAAAAAATAAATTTGATTTTGATGATTTTCTTAAGCAAATTAAAGCAATTAAGAAAATGGGTTCTTTAACATCGTTGCTGGGAATGATTCCTGGGATTAGTTCTCAGCTAAAAAATGTGAAAATTGATGATAATGCTTTCACAAAAGTTGAAGCAATTATCTGTTCTATGACATTAAAAGAGCGTTCGGATCCGAAAATTTTAAACGGAAACCGTCGTAAAAGAATTGCAAAAGGAAGCGGTACATCGATTCAAGATGTAAACCGCTTGTTAAAGCAGTTCAGTGAGATGCAGAAAATGATGAGCAGACTTTCTAAAAAAGGATTTAATAATTCTTTCTTAAATAATTTGCCCATTGGTAAATAAACTTGTTTTTAATAGGATAAATAATTTAATTAAAATAGTGAATTATATTTGGAGGTTCAAAAAACTTGGCTGTTAAGTTAAGATT
The DNA here is from genome assembly GCA_021824145.1 of Bacteroidota bacterium. Lineage (GTDB taxonomy): Bacteria > Bacteroidota > Ignavibacteria > Ignavibacteriales > Ignavibacteriaceae > FEN-1297. Next base: position 57,594 of record JAKALM010000018.1, read on the forward strand.
AAGAAGAATAGGAAAGAAAAAACAACCGATTTATAAAGTTGTTGCTGCCGATTCAAGATCCCCTCGTGATGGAAAATTTCTAGAGGCTATTGGCTTATATAATCCTTTAACAAATCCTTCTTCAATTGATATCAAAGAAGACAGAGCAATATATTGGCTAAATGTTGGTGCCCAACCAACTAATACTGTGAAAAGCCTTCTGAGTCAAAAAGGAATTATATTAAAACAAGAATTGAAACACAGAGGATTGACGGAAGAAAAAATACAGGAAGAGCTAGACAAGTGGACAAAGATGAAAGAAGCAAAAGAAAAAAGTGTTTCTTCCAAGAAAAAGACTGGTAATGAAGTCGCTTCACAAGAAAAGGCCAACAAAGAAATTGTTGAAAATATTGAAGAAAGTACGCCAGAAGTAAAGGGCGCTGCTTCTGAAAATGAAACTACAGTTAAAGAGTAATTCAATTACCTTTTAAAGTTGTTTCTGCAGTACATTATTTCTAAAAGCTCCCGGCAGTAATATAGGAGGCTTCTTTCTATGAAAGAGTTCATTGAATTTATCGCAAAACACCTAGTAGATTCTCCAGATAGTGTTACTATCGAAGAAAAAATGCAAGAGGAGAATAAGGTAGTCCTTTCCCTTAAAGTTCAATCGGACGACATCGGGAAAGTAATAGGAAAGCAGGGTAAAACAGCTCAAGCTATGAGAACGCTGCTTACGGCTGTTGCTGCTAAAGAAGGTAAAAGAGCTATTTTAGAAATATTGGACTAAGGTAGAAATTCATAATTTTAGTGTGAATGAATTTTACTTAATTGCCAAAATTTTATCGGTATATGGTAATGAAGGATTTGTAAAAATTTTATCATATACCGATTTTCCTGAAAGATTTTTTGATCTTAAAGAAGTTTATTTAGATTTTTTTGATGATAAGAAAGAATTTTTTGTTGAAAAAGTTAAAAAGAAAAAAGATACTTTCTTATTAAAATTCAAAAACTTTAATTCTGCAAGTGAAACAGAAATTTTAATCGGCAAAGAAATATTTGTCGATAAAGAAAACTTAATTAAGTTACCTGAAAATTATTTTTTTGTTCATGACTTAATAGGAAGCAAAGTTTTCCGGAACGATGTTTTACTAGGCGTAATAAAAGATGTTCTTAAATATCCTGCAAATGATGTTTATTTGATTGATAATTTAGGCGAAGAAATATTGATTCCGGCTGCATTTGAATTTATTCAAAGTTTTGATCCGGAGAAAAAAATATTAGTGCTTAAGCCGGGAGATGCTTTATACGATGATGAGGATTGACGTAATATCTGCAGTTCCCGACCTGCTGACAAGCCCGCTTAATTCCAGTATAATTAAAAGAGCGCAGGATAAAAGAAAAGTTGAAATTGTAATTCATAATCTTAGAGATTACGCATTTAACAAACACAAGCAAATTGATGATAAGCCTTTTGGCGGCGGTCCAGGTATGGTACTTAAGCCGGAACCGTTCTTTGAATGTATTGAAAAACTTTTGGCAGAGCGAAAATATGACCATATAATTTTTACTACGCCAAAAGGAAAAATATTTACTCAGAAAGAAGCAAACCGTCTCTCTCTTGCCCAAAATATAATTTTTGTTACTGGGCACTATAAAGAAATAGATGACCGCGTAAGAGAAAAATTTGCGACAGATGAAATTTCTATCGGAAATTTTGTTCTTACCGGCGGCGAACTTCCTGCATTAATTATGATTGATGCAATAATTAGAATTATTCCGGGAGTTCTTAATGATAGTGAATCAGCACTAAATGATTCTTTTCAGGATGGCGATAAAATAGAAGCCCCGTGTTACACTAGGCCGGCAGACTATCGCGGAATGAAAGTTCCAGATGTTTTACTTTCTGGTAATGAAAAAGAAATTAAAAAATGGAAAGAAGAGCAATCAAAACTTTTAACTGAAAAGTGGAAAAATTTTAATAATTCGTGGAGATAAAAATGATCAACTTAAATAATATATTGCCAGATCAGCTTAAGGCTGATATTCCAAGCTTTAGGCCTGGTGATCACATTCGTGTACATGTTAGAGTAATCGAAGGTGATAAAGAAAGACTGCAGCCTTTTGAAGGCGATGTTTTAAATATTAGAGGAAGTGGAATAAATAAAACTTTTACTGTTAGAAAAATTTCCAGCGGTGTTGGAGTTGAAAGAATTTTCCCATTCTATTCGCCTAAAATAGCAAAAGTAGAATTGCTTAAAGAAGGAAATGTTAGAAGAGCAAAACTTTATTACCTCCGTAATCTTTCAGGTAAAGCCGCAAGAATTAAATCAAAAAGCTAATAAATATTTTAATCTGGTTTCAAATTGAATTAAGGGCATAAAACTTATGCCCTTAACTTTTTTATAGAACTAAAGTACAAAATGAATATCATCTTTCCTCAAAATATTTTTTCTAGATTAATTGCAGATAATCTACCTGATAATATTAAAGCTGGAATTAAATTTATTCCTTCGGCGTTGATAACAAATGAAATAAAAAAATTAGATAATTGTGTAGGTTTAATTCCAACTATCGACATTATTAGAAATAATGATCTGTTTGTCTCCAAATCGTATGGAGTTTCATTTGAAGGTGCATTAAGTAATTCTTATTTATATTATAATTCTTCTCAAAAAGAAATTGGTGAAATAAGTTTATTTGGAGATGTTTCATCAGTTGAAGTTGTACTTAGCAAAATATTATTTCAAGAAATTTATGACACAGCAGTTAATGTAAAAATCATAACTGATGAATCGAAATCAAAAGGTGAAAATTTAATTATTACTGGTGACTATAATTTTACAAGTCAAAAGTATTCAACAGGAATCAGCCTTGTAGAAGAAATTGTTGATACATTTTCTATACCATTTGTTAATTTTATTTTCGCTTCAAAAGATGAAACTTTAATAACTAATCTAAATGAAATCTTGCCTGGAGTTAGCAATTCAATTTATGATAAAATTGGAGATATTAAGTTTGGCGAAAATTTTTCCGATGTAGCAAAAGATTTTATAAAAGAAAATATTTCATCTTTTATAATGGATTTTGATAATCAAGATATAGAAGGAATAAATCAAATTACTCGTCTTCCTTATTTCTATGGAATGATTAACGATATGATTGAAATGAAGTTTATTTAACTAAAGGCGCACTTGGATGCGCCTTTAATTTTTTTATTAAATAGCAACGTGAGAAACACTTAAAACATTTGGATTATCCTGCATCTGTTTAATCATTTCAGTTGTAATTGAAGTTTTCAACTTCATTGTACAGCATGCAACCACGCCGCCGTCAAAAATTACATTTTCAATTTCTTCGATGTTAATGTTTTTATCTCGAATAATACTCATAATATTTGCAAGTACGCCTGGTTTATCATAATGCTTTACAACCAACTGATAATGTGCATCAGAGATTTTTGCTCTGTTTACCCAATGTGCAATTACACCGCTGGAAATAAAATCTTTTATAATTTTTACGGTTTCAGCAGCAACAGCGTTCTGCGCCTGTTCGGTAGAAGCCCCAATATGATGAGTTACATAAACATTTTTTAATTCTTGAAGCGGAGATTTTATTTCTCCAGCTTTTTCTTCCGGCTCATTTTTAATTACATCTAAAGCTACTCTAATATTTTTAGTTTTAATTGCTTCAATCATTGCGTCTTGGTCAATCAAATCCGCACGAGCTGTGTTTATTAGAAGCGCATTCGGCTTCATGTAACTGAACATTTCTTTATTAAATAATCCTTTTGTTTGAGGTGTTGCTGGAAGATGAAGCGTAACAACATCACACAAAGGTAGTAGCTGGTTCATCTCAGAAAAATCTTTAATTGCAATTCCTTCAATTCTAGAAATGTCTTTGCCGTAAACATTCATTCCCAACGCTAGCGCACGCTTAGCAACTTCTTTACCAATATTTCCAACGCCAATAATTCCCAATGTTTTCCCCATCAATCCTTCGGCTTTAGAATATTCGCCTTTATTCCATTTACCATTTCTAAAGTCAATTACATTATCTGGAATTCTGCGGTCAAGTGAAATCATCAATCCAATAGCTAACTCAGCAACTGCAACAGAATTCATCCCTGGGCAGTTAGCAACGTAAATTCCTTTTTGATTCGCGGCTGGAATATCAATATTATTTACACCAGCGCCGGCACGAATTATTAAATTTAAATTTTTACTCGCATTGATTGTTGCAGCATTAACAATTGTAGAGCGCACTACAACAATATCAACATCTTTTGCAGCTTCCGGTAAATCATTTTCCCCAAGTTTTGGAGAATAGATAACATCCAAATCAATATCTTTTAACTGTTGAATATATTGTTCTGGAAATTTATCGGCTATTAATACTTTAACTTTCATTTTTATTCCTTTCCTTTTTTTAACATAGGGATTTTTATTCCCCAATTATTTGCATTTCGAATTGCTTGATCATAACCAGCATCGGCATGACGAACAACTCCTAAACCCGGATCATAAGTGAGAACACGTTCTAATCTTTTTTCTGCTTCTTTGGTACCATCGGCAACAATTACCATTCCAGCATGAATTGAATTTCCAATTCCTACTCCGCCTCCATGATGAACAGAAACCCAGCTTGCGCCGCCGATTGAATTCATGAGTGCGTTTAAGATTGGCCAATCTGCAATTGCATCACTTCCATCTTTCATTGCTTCCGTTTCTCGGTTTGGTGAAGCAACAGATCCGCAATCCAAATGGTCTCGACCAATAACAATTGGCGCACTAACTTTTCCGGATGCAACAAGATCATTAAATATTTTTCCCATCTTTGCTCGTTCACCATAACCTAACCAACAAATCCTTGATGGTAAACCTTGAAAGTGAACTTTCCTTTGTGCCATGTCTATCCAATTGAGAAGAGATTTATTTTCTGGAAATGTTTCTTTAACTGCTTGATCGGTTACGTAAATATCTTTAGGATTGCCGGAAAGGGCAGCCCATCTAAATGGGCCTTTGCCATCGCAAAAAAGAGGACGAATAAATTCCGGGACGAAGCCGGGTATATCAAATGCATTTTGAACACCGTTATCTTTTGCTTCACCGCGAATGTTATTTCCGTAATCAAAAGTTATTGTCCCTCGTTTTTTAAATTCCAACATCGCTTGAACATGGTGAACAATTGTTTGCTTTGACTTTTTAATATATTCTTGCGGATTATTTTTTCTCAAAGCTAATGCTTCTTCAAAGCTCATTCCCATTGGAAAATAACCGTTGAGCGTATCATGAGCAGAAGTTTGATCAGTTAAAATATCTGGTATAATTCCTTTAGATAAAATTTGAGGAAGGACTTCGCCGGCATTTCCAATTAACCCAACAGATAAAGCTTTCTTTTCAGATTTTGCTTTTAGAACTTTATTCAATGCATCATCAAGATTATCTGTCATTATATCGATGTAGCCGGTATCTAATCTTTTTTGAATTCTGTTTTTATCAACATCCACACCAAGGAATGCGGCACCGTTCATTGTTGCGGCTAATGGCTGTGCGCCGCCCATGCCGCCGAGCCCGCATGTCAATAAGAATTTCCCGGAGAGATCACTTTGAAAATATTTTCTACCGCATTCTGCAAAAGTTTCATACGTGCCTTGAAGAATTCCTTGCGTACCGATATAAATCCAACTGCCGGCAGTCATTTGTCCATACATTGTTAATCCAAGCTGCTCAAGCCTTCTGAACTCGTCCCAATTTGCCCAATTAGGAACGAGCATTGCATTTGAGATTATTATTCTTGGTGCATCTTGATAAGTTTTAAATACAGCAACTGGTTTGCCTGATTGGACAAGGAGTGTTTCGTCATTTTCAAGCTGTTTAAGAGAATTGACTATTGCTTCATAAGATTCCCAATTTCTTGCAGCTTTACCGCTTCCCCCGTAGACAATTAATTCAGATGGTTTTTCTGCAACATTAATATCGAGATTGTTCATAAGCATTCGCATAGCGGCTTCTTGAATCCAACCTTTACAAGTAAGTTTATTGCCGTGCGGAGCTTTTATCTCAAGCTTTTCTTTTTCAGAGATCATTTTCCCATTCCGATTTTTTGTTGTTTGATAAATTGTTCAACTGCTTATGGCAAATGCTAATTTATCAATAAATACTTTGTGAGTTATCTAAATGTCCTAAAAAATATTACTCACTGAAATGTTTATCAACAATATTTTCATATTGAATAAGCATTGATTTATAAAGCCATTTTTTTAAGAACCAACTCTTCTGCATTTCTTTCTTTAAATATTTTACATTTTCTTCTAGCTGATATTTTAATCTGGTTCTTTCTTCTTTAGTTAATTTAACTGTTTCAGCATCGCTATTAAGTTTATCGATTAAAGAATTAAATATTTTAATTTCATTAAAATACTTATTGTCTCCTTGTATTTGTTTTAGATTTTGATTGCAAAAAGTCTTTAATATTTTTTTTTCACTTTTGTTGAATTCGAAATTATAATTTGTGAACAGTTTCTTCATATTTCCCTGTATAAGTTTTGAGTGATAATAATTTGTCTTTCATGGCTTGATAGCCTGGTTTTATTACATTATAAATATAGTGAAGCCTTTCTTTGTAAGGATTGAATGCAGACTTCATTGAATTAATAGTGATTTTTTCTATATCTTCAAGATTGAGATTGAAGTTTTGAATTGCAGTCATAAATTCTTTAGTCATATTCGTATTGCTCATCAATCTGTCGTCGGTGTTTATAGTTACTCTGAATTTTTCTTTGAACAAAATACCAAATGGATGATTTTCAATTTTATCAACCGCACCAGTATGAACATTGCTAAGTAAACAAATCTCAAGTGGAATTCTTTTGTCCAAAACATATTGAGCAAGATCGCCAAAGCTTACAACATTTCCTTCTTTATCTAATGAAATATCTTCCAGCAGATGAGTTGCGTGCCCAATGCGATGAGCTCCGCACCATTGTATAGCTTGCCAAATTGATTCTTTGCCGAAAGCTTCACCAGCATGTATTGTTATATTAAAATTTGCTCTCTGAATAAATTGAAATGCTTCAATATGTTTCTTGGGAGGATAGCCGCCTTCTTCTCCGGCAAGATCGAAACCAACAACTCCGTGATTGCGGAAATTAACAGCAAGCTCAGCAATCTCTAAAGTATTTTTCATATTTCGCATTCCACACAAGATTAAACCATACCCGACACCAAAATCTTGTTTACCTTTTTCAAGTCCTTCTAAGACTGCGTTAACAACATCTTCATGATAAAGACCTTTTGATGTATGAAATACTGGAGCGAATCTCGTCTCCACATAACAGACGCCATCTTTCTTCATATCTTCCATCATTTCGTAGGCAACTCTTTGAAGCGATTCCTTGGTTTGCATAACAGCACAAGTATGCTCGAAGCCTTGCAGATACTCGACAAGATTGCCTTTATTTGCGCCGCGATGAAACCAGTCGCCCAACTCAATTGGATCTTTTGTTGGCAGCTTGTTATACTTAAGATCTTTTGCAAGTTCGATAACAGTTTGAGGCCTTAATCCTCCATCAAGATGATCGTGAAGAAGGACTTTTGGAACTGCGTTAATTATTTGTTCAGTTGTCAATTATATATCTTTCTATATATTAAAAAAATACACAGAATAAAGTCTGCGCTACGGAAAAATATTCTTTTAAAAAAGGAAAATCAATTTGAATGCAAACTATTCTCATAAATGATAGATGGAGTTAGACTGGGGATACACTAGGGATAGAGGCATATTATCCGGTTATTATTTTGAATGTTTTTATGTTGTTGGATTTATCATATAAATGATATTATGATTTATAAGACTTTTGATCGAACCGCTTTCATGCTTGTCAGAGGTTTGATAGAGAGATAGTTAAATTTCAATCAAGGGTATCAGATTGAATGTTTTTATGTTCACAGATTTAGTTTTTACAAATAAAAATATTTAAAAAAAATATAAATAATTTAAAAGAGAAATTTTTTTTAGTTTTATTAAATACATAATAGATGATGATGAGAAATTTTATTCTAATAAATTATTTGCATATTTGCTTAAAATAAATTTAATTTGTCAGAAGTTAATTCAAAGTTTTTATATATATTGAATTTAGAATATCTTGTTTTTAGTTGAAGGGGGACCTTCGATAGAAACAAAGATTAATTAAGAATAAAATGATGGGTACTTTGGAGGCTTTGGTGATAAAAGAGGTTTATGATAAAAAAATATTTTTGGGGCTTTGCTTATCTAAAATAAATTTTAATTCATGCAAAAAATAAATAGTGAATTCTGTCTAATTATTATAAATTGTTTTTGATTTTGGTGAAAGATAAAAAATAATAAAATGCTGTACGAAATAAATATTTTTACGTTATTTGTAATTTTAAGAAATGTAAAAGTACTGTGATTATGAATCAGAAGAGTAATAAAACAGTTAAATCGAATATAATTTTATTATATGAAATGTTATCGTTTAATGAATAATTATTAATATTAGATGTAAATTTGCGACCAATAATGCTATATTCAACTTGAAAAAATTGGTTATTAAAAATAATTTATTCAATAAAAATTAAATATTTGTTGACAAAGGAATCAAAAATCCATATTTTTTGAAAGCTAAGAAAAATTTAATAATGGTTAATAAGAAATTAATTATATTTTTTAACTAATAATTTTGCTAGAGGAAATTTATTTGAGTTATTATTTACTAATAGAAAGGGTACGGGAGGAATATGACGAGCAGATGTTTACCGCCTTAGGGGGAA
>JAKALM010000003.1 GCA_021824145.1 Bacteroidota bacterium
TATCTTACTTTCATCTTACTGTTACTCTCCCATTCAATTCAATATCCAAACATAAATATATATTTGGCTCTCATGTATAAAATGTAAAACCCCCGGACTGCCTAAGCAGCACCGGGGGCTTTGAAAACGAAGAGTATGCATTTCTTCTTAACTCAATATCATCTTCTTCGTTTTATTCACGTGATCTCCCAATGGTTTAAACTCTATCTTCTCCAATAATTTAATTTATCTATTATTTGTTCTTCTCAATTTCACCTAGCAATCAACAACATACTTAATTTCCCAATTTGTATGCCATACATATCTACATCATCCAATTAAAATTTCAAGGTTTTTCTTTATCAAATAAATGAGTAGTTGTTCCAAAGTAAGAATGAAATTTTGATTTGTTTTCTTTTAAGAAATGAAATGATCTGATGAAAATAGACTAATTACTATTCTCCCAAAGGAATAATTTTAAGTAAATAAAAAGTGGAATGAATTACTCCCTTGGATGAGCACTGCACCATTGTTTTATGAAATCTGCAATAGCAGTTGTTGGAGCACCAGGCGTAAATAATTCCCCGACCCCCATTTTTTTAAGTTCTTTTATATCTTCATCCGGAATAATTCCGCCGCCTGTAAGCAGAACATCGTCCAAACCTTTTTCTTTCATTAAGCTGAGAATCTTGGGAAGGATTGTCATGTGAGCACCGGATAAAATACTTATTCCAATTACATCTACATCTTCTTGAATTGCAGCCTCAACAATCATTTCGGGAGTTTGTCTTAAGCCAGTATAAATAACTTCCATTCCGGCATCTCGCAGAGCAGCAGCAATTACTTTAGCGCCTCTGTCATGTCCGTCCAATCCGGCTTTTGCAATTATAACACGTATTTTTTTATCCATATTAAAATCCTTTTGAACTTTATAATGCCATTTTTATTTTTTCCGCAAACTCTTTCATTGAGCCGTTATCATAACTTTTTAGATTTGGTTTGAAACTAAAATTGTCATTCCTAAACCTAGGTATTATATGAAAGTGAAAATGAAATATAGATTGCCCTGCGGCTCTACCGGTGTTTGCTACAATATTAAATCCTTCGGAATTCAAACCCTTAATAATAGCATTGGACATTACTTTTGTAACTCTTATTAGCTCAGATAGTTCATCATCAGGCACCAGAAGAAAATTATCAAAATGGTTTTTTGTAATTACTAATGTATGTCCGTAATTTATTGGACGTATATCTAGAAATGAAATTACTTTTTCATTTTCAAAAAGTACTTCAGCGCTGGCACTTTTATTAATTATATCGCAGAATATACAATCCATGTTTCTAAAATAAGGTTAAAATATTTTTAAGGCAAAATAATTTGTATAAACTCCATTTCACTTTGTCGATAAATATTTTTCTCTTTTCCCAAATACACCAAACAAACCGCCGGTATGAAGAAAGATGTTTTTCATCCCTTTATTCTTTAAAATAAAATTATCATAATATGCTTTGAAAGCTTTGCCTGTATAAGCAGGGTCTAATAGTATCCCTGTTGATTGAGCAAACTTTTTAATCAGGCTCAATTTATCTTCAGTAATATTTTTATAACCTTCAGAAGAATAACCGTCAATAATTTCTAATTTCTTTTCATTCAAGCTGCAAGGAAGTTTATAATCAAGAATGCAGCCTTCTGCAAGATGAAATATTTTCCTTTTTATTTCATCCTTAGAATAAAGAACATTCACAGCAAATACTTTTATATTCAGTTTTAATAATTCTATTCCAAGCAGCAATCCTGCAGCAGTTCCGCCAGAACCGGCCGCAGCAACAATTCCTTCAATCTTTTTCAAATCAATTTGCTTATTCAATTCATTCATAAAAGAAATGTATCCCCAAATACCAAGCGTTGTAGAGCCGCCTTCCGGGATAACAAATGCATTCTTATTTTTCTTCAATAACTTTGCCCGCTCATCGAACATAATTTCGTTCACCTTCGAAAATTCTTTTTTGTTAAGAAAAGAAATTTCAGCACCATAAAGTTTATCAAGGAATAAATTTCCATCAGCATTTGGCTTGTCTTTTCCCCAAAGAAATAATTTAGATTTTATTCCTGCACTGGCTGCGGCAATTGCTGTTGCTCTAGCATGATTTGATTGATCACCGCCGTCGGTGAATATTATATCGGCCTTTTCTTTCTTAGCTTGATAAATTAAATATTCTAACTTTCTAACTTTATTTCCGGATAGTTCTACTCCAGTAAGATCGTCACGTTTCATCAAAAAATTCTTTCCATCAAATTTTATTGTTTGAAGAGGCGTCGGAATATTTGCTAATAAAATTTTTTTAGGTAAAATCATATGTCTCCGTCATCTTTCATTTTGATGTATCTGTTATAATACAATCTTGCACGGTCTAAATCTTCTTGCGTATCAACTGCAAGGTTTTCAAATTCAGTTACAACCACTTTGATTTTAAAACCGTTTTCAAGCATACGAAGCTGCTCAAGTTTTTCAATCTGTTCTAGATCAGTTGGCTCTAACTCAGTAAATTTCAACAACGATTCTCTTCGGTAAACATATAAACCAATGTGCTTATAAATTTCAGCTTTTTGTAGTCTTTCAAAATTAGTACGGGCATCGCGAACGTAAGGAATTGGTGAACGGGAAAAGTATAAAGCAAAATTATTGTAATCAAAAACTACTTTTGGAATTGAAGGCGATTTCAAATCCTGAACAGATTCAATTCGCTTTGCAAGTGTGGAAACATTAACCGATCTATCAAATAAAAGAGGCTCAATCGCTTGATCAATCATTTCACCCTTTATAAACGGTTCATCGCCTTGAATGTTAACAATAATTTTAGCGCTTGGTAAAGTTTTAGTTACAAATGCAATTCTGTCTGATCCGGTTGAAATGTTTTTGGGAGTCATTACTACTTTAGCGCCAAAATTTCTTGCAACTTGAGCAACTTTTTCATCATCAACTGCAATAATAATTTCGTTCAATAATTTTGATTGCTGTGCACTTTCATAAGTATGCCGTATCATCGGTTTGCCGCAAATATCTGCAAGCGGTTTACCCATTAAACGAGTAGAAGCAAAACGAGCGGGAATTATACCAACAATCATTATTTCAATTAAAAAGTAAAATTAAAAATTAGAAAAAGTTATCTGTTGAAATTAATCTCCACCAATAACTTTTGGTACGTGAAAAAATTGTTCATCTTTTTCTGGTGCATTTTTCAACGCTTCAGAAGTTGGAATAGACGGCTTTATTACGTCTTCTCTAAAAACGTTGCTTCCTTCAACTGGATGAGAAAGCGGTTCGACATTTTCCGTATCTAGTTCATTTAATTTATCAACATAAGTAAGAATTTCATTCAGTTGATTGGTAAAGTTATCCAACTCATCTTCGCTAAATTTTAACCTCGCAAGTTCTGCAATGTATTCGACATCTTTTCTACTTACAGACATGTTAATTTCCTTCTTCAATTTTTTGTTTCGAAACTTCTCTATGAGCAATTATAATTTCTCTAACTTTTTCCATAAGATCAATTTCGTCTTTTCGGTTTTTAATGTTGTCAGTTAAAATTGGTTTTTCAAAATGAACATTGATCGTACCGCCTTTTATCATAAATTTTCCTTTTGGAAGAATTTTTTCTGCACCGCTAATGGAAACTGGTACTATTGGAAATCCTACACGCGAAGCTAAATAAAATGCGCCTCGCTTAAAAGGTTGAACCTCACCGGTTTTACTTCTTGTCCCTTCCGCAAAAAGTAGGATTGATATATTTTTTTCAGACATTACTTTCTTAGCCAATTCAATGCTTTTCACAGCACTTTCAACATTTTCTCGATCGATCATTATATATGGCCCAAGCCGCATCTGCCAGCCAAATAGCGGAATCCTTCCTAGTTCTTTTTTATAAACTATACTTGTTTTTTGTTGAATCGCAAATTGTAAAGTAGGAATATCAAATTGACTGCTGTGGTTAGAGACAAAAATATAAGCTTTGTTTTTATCTAGATTTTCTAAACCAGTAATTTTCAATTTAACTCCGCCTAAAAATAAAATTCCCCATGAAAATAATTTTGAAATTTTAAAGTACAGGTAAAAGCTTCTATCAATTAATGCTGCTAATAAAGCTAAAATTGAATTAACAATTGTATAAATAATTATGAGGAATAATTTGAAATAAGACAAAGCTCAACTTCCTTCAAATTTTAGTTGATCATTAACATGTTGGCTTTCGCCACTTTTACTTGCATAATTATTTATTGCAGCAATTCTGTTTTTAATTGAAGGATGGCTGTAAAAATACCATTCAACAAACGGATGTGGTTCTTTATCGCCTAAATTTTGATCCGTTAATTTTTCTAAAGTTGTAATAAATGCGTCCTTCTTTTTAGTCGATGAAATTGCATATTCATCAGCTTCATATTCAAATTTTCTTGAAAGAATATTTGTTAAAGGTGTTAAAATCAATCCGATGATCATTGCCCAAAGCGAAAGCAAAGGCAATGCTGCAATCTGAATAATCGAACTAAAACCGAACCATGAAATTGAAATATCATAAAAGTAAGCGATCAAGAAAAGCATAAGAAAGCTTGAGGCTGTTCCAATAAAAATGTTTTTAATAATGTGCTTTCTTTTATAATGTCCAAGTTCGTGCGCAATTACAGTTTCAATTTCATCTTCGGTATAATTATCAAGTAAAGTATCGCCCAATAAAATTCTTTTCGATTTTCCTATTCCAGTAAATGCTGCATTTGCCTTCTTTGTATTTTTGCTCATGTTAAACTTAAAAACATTTTCAACTTTGATTCCCGCATTTTTGGCAAGTTTCTGGATTCTGTTTTTTAATTCTTCATTTTCAAGCGGAGTAATTTTATAAAATAATGGAAGAATAAAAATTGGTACAATCCTAGCTAGTATAACAGAAATTACGAAAAGTATAATTGCAAACGGCAGCCACCAAAGCATAAGAAATTTATTAAGCGAATAAAAAAACAAAAGTAAAATTGGAATGCCGATGACTAGCGAAACCAATAACGATTTCAAATCTTCCCAAATCCATTTCCAAAAAGTTTGATTAGAAAGATTATACTTGTGTTCAAGATGAAACTCAGTGTAATAATTTACAGGAAAGAAAATTATTCCAGCTGCAAATCCTATAATGCCGACAAAAATAATAAACTGTATATAGCTGTTGGAGAAAAATCTTTCAAGATAATTTTGAAGGTTTAAACTTAGGCCGGTTAAGACAAACAAAAGAATTAATATAAAACTAAAAATTCCTTTGGTGATGCCGACAGCCAATTTTATATTATTATATTTTTTAGAATTCATGACATAAAAATAATCTATAATGAAAAGCTAAACAAACCTGTAATTTGAGTTTAATCAAGAAGGAAATATTAGTGAGATGATGAATTAGATTGTTCCGATTTCGTTTTGCTGGATCCAGCCTTCTTTGCCGTCTTGCAGTCTAATCTTAATCCAGCTTTCAACTTTATCTAACTCCGTAACTTTCAAACCTTCGTGAACTATAAAAGCATCATTGCTGGATGGATCTGGAGAAAGCTTCACAGTTGCAGTAGGTTGAATTACAATCGCATTTTTAACGTTTAACTCTCGGTTCAAATTAATTATTAAAAATATTGAAGTAACGATTAAAAATATAGCTGATATTAAACCAGTAAAAAAAGAATATCTTTGATAGTTTAACTTCTTTGCAAAAAAATAAAATCCAATTGAAGAAAGAAGCAATAAATAAAATAGGTAAACTAAATTTGTCCAGCCTTTAAGAGAAAAAATCGCCAACAAACTTTCCCACCATTGAAATAAAAAGAATTTTGGAAGTGTATCAATTTTATCTACAGTTTTTGTATTTGCAATTGTAAGATTATGAATAACGTCATCATCGCCGGGAGAAAGCCTTAGTGCTTTTTCATAATACAAAATCGCAAGACCAATTTTCCCATCACGGTAATATGCATTTCCAAGATTATAATATAATGAAGTGCTTTCAAATCCTAAATTAATTACTTTCTGGTAATCATCGATTGCCTTTTCATATTGTTTATCTTGATAAAATTGATTTCCCTGCTTCATTAAATCTTCTTGCTCAGACGCAAATGATAAATTTGACGCAGATAAAATCATTATAACTAAAGATGAGATAAAAATTATTTTTGAAATCAATTTATGCATATTTTTTCCCCGACAATAATTTTTCCAATTCTATTATTACTTTTGTCAAGTCATTATACATATCATTCATCGCCGCCGAACCATCGCTGCTTGGAGCAAAACGGGCGAACTCACATTTTTCAGTTAAGGTTTTCAAATTTTCGATTAAGTTTCCATCAACATTTTTCTTTTGTAATTCTTCAGTTGCTTTCTCTAGTGAAATTTCTGATTTAGGAATGTGAAGTTTATCTTCCAAATAACCAAAAAGAGCCATAGAAATTTCCGCATAAAACCCTGTCTGGTCATTTGCTTCCATCAAAGTTTTTGCATTTTTAAATCTTGTGCGCGCAACTTTTTCAGCTCTTTGATACCGCAATAGTTGAAGGTTGCCAGCTAGTTTATCTTGTCTGCGTTTCCATGTAATAAGCCCGCTTAATAAAATCAGCGGCAAAACAGCCGCTGTCCAAAATCCAAATCCGAAGAGAGCAATTCCGCCTTGTCTTCTTAAATCGTCTGTTGAAGTTTTGATATAACGAATATCTTGACCTAAAAGCTTAATTTCTTCTTTAGTGTAACCAGCAACATTTTCGTTTCCGGAATTTGATCCTTGTGCAACGTTTATAGTATACGCAGGAGTTGATACGGTTGCATATTGCCTTTTGTCAGGATTGAAATAAGAAAATTGAATCGGCGGTATTTCTTTCTTTCCGGCATTTCTTGGAACGATCAAGTATTCAAATGTTTTACTGCCATTAATTGTTCCTGTCCTATTTATCTGTTCAGAGGTTTTTGGTTCATATTTATCAAAACCTGGAGGAAGATTTATTTCCGGCATATTTAAAAGTTGAATATTGCCCTTTCCAGAAATATTAATTTTTAAAGAGATTGGATCATTTGTTTTTGTACTTGTAGAACTTAATTGTGAAGTTAAAGAATAATCTCCGACAGCTCCATTAAATGACTTAGGAACATTTTCCGAAGGCAATGGAATAACATGAAGTTTAATAGTGTTTGACTTTGCTGTGTAATTAACAGTTTGAACGTTATTGAAAAACGGATCATTAAAAAAATCATCAAAAATATTTCCGTTGCTTCTGCTTCTTCTTTGTTGAATTTGAACAGGAACATCTAGCACCATCGGAGTTACAGAAAGCTCACCAAGCTGCGATGGGAACAAAGCAACTTTTTTCAAAATGCCAACTCGATATTGCTTGCCTTTATAAACTTCAGTTGTAAAAGTTATATTGTTAGGAACGTCAATTTCTTCAGCCCAAAAACCTTCATAAGATGGAAGTTTAGAAACTTGCATTTGCGAAGCAATTCCAAGTCTTGTATATAATTTATAAGTAACTGTAACCTGCTGACCCATGTAAACACTCTGTCTATCCGCAGTAGCAAGAATAAAAAGATTGTCACCAATATCTTTTGTAGAAACTGTAGAGTTGCTTTGCGATTGTTGCTGCTTCGGTTTCGGTGAACCTTTAACAACATTAATCGCCAATGGCTGAGATTCAAAATTTTTTCCATTATAATTTATTGTTGCACTTCCAATAGTAAATTTACCAATGCTCTGCGGCTGCAAATAATAGGAATATGTTCTTGAAGCAGACACAGAACTATTAATTATTTGCATGCTTGTAGATTGGTTTGGGCCAGAAAGGATCATAAATCCTTTAAAGTTTGGAGGAGTAAAACTTCTTATTCCATTTATATCTTGTCCGGAAAAAGTAAAAGAAACTTGAAACTGATCACCAACTCCAACCGTTGTATTATCAACTGATGCAGAAAATGACTGAGCAAACAAAATGCTTGGTAAAATACTAAATAGAATTAAAATTATTTTGAAATATTTATTTGCCATAAATTCAAGAAATATTTTTAGAAAACTTCATTGCAAAATTACCAATCTTTCTCAACTTTTGTCGGTTGACTTTTCATTCTTCTCAATTGTTTTTGCAAATTCTTTTCATCATTGTTTAAAGCATTGAAAATTGCTTGTGCTTGCTCTTTGGAAATTTTATTCTGCTGAGGCTGTGGCTGATTTTGCTGCTGCTGTTTCTTTTGATCATTCTGATTTTGCTGATTATTCTTCTGATCTTGATTGTTCTGGTTTTTATCTTTGTTCTGTTTGTTCTTATCGTTTTGATTTTGCTTATTCTGATCTTTATTGTTTTTATTCTGCTTGTTTTTGTCGTTCTTATTATTCTTGTTGTTTTTATTTTGTTGATTCTGATTCTTCAACAAATTAAGAGCATAAGATAAATTGTATTTTGTAGCCTCATCATTTGGGTTCAACTTTAGTGCATCTGCATAAGCTCCAACACTTTCTTTAATCTTTTTATCTTTTAAAAGTGAATTTCCTATATTATGATAAGTTTGCGCTTTTAGCTCATTATTTTTTGTCTTAGTTAAAGCGCTTGAATAAGCTTTCAAAGCATCTTCGTATTTGCCTTCTTTATAATATGAATCGCCAAGATTAAAATTCGCCTGAAAATTATCCGGTGATTTTTCCAAACCTTTCTTAAACTCAACTTCTGAATCAATATATTTTCCTTTATCGTAAAGATTAACGCCTTTATTCACATGCGAACGAGTACTTTGTGCAAAAATATTTCCGCTTGCAAAAATAGCTGCAATAATAAAAACATATTTGAATGAAAAATTCATTTTCATTCTTCAAGCCCAAGTTTTTTATTTAACATACTGAAAAACGGAGATTTTCTTTCCGACATAAAAAATTCTATTAAAAGTAAAATGATTGCCGGCGCCAAAAAATAATAAAATCTATCTTCGTAGTCAGTTACTCTCTTTTCACCGAATTCAGTTTTTTTAATTTTTGATAAATCTTTATATATCATATCAAGTTCATCTCTGTCATTTGTACCGCGCAAGTATTGCCCACCAGTATCTGAAGCAATTTCTTTTAAAGCAGTTTCATCAAGTTTTGTTAATACAACATTACCGGAATTATCTTTTTTAAAACCAACTTGCTGTCCTTGGTCATTAAAAATTGGAATTGGAACTCCATCTGGAGAACCAAGTCCGATTGTATAAATCTTTATATTATTTTTCTTTGCATTATCAATTGCGTCTTGAAGATTTCCTTCATGATCTTCACCGTCAGTAAATATCACCATCACTTTTTCAGTCTTAGACGATTTGGCAAAAGATTTTGTTGCTAAGTTAATTGCCGCAGCAATTGCTGTCCCTTGCTCTGGAACAGTACTTACGCCGGCAGCATTCAAAAATAAGTTCGCTGCTGAATAATCTGTAGTTAAAGGAAACTGCACAAATGGTTCGCCGGCAAAAACTATTAATCCTATTCTATCTCCACGAAGTTTCTGAATTAGATTTGAAACTTCGAACTTTGCTTTTTCAAGTCTGCTTGGTTTAATGTCTTGTGCCTGCATGCTTAATGAAACATCAAGAAGAATATAAATATCAATTCCACTTTGCTTCACATTTTCAATTCTAGTTCCAACTTGTGGATCAGCGGCAGCAATAAGCAGCATAATTATAGCAAAAATAATTATTCCAAATCGAATAATACTTTTACCTTTGCTAAAGGTAGGAAGCAAAATTTTTTGTAATTTTTTCTGGGCAAATTTGTCTAGCAGTTTATTTTTATTTCGCAATAAAAACCAAAATGCTATAATTAGCCCAGGAATAAAATACAAACCGTACAAATATTCTGGATGTGCAAAACGAAACATAAATTCAATTAAAAATTAGAAATTCAAAATTAAAAAGTTTAAAAATTCCGAAACATATTTCATTTAAAATTTGATTACGGAATTTTTCTGAAAACAAATTTTGATAAACCTAATTCAACTAAAAGCAAAACCAAACCTATATCCAGCCAATCTGAAAAAAGTTCAGCAGCATTGCGGTAAGATGTTACTTCAATTTTTGATTTTTCAAGCTTATCAATTTTTTTATAAATTTCATTCAAAGTTCTATTATTGGTTGCTCTGAAATACTGCCCTCCAGTAGTTTGAGCAATTGTTTGAAGCAAACCTTCATCAATTTCAACAGGCATCATTTGGTAACGAATTCCAAAAGGTGTTTGAATTGGATACGGCGCTTGGCCTTCAGTTCCGACACC
The DNA here is from genome assembly GCA_021824145.1 of Bacteroidota bacterium. GTDB lineage: Bacteria > Bacteroidota > Ignavibacteria > Ignavibacteriales > Ignavibacteriaceae > FEN-1297. The sequence continues at coordinate 10,276 of JAKALM010000003.1, forward strand.
AATTGTGTATACTCTAATTCCATAAGTCTTGGCAATTTCAGCTGCAGTCAAAGGGTCAATTTCACCGGCATTATTCACACCATCAGTTAATAAAATTATTACTTTGCTTTTTGCCTGGCCGTCCTTTAATCTTCCAACTGCATCTGCAATTCCATTTCCAATCGCAGTTCCATCAGGCACCATTCCGGGTTCAACTTTTTGAAGAAGATTCTTTAAAACATCATGATCAATTGTAATTGGGCATTGAGTAAATGCTTGTCGTGCAAACACAACTAATCCGATTCTATCGTTTGGTCTGCCATCTATAAATTTATCCGCAACATTTTTTGCCGCTTCAACACGGTTTGGTTTAAAATCTTCTGAGATCATACTGCCGGAAATATCAAGCGCAATTACAATATCTATTCCTTCAGTTGTAACATTTTGTCCAGAAGAAAAACTTTGCGGTCTGGCAAGAGCAACAATCAAAAAGGCTATTGCAAGCGATCTTAAAATTATTGGAACATGCCTTGTTTTTTCTTTTAATGATGGCGGAATGTCTTTAAAAATTTTTAATGAAGAATAAGTTAAAGACGGCTGCTTAGCTTTACCAATTTTCCAGTACCAGAAAATCATTACTGGAATGATTAAAAGAAAATAAAGCATCCAAGGATAAGCAAACGTTACATCACTGAACATCACTTACCTCTATAGTTTTATCTTCTACTAAAACCGGAATTGTCTTATTTACAATTTCATAAGCCTGCTTCATCATTTCTTCATTTACAGAACCGAGCGGTGTAAACTTTGCAAACTTTACAAGATCAGCATTCGAAAGAAATTTATAAGTTGTATCCAATATCAGTTCGCTACCTTTTCGCTGCCTTAACAATTCAACTGCTTCCGAAGTTGGAAGTTCCAACGCTGGCATATTAAATCTTTCTTCAAAATATCTTCTGATAATTTCAGTTATTGCCGAGTGATATTCTTTTATCATTCCCTTCTGCCATAGTTTTTGCTCTTCAAGATCATGCAAAGCGTTTAGAGCAATTGTATGAATCGGAAGTTTGACAACTTTTCTAACCGGCTGCATTGCCAATTTTTTCTTCTGATATCTCCGATAGAAATAATAAGCTGCTCCGGCAATTATCAACGCAAGTAAAACCCAGAATAAAATCCATCTCCAGTCAAGCGGAATTTTTATTGGATCTTTAACATCTTTTATATCACCTTGTGGATTTATCTTTACAGTTCGAATGACAAAGTTAACCGCGTTTGTCGTCGCATAATGAATTGTTGTATCGCCAGAAGTTTGATATAATACTGCTATCGGAGGAATTGTAACGCCGGTAGAATCATAACCAGAAAGAATATATTTATAAGTTGCGCTAACTTGCCCGTCCTTTTCATTTTCAACCGGATTTAAAGTTTGTATAATAGAAACATTTTTCAAACTGTCTTTTATGAAAGGCGGAAAAACTTTCATTCCTTTATCATAATCAACTTGAATTGAATAGTTGATGTAATCTCCAACGAGATAATCAGATTTATCAGTAGAAGCTTTAGCAGAAATATTCTGCGCAAGTAACTGAAAATAGAAAGACGAAGTAATGATTATTAGAAAAAATAATTTCTTTACCATCTTCTTTCTCTCAATCTGAAAAATTGGACAAGCGGCTTGATATAATTTTCACCGGTTTGAATTTCGATGCTGTCCAACCGGCTTGAAAGGAATAGTGATTTTCTTGCGGCTTTATTTCTTTCTCTCATTTGGCTGAATAAAAACTTAGTTCTCTTATCACCAGTATCAATCCAACGTTCATTTCCGGTTTCAGCATCAGCAAATTTTACTAAGCCGATATCTGGGATTTCATCTTCTCTTTCATCATTTAAAACAATGCCAATTAAATCATGACGTTTACCGACAATTCGCAAAATCTTTTCATAACCGGAATCCATAAAATCCGAAAGAAGAAAAACAATGCTTCGTTTCTTAATTGCGTTATTCATGTATTCAAGCGCTGCTTTGATGTTGGTTGACTTTCCTTCCGGTTCAAAAGATAGAACTTCGCGGATGATTCTAAGAACATGCTTGCGTCCTTTCCTTGGTGGTACAAATTTTTCAATTTTATCCGTAAATAAAATTAAACCAACTTTGTCATTATTCTTTAAGGCGGAGAAAGCAAGAATGGCGCTAAGCTCGGCTGCAATCTGTTGTTTGGTCTTATCAATCGAACCAAAAATTAATGAACCGCTTAAGTCCGCCATTAGAATTACAGTTAATTCTCGTTCTTCTTCAAATATTTTTATAAAAGGATGACCGAAACGTGCAGTTACGTTCCAGTCAATGTTTCTTATATCGTCGCCAAATTGATATTCTCTTACTTCGGAAAATTCCATTCCTCTTCCTTTAAAGACGGAATGATATTCTCCAGAAAAAACTTGATTAACCAAACCTTTGGTTCGGATTTCAATTTGTCTAACTTGTTTTATAATTTCTTTTGTCAGCATGAAAAATTTTTACGGCACTTCAACTTTGTTCAAAATTTCTTGGATTACATTTTCTGTCGTAATTTCTTCAGCTTCAGCTTCGTAAGTAACAGCAATACGATGGCGCAAAACATCTAAACAAATTGCTCTAACATCTTCCGGTATTACATAACCTCTTCTTTTGATAAATGCCATCGACTTTGCTCCTAAAGCTAAATTGATAGATGCTCTTGGTGAGCCGCCATAGCTGATAAAATCAGCAAGCTTGTCTAATCCAAAATCTTTTGGTGAACGTGTTGCAAACACAATATCAAGAATATATTTTTCAATTTTTTCATCGATATAAACTTCCTGCACAAGACTTCTTGCTTTCAAAATATCCTGCGGTGTAATTACTTGCTGAACAGCGCCGTCAAGCATATTTACATTTTGCCGCATAATTTTTAATTCATCGTCGCGAGTTGGATAAGAAATTTTTATCTTAAGCATAAATCTATCAACTTGTGCTTCGGGCAAAGGATAAGTTCCTTCTTGTTCAATCGGATTTTGAGTTGCAAGAACTAAAAATGGTTCTTCCAATTTAAAAGTTTGTTCACCGATTGTAACTTGTCTTTCCTGCATTGCTTCGAGGAGCGCACTTTGAACTTTTGCGGGCGCACGGTTTATTTCATCAGCCAAAATGAAATTTGAAAAGATTGGACCTTTTCGAATTAAAAAGTTTCCATCTTTCTGGTTGTAAATTTGTGTTCCAACTAAGTCGGCTGGCAATAAATCCGGAGTGAACTGAATTCTTTGGAATTTTGCTTTCATTGCTGAAGATAGCGTTTTAATAGCTAAAGTTTTTGCAAGTCCTGGCACACCTTCTAGCAAAACATGCCCATTGCTCAGTAAACCAACAATCAATCTTTCAACCATTGCTTTTTGACCGACAATAACTTTGCTTATTTCATTCATTAACAAATCAATGAATGCACTCTCTTGTTTAATTTTTTCATTTAATGCAGTAATGTCCAATTTTGAACCTCATTTATATTTAATAAAAATGACTACTTCTTATTGAAAAGTAATGTGATTAGACGTTGGCAAACTTAAAAAGGTTGCATCGTTTTTACAAGACAAGAAAAATTAGTGATAGACTCTAAACACACAAAATTTTAAATACGATGTTTCAATCATTGCAGGCAATTCCGGATGATCCAGCGAGGCACCGTTAAAATGAATTAATTGAATTTTTTTATCGGCTTTTCGAGCGGCATCTGTTACTACTTGAATAAAATCTTCCTTTGGGACATGATGAGAGCATGATGACGTTACCAAAAATCCGTTTTCATTTATAAGTTGAAGAGCTAATCGATTTAGTTTTTCATAGCCTTTCTTCGCAGTTGACAATTGCTTTTTACTTTTTGCAAATGCCGGCGGATCGATCATAACAACATCAAATTTACTTTTAGCAAAAATTAATTTTTCAAAATAATCAAAAACATCACTAACGATAAATTCTGATTCTGAATTAAGATCATTCTTTTCAAAATTAAATTTTGCATTTTCAATTTCAGTTGACGAAGAATCTATAAATTTAACGGAAGCTGCACCAGCTTTTGCAGCATGAAGCCCAAATCCGCCAGCATTACAGAAAGCATCAATTACAGTTTTTCCCACAGCAATTTTTTCTACAAAAAATCTGTTATCTCTTTGATCGAAATAAAACCCGGTTTTATGCCCTCTTTCAAAATCTATTTTAAAATCTATTGATCCATCGTTTATCAATTCTGATTTCATTTCGCCTAAATAAATCTCATCTTCTTCCGGCAATCCTTCCAGCTTACGGAAATAAGATTCATTCTTGGAAAAAATATTTTCAGCGCCAAAATCTTCCTTCAAAATATTTACGATGGATAAAATATTTTTTTGCATTCCAAAAGAATAAACTTGAAGCACAAAAGTATTATTGTACTTGTCAATTATTAGTCCGGGTAAAAAATCACTTTCACTAAAAACTAATCTAAATGATTTAAGATTAGGGTAAAAAGTCTTTCGCAGTTGAAATGCACTTATAATTTTATCTTTGAAAAAAGAATTGAAATCTTCAATTTTATTATTACTCAAAAGACGAACAGCTATTAAAGAATTCTTATTATAAAATCCGGTTCCTAAATAACTTAATTTTGAATCGAAAATTTCTACAACATCACCATTTTCAGCTTGCCCTTCCAGTTTTTCAATTTCGTTACTAAAAATCCAAAGATGTCCGGATTTAATTCTTCGCTCTTCATTTCTCTTTAAAATTACTTTTGCTGTCATTTCTTTTGTTCAAATGATTTTATTAAAAAAAATTATATTTTTAATTTAGTTAATTAAAAATAGATAATTATCATGAAGAAATTATTATTTGCAGTTTGTCTTTTATTAATTTTTATCTCTTCTAGTTTTTCTCAAAGTTATAAATATGGTTGGATTAGCGATATTCACATTGGAGCACCAGGAGCCGTAAGTGATTTGGAAAATGTTGTTCATAACATCAACAATAGAAAAGATATTTCGTTTGTTGTAGTAACCGGAGATATTGCTGAGAAAGGCAGGAATGATGAGCTTGAAACTGCAAAATCCATTTTGGATAGTTTGAAAGTTGCATATCATATTATTCCTGGAAATCATGATACAAAATGGAGTGAAAGCGGCTGCACAAAATTTAAAGAACTTTGGAAAGACGACAAATTTGATTTTCAATTTGACGGAGTTGAACACATTGGAATGAACAGCGGAATTCCGTGGCGCGGAGGCGGCGGACATTTTGCTGTTGAAGATTTTCCTTGGCTCGACAGTGTTTTAGCAAAAACTCCAAAAGATGAACAAGTTATTTTTTATGCTCATCATCCGCTTGATGGAGAAATTGATAACTGGTTTGAAGTAACAAATCGCTTAAGAAAATATAATATCAAAGCGATTTTGGTTGGACACGGACATGCAAATAAACTGATGAACTTTGGCGGAATTCCTGCCGCGATGGGAAGATCAACTTTGAGTGATAAAAAAAGCTGGGGCTACACTTTAGTTGATAACGAAACCGATTCATTGTCCTTTTGCGAAGTTACAAGCGACAGCATTCCAAAATTTTGGGGAGCGATTGGAAAAACGAATTCTCCAATCCCGGAAGTCGATTCCACTCAATTTATAAATTACACAACAACTTCTTCAAATTCTGAAATCAACGTTAAAGTTCTCTGGCAAAAAGAACTAAACACAAGTTTGTCAGCTTCAATTTTAGTTACGGACAAAAATATTTTTGCGGCAGCAATTAATGGAAATGTTTATTGCTTCGATTTAAGCGGCAACCTTATTTGGAAAAACAAAACTGGAGAAACAATTTTTAGTAAACCGGTTGAAGCAAATAATATTCTTGCGGTTGGAACGATTGTCGGAGATTTAATTACGATGGATGCATCAACTGGGAAAGTAATTCAAACAATTGGAATTGATGAACCAATAACTTCTCAATTAATTACTCTTGATGGTGAGTACAATGGCCAAGCAACTACCGGAGTAGTTTTGGGAACTGCCAAAGGAAGCGTTTACTGTTACGATATTAATTCTTTAGAAATGATTTGGGAAAATCACTCGGCTCAAGGAATGATTGAGACAAAACCTTTGCTTGCGGGCGACAGAATTATTTATGGAAGCTGGGACAATTATCTTTATTGTATCGATTCTCGTTCCGGAATTATAAATTGGAAGTGGACAGAAAATAATAATTTTTACTACTCGCCTGCCGCGTGCTGGCCAGTTACGGATGGGAAAAATGTTTATGTCTCAACACCTGATAAATTTGTTTCATCAATTGATCTTATGCTCGGAACAACTGAATGGCGCAAAAATATTTTTGATTCTTGGGAAACAATTGGAATAAGTGAAAACAAAGAAAATCTTTATATAAAAAGTTATAAAGATAATTTTTTCATCGCTTCAGCTAGAAATGGAAAGCTAATAAAAAATATTAAAGTCGGGTTTGGAATTGATACAATGCCGATTGATCCTATAGAATGGAATAAAAATATTATCTTCGGCTTCAAGGATGGTAAAATTTATTTGATCGATAAAAATTACGAATGGCATCCGCTGTTGTTTTTAGGAACGTGCAGAGTTCAAAACGTTTTTCATTTAAAGGATAACATTTTTGCTGCTTCGAACATGGATGGAAAGATTGTGGAGTTTGAGATTAACTAAAATTAGGGAAAGTTTTAAAATCGATTGTTATTATTAAATGATATGATTATTTTAAAAAAGTAAAGAATATAATTAATCAATTTTGATAGTTATTTTTTTAACTTTTAATCGGGGTCGTTATGAAAAGGTTAATTTTCTTCGCAGTTGTTTTATTTTTGAATATACTTCCTTCAAATTTTTCTAACGCTCAGTGGTTATTAAAATCAAACGGCTTACCTAGCAGTACATATTCTTATATTTCTTTAGCTTTAGATGCTGTAGATAGTTTAAATGCAATTGTTTCAGTTAATGCGGGAAATTATTTATATAGAACAACCGACGGAGGAAATAATTGGTTTGGGCTAAATTGGAAAACATATACTTCTGATGAACCGGAAGACATCTCAATGCCTGATAACCAAAATATTTGGGCAGCTACTAGAACAGGTAAAATCTTGAATTCAACTGATAACGGATCGACATGGAACCAACAATTTAGCGATCCAACCAAAACCAATTTTATGAATTATGTAAGAATGTTTGATAACAAAAATGGAATTGCAATGGGCGATGCACCAGCGGCTCCTGTTTTGAATTCAGTTTTCTTTATCAACACTTCAATTGGCTGGGCGGTTGGTTACGATTTTAGTAATGTCCAAGGAATTATTCTTAAAACTACCGATAACGGAATTACATGGATTAAAAAAAATAGTGGAATTACTGAACCATTACATTCAATATTTTTTATAAACGAAAATATTGGATGGGTGGTTGGTGATTTTAATTCAATAATAAAAACGACTGATGGCGGCGAAAACTGGGCTCCTCAGCAAATACCAAATTATTCTGCCTTTAATTCAATATTTTTTACTGATGAAAATAATGGATACTCTATAGGAAGTAATGTTTTTTTGAAAACTACAAATGGTGGTGCCAATTGGTTTAAATTAACGGGTTTTGATCGAAGCTCTTTAAATAAAATATACTTTGTAAACAAAGATACCGGTTGGGCAGCAGGTTATATATTTAATAACAGTATAGGAAGCATAATTATTAAAACTACAGATGGAGGAAATTCATGGGCACAACAGACTACCCAAACCACATCCGGATTGACTTCCATTTATTTTAATGACATTAACAATGGCTGGGCTTCCGGATGGGACGGAACAATTCTAAAAACTACCGATGGAGGAAATAACTGGCAATCATTAAGTACCGGAACTCAAACATATTTCACTTCAATATCATTTTCCGATTTACAAAATGGATATGCGGTAGGATTTGATGGCTTAATCTTTAGAACTACTAACGGTGGAAATTCATGGTTCCAAGAAAATTCAAATACTGGTTCTAATATTAATGCGATCCAGTCAATCAGCAATTTAACTGCCTATTGTGTGGGAGAGAACAATATAATCTTAAAAACAACAAACGGCGGAATAACCTGGAATATCTTAAATGAAAGTAAAAGCAAGCCGCCAATTTTCTTACGAACTACCGACGGAGGAACCAATTGGATTTCAACGAATGATTCTTCATTACTTGGAAAATGGTCCGGAGACATGTGGAGAAGATTGGATTTTATTAACATTGATACAGGTTATTTTTATACCAGCGGAGGAACCCAATATTTAGAAAAGACACTGAATGGCGGAACCAATTGGTCCCAAATAAATTATACTCTTTACGCGCAAGTAATAAAATTTTATGATGACAAACTCGGACTCATTTATAACTCAGGAACTATGTATAGAACAATCGACGGCGGAGACAATTGGGACACTTTTAGCACAACGGCAACAGGCTGGGGAAATGATATTGAGTTTGTTCCAGGTGAGCCTGCGAAAGTTTGGATGACTGATTGGTACAATTTATTTTCTAGTTCTGATACGGGAAGAACATGGATTAAGCATTTTATTTCAGCTCAAAAATTGAAGGGACGAGACATAAAATTTACAGATAGAAATACAGGATGGCTGCTTTGCGACAGCGGCAAAGTTTTTAGAACGACAAATCCATTATATAATGTTACTGATGTATCAAATGATTTCTCAAACATTCCCACACAGTACAAACTCGAACAAAACTTTCCGAATCCATTTAATATCTCAACTAGAATTGACTTCACCGTACCGAGAGATTCAAAAGTTTCACTAAAAGTTTTTGATGCCCTAGGAAGAGAAATTGAAACAATTGTAAATGGATTTTTGACAGCGGGCAAATATTCAGTTGGCTTCAATGCATATAAAGTTGCAACGGGAATTTATTATTATCAATTAAAGGCTGGCGATTATACTTCAACGAAAAAGATGATATTTTTGAAATAAGAAAAAGCTGATAATTATTTTATCTGCTGAAAACAATTGCAATCCATTCGTCAAGAGATTGCTTTTCGAAAAACTTGAAGCCTAACGAAGAATATTTCTCAACTATTTCTTTTTCATCAGTGAAAAGCAAACCGGATAAAATTACTTTTCCTCCAGACTTTAAGCGGCTATAAATTTCTTCAGCAATATCCATTAAAATATTTTTTTGGATATTTGCAGTTATCAAATCGAAATCTTTTTCATTTATATCTTTTATTTCTCCGAGCCTGACGTCAATCTTATCAGCAACTTCATTTAACTGGCAATTTTCTTTTCCATTTAGCGAGCACCATTCATCATTATCAATTGCAACTGCGGATGAAGCGCCAAGCTTTATTGAAGCTATCGCAAGCACGCCTGTTCCCGAACCGACATCAAGAATTTTAATTCCTCTATCGACATATTTTTCTAGAAACTGTAAAACCAATTTTGTTGTTTGATGTTCGCCGGTGCCGAAAGACATTTTGGGATCGATTGTGATTATTATTTGTCCTGGTTTAGATTGATATTCACGGAAGCTCGGTTTAATTACAAGTTTATCAGAAACTTCAATAACATTAACCGACTTTTCCCATTCTTCATTCCAGTTTTTATCTTCAACAAAATATTCCTCAACATTAAATCTGAAAATCATTTTTTCGTCAACTAATTTTTTCAGCTGCTCAGAGATTTTTTCAACATTAGCCGAGCTTTCTTCATTCGCAAAAACTTTTAAGCAATTTACTTCTTCATTAACACCGGTAATATCAAGCTCCCACATCAAGCCGCTGATTATCTCCGGTATAAAAGGCTCGGCTGTAATTCTAAATTCTTTGTAGTGTTTCATAAAATCAATTTTACTTTTTTATTTATACTCTGCTAAAATATTACAAATTTCATCTTGAAATTCTCTTCCAATTTTAGAACTTCCGACATAGTTTTGGACAAGCATAGAAAAAGCGATCAAATGTCCGTTGCTAGCTGTAACATATCCCGAAAGACTGCAAACTCCGCTTAACGTTCCGGTTTTTGCGTGCACATTATTTTGTGCCGGCGTTCCGGTCATTCTGTTTTTCAAAGTTCCATCTACTCCGGCAACCGGAAAAGATTGATATAGAATTTTATAAAGATCAGGCTTCTGGAAATAAATGTATTTTAAAAATGACAAAATCAATTCTGCAGAAATTAAATTGTAATGTGAAACTCCGGAGCCGTCAACAATACGATAATCTTTAGGATTCATTCCAGTTAAAATTATCAAACTGTCGATCATCTTAATGCCATTTTCAGCTGTTGCAGGAGTTCTGAAAAATTTTGCGGACAATGCGCGAAGAACCATTTCGGCTCCAAGGTTATAGCTAATTTTGTTAAGATTAGTAATTACATTTTTGTAAGGCCGCTCAAAATTAAAAATGTTTATTGCATATCCTGGAACTTTTGTAAAATATTTTTCGCCGTCAACTTTTATATTATCATTGCTTAAAGCGTCTTCAAACAACGTTAAAAAATATTTTTGCGGCTTATAAACGTTCACAAATAAAGTATCTTGAAGTGAATCCGGAATAACTTTTGCGCTTACATTTCCTTTAATAATCAAAGTATTTTTGCGGTGTAGCCAATCTCTATCTAAAGAAAAAGTATTTTGACTATCAGCTGGAACAGTTGTTGTAAAATTTTCAACTTTAAAGAAATTTGATTTAGGAATTAATTCTACTTCAGCTTTTTCACCAATTTTTGTTGGATTAATAACAACTCCAACTGAATTTGTATTTATATTTAATGAAGTAAGATATGGCGCGTCAGTTGATGGATCGTCATCCCACATCCAGCCATTGCCCCAGAAAAGAGAATCAACCATCGAAACATCACCGAAAAGATCTCCGGTAATTTCATTTATTCCATTTGCCTTTACAATTGATGCGAGCGAATCAATATCTTTTGTTGAAAAATCAGGATCGCAGCCACCGACAACATATAAATCGCCGTACAAAGTTCCGTTCAAGATTTTTCCAGTGTAATAAAGTGATGTTTTAAATTTGTAATCCGGGCCAAGGAAAACTAATCCGGCAGAGGTTGTTAAAATTTTTAGGTTTGATGCCGGACGGAATAGCAGCTTTTCGTTTTTGTTATATAAATTTTCTTTCGCAGTAAGATCAAAAACATCAATTCCCATCAAAGTTGATTCGAAAAATTTATTTGTGAACACGGAATCAATCTTTGATCTTAATTGCTGTGAATTACTTTGCGGAAATGAAACACTTATAAATAAAATTGGAATGAAGAATAAAAATGATTTCATACTTTATTATGATACCTACTTAAGATCTAATCTAAATTTTTTAGAAGTACTGCCGAACTCTAAATTCAGCACCGATTTTTTCTTCAACGGTTTTTCTTGCGCGTTCTATGTTAACTTCATCCATTGTTATAACTGTCATTACAACTTTTTCTACATAATTCTTTGCATCTTTTGCAAAGCTGATCATTTCATTAAAGAATCTAGTTTCTAAGCCCATCAATTCAGAGTATTGCCGCGGATCGGCGCTGTTAAAGCTTATTGAAACTACATCAATCAATCCTTTTAATTCCGGCGCAATATCTCTTTTGTTAATCAAGTTGCCATGGCCATTTGTAATTAATCTTGTTCTGCCTTCGTTTTCTTTTACATACTTGGCAACAGCTTTCACAATGTCCCAGCGCAGAGTTGGTTCGCCATAGCCGCAAAAAACAATTTCATCAAATTGTTTTGGATCGCCAATTTCTTTAATATAAACTGAAGCATCCGGTTCTTCACTTTTAGTCATCTTTAAATTATAACCACTGATTACCGATTCTCCATTTCGATCGCAGAATTGGCAGTTTGCATTGCACCGGTTTGTAATATTTATATAAAGAGAATTTCTGATTTTATAAGTAAAGCTCGTTCCCGGCTTCGATCCAATTCCAAACATTCTGAAAACATTGTACGAAGTTATTCTTGCGACATCTTCGATATTTAAATGATGAATATCCGCCAAAGTCTCGGCAACTAATTTTACATATGATGGTTCATTTCTTTGTCCGCGATAAGGCTCTGGAGTCATGAACGGCGAATCTGTTTCAAGCATTATGCTTTCAAGACTTAAACGCGAAATTAATTCTCTTAAACTATCCTGCTTTTTAAAAGTTATATTTCCGGTAAACGAAATAAGATGGTTCAGTTTTATAAGTTCTCTTGCATGCTCAAATGATTGGCTGAAACAATGGAACTGCGCTTTCAATCCTGAATCCTGATATGAACGAATTACAGACATCATATCTTCATCGGATTCTCGGTTATGAACAATGATCGGCTTATTAATTTTTAGGGCAAGTTCAATTTGAGCTTTGAATGCTTCAATCTGTTTTTCTTTGGGAGAAAAATCATAAAAATAATCTAGTCCTATTTCACCGATTGCTACTATCTTTTCATTCATTGCTAGAGCTTCAATTTTTTCAATCAGTGAATTATCCCAATCTTTAGTTTCGTGCGGATGAATGCCAACAGCGCCGTAAATGAAATCATATTTTTTTGTCAGCTCAACAACTTCTTCTGAAGTTTTCAAATCAGTTGCGGGGACAATAATATAATCAAGTCCGGAATCTTTGGCTCTTTTAATTACTTCTTCTAAATCCTCATTAAAATTAGGATAAAATAAATGTGCGTGAGTATCGATTAACATATTATTACTTCCTCCCCCATCAATTTGCGATAGTAAGATTAATTTTTTAACAAATTTAATATTTGAAATGTTAAAATAAAAATTCAGCGCTTAAAGAATAACTACGAATAGGAGCTAAGTTTGCGATTAGCTCAACATAATTATAATTGAAAACATTGTTAACGTTGAAATAAACTTTAGCTGGAAATCCGATTGGATTTAAATCGTATCCAGTGCGTAAATCAAGGACTTTAATTTCAACTCTTTTATCTCCATCTTTAACAACACCAAGACTAACAAGTTCAAAATCCATTTGCTCAACTTTGCTTGAATAACGGAAGTCAGCACCGAAATCAAAGTTATTAATGTAATAATCCAAACTTGCGTAAGCCATATTGCGCGGCCTATATTTCAATGCTTGATGAAGCTGTAAATCTCTTGCCCACAGATATGTATAATTTATAGAAAGTTTTAGTTTATCATCAAAGAAAGAATAATTTGAGTTGAGTTCAAATCCTTGAATGCGGGCACGAGTAATATTTCCGAAGTAAGCTAAACCATCATGCGGATCAATTCCCGGTTCGATAAAATCATAATATTCGTTTTGGAAAATTGCTGCATCAAAATCTATATAGTTTGATAATTGATAATTTGCGCCGATCTCAAACGTCCAATTTGTTTCTGGTTTAAGATTTGGATTTGGTTTGATTGTTATTCCGCTTGCAGTTGTGGATGTAAAAGCTTCGGCAAGAGTTGGTGCACGAAATCCAGTTCCGAATGATGATCTTAAAGTTACTCTGTCTGATAATTTATAATTCAATCCAACTTTGGGAGAAAAAGCACTGGAGCTTATTTGATTACTAAGCTTACTAAAATCATATCTTGCGCCAAATGTTGCAGAAAGCGGAAAAGAGAATTTATAATCTGCTTGAGAATAAATCCCAAAACCAAAGGCACTTTGATCATTAAAAATATTTGAAGTGACTTTATCATTAGTTCCTTCTATACCGGAAACTAAAGTAAAATTTTTAGCAAGGCTTGCAGTTGTTTGGAGTTCAAGTCTATAAAGATTTGAAAGAGAGTTATTATGAGAAGCGGTTTGATCGTTCCAGTCAGATCGATAATAACTTCCTCTAATATTCATAAATAATTTATCGCTTAAAATATTTTTATAAACAGCACCGAACATATATCTGTTAGAAGTGACTCTTTCACCCTGATCCACATCCGGTGGAACGAGAGCATCTCTTGAATCTTTCCAGTAAATAAAATTGCCGTGATTTTGATTAAGAGAGTTTATGAAAAGAATTAACGACGAAGAGTTAGAAAAGTTGTACATACCTTTAAAGAAACCAATATATCTTGTGTAAAATCCGCTTTGCTCGTAGCTCATATCGGAAAGGCGCGTTAATGAAACTGCATAACCGAAATCTTTTATTTTATCTGAATGAGCAACTGTCAATCCGCTAAAAGTTCTAATTTCATTTGACCATTTCCAAATGCTGTATGCCGGGTTATCATAAGCGCCGATGCTTGTTTTAACATAAGTAACCGGTTTTGAAGTTATGTCTTTAGTAATAACGTTTACAACTCCGCCAATTGCCGAAGAGCCGTATAATGAACTTGCCGCACCTTTTATTATTTCAACTCTTTCAATCTCTGGAACCGGAATAATTTCCCAAATGATTTCACCTGTATCACCAGTGTAATATGGAATCCCATCAATCTCAAGCAAAACTCGTGTCCCGGCACCTCTACTGTATCCGCTTGATCCTCGAATGCTGATTTGATCATCAACCATATTAACTCCGGGAACATATCTCATTGCATCTTGAAGATCATTAATATCTTTCTTGTTAATTTCATTTGAGTTAATAATATCAGCGCTGACAGGAAGCTCAGAGATCTTCTGTGCATACTTACTAGCGGTAACAACAACTTGCTGAGATTCAATGGCTTGCTGTGATAGAACAACATTTATAATTAAAGATTCATCTTTTAATTGTTGATTTAATATTCTTCTTGTTTTATAACCTATACAAGAAAATTCGATATTATAATTTCCCGGTTTTAGATTTTTGATAGAAAATATTCCTTGAGCATTTGAAACAGTTCCGAGTTTAGTTCCGATTAAAGAAACATTAACTCCCGGAATTGGGGCACCGGAAGTATCTTTTATAGTTCCGCTGAAGCTCAAATTTTGTGAAAAAATTTGAGCAGTAGAGATAATCAATATTAGAAGTATTTTTTTCAATTACTGATTCGAATATTATATATATAAAAATTTATTAATGTTCATTTTATTTAGTTACCTCCCGGAGGCTGCGGTGGAGGATTATTGAAATTACATTCAATATTAATATTGCCAACCACAGTATTATTTGGAATATTTAACGCACCAGGTTTTGTTGTATCATTATTGGCGTAGTAAACACCAACAACTTTCCAATCACTTCTATTTACAGTTAAATTTGGATTTTTTGATTGAGCAACAGCGATATATGAATAGCTTCCCGCAGTTATTGGAATATATCCGGTATCTACTAGCGTAGAATAATTATAAACACTGGTTCCCGTTGGAATTGGATGGCCAATGTAACCAACATTTAAAACATTAAAAGATTCCGGTGTACTTAACGGATTTTTGAAAACCACAAGAAGTGTCCATTTAACGCTGTCAGGCCATGTTCCGACAAAAGTAATAGTTCCGCTAAAGCCGGCTTTTTGATTTTCTTCTTCAACTGTTGCTGGAGCAATTCCTTTATCGCAGCTAATAAGCATAACTAACTGAAGAAAAATCAAAAGATATTTATATAGAATTTTCATTGAAAAAATATAAAGAGCATCAATATCATTTACAAACACTTTGAATAGAAATATTGACTGTTATTAAGAACAATGCCGGTATTCCAAGATCCATATTATTATGATTACCTAATCATACATTTTGATAAGCAAAGAGTAACTTTTAAGTAATAGGGAAAAGTATAATTATATAGAAATAGAAAGCCAGGTGAAAGCCACTTACAGTATATTCAGAGTATATTCGGAGTATATTCAGAGCCTATTCAAATTCATACAATTTAAAATTTAAATTTGCTCAAATAAAGAACATTTAGATTACTTCTCCAATGATAATCGCTTTTTCACCAACTTCGTTCGCAAGCTTTATTGCTGATTGAACGTCATTCTGATCAACCACAGCGATTAATCCAATTCCAATATTGAATACTTTTCTCATTTCATCATCACTAATATTTCCTGCCGCCTGAATGAGTTTGAACAATGCTGGCAATTCCCATGCAGTCCAGTTGATCTTAAGTTTTCTTCCCTCAGGAAGAATTCTATTTGTATTTCCGACAATTCCGCCGCCGGTAATGTGAGAAAGTCCTTTCAATGTTAAATTTTCTTTTAGGTGAGTAATCAATTTCAAATATGATTTGTGGATTCTTAACAATTCCTCTCCAAGAGTAAAATCCAAATCTGAAAACTTTTCTGTGAGCTTATATTTATCAAGAAGAATTTTACGAGCGAGAGAATATCCATTAGTATGCAATCCATTTGATGCAAAACCTAAAAGCACATTTCCTTTAGAAATATTTTTTCCGTTAATAACTTTTTCTTTTTCAACAATTCCAACAATAGTTCCAGACATATCGTATTCACTATCAGAATAAAGCCCCGGCATTTCGGCAGTTTCTCCACCGATTAAAGCACAATCGTTTTGTTTACATGCAATTGAAAAACCTTCAATTATTTTTGCCGCTTTATCCGGGACTAATTTTCCAAAAGCTAAATAATCTAAGAAATAAATTGGTTTAGCGCCGCAAACTGCAATATCATTTACACAATGGTTAACCAAATCTTGTCCAACGGTTTTATGTTCATTCATTGCAAAAGCAATTTTCAGTTTAGTTCCAACTCCATCAACACTTGAAACTAAAACGGGATTTTTATATTCGGCAAGATCAAGTTCATAAAATGCACCAAATAATCCAATATCAGAAATTACATTTTTATTAAAAGTAGACTTTGCAAACGACTTAATTCTTCTAACAGTTTCGTCGCCTGCCTCAATATCAACTCCAGCTGATTTATATGTATTATCCAATCAGAATCCTATTCTATATATAAAAGATTAAACAAATTTGAAACTAAAATTTACTACTAAAGTTAAAATGAAACAAAAAGCGAAATATTGTGCTAATAAATTCCATAGAGAATCAATCATAGTGATGGGAAAAAATATTCAACGCATAAATATTTTTACAGATTAAGAAAGGAGTTGTAACAATTATTAATCTCTGAAAATTTTGTCTTTAGATAAACAAAATCTATAAAAAAGGAGACTTTGTTACTATAAGTTGAAACAAATTTTGATTATTTATTTTACAAAGGAATTGATTTATCTCATCTCTGAAAAACTTCATTGAAATAATTCTTACAAAAAGGAAATAGTCTACTTTATTTCTTTGAAAAAGTAATATGGAATAGAAAAACAAATCAATAATTTCTACGGTACATAATTTGTTTAATATCCACGAATTCAATTTAATTAATTAACGGGGATTCTATGAACAAATTAAAATTACTAATTTCCCTTACATTGGGAATTCTTATATTTCAGTCGCTGACTTTAACATCAGCGCAAACTGCAAGAATAATTAGAGTTGCAATGACACCACGAATGGTTGGCACTATGGCACCGGGAACTAATCCGGTATACAGCGGCGAACTAGTTGTGGCAAAAGGCATGAAAGTTTATCTTGCAGGCGATACAACTGGTGGAGTAAATGCTTTTTCATGGAGTATTACAACACCAACTGGCTCAACTACAACTTTAAGCAGTACAAGTGGACAAAATGTTACCTTCGTACCTGATATGACAGGACAATTTATTGTCAAATTGCAGGTAGGAAGCACTGCAGATGCAGACACTTTTACTGTTGGAACTTATTTAGGTGTTAGCGGTGGCTCAGGATATAAATGTGCATTATGCCATGGTTCATTTTCAACACAACCAGGCTATGCTCAATTTTCTGGATGGCAGCAAACACCTCACGCTCAAATTTTCCAGCAAGGTCTTACTGGTCAATTGGAAACTTCAAATGTTAACAATATGCTAAAGGGAGTTTACTCAAGCAGCTGCTGGAAATGCCATACTACCGGATGGGACCAAACCGCTAATAACGGAAATTTTGGATATCTTACCCATCAAAGTGGATTTGATACCACATGGTATAAAACCTACACAAAATCTGGCAGCAGTTATTTGATTCCAACCAACGATCAAACTGCATGGAATCTTTTAACAACAAATCCTACATATAACAATGCAGCTCCATTAGCAAGCATTGGTTGTGAAAGCTGCCATGGACCGGGATCTGAACACGTTAGCACTTTGGATCCTAGCAAAATTAATGTAAATCTTGATGCTGGTATTTGTTTACAATGCCATGATGCACCAACACATCATACAATTGGAACATATTATGAAGCATCAGTACACGCTCAACTTCCAGATGGAGCTCATACAGCTCAAACTGGCTGTTTTCCATGCCATAGCGGCGGTGCTTACTTTAAATATATTAAGAACCAAACTAATCCAGGCTGGACAGCTGCAGACGGCAACATTGCAATTTCATGCGCAACTTGCCATGACCCGCACGTTGCAACTAATTTTGGACTTCGTATTGCTACAAACATTACACTCCAAAATGGTTTCCAAGTAACTGGCGGCGGCAATGGCCAAATTTGTATGAGATGTCATCAAGCTCGTTCAAATGGAAATACTGTTATTACAAACGCAGCTCCATATTATGGTTTCAAAGATCGTTTTGGACCACATCATGGACCTCAAGCAGATATGTTCTGGGGACAGAATGCATATCAATTTGGTGATAGCACTATTACTGGTTTAATGACTCACGGATCAGTTCAAGACGCTTGCGTTACATGCCACATGGCTAATATAGGTACAGGCAATAGCCCAAGCCATCAATGGAATATGACTGATACAACAGGCGGAACAGCAAAAGATTTCGTTGCTGGCTGCGTAAATTGCCATGGCAATATTACATCGTTTAATGATATCAAAGCTAGTTCTGACTGGGATGGCAACGGTAAAATTGAAGGAGTACAAACTGAAATTCAAGGAATGTTGAACAATTTGGCTTCTTTACTGCCACAAGATTCACAAGCAGGTGGTGTTGTATCACGCACTTATGATTCTTTATTAGTCAAAAACAAACCAGCTGTTGTAAAAGGCATCTATACTTATTATTTCGTTTCTGAGGATAGAAGCTTGGGCGTTCATAATGCAAAATATACAGTTGCATTATTACAGAAAGCACTTACAAATCTCGGTTGGGTTGTTCCAGTTGAATTAACTTCGTTTAATGCAACAACAAATAATAGTCAAGTTAATCTTAGCTGGCAGACTGTTACTGAAACAAACAATAAGGGATTTGAAATTCAGAAGAAACTGGATAATGCATGGGTTACAATTGGTTTCGTTAGCGGAAAAGTAAACTCAACAAGCGTTACTCAGTACAATTATGTAGATAAATTGAATGATGCTGTAAGCGGCAAGCTTACATATAGATTAAGACAAATTGATCTGAATGGCACAACACATTATTCAAAAGAAGTTGAAGTAACTGTAACTGGTGGTCCTAATACATATACATTGTATCAGAACTATCCAAATCCATTCAATCCTTCAACAACTATTAAATTCTACTTACCTTTTGAAAGTAATGTAAAGGTTGTTATTTATAATATTACCGGTGCAGAAGTAAAAGTTCTTGTTAACTCTGTACAATCATCTGGTGTTCATCAATTTACATTGAACACAGCTGAAACAGGACTTAACTTATCATCTGGTATTTATTTCTATTCAATTGAAGCTACATCATTAGATGGCTCGCATTCGTTCAGAGAAACTAAGAAAATGGTTCTCATGAAATAATTCGAGTTCTTCCCTTTCATTTAACCCGGTTGTGCTTTTAGCGTAACCGGGTTTTTTATTGACAAATTTTATCTCTAACCAAATTGATTCCTTTAATTTATCATACGTTTGTAATGCTTAATTTATTTTAATATTTCAGCAAATACTGAAAGGGTTATGATTGAGATTACAAGTTCACAAACTTTATTCAACTTAATAGATTTTTCAATCGTCTAACAAATTGAATTTGAGAATGAATTGAAATTTAGAATTTAGAAATTATGTTAAGGTGAAACCATGAAAACGCAAATAAAAAATATTGTATTAAAAATTGCATTTCCCTTTTTAGCGGCTGGATTAATTATAACTCCTTTAATAGCTCAAAACGGAACTAATAACTCTTCGGCCAAAAACGTAAAAATATTTGTCGAATATAAACTAGCTAAGGATAATATTCTCGATAATATTTCTGTAAATATCAAAAATAACACTATTTTACTAACCGGAGCTGTACCTACAATTAGTGAACGTAATAAAGCTTATAAAGATGCGCAAAGTGAAGCTGGAGGATACACAATTTTGAATAAATTGAAAATTTCTGAGGTGAATATCCCTTCAAAAGAAATTGTAAAAAATGTTTTAGACAGAATTCGCAATAATGCTTTTTATGGTGTTTTCGATTGGGTAGACGCTTCAGATTCAAACGGCATTGTTTATTTGACAGGCTGGGTTCATGTACCATGGTACAAAGAATGGTATCAGAAAGAAGCCGAGAAAGTTGCTGGTGTAAAAGAAATTAAGAACGAAATTCAAAATACTTTTGGCCCTGGATTAATTGGATATAAAGCCGAAAGGCTGATTTATAATGATCCAAGTTATGAAGGTATGCAATACATGGCAAATCCTCCAATACATATAATTGTAAATAATGACTCAATTATTTTGGAAGGAAAAGTTCGTTCGGATTCAGAAAGCGGTTGGATTGAAACTCTTTTGAGATTCAATACTGATGCATTTAATGTAAATAATTATCTTGCTGTTAGAAGTTAAATAAAATAGCTGTAGAGATTCTTATTTGAAAAATCTGAAATAGGATAAAAATTAAATAAGGATCCCTACAGCACGATTAATTCCTATCAATAGAAAAATCATTTCGCATTACACAAACAATAAAAATCCACTTAATTGTATTGTTAACCGAATCAAAGCTTAATAATTTTCATCAAATTATTTAAGAAAGTATATTCTTATATTTGATGATAGATATATTATCAAATATTGTAATCTTAATATTCTTTAAATTTTACTATATTTGAAATCTTAAAAATTAAAATTAATTTTTATGCCGAATGAAGAATTAAATGATCGAGAAAAAAGTATTTTAAGGCATATAATTCAGCAATTTATAGCAACTGCAACTCCAGTAGGATCTAGAAATATTGCAAAGAATTATAACCTAAATATTTCGCCAGCAACAGTTCGAAATATTATGGCCGATTTAGAAGATTCTGGATTTATTGATCATCCTCATACTTCAGCTGGACGAATTCCGACTGACAAGGGATACAGACTTTACGTAGATTTTCTAATGGATGTTCAAGAATTACGAAAATCTGAAAAAAGTATTATCAGTAGAAACTTAGAAGAAAAATCTATAGAAACAGACGAACTTTTTCAATTAGCTTCAGTTTTATTAAGCAATATAACTCATCAGCTAGCTTGCGTTACTTATCCAAAACTTGATACCGGATATTTAGAAAAATTGCAGATAGTTATTTTGTCTTCAACTAGAATTTTGGTAATTATTACAATTAAATCAGGATTAGTAAAAACTATCACTTTAGAACTTTCATCAGATATTAAATCATCTCAAATTGAATCGGTTCAAAGTTTATTGAATGAAAAACTTTGTGGATTAACTTTTAAAGAAATAAGAGAAACATTTAAAGAAAGATTTAAAGATATTGAAGATGACCATAAACCAATTATTCGGGTTTTTGTAGATTCAGTTGATAAAATTTTTAAAGATGCAAATAAAGCAAATAAACTAGTTATTAGAGGCGCTAAAGAATTTGTTAAACAACCGGAGTTTGAAGATCCAAATAAATTTCAAAGCGTTATTGAATTAATTGAAGATGAAGAAATTATAGTAAATATAATGGAGAAAACATCTGAAGCTTCTGCCAACCAGGTTTACATTTCAATCGGAAGTGAAAATCAAAAAGAAGAATTGCTGGAATATAGTTTTGTAAGTAAAGATTATAAACTAGGAGATGTTTCTGGCACTTTAGGAATAATTGGCCCAAAACGAATGGATTATTCAAAAGTAGTGGCTATAGTTGATTTTATGGCTAAGATGCTTTCCGATGTTATAACAAATCCTATTCAGAAATAATGGAGAATAAATTAATGAAGAAAGAAAAACATGAAATAAAAATTAACGGCGACGAACAAGAAAATAAAAATGTGAAAAATAGTTCTGATTCCAATAACTCAATACAAAACGAAAATACAGATAATGAAAATCTGAAAGAATTAACTGAACAGTTAGAAAAAGCAAATCAAAAAATAGGTCAGTTTGAAAATGAAATTTCGGAATATAAAGATAAATTATTGAGAAAAGCAGCTGAGTTTGAGAATTATAAAAGACGGACAGAGAACGAACAACTCAATTTATTAAAATATGCGGCAGAATCATTTATTGTAAAAATTCTTCCGATAGTAGATGACTTCGAAAGATCTTTGCTTCACATTGATAATGCAAAAGATATTGATTCTATTAAACAAGGAATAAAACTTGTTTATGACAAACTGATAAAAATTCTTAACGATCAAGGCGTAACAAAGATTGATTCGATCGGTAAACCATTCGATGTACATTTTCACGAAGCTTTAATGCAAAGAAAAGCAGACGGAGTTGAGCAGCATACAGTACTGGATGAAATAGAGAAAGGTTATATATATAAAGATAAAGTAATTCGCCATGCTAAAGTAGTTGTGAGTGAAGATTCTTTGGAAGAAACTGCTAAACAAAGTGATATTGAAAATCAAAACAGCGAGGATAAATAGAAGAGATGGCGAAACGGGATTATTATGAAATTTTAGGGATTCAGAAAAATGCCTCTAAAGAGGAAATGAAAAAAGCATATCGCAAGTTAGCAATGCAATATCATCCAGATAGAAATCCCGATAATAAAGAAGCAGAAGAAAAATTTAAAGAAGCCGCAGAAGCTTATGAAATTCTTAGTGATGATGAAAAACGCAGCAGATATGATAGATTTGGACATGATGGAGTTAAAGGTAATGCTTACGGTTCACCAGGATTTACAGATATCAATGATATTTTCTCACATTTCTCAGATATTTTTGGTGGAGGTTCTATCTTTGATGATTTCTTTGGAGGTGGACAGAGAAGCAGAGGACGAAGGCAAGGAACTGGAGTACCTGGTTCTGACTTAAGAGTAAATTTAAAACTTACACTTGAAGAAATTGCCTCGGGTGTATCGAAAAAAATAAAAATCAAGAAACAAGTTAAGTGTAGTCAATGTGGGGGAACAGGCGCAAATGCAGGAACATCGACAAAAACTTGCCCAGTTTGTCACGGCTCGGGAGAAGTAAAAACTGTTTCGCGCTCTGTGTTTGGCCAATTTGTTAATATTACTCCTTGTTCAAATTGCAATGGAGAAGGTTCTGTTATTGACGAGCCGTGTAAAAAATGTATGGGCGATGGAAGAGTAAATGATGAAGCGACAATAAATATAAACGTTCCGCCCGGAGTTCATGATGGAAGTTATATGACTTTAAGAGGAGAAGGAAACTCGGGCAAACGCGGTGGACAACCAGGTGATATAATTGTTGTTTTCCAAGAAATTCCTCACGAATATTTTATGCGAGAAGGCGACGATATTATTTATGATTTATTTATAAGCTTTCCAACCGCTGTAATTGGAGCTGAAGTTGAAGTGCCGACATTAAATGGAAAAGCAATTTTAAAAATTGATGGCGGAACACAACCAGGTAAATTATTAAAAATGAGGGACAAAGGGATAAAACATCTTAATCAATCCGGCCATGGCGATCAGCTAGTGCGCGTTAATATTGAAATCCCTAAGAAAGTAACAAGCAAAGAAAAAGAGCTATTAAAAGAATTATCTGAAATGCAAAGTTTTAAAAAATCTTCTAATTCAGACGATAAAAATTTCTTTAAGAGATTTAATTTCTAAACATTAAGAAAATATTTTATGCTCAAAAAACTTTCTGAGCGAATTGGATTTACCCAAACTGAAATCAAGGTAATTGGATTTTTATTAATAACTTTTTTAATTGGCTTTACATACAAAACTTTTTTTAAACAATCTGATAATCTTCAGTTAAAAGAATTTAATTATGCAAAAGAAGACAGTACTTTTTTTGCTTCAGGTTCGGAATTCGACTCATCGGAAGTTATAGCTAGTACAAATGATAATGAATTAAAAGATAAAAATGATATTTTAGAATTAGGTAGTAATTCAAAAAAATTTTCAGCTAAAATTTTACCTCAAGAAAACAGTATTAATTTGAACCAAGCTGATGTTAATGCATTAACAAATCTTCCCGGAATAGGAAAGAAAACTGCGGAGAAAATTGTTGAATTAAGAAATCAAGTTGGCAAATTTAACAGCGTTGATCAGCTGCTTATGGTAAAAGGAATTGGGAATGCAAAATTAGCCAAAATTAAAAAATACATTTATATTGAATAAATATATTCCAGATTTATTATAACTTTCAGTCGAATAATTTTTATTTTATCTTTTAAAACTTTTAAAGAAAGTCATTAATGGCAGGTTTTGAAAATCAAGCCGGATTTACGTTATCAAACTCCAAGCTTCAACTTGCAGAGGTAATTTATTCTGATGAACGATTTATTCTTAATAATGTTGATGAAATTTATTATAACGAAACACTAAATTTTGAAAAAGATAAGGAAACAAAAATTTTAGCTCTGCTTCAAGCAGCATTTAACGAATTACTTATAAAAAAACCTTTGCAAAGCTCGTCAGTTTCTTTTGCATTACCGTTCGAATTATTTAACGTTATTCAAATTCCTTATGACAATACTTTGCTTCACCAGGATTTGATTGAAGAATTTAAGTGGGAATTTTCAGTACTTTACCCTTATTTATCAACAACCGATTTTGTAATTCAGTACTTCGAAATAGAAAAAAATAACTTAATTGACCAGAGCAGCGTAATTGTAATTGCTATTCATAGAAAATACCTTCAGCTAATTCATAATTTTTGCAGCAATAATAACTTAAAATTAAAATTTATAGATAACATTCACGTTGCTTCCGAAAGAGCTTTAATGCTCAATTACGTTAGCGCTTCAAGAGGCTTAACAATGAGTGTTTACTTAGCAAACAAATATTTTTCTTTAATATTTTCAATCGACGGCAAACCTATTTATTTTAAAGTTATTCCGCTAAACGATGCTACTGAAATTCCTTCTCTTCTTTTAACAGAAACATCTTCGCAAAAATCATTTAATATTAGCAGAAATTTGATTGACAATGCTTACATAACCGGCGAAGAAATTTCTGAAACAATAATTCATACTCTTAACAATGCTTTAGAAATTGAATTCAAATATTTCAATCCATTCGATAAAATAAATGCAGGCCCTAATTTATTCGGCAATAAATATTATGCTGAAAAATTTAATTCATTTTCTGCATCTGCAGGAATTGCATATAGACTTACCTAGAAAATTAAATTGGCACCATAAAAATGAAAATGAGAATAATTTCGGGTGAATTCAAAGGAAGATTAATCAACGTTCCCAAATCCGATTTAATAAGACCAACAACTGACAGAGTTAGAGAAACACTTTTCAATTTATTAAATAACATAATTGATTTTGAAGGCATTAAGGTTTTAGATATTTATGCGGGTTCAGGTTCACTTGGATTTGAGTGCTTAAGCAGAGGAGCCGCATCAGTTGATTTTGTAGAAAAAAATTTTGTTATACAAAAAAATCTTCAAGAAAATATCACTTCTTTAAAAGTTGAGAATCGTTGTCAAATATTTAAAATGGAATCAATAAGATTTTCCAATACTCAGAACAAAATTCCTTACAACTTAATTCTTGCCGATCCGCCATTTTTCAAAGATGATATTTACTCTGTTGTAAAAAATCTTTTATTAAATAATTTTTTATCCGATAAAGGAATAATGGTTATTGAACGTTCTAAGCAAACTAAAGAAAAAGATATTTTCAATTTTGAAGTTGAGCCTTTTAAAGTAATCGGCGATACTTGCCTTTATAAAATTCATCTTACAAACTAATTGTTTTAATTAATTGTAAATTCGAACAAACAATTTGAGATATATTTATGCGAAAAGTGATTTATCCTGGCACATTTGATCCTGTAACTAACGGACACATTGATATAATAAAAAGAGCAAGTGAATTATTTGATGAAGTTATTGTTACAGTAGCAATAAATCCCGGTAAAACGCCATTGTTTACAGTAAATGAGCGAGTAAATATGCTACAAGAAAGTTTAAAAGATTTTAAAAATATAAATGTCGATTCATTTGATGGATTAGTTGTAGATCATGCTCATGAAGTTGGAGCTGTTGGAATAATTAGAGGTTTGAGAGCAGTAAGTGATTTTGAATATGAATTTCAAATGGCATTGATGAATAGAAAACTTGCCAGCGATCTTACAACTGTATTCTTAATGCCTCATGAAAAATATACATATTTAAATTCTTCGATTATAAGAAACCTTGCAAGTTTGAATAGCGATGTAAGTGATTTTGTTCCCGATGTTGTTCTTAAAGCATTGAACAAAAAGTTTTCTAAATAAAATTTGATTACTAGAAATATAAAACCAACTTACATAAATTCTTTTCTCTCTAAATAAGTTATTAAAAAAATTTTGAATTTCTTCCCCACAATCATGCATATTTATTTAGTTAAAATGTGATACGAATAATCCCACGCGCTTCAATAT
This sequence comes from Bacteroidota bacterium, assembly GCA_021824145.1. Taxonomy (GTDB): domain Bacteria; phylum Bacteroidota; class Ignavibacteria; order Ignavibacteriales; family Ignavibacteriaceae; genus FEN-1297. The sequence goes on from JAKALM010000003.1 coordinate 36,920, forward strand.
TTCACGTTCACTTCCATTTAGAAATTTATTTGTTAAATTTGCAAACAATTATTGATGATCATTCCGTTTCGGAAACATATCTACAAATTAAAACGGTAAATGAAAATTAAAAATAAATTGAATCTTTGATTCATAAAAATTCAATTAGATTTTATAACAAATTAAGGTTATTAAGTTGATTAAACATTCAGAATTGATTTCATCTGTAGAAGAAAGCAGAACGATGGCTATTTCCTCTCTTGTAAAAAAACTACAAGCTGAAGGAAAAAATGTTTTAAGTTTCAGCGCTGGTGAACCTGATTTTCCAACACCGGAATTTATAAAGAGAGCCGCAATAAAAGCTATTAACGAAAATTTTACACGATATACAGCAAACGAAGGTTATCCGGCATTAATAAATGCAATAATTAAAAAGTTTTCCAAAGAAAATAATCTAGAATTCAAAGCTGAAAATATTTTGGTTTCTGATGGAGCAAAGCATTCCATTTATAATTTGTTAATGGCAATTTGTAATCCCGGAGATGAAGTAATTTTCCAAGCACCTTATTGGGTAAGTTATCCTGAAATGGTTAAACTAGCTCAAGCAAAATCAGTTATCATTGAAGCAGGAGTTGAGCAGCATTATAAAATTACTCCTGAGCAGCTTGAAAAAGCAATTACACCAAAATCTAAAGCATTTATCTTTAACACTCCTTCTAATCCAACCGGTGCAGTTTATAGTAAACAGGAAATTGAAGCTTTGGCAGAAGTTTTAAAGGATAAAAAGATTTATATCATTTCTGATGAGATTTATGAAAAAATTGTTTTTGATGATGAAGAACATTTCAGCATTGGCAGCATAGATTTTTTAAAAGACAAAACAATTACTGTTAATGGAATGAGTAAAGCCTATGCAATGACCGGCTGGAGAATTGGTTATGCTGGCGGGCGAGCAGATATAATCAAGCTAGCAAGAAATTTACAAAGTCATTCCACTTCAAATGCTGCTTCAATTTCACAAGCAGCTGCTACCGCAGCATTAACTGAACCTTCAGATGAAATTCCTAAAATGGTAAGTATGTTTAAGGAAAGAAGAAATTTTATTTATGAATCTTTAAACAAGATTGATGGAATTAAATGCCCGCTGCCGAAAGGTGCATTTTATGTTTTTTACGATGTAAGTCATTTTTATGGAACTCATGTAAATGGATATAAGATCAACGATTCTTCAACATTTTGTAATTATCTTTTAACTGAAGAATTTGTTGGATTAGTTCCTGGAATTGCGTTTGGAAATGATAAATGCGTTAGAATGTCTTATGCTTGTTCATTCGATGATTTAACTGATGGATTAAATCGGATTAACCGAGCTCTTGCAAAATTAAAATGAATGGTTAAAAAATATTGATTAAAAACCTTCTGCATAGAAGGTTTTTTTATGCTCATCCTTTTATATTCAGTCTTGAATATAAAGCTGCAAAGATTTTTGAACTCTATCTGTGGGCATTTCTTCGCCTGTCCAAAGTTCAAATGATTTTGCTGCTTGATTAACAAGCATCTTTAATCCATCAAGTATAGTTGCACCTTGAGATGCAGCAATCTTTAGCAACTGAGTTTTAGGCGGATTATAAACCAAATCAAAAACTATCTGATCTTTTCCAAATGAATTACTTAAAGTTGTAATTGTATCGTCAGATTCTGGGTACATCCCGATTGAAGTTGCATTAATAATCAACTTGGAATTTTTAAAAACATCAACCAAGTCTGGAGGAAACAATTCTTGCGTTTTAAACGAATCATATTTCATTTTATCATAAAAATAATTTTTTAACGCTTCGGCTCTTTGTTCAGTTCTATTAACTAAAAATATTTTTGAAGGTTTAAAGAAACGAATTAAAGTATAAATAACAGCTCTAGCAGCTCCGCCAGCACCAACAACGCTAACTTCATTATTAATTATTTCATCTTTATAAGGAAGAAGAGTTTCATAAACTCCGTTTACATCAGTATTGTAGCCGGTAAGCTTCCCAAGATCATTTACAACAGTATTTACAGCACCAATAATTGAAGCTTCATCAGAAACATTATTTAAATGTTGTAAAATATTTTCTTTGTGAGGAATTGTTACATTGAAACCCTTTAATCCAAGCGCAACCATTCCTTTTAAAGCTGTTTTAAGTGAAGCAATCGGAATATCAAAAGGTAAATAGATATAATCTAACTTTTTTAGTTCAAAAGAAATATTATGAATAAAAGGAGAATATGTATGTTTTATTGGATGCCCTATCAATCCGGTTAATTTAGTATTTAAATGATATGAGTTCTTTATCATCGTTTCACATTCAATAATTATTTTTAAAATTAATTAGGTTAGGCCCAAATACACTTACTTTAAATTATAAAATTTTTGCAATTAAAATTGTGATTTACGAATTGGTTCAAATTTCCCCAAGCAGTTTTTTAAATAACTTTGAGGATTTTATCTCAGGATATTCTTTTGCAAATTCAGTTTTGATTGAAGGATCAATAGCAAATGCAGATTTTAAACAATCGACTGCATCTTGAGTTTTACTTAATATAAAATTTATTTTTGCTTTGCCGTAAAATGATGCTGCATCAAGTGGGTTTATTCGTATACATTCATTATAAGCATTCATTGCCTCAAGCCAATTCCCCATTTCTAAAAAAGTCTCTGCAAGATTAAACCAAATTTCAAAATTATCAGGTTCAATATTTAATGCGGCTTTGTAGCTTTCAACGGCTTCTTGAAGCTGTCCAAGCGAGTATTCCAAGTCGGCTTTTGCATACCACGCCTCCGCATTATCTTGTGAAAGCGAAATTGCTTTATTAAAATCTTTTAAAGCTAAATGATATTTTCCAGAAGAATCATAACAAAAACCCCGCGCAAGATAAGCCTCATAGTATTGATCATTTATTTTAATAGCTTCAGTATAATATTTTATTGCGTTTATAAGATCGCCAAGTTCCTCATAAATATTTGCAATATTGTACGATGACGCCTCATCATATTTGTCAATATCTAATGATTTTTTAAATGCAGCAATCGCACTTTCAAATCTTCCTAAATCAGCAAGAGCATTTCCCTTATTAAACCAAGCACTTGCAAAATCATCTTTTATCGCAACTGCCAGGTCATAACTTTCAATTGCTTTTTCAAGCTTATTCATTTTGACAAGTACAATTCCACGATTGTACCAGCCATTTGGATTATAAGGTTCGAATTCTAAAAATTTATCATAAGATTCGAGAGCTTTCAGAAAGTTATTTAAGTTTTCATAGCTAAAGCCTATTTCATAATAAGCCTCAGAAAATTCAGGATCCAGTTCAATAGTTTTTAAAAAATAAACTAATGCTTGTTGAAAATTTTCCTGTCTTTGATAAAGCATCCCTAATCCGTATGTAGCTTCCTCATTATTCGGATCGTTGCTTAATGCAGTTTCAAATGAATTTTTAGATTCTTCAAATAATCCTAAATTTTCTTCTGATGCGGCTCTATCTATTAAAGCTTCAGAATCTGCTGGGTTTAAAGAGAGAGATTTGTTAAAACAATTGATTGCTTCTTCAAAATTTCCGACTGCATTAAAAATATTTCCCTTCTGCAGCCAGTACTCTGAATTATAAGGAAACGTTTCTAATAAAAGATTAATAAAATAAAATGCGTCGTTGAATTTTTCTTTCTCTATACATACTTGAATTAAGTCTTCAACACTTTCAGTACAGTCATAAATTCCTGATGCAAGAATATGTTCTTTACATTTTCTAATTTCATCATCAATATTCTTGCTCTGATCGTAAAAATAATTCTCATCATCAAAACTGGAATCCAAGAACGACATTTTTTCTCCTAACAATTGAAATGGCTGCGAAAAATGTATTACTAATAAAATATAAAATCAAGTTGATTTTATTTAAGCTTTTTATATGCTAAATATTTTATTGTAAATGGAATAAAAAACCCTGCAAATCAAAATCACAGGGTTTTTATAATAATTTAATATGTTAATAATTTAATTTCTTAGAACTGCTGTAACCTTTTCAGCTGCATCTTTCAGACTTGTTGCAACTTCAAAGTTTAATCCAGATTCTTGCAGTAAAACACCAGCTTCAATTGCATTTGTTCCTTCCAAACGAACTACAATTGGGATATTAACATTAATTTCTTTTGTTGCATCAATTACGCCTTGAGCAACGCGGTCGCATCTTACAATTCCGCCGAAAATATTAATTAAAATTGCCTTCACATTTTTATCTGAAAGAATGATTTTAAATCCATTTGAAACTGTATCTTTATTTGCGCCGCCGCCTACATCAAGAAAGTTTGCCGGTTCGCCGCCTGCTAATTTTATTATATCCATAGTTGCCATTGCAAGTCCGGCGCCATTAACCATGCAGCCAACATTTCCATCAAGCTTTATATAATTCAAATTAAATTTTGAAGCTTCAATTTCAAGCGGATCTTCTTCATCAAGATCGCGGAAGGCTGCAATATCCTGATGACGATAAAGTGCATTGTCATCAAAATTCATTTTTGCATCAAGCGCAATTACATCTCCTTCTTTTGTAACTACCAATGGATTAATTTCAGCCAAAGAGCAGTCACTGTCAACGTAAGCATTATAAAGTCCGGTTAAAAACTTAACTGCATTCTTAAATTGAACTCCTTCAAGACCTAATGCGAACGCCAGTTTTCTGGCTTGATAAGGTTGCAATCCAAGTTCAGGCTCGACGGCTTCCTTAATAATTTTTTCCGGTGTCTCGGCAGCAACTTTTTCAATTTCCACTCCGCCTTCTGTTGAAACCATAATTACGTTTTTAGAGATTGCTCTATCCAGAGTTATACCAACGTAAAATTCTTTTTCGATATTTACGCCTTGCTCAATTAACAATCGCTTAACTAATTTTCCTTCAGGGCCAGTTTGATGAGTAACCAGCGTCATTCCAAGCATTTGCTCGGCAAAACTTCTTACTTCTTCAAGACTCTTAGCTACTTTTACTCCGCCTCCCTTACCTCTTCCGCCGGCGTGAATTTGCGCTTTAACAACCCAAACATTTCCGCCAATTTCATTTTCAGCAATTTGTACTGCTTCATCGGCAGAAAATGCAACTTTACCTTTAGGCACGGCAACATTAAATTTTCTTAAAATTTCTTTTGCCTGATATTCATGTATTTTCATTTAAAGTCCTTCTTTCTTTTCAGGTTTTATTGAAGTTAGATACTCCCCTTAGCGTGAGTACTAACAACTTTTTCAAAAAATAATTGAAAAATTAATCCTTTTGGTTGGAATAATCAAAACCTTACCGGTTAATTTAACCGAAAATTTTTATTTGTTATGAAAATAAAGTTTATTAAGTTTTACCCTCGTTAAGATAAATTCTATTTTATTTGATTGTTTAATAATTTTTTTTAGATATTTTAATATAAGGAATTAATTAGTTCGGCCAATGAATCTAAAATGGGATCTAATCTGTATATAGCTTAATGAAAGATTTATTGGATTATTTTTCAACCAAATTATTTAAAACGTTTTTAGGAACGAAAAAATGTTAAATACAAATTCTTGTAAAACAATTCCTGAACTTTATGAATTTTTAACCGAAGATTATGGGAAGACAGCAAAAAATTTTTTGCTCAAAAGAAAAGTGAACGGCGAATTTAAAGGAATAACTTTTCAAGAGTTTAAAGAAGAAACTGACAACTTTGCATGCGGGCTCGCTTCAATTGGAATTAAGAAGGAAGATAAAATTGCTATCATTGCAGAAAACCGGCCGGAATGGGTTTTCTCCGACATGGCTGCATTAGCGCTTGGAGCGGTTGATGTTCCTATTTATCCATCGCTGACTTCGGATTCAGTTGAATTTATTTTAAACAATTCTGAATCAAAAGCTGTAATTGTTTCAAATAAATTTCAGTTCAACAAAATCTTAAAGATAAAAGATAAATGCAGGCATCTTAAGTTCGTTATCGTAATGAATGAGAATGATGTTCAATCCGATTTAAAAACTTTTTATTCATTTAAAAAAGTTCAAGAGCTCGGAGTAATATTTAAAGCGAATCATCCGACTTTCATAAAAGATAATATCAGGCAAGTTAAAGAAAATGATTTATGCACAATAATATACACTTCCGGAACAACCGGCGAACCAAAAGGCGTAATGCTTACACATAAAAATATTTTATCCAACGTTCATGCTGCTCTAGAAATTTTCCCGATTTATGAAACTGACATCTTCCTATCTTTTCTTCCACTCTGCCACATCTTCGAAAGAATGGCTGGCTATTATACAGCTTTCTCTTCCGGAGGAACAATTTGCTATGCAGAAGGAATTGAATCTGTTGCGCAAAATATGCTGGAAGTTCATCCGACAATTATTACAACTGTGCCGCGATTGTTCGAAAGAATCTATTCAAAAATTTTGAAGACTGTGGAAAGCCAGCCTGCTTCAAAACAAAAAATATTTTTCTGGGCAATCGAAACAGGAAAGGAATTCCATCATTCAAAACGTATGGGAAATATTCCATTCAGCTTATCAGTTAAAAATAAAATTGCTGACAAATTAGTTTTCAGCAAGCTTCGAGAAAGAACAGGAGGCAGTTTACGATTTTTTATATCTGGCGGTGCGCCGCTTTCCCGCGAGCTTGGTGAATTTTTCGAAGCTATCGGCTTAACAATAATTGAAGGCTACGGCTTAACTGAATCTTCTCCAGTAATTGCAGCAAACAAACCCGATGATTATAAATTCGGTACCGTCGGCAAAACAATGCCTGGTGTTGAAATTAAAATTGCACCGGACGGCGAGATACTTGCAAGAGGCCCGAACATTATGCAGGGCTATTTCAAAAATAGAAAAGAGACTGAAGAAACTTTGAAAGATGGCTGGCTTCATACCGGCGACATCGGTGTTTTTGATGCAGATGGATTTTTAATGATTACAGATAGAAAAAAACATCTCTTCAAAACTTCAACCGGAAAATATATTGCACCAACTCCGATTGAAAATCTTTTCTTAACTAGTAAATACATTGATCAATTCGTGCTCGTCGGCGATAGGAGAATGTTCCTTTCTGCTTTGATTGTCCCCGACTTTGAAGCTCTCCAGGAATATGCCGATACCAATAAAATTCCTTACACAAAATTAGAAGAGCTTGTAAAGACAAAAGAGATTTATGAATTGATTGAAAAAGATATGGCGCAAGTTCAAAAGAAATTAGCCAACTATGAGCGTGTAAGAAAGTTTACTTTGCTCGATAAACCATTCAGCTTAGAAAGCGGCGAGATTACTCCGAGTATGAAAGTAAGAAGAAAATTTGTTGAAGAAAGATACGGCCATTTGATAGAGGAGATGTACGAGAATAGGTAATCAACAAATTAGTTCTTGAACTTAATCTTGAACTTGATCTTGTTTAACTGCAAAGCTGTTACGATTAATTCTTTTTTAATATTTCCAAAATTTGGTTGTGCACTAATCTATTACTTGCCAACATTCTCTTAGTAAAGATATTCGTTTCGTTTCCAAGAAAGTCTGTAACAATTCCCCCAGCTTCTTCAACAATTAATTTTCCGGCGCACATATCCCACGGATGCAAAGACACTTCCCAGAATCCATCAAATACGCCTCTTGCAACGTAACAAAAATCAATTGCCGCTGAACCTAATCTCCTCATTCCTCTCGATGCTAAAGTAAGAGCGGAAAATTTTTCCAAAGCATTATCCGGGTTTTCAGAAATGTTGTACGGAAAGCCGGTAACTAAAACGCTTCTGCTCAGCTTATCATTTTTACTAACGCTTAATTTATTTTTTCCAGCAAAAGAACCGCTTCCCAGTTCCGCAGAATAAACAATGTTCTGCATAACATCATATACAACACCGGCAATCGTCTTTCCATTTTTCTGCACTCCGATTGAAACGGAAAATATCGGCAATCCGTGTGCAAAGTTTGTAGTTCCGTCAAGAGGATCAACAACCCAAACATATTCGGAACTGTTTTTAGTCTCGCCTCCCTCTTCGGCAAGTATTCCGTGTGTTGGATATTTTTTCTTAATGAATTCTGTAATCAGTTTTTCGGAAGCTTTATCAATTGTAGTTACTAAGTTCGATTCGTTAGTCTTAAACTCAATATTAAAATTAGTTCCAAAACCTTCTCGAATAATTTCTCCGGCGCTCTTCGAAATTTCTATAATATCTTCAATCATCATTAACCTTTTTAATTTTTCAATGCAAATATAAAAAATAATTGAATTGCTAAATTGTTAAACTGTTTGATCGGTAAAACAATTAGACAATATAAATTATCATATTTCTTTCCAACAATCCTACTCCCAACAATCAACCGCCAATTTTTCCTTCCTTGATAGCCGAAGCCAATTTTGGTATATTTCATCATCAATTAAAGTTTGAATAATAAGGAGTTCTCCATTTGAAGGAAATTAAAGATATAGAAGTAAAAGAAACAAGTGAACAATCTATAGTAGATAATATGCCGGAAATCCTTCCGATTCTTCCTCTGCGTGATGTTGTGATTTTTCCTTATATGATTTATCCCGTTCTTGTAGGCCGTGAGCAGTCAATTAGAGCCGCTAATTATGCATTGGACAATACAAAATATATTTTTCTTGCAACTCAAAAAAAATCTAATATTGAAGATCCCAAAAAAGAAGATATTTACCGTGAAGGAACTATTGCAAAGATCGTTCAAATCCTTAAACTGCCAAACGGCTTAATGAAGATTTTAGTCGATGGTTTATTGCACGGAAGAATATTGGAATTTACCGACAACAAAAATTTCTTTGAAGCAAAGATTGAAGTTCTTGTGCCAGAATTTGAACAAGACCACGAGATGAATGCGCTCGTCCGCCAAATGTCTCAACTGTTTAAAGATTATGTAAAGATCAGCCGGAATGTTCCTAGCGAAGCTGTTTCTGCTTTTGAAAACATTGAGGAGCCTGATAGAAAATTATTTTACGTTGCTGCAAATATCAATCAGCTCATCGAAGTTAAACAAGGCATTCTGCAGAAGTTTACACTTAAAGAGCAATTTTACGAAATAATAAAATTATTGAATTCTGAAATTGACATTTTAAGAATCGAAAAAGAAATCGACAACAAGGTTCAAGAGAATATTGCGAAGACACAGCGCAAGTTTATCATTCAAGAACAAATAAAAATTCTTCAAGATGAACTTGGCGATGAAGAAGATGCAACGCCGGAATATGTAAAAATCAGAGAGCAGATTAAAAAAGCTAAAATGCCTAAGGAAGCTGAAGAGAAAGCATTCGAGGAATTGAACAAGCTTAAAAAAACACCGCCAATGTCACCGGAATCCACAGTTATAAGAAATTATCTTGATTGGCTGACTGACATTCCGTGGTCAAAGAAAACAAAAGATAATTTGGATATTTCACACGTTCAAAATATTCTAGATGAAGATCATTTTGGATTAGAGAAACCGAAGGAAAGAATTATTGAGCATATTGCCGTATTAAATCTCGTTAAACAAATGCGCGGACAAATTTTATGTTTCGTTGGACCTCCAGGAGTTGGTAAAACTTCTTTAGGAAAATCTATCGCCCGTGCTCTTGGAAGAAAGTTTGTAAGAATAAGTCTTGGCGGTGTTAGAGATGAAGCAGAAATCCGCGGACATCGAAGAACTTATATCGGTTCAATGCCGGGTAAAATAATTCAATCGATGAAAAAAGCTGAAACAATAAATCCAGTAATGCTTCTTGATGAAATTGATAAGATGAGTATGGATTTTAGAGGCGATCCATCTTCAGCAATGTTGGAAGTTTTAGATCCAGAACAGAACCATACTTTTAATGATCATTACATTGAAGTTGATTACGATTTGTCGCAAGTAATGTTTATAACAACTGCGAATGTTCGATATAATATTCCTCTTCCTCTTCAGGATAGAATGGAAATTATTGAACTGCCTGGTTATTTGGAATATGATAAAATTGAAATTGCAAAACGTCATATCATTCCTAAGCAATTAGAAAGTCATGGATTAAGAAATAAGAATGTAACGATAACAGATGAAGCAATTAAAAAGATCATCACTGAATATACCCGCGAAGCCGGAGTTCGAAATCTTGAAAGAGAATTAGCATCTGTCTGTAGAAAATTGGCAAGAGATATTGTGCTTAAAGAATCTTCAAACGGCAAGAACAAAGCTCATCATGCATACATTGTAGATGAAGTTAAGATTGAAGATTACTTAAAAGTCCCTCGCTATAGATCGCACAAACACGATAAAGAATTTAAAGTTGGAAGTGTTACAGGATTGGCATGGACAAGCGTCGGCGGAGAGATTTTGAATGTTGATGTAACAATCATGAATGGCTCAGAGAAATTAACTTTAACCGGACAAATGGGAAATGTAATGAAAGAATCAGCTCAAGCTGCTTTAAGTTACATTCGCTCCAAAGCAAAAGAATTTGGAATTGATCCAAATTTCTTCAAAGGAAAAGAAATCCATATTCACTTACCAGAAGGAGCAATTCCTAAAGACGGTCCATCAGCGGGAATTACAATGTCGATGGCTCTTCTTTCTGCTGTCAGCGGCCGACCAGCATCTAATAATGTTGCCATGACAGGAGAAATTACTTTGCGAGGAAATGTTCTTGCAATCGGCGGTTTGAATGAAAAATTATTAGCTGCAAAGAGAAATGATATTCATACTATTTTAATTCCTAAAGACAACGAAATTGATTTAAAGGAAATTCAAGATTCTGTCAAAGAAGATTTGAAGATTATTCCAATTGAAAAAATTGAAGATGCTATTCCATATGTTTTTAAGGTGGATAAACCTAAGAAAACTAAATCGGCAAAAAATAAGGGTAAGTAATTGGCAGAAACTATTATTGTTGACAAAAATCTTTCAATAGTCGAGCAGTATGAAATGATAATTCCACAGATAAAATCTTTGCTCGATAAAAGAGAAAACTTGATTTCTAATCTTTCAAACTTAACCGCCGTACTAAAGCAAACTTTTGATAAAATCAGTTGGGTTGGCTTTTATTTATTTGATGGCGAGAAACTTTATCTTGGTCCATTTCAAGGTAAAGTAGCTTGTACCACTATTGAAATTGGGAAAGGAGTTTGCGGAGCTTCAGCGTTGAGAAAAGAAACTGTGGTTGTTCCGGATGTAAATAAATTTCCAGGACACATTTTTTGCGATGCTGATTCAAAATCGGAAATCGTCGTTCCAATTCTTAAAGATGGAAGTTTATTCGGAGTTCTCGATGTTGACAGCGCTGAGTATAATTCATTCAACGAAACAGATAAAAAATATTTGGGAAAAATTATAGAAATTTTATCAACAAAAATTTTCTGATTATATATGTATAATAACATTATTGGGAATTAAATGTCATTTGTAGTAACGGCGCGTAAATGGCGCCCTCAAAAATTTTCGGATGTTGTTGGACAAGAGCATATAACTGTAACCCTAAAAAATGCTATCAGCAGCAACAGAATTGCTCATGCTTATATATTTGCCGGGCCGCGCGGCGTTGGTAAAACTACAACTGCCAGAATTCTTGCTAAAGCTCTTAATTGCTTAAATCCGATAGATGCTGAACCTTGCAATGAATGTGAAATGTGTAAATCAATTCAAACTTCACAATCTTTAGATATAATTGAAATTGACGGAGCTTCTAACCGCGGTATTGATGAGATTAGAACTTTGCGAGATTCTGTAAAGTACGCACCAACAAAAGGCAAATATAAAATCTATATCATCGATGAAGTTCACATGCTTACCAAGGAATCTTTCAATGCTTTCTTAAAAACATTGGAAGAACCTCCAGCACATACCGTTTTTATTTTTGCTACAACCGATATTCACAAGGTTCCATTGACTATCATTTCACGATGTCAAAGATTCGATTTCAGAAGGATACAATTAGATACAATTAAGTCGTTATTAAGTCAAATTGCTGAAAGTGAAAAAATTTCAATCGACGACAAAACTTTAACCATCATTGCTAAAAAAGCTGATGGCGCATTGCGCGATGCGGAAAGTTTCTTCGATCAAATTGTTTCTTTCTGCGGAAACAAAATTGATAATGTTACAGTTTCCAGTATGCTTAACTTAATTGATGATGAAATTTACTTTATTATTTCAGATGCTGTTTTATCAAAAGATTTCAAATCTGTATTTGAAGTTTCAAAAAAAATCTATGATAACGGCTGGGACTTCATTGATTTTATGGACGGTCTGATTGAACACTTTAGAAATATTATGACTGTCGTGTTAAGCAAAAATGTAAACCTTGTTGAAGCTGCTGATGTATATAAAGCACGTTATTTAGATTATTCTGAAAAATTTTCTGAAAGCGATACTTTGCGATTACTAAATTTCTTAAATAAAACTCAACAGGAATTAAGATATTCGCAAAATCAAAAGCTTAAAATTGAAATATCGCTCAGCCATTTAATTGGCTTAGAAAAATCTTCAACTATTAGTGAAATTATTTCTGAATTAAATAATTATAGTAATTCATCTTCTAAATCAGTAAATGAAGAACCTCAATTGAAAATTACATTAACTGGAAATAATGATGTAGAAGGAAAGCATACCCATTCTATACTAGAAAAAAAAACACTAGGAGAAAAAATAGTTGATTCTCTTCCCTCTAAAATTCTTGAAACTGCGAACATTGATGATTCAAATTTTGATTTTAATACTGTGGTACAGAAGTGGTCTGGTTTTGTCGAATTAGTTTGTCAAGAAAAAGGATTAATCTTTGGACCAGTAATTAAAAATATTAAACTTGTTGGTTTGGAAGGCAATAAACTTTCAATCTTATGCGAAGATCAGCATAGCAAAGATATTGTGAAAAATAATCAAGAATATATTTCTAAGAAAACATTAGAATATTACGGGAAGAAAATGTCTTTTAACTTTTCTGATCATAAATCTCAATATGAGGTTGAAGAAAAAAATTTATCAACTAAAGAATTAAAAAAGCAAAATATAAAACATAAAAAGGAAGAAGTACAAAATTCTTTTGCCGATGAAATTGTTAAGGAATTAGGCGGAGAAGAAATCGCTTAAGAATTTAGTTTTAGGATATCATATAATTGGGAAAAAAGTAAATTTCAACATTTCTTAAACACTTTCTAGTCATATATATTATCATTTTATCAGAAAAATAACCTTTTATAATTTTTTTGAAAAAATGACAAATATTATATAATTTTGTAATCTATGTTAAAAAGGTTAATCGTAGCAATTGATGGCCCGGCTGGATCAGGTAAAAGTACTTCCGCTAAGCTTATCGCAAAAAAATTAGGTTTCTTGTACATTGATACTGGTGCCATGTACAGAGCAATTACTTATTTAGCAATAGAAAATAATGTTCTTCAAAATAATGATGCAATTATCCAACTTGCAAAAAATGCCGGATTAGATTTAGAATTTAATAACGGCGAGACTCACGTTTATACTAACGGTAAAGAAATCACTGATAAAATCCGCACCCGAGAAGTTAATTCAAAAGTAAGCGACATTAGTAAAATTGAAGGTGTAAGAAAAGCTTTGGTTGATAGACAACGAGAACTTGCGGAAAAAAATAATGGTATTGTAATGGAAGGAAGAGATATTGGAACAGTTGTATTTCCAAATGCAGATGTAAAAATATTTCTTACAGCTTCAATTGATGAACGAGCCAGCCGAAGAACCAAAGAATACGAAGAAAAAGGCGTACATATTTCACTTGAAGAAATTAAATCTAATATTGAACAGCGAGATAAGATTGATTCTACAAGAGACGTTAGTCCCTTAGTAAAAGCGCTGGACGCCATTGAAGTAGATACATCCAATATTAGTATACAAGAACAAGTTGATATAATTCTGAGAGTAATTCAGCAAAAAGTAAATAAAAAATAATTTTTAAAAGTCATCATAAATTATTTATGTAAAACTAAATTTTCTGCTTTATTCCTTTTCCGATGACTTTGAGAAATAAATGCAGAAATCATTTTTATTATTAGGAGGATTAATGTCCGAAGCGACTAAAGAATCTAAGAAATATGTAACTACAACCGGTGATTATGAAAAAGCAAAGAAACAATTTAACAATGAGGAATATTCACAAGAAGAATTTTTCACATTAGCTAAATTATATTCAGATTCATTCAAAGATGTAAAAGAAGGCGAACTGATAAAGGGAAAAATTGTAAGAATTCAGGGAGATAATGTTATTATCGATGTTGGTTTCAAATCAGAAGGCTCAATTCCTAAAAACGAATTTAATGAGAACGAAGAAATTAAAGTTGGACATGAAGTTGAAGTTGTTCTTGAAAGTGTTGAAGATCAGGAAGGAAATCTTGTTCTCAGCAAACAAAGAGCAGACTTCTTAAGAATTTGGGAAAAGGTTGTTCGTGCTCATGAAACTGGTGAAATAGTACAAGGAAAAATTCTTAAAAGAATTAAAGGCGGAATGGTTGTTGATCTTATAGGAATGGAAGCATTTCTACCAGGCTCACAAATTGATATACGTCCAATTAGAGATTTTGATGCTTTCGTTGGACAGACTATGGACTTTAAGGTTGTAAAAGTCAACATCCCAACAGAGAATGTCGTAGTTTCCCACAAAGTTCTTGTTGAAGAAGAAATTGCAGATCAAAGAAATGCAATTCTTAACAGTCTTGAAAAAGGCCAGATACTTGAAGGTACAGTTAAAGCAATTACAGATTTTGGTGTATTCATTGACCTTGGCGGTGTAGATGGTTTAGTTCACATTACAGATTTAAGCTGGGGCAGAATTAATCATCCAAATGAAGTAGTTAAACTTGACCAAACAATAAAAGTAGTTGTTACAGATTTTGATGAAGAAAAGAAAAGAATTTCTCTCAGTCTTAAAAAACTACTTCCTCATCCTTGGGAAGATATTGATAATAAATATAAAATTGGCGATAAAGTATCTGGTCGTGTTGTATCTTTAACTGACTATGGCGCTTTCATCGAAATTGAAAAAGGAATTGAAGGATTAATTCATAACTCTGAAATGAGCTGGACTCAACATATCAAACATCCTTCTCAAGTTGTTTCAATGGGGCAAGTAGTTGAAGCAGTAATTTTAAGCTTAGATAAAGATGAAAAGAAAATTTCATTAGGCATAAAACAATTAGAGCCAGATCCATGGGAATCACTTATGCACAAATATCCTGTTGGATCTAGACATTCTGGAATTGCCCGCAACTTAACTAACTTCGGCGTATTTGTTGAGTTAGAACCTGGTGTTGACGGCTTAGTTCATATTTCAGATTTATCGTGGACTAAAAAAATCCGCCACCCCGGTGAAGTTGTAAAGAAAAGCGAAAAGCTTGAAGTTATTGTTCTTGGCGTTGATGTTGAACAAAGGAAAATTTCACTTGGGCACAAACAAGTAGAAGAAAACCCTTGGTCGCAATTTGAAAAGTTATATTCTGTTGGTACAATAACTCAAGGTAAAGTTGTAAGAATTATCGAAAAGGGATTAATTGCAGAATTACCAGAGCATGTAGATGGTTTCGTTCCAGGAACCCAATTAGTAACAACAAAAATTAAAAACATTGCAAATCATTTTCCTGTAGATGATATAATTCCTTTAAAGGTAATTGAATTCGATAAGGAAAATAAGAAAATTGTATTAAGTGCAATAGCAGCATTAAAAGAAAAATCTGAAGAGGAAATTCGTTCTTATTTAGATAAACATAAATTTGATCGAGTTAATACCCAAGAGATTCAGAATGCTGAAACAACTGCAATTGATGCAGCTGATTTTCCAATTTTCGAAGTAAATGAAGATGATCGTTCAACACAAACAGAGAAAAAATAATTAAGCTTTCTTTTTTGATTTAATAGAGCGGGGAATTCCCCGCTCTTAATTTTTTTAAACATTTTTATTATGCAAAGTAAAGTTGCATTACATACTATTGGTTGTAAACTAAATTTTTCAGAAACGTCCACAATTGGAAATCAATTTTTAAAAAAAGGATTTCAAGTTGTTGAGTTTAATGAAAAAGCTGATGTTTATGTTTTTAATACTTGCAGTGTAACTGAAAATGCCGAAAAAGAATGCCGCCAGCTTGTAAGAAGAGCACTAAGACAAAACCCAGAAGCATTTATAATTGTTACAGGGTGTTATGCTCAATTACGCCCGGAAGAAATTTCTCAAATTGAAGGAGTAGATGCAATTCTTGGCAGTAATGAGAAATTTAAATTATTTTCATTGTTGGAAGACTTTAACAAAAAAGATTTAACATGCATTTACGTCTCTCCTACTCAGCAATTAAACGAATTTGGAGCAGCCCATTCAACAGATGCAGACTCGCGAACAAGAGCTTTTTTTAAAATCCAAGATGGATGCGATTATAAATGTTCTTTCTGCACAATTCCTTTAGCAAGGGGTTCTAGCAGAAGCATGAACACAATTGAATTAATTTCTGAATTTAATAAATTGATTAGTTCTGGATACAAGGAAGTTATTCTTACTGGAGTAAATGTTGGAGATTATGGCAAAGCATATTCAACTAATTTATTCAATGTTCTTAAAAAGATGATTGAAGTTCCTGGAGAATTTAGAATTAGAATAAGTTCAATTGAACCAAATTTGCTTTCAGACGAAATAATAGAATTAACAGCTGAAAGCGAGAAGCTTTGTAATCATTTTCATATTCCTCTTCAAAGTGGAAGCACGAATATTCTAAAAGCAATGCAGCGTAGATATACAGTATCAGATTATTCAAAATTAATTTATAAGATAAAGAATAGAATTCCAGACGCATGTATTGGCGTTGATGTGATAGTTGGGTTTCCCGGTGAAACTGAAGAAGAATTTCTAAAAACTTATAAATTCTTAAATGAATTACCAATATCATATTTGCATGTTTTTACTTATTCCGAAAGGCCTGATACAAAAGCAATTACTTTTAATGGAAGCGTTGATATTCAGATACGTAAAAGAAGAAATAATATGCTTCGAATTTTAAGTGAAAAGAAGCGTCAAGCATTCTACACTGAAATGATTGGTAAAAATTTAGAGGTACTTTTTGAATCCGAAAATGATAATGGCAATATGAAAGGCTTTACTTCAAACTATGTAAGAGTGAGTCATACATACGATGAAAACTATGTAAATCAATTTTCGGATATAACAATTTCTGAAGTTCGCGAAAATATTTGTATTGGAAAATTAAAAGGGACAAAAAAATCAATTGAATTAATAGCATGTTAACGATTAAAATTGCATAAAAAAATGAAAAAAATTCTTATTATTATTTTTGTTTTAACGACCTATACTTTTTCGCAAACAAATGTTCATTCCAATTACTTAGCGCTTCAAAATTCAATCAATGAAATAAAAGTTGAAAAAAAAACCCAGCAAAATTTTATAACCGAAAACTCTTCTTCTAAAAAAAGTGCAGGACTTGCAATCCTATATTCTATTCTTTTGCCTGGCATGGGTGAACTTTATGCAAATTCATATTCCTCTGGTAAGTATTTTACAATTGCAGAAGGAGGTTTATGGGGTATTTATTTTGGCATGAATACTTATGGGAATTGGCTGAAAGACAGGTATATTTCTTATGCATCATCAACCGGCATGGTTAATACACAAAATAAAAATGGTGATTATTTTGCAACGATTGGTGATTATATGAGCGTTGATGAATATAACAACGCAATGGCACTTCAACAAAGTTTTGATAAAATGCTAGATCCTTCTAAATTTTATTGGAATTGGCAAACCACTGCGAACAGAAAAAACTATCGAAATATGTGGGTATCAAGTGAACAAGAGCATAATGATTTAAGATTTGTTGTTGGAGCATTAATTCTTAATAGAATTGCAAGCGCTATAAATGCTGTAAGATTAGTTTCCGAATATAATAAAAGACAATCTGGAGAATTGAGCTGGAACATTTCTGTGGATGCAAATACATCCGCAACTTTACCTTCTACTTTATATTTTAATTTTCAAACCACTTTTTGAAGATTATTTAATATCATACTTTATTTTCTTTCGATTTTAAGCATATTTTCAATCTTTTTTATTATTACTTAGATTAATTTTTATTAATCTTTTATTAAGATTCTATTAATTATATTCTAATATGTTTGGAGTAGCAAATTCAAAGAGAATTTGTTAGAAATTAATTTTTAACAACAAAATTTTCAT
The DNA here is from genome assembly GCA_021824145.1 of Bacteroidota bacterium. GTDB lineage: Bacteria > Bacteroidota > Ignavibacteria > Ignavibacteriales > Ignavibacteriaceae > FEN-1297. The sequence goes on from JAKALM010000003.1 coordinate 55,089, forward strand.
ATGAGGTATTTTAATGAAATCTAGAATCATGTCATTATTCGTTTTAGTTGCTTTTGTATTTACACTTGCTATTGGTGCTTCTTTTGCACAAGATAAACCACAAGCAAAAGAAAAAACCAAAAAAGTTGAGAAAAAAGAACATGTAATGAAACACGAAAAAGTTGAAAAGAAAGCTGAAAAAAAAGCTGAAAAGAAAGTTGCTAAGAAAGAAGCAAAGACTGAAAAGAAAGAAGCAAAAGTAGAAAAGAAAGCTACCAAGAAGGTAACAAAAAAAGCAGCTAAGAAAATGGAAAAGAAAGAAACTGAAAAGAAGTAATCTTTTTTAATAGAGGGTTCTTAAAAAGGAGAGTTTCATGACTCTCCTTTTTTATTTATATTTCTCTCATGAGAATATTAATTGTAGAAGATGAAAAAAAGGTAGCCTCCTTTATCAAAAAAGGCCTTGAAGAGGAATATTTTGCGGTCGATATAGCTTATGACGGAAAAGAAGGTCTTAAGCTGATTACTTCCGAAGAATATGATGTTATTATAATGGATATTATGCTTCCATATTTAGATGGAATTTCTTTAATAAAAGAAATTAGGAATAGGAATATTCTTACTCCAGTTTTAATGTTAACTGTAAAAGATAGCTTAAATGATAAAGTAGAAGGATTAAATTCTGGTGCAGATGATTATTTGACAAAACCATTTGCATTTGAAGAATTATTAGCAAGATTAAGAGCGTTGCTGAGGAGAAATGAAAAATCAAAGACCTCAATCTTAAAAGTTGGAGATTTAGTTTTAGATCTACAGTCGCATAAAGTATTAAGAAATAACCAGGAAATTATTTTAACTCCGAAAGAATATTCAATTCTTGAATACTTAATGAGAAATTCTAACAAAGTAATTTCCCGAACAAAACTTATTGAACATGTTTATGATTATCATTTTGATACCGAAACGAATATTATTGATGTTTATATAAATAAGGTTAGGACAAAAATTGATAATAATTTCGATAAACCGCTAATTCACACAATTCGTGGAATTGGATATATATTAAAGGAAAGTGATTAATTTTTAATTTTGATTTTATGTTTCAAAAATTTAAAAATTTCTTTTCGTCAACAAGATTTAAAGCCACACTTTGGTATTCAACGTTATTTTTGATTTTGGAATTGCTTTTAGGAGTACTGATATACATTTACCTTTACAACACTTTGATGGATAATTTAGATTTAGCGCTTAAAACTCAAGCTAAAGGTATTTTAAGATTAGTTTCTGAAAAGCATATGGATATTGATCACTTTGTTCCGGATTCAATTTATACAGATCCGGAGGATTTAGTTTGGGATGTAATTTACAACGAAGTAGCGTTCAACCTTAGAAATAATTATATCCAAATTAATTCCAAGAATAAAATAGTTTTTAGAAGTGCAAATTTAAATGAGGACACTCTATTCTTTCCGCAAAGAAAGGCACCGATAAATCTATTCTACTTTACTGACACAACACTTTCTCAAAAGCCGATAAGATGTGTAAAATTAAATTCAAATTATTATTCAATCTTTGTTGCATTTCCAATTCAACATATTACGCAAACATTAAACAGCCTTATTCATATTTTCATACTATTAGCGCCAATATTCTTCCTAGTGTCTATTATAGGCGGCGCCGCAATATCTGCGAAATCATTATCTCGAATTGATGCCATCATTAGAAAAACAGAAGAGATTACTGCGCTAAATTTGGACGAAAAAATCGGTGGTGAAAAATATAGTGATGAATATGGCAGACTTGTAAAAAAAATGAATGAAATGATTAGCAGAATAAAAACTTCAATTGATTACATGAATCAATTTTCAATTTCTGCCGCACACGAACTTAAAACTCCCTTAACAATTTTAAGAGGCGAAACTGAAATTGCTTTGAAATCCCCTAAGACTCCTGCTGAATATATCGAAGTTTTGCAAAGTAATTATGAAGAAACTATAAGATTAACAAAAATTATTGACAACTTATTTTTTATTTCTAAAATTGATCATTCTTTAATAGATATTAAAAAAGAAAAAATAGCACTTGATGATTTTCTTAAAGGTATTGGTGAAAGTTTAAGAATTTTAGGTGCGGAAAAAAATATTAAAATTGAAGTTAACTCCAATACAAATTCATTTGTAGAGATAGACAAAGAATTAATGAATCAGGCTCTAACCAATTTAATCGATAATGCCATTAAATATGGTGAAGAAAATAATATTGTTTGGATTAAAGGTGAAAACTGCGATACTGATAAAATCAAAATAAGTGTTGTAAATAAAGGGGAAGGAATTCCCTCAGGGTCTCTTCCAAAAATATTCGATCGTTTTTATAGAGTTGAATCTTCTAGAAATAGGAAAACTGGAGGCGTTGGGCTTGGTTTGTCGGTTGTAAAAGCTATTGTAAATTGGCATGATGCAGAAATATATGCAGCTTCAATTCCCAATGAGCATACTGAATTTAGTATTTTGTTGCCCAGAGTTAATTAGTCTTCTTATTTTTTATTCAATTCTTATAAATATTAAAATAATATCCATTTTTAATAAAGAATTCTTTATTCTTCATTAAAAAATCTACTATTGATTCCATCGGAATAACTTTTGTAATTCCATATCTCAAAAGCTTTTGTTGTTTTACAAACATATCACCTTTATAAGGGACTAATGGATTATATTTTATCGATTCTTCAACAGGTGCAGGTTCTAAAATATTTTCATTTTCTTCAGGCACCCATTCTATTATCCCCACTAATTCAAAATTCGGAATTCCGTTTTTAACTGCTAGAACTAGTCCGCCGCTGTAACCTCTATTTACTACTGCATCAATAAAGAAGGAACCAGTGCGATCATAATTGGGACTGCTAACTATTGCACTCGAAATCATTTTATAATTTAAAGGGAATCCAAATACATAAACAAAATTTCCCCATGATAGATCTTTAGCTTTTCCGAAAGGATAATTAAAAACGTGGAATAGTCTTTCAAATTTTGAATTATAATTATTTCCAATAATTGTAATATCTAAAGATTTATCAGACAAAATTTCCTTAACTTCACTTCCTTCTGGAAAACCAGCTACATAAATAAACCTTCTGCTCATAAAAGCAATGCTTTGTACGTTATCTGAAAATGTACCCTGTTTTTCAGAAAAATATGAAACTATTGTATCCGGAAAATCAATCACATGAGCACATGTTAAAAGTGCTACTGTACCATTCGAGCTGTATATTAATGTACTTGTTCCTGAACTTGCTTTATCCAAATAAGTAGTTTTTATAGATTGATTTTTAATTACATCATCATTTAAATCTTTTAATTTTATTTTACTGTTTTCATCAAATATATATGCCTTATAAAAGGCTAGGCTGTTTACTCGGTAAATTGTGTTGCTAATTCCTTCTAATTGTTCCGATCCATCATTATAAGGAAATTCACTATCATACTTCTTATCATTTGAAGAAGGTATGATATTTTTATATATAACAGAAGTACATGAATAATTAATAAAAATAAAAACTGATACCGCAACTTTCTTAAATGCCGAGTAATTCATGGTTTCACCTCATTTTTGAAAATGCTGTTTTTATTCGAAGATAATTGGAAACCTTAATAATAACAATAAACTTTTTTTTGATTTTACACAAGAAATATTAAATGAACTTCTTAGTATATTATATAGAGCAAAGTTATAATTAAAATGAAAAAATATATCTGGGAAATCATGTACAAAATAATACTTCTTTACATTTCTCTATTTATATCATCATCAAATTGTTTTGCAATTCCCAAAATAAAAATTCAAAACGAAATTAAATTAAAAGGCTTTGCTACTAGCACATTTCTAAATGAACAGGTATTAACTTTAAATTATGAGCCGGAAATAAGGATTGAAATAAATGCACCATCGATAGAAACATTTGATACTAGTAAAAAAGTAATGTTGATTTTTTACGCTCTCCCAAATATGAATACCATTGAAGAAACTATTGGTAAACAATTTCAGAAAGGTATGGACTGGCATTACGATATCCAACACATTGGTGCGCAAGTCCGCTTTTTGAGAAACGAAATTAAAGATAGAAATATTGTTGTTGTTTATTTAGAAACCAAAGAATTGAGCTGGCCGTGGTGGAGAATGCGTCATCCTGGAGGCGACTTAGTAATCCGCAGCGTTATTGATTCGGTTAAAAATATATTTGAAAAATTTAATCCGGATATAATTTTGGATGGGCATAGCGGGGGCGGAAGTTTTATCTTTGGATATTTAAATAGTGTTTCAAAAATTCCTAATCAAATTAAAAGAATTGCTTTTCTTGATAGCGAGTATGATTATGCAGATAGCTTAAATCATGGCAATAAATTATTAAATTGGCTTAGCGCTAGTTCCGATCATTATTTGTGCGCAATTGCTTACGATGACAGAGATGTTATTATTGATGGTAAAAAAATTGGAACACTTAATGGCGGCACATTTTATAGAACAATCCTAATGAAAAATTATTTATCTAAAAAATTAAATTTTGAAAATAATTCAGATTCTTTATTCGAAAGATTTTCTTCTTTAAATGGTAGAATAAAATTTTTTCTAAAATTAAATCCCGACCATTTAATGTGGCATACACTTTTAGTTGAAAAGAATGGTTTTATCGAAAGCATAGTCTCGGGAACAAAATATGAAAATCTTGGTTATGAATTTTGGGGACCAAGAGCATATTCTCAGTTCATTCAGCCTTAGTTATTTTGAGATTGATTCCAAAAGATCTTCAGGCGGATAAATACAATTCAATTTGTTACCTAAAAATTTTTCTATTGCCGGAATATTAAATGAATCATCTTCAGACGCAAAGCTGATTGATATTCCCTCAGCTCCAGCTCTACCCGTTCTGCCAATACGATGGACATAATCTTCAGGATCTTCTGGAAGCGTATAATTAATAACATGACTTACATTTTCAACATGAATTCCGCGGCCTGCAACATCGGTTGCAACAAGCACTCTAATATTTCCAGCTTTAAAATCATCTAAGGTTTTTAATCTTAACCTCTGGTCAACTTCACCAGAAATTAATTTACAACTAATTCCATATTTCGTCAGCATACCGTCAAGATTTTTTGCTTCATCTCTTCTGTTGGTAAAGACGATAATTCGCTCCAAATTTTGTTTTGTTATTATATTAAAAAGAAGTGAAAATTTTTCTTCATTTGAAGTAATGTAAACGATTTGTTCAATATTTTCACCAGCAGTTTTTTCAGGATCTATTTCAACATTTATTGCATCTTTTGTCCAGCTTGAAGATAATCTTTTTACTTGACTGCTTAAAGTTGCACTAAACAAAAGTGTTTGCCGTTTAATTTTTGGCGGCGTGCTATGAATAATTTTTCTTACGTCTGGTATAAATCCCATATCCAACATTCTATCGGCTTCATCAATTACTAATATTTCAACATTTCCAAGATAAATATCTTTCTTCTGCATAAAATCAATTAATCTTCCCGGGGTTGCTACAATTATATCAACTGGACTTCTTTTCAATTTAATTCTTTGTTTATTGTAATCCATCCCTCCAAATATTTCCACAATATTTATTCTAATATATTTAGATAACAACTTTGCATCATTAGCAATTTGGATTACAAGTTCTCTCGTAGGAGCTAATATCAATGCTTTTGGAACGCCTGGTTTTTTTGAAGAAGAAGTTTTTTCTTTTAAAATACTATTTAGAATTGTAATTAAGAAAGCTGCTGTTTTCCCTGTGCCGGTTTGCGCTCGTCCTGTTGCATCTTTACCTGCCAATGTAGATGTTAAAATTTCTTTTTGAATCGGAGTGCAATATTGGAAACCTAAATCAGCAATAGCATGCATTATTTCCTTCGGTAAATTTAAATCATGAAATCTAGTTTTACCTTCTTGAACTTCAACTTGAAATTTTGAAATATCCCAATCATCAACAGGCTTCTGTTCTTTTCTTATTCTATTTTTATCTTGAAGATCGGCAGGTTTTTCTTTAATAAAGTTTTTTTTACGCTGAACCGGTTTTTCTGCTGACTGGATTTTTTTTACTGATAAGTTATCATTTTTTTTGTTTGCATTGCTTCGATAATTTTTATTTATCGGCTTTCTTTTTTTATCCTCATTATTATTTACTGAAGGAGTTTGCTCTTTAGTAATCTGGCCGATTGAAGCTTTTGTAATATTCTTTTTTCTATCTGAAGATAACTTTTTTATCTTTTCTTTTACGTAACTAAATAATTTCTTTACCAAAATATTCTTTCACAAATCCTTTTAAATTTAACGCAACAAATATAAGAAAAACTAATTTGTTATCGCTCTTAAAACTGTGAATTAAATCTCAGTATGTTTTAACAAATAATTTTCCAATTATTTAGTAAGTTAAATTTTATTTATTCTAATTTTTTCAAGGTTCATTATGAAGATAAAATTCTTATCCTCAATTATTTTATTCATCGTTATTCTCTCTGGATTTGAAACAGCCGAATACCAAACAAATCTCAATTTAACTGCTGCACAAATAAAAGCAGCTTCACTTAAACTTGATTCTCTTGTTTATTCAAAAATGGGGAAAAATTTCCCCGGCTTTGCTGTATTGGTTGTTAAAGCTGGAAAGAAAATTTATAACAAAGGATTTGGTTTTGAAAATTTGCAAAGTAAACAAAAAATTACTCCAAACACGAACTTTTACCTAGCATCCGTTTCAAAAGAATTTACTGCAATGGCAATAATGATTTTACATGACCGCGGCAAATTAAATTTTGATGACAAAATTCAAAAATATTTACCAAGTTTCCCTTCTTACGGAAAAGATGTAACCATAAGAGAGCTTTTAACTCATACATCCGGAATTCCAGATTATTATTCATTGCTTGGTTATGGTCATAATTTTTCTGGAATTACGAACAAAGATGTTTGGCAATTGCTGCTAAAACAAGACAGCCTGAATTTTCAACCTGGATCAAAATATGAGTACAGCAATTCTGGTTACGTTCTTTTATCAATGATTGTTGAAAGAATTTCACGGCAACCTTTCGCTATGTTCATGAAAAAAAATATTTTTGAAAAACTAAGAATGAATAACACATTAGTTTGCACGCCGAATAACTACTTCAAAATTTCCAATAGAGCAACCGGTTACATAAAAGATAGTACTGGAAATTATGTTAAAGACGACTACAATCAATTTACAACAGGTGCAGGCGGAATATTTTCTAACATCAATGATTTGTATAAATGGGATCAAAGTTTATATACCTCAAAACTTGTTAAGAAATCAACCTTACAAGAAGCATTTACAAAACAAAAATTAAATAATGAAAAAGATATTGATTATGGATTTGGATGGGTTATTGGAAGCTTTGAGGATGGAAAGCTAAAAGGTTTTAAGTATTTATATCATACCGGAGCACTTGACGGTTTTAGAAATTTGATTTTTAGAATCCCCGAATTACATTTTAGCTACATAGTTCTTTCCAACTCCGGCGAAGATTTGGCGAATCCCGAAACTATTACAAAATTGTTTTTCAATTAATCAAATCAACATTACATTTTATAAATGGAATATTAAAATCTGAAATTAAATATTTCTGATTTACAATATTCCATTCGTAATTATTTATAATAAATTTGGAAAAGATTGCCAGCTAATTTGCTTTTAACCTCTTAAGCATTCCTTCTGCATTTGCATCTTGGGGGTTTATCTTTAATGCTTTTTCAAGATTCTGAATTGCTGAATCTTTATCGCCTTTAATCAAATATGCTTCTCCAAGTGCGTCATAAATATTTGATGAGTTAGGATAAGTTTCATTATTCAATTTAAGTATGGCAATAGCATAGTCGGTCATATTATTTCTTAAAAGTCTGAATGCTAGAAAATTAATTTTATCCTCATCAAAATCATATTTGTCTTTTTGTGTCTTATATAATTCATGATATTGTGCCGCAGCAGAATCAATTCCTTTTTCAAAAATTGTTGCAAGTAGCGTATCTGCTAAAGATAATTTCGGCTCTTCCACACTCATCAGTTCTGTTTCAAAAATTAAAGTTGCATTTGGTGGAATTACATTTCCTGCTCCTTGTTCTCCATATCCAAGCTGCGGAGGAATTATCAACTTAAATTTATCTCCAACATGCATTAGGGCTATTCCTTCATCCCAGCCTTTAATTACTTGGCTTTTACCTAGGACAAATTTAAATGGTTTGCCTCTTTTATAAGAGTTATCAAATTCTTTTCCGTCTGAAAGTGTGCCAATATAATTAACAGCAACTTCTTTCCCATCTACTGCTTGAATTCCATTTCCTTTTTGTAAAACTATATATTTTAATCCTGAAGAGGTAGTAACTGTATCTTGTGGAACTGGATCAGTCTGTGCAAAAGTAATTAGCGGAATTAAGATTAATGGTAACAAAACTAAAAGATTTATATTCAAAATAATTCTCCTTAAAATTTAGATGCAAAGATAAAAAAAGCTCTTATAAACTGAACAGAAATTAAGATTTTTCGTCAAAACTCTATAAAAATTGAAAAGAATGTTATTCTTAATAGTGCATAATTCATCTAATTTCAATAAGTTTACTCAATGTTTTCCCATTAATTTTTCATTCTTATTAAGGTATAAAATATATGACTGTAAAATTAGCTCGTAGGATAATAGGTGCATTTGTATTCCTATTAACCACCGTTATTTTATTTTTAACAGTGCAGCCATCAGTGTCATTCTGGGATCCAGGTGAAATCTCTGCTGCTTCATATTCAATGATGGTTCCTCATCCGCCAGGTGGTCCGCTCTGGTTAATAATTGGAAGATTTTTCTCAATGATTCCGTTTGCTTCTAATATCGGTTTCAGAATAAATACGGTATCAGTCCTTGCCGGTTCTTTTTCAGTTTTAATTTTGTACTTAATTATAATAAAGTTAATTGAATCGTACAGAGGAAAAGATTACAAAAATACCAGCGATGCAATTATAACTTACCTTTCTGCTTTAATTGGTGCATTGGCTTTTGCATTTTGTGATACCTTCTGGTTTAATGCTGTAGAATCTAACTACTTTTCACTTAGCACTCTCCTTTTCTCGTTAGTTGTTTGGTTAATGATGATTTGGAATGAGCATGCTAAAGAACCCGGAAGCGAAAAGTATATTATTCTCATGGCTTATCTAATTGGATTATCGTTTGGTGTTCACTTGATGAGTGTGCTTGGAATTTTTACTTTCGTTTTTGTTGTGGTAATGAAAAAATACGTTACTGACGATGAGACTTACAAAAAAACAGCTTATATATTTTTAATTCATCTTGCAATTATTTTAATTATTGCTATTGGATTGTGGAGCTCGCAAACAAGCACAACTCCGCCAACACCAGAACAATACAAAGCATTTGATTCGAAATTCGTATGGATAATGATTGGCATTTCGGCTTTATTTGTTGGCGCTTTGTGGAAAAAAATATTTCATAGAGATTCATTCTACATTCCTTTAATTTTTGCGGGAATAATTTTACTCCTTGCTTATCCTGGAGTAGTTAAAGGATTTCCAGGTTTACTCCTTGCAATTGGTGGCAGCGGTATTGTAACAAACATAATAATATTCTTAGCAATCCTTGGAATTGTTTTATATGTAATCTATTGGTCATCAAAGAATAAAAAAAGTTTGCTTAATCTTGCTTCAACAGCATTATTGTTTACACTTTTAGGTTTTACAACTTACGCAACGATAATTATTCGTTCCAACCAAAATCCGCCAATGAATGAAAACTGGCCAAATAATTTCCAGAAATTAATGTATTATCTCGATCGTGAACAATATGGAGATTTTCCAATTTTCAAAAGAAGATTTTCTGCCGAACCGCATCAGCAAGGTATTTACACAAATTACAGCAGTGATCTCGACTTTCTATGGCGATACCAAATCGACCACATGTTCAATAGATATCTTTATTGGAATTACATTGGTAAAACATCTACAGTTCAAGATTCACCTTCCACTTGGAAACAACTATATGGAATACCTTTCTTAGTGGGTTTAATAGGTTTGTATTTCCTTTTCAAAAAAGATTGGAAGATGGCTTCGGCTTGGCTCATTTTATTTATTTTTATGGGATATTTAATTGCATTTTATCAAAACCAGCAGCAGCCCCAGCCGCGTGATAGATTTTATTTTTATCCAGGTGCATTACTCGTTTATGCAGCATGGATTGGTGTTGGCATACGAGAGATTGTAGAATTAATAAGAGAAAAGTTAAAGAAACCCTCACTGGCTCAAGGTGCTGTATTTGCTGCTCTTATTTTGGGAATACTTTTTATTCCCGGAAATATGCTTAGGACAAATTACTTCACACATGATAGATCTAAAAACTGGCTGCCTTGGGATTTTTCTTACAACTTGCTTCAAAGCTGCAAGCCAAACGCAATTCTTTTTACAAATGGTGATAATGACACTTTCCCGCTATGGTATTTGCAGGATGTTGAAGGTGTAAGAAGAGATATTAGAGTTGTTTGTTTAAGTCTTGCAAACACAGATTGGTATAACGAACAATTGAAAAATACATCTCCATACGGCGCAGAAAAAGTCAAGTTTAGTATGTCGGATGATATGATTAAACAGCTTTCTCCAATTGAGTGGAAAACACAAATGGTTTCTATTCCTATCACAAAAGATGAAATTAAAAGTTTTAGTTTAACCGATAAATCAATTTTAAGCTCAATCGATACTTCAAATCTTACTAATCAAGAAATGACATTCAGAATGAATCCAACAATTGAGATTGGAGGCATTAGAGGAATAAGAATTCAAGATATTGTTGTAAAAGATATCGTTGAAAATAATTTATGGGATAGGCCGATTTACTTTGCTTCAACATGCTCTCAAGATTGTTTTATTGGTATGGACGATTATCTTGAAATGGAAGGATTAGCTTCCCGAGTAGTTCCAGTTAAGAGAAAAGGCCCGGTTTATGTAAATACAAAAATTACACAAGCTGATCTTTTTGATACAAATCCTTCATACTCTAAAACTTATAAAACCGGTTTTAAGTTTAGAGGGATAAATGACAAAAACATTTTTTTTGATGAAACAGAAACAAGATTAATACAAAATTACCGCAATACATTTATCAATCTTGCTTACTATTACAAAAATGTTGACAACAATGATTCATTGTGTATAAAAACTTTGGACGTGATGGAGAAAGAAATTCCGCGTTCTGTTATTGATATGGATTACCGGATTCTTTATGATGTTTCTAATATTTATTACAGCTGCGGTGCAATGGATAGATATAAAGAATTAGCTAAAGATATTGAACCGGTTGCATTACAGAATCTTAATGCAAGTTTACAGGATTTACAATCTCCATATAATTCTTTTAGTATGCTAGAAAGAGTTTATGTGAACTTAAAAGAATATGATAAAGCAATTGGCATTCTCCAAAAACTTCAGACTATGATGCCAAATGCAGGTGGAGTAACTCAGGAAATTGACCGCTTAAAACAAATGCAGCAAGCTGAGTTTAAAGCTGATTCTTCTAAAAAATAATTTCATTGGGGTTGAGAGAAATATCTCTCAACCCATCTTTTTAATTTCAGATACTTAAAATTAAACAAGTTTAATCATTCCTATTTATTAACAATTTCTTCACAATTACTTCATACTAACTTAACACTGCACAATTATTTTTGTCTCATAAAATTATTATAAAGGTTTAATGAGGCTAATACACATTTCGGATCTGCACTTTACAACGTTCTTTCGAACAAATAATTTTTTTCAAATTGAAAGTGTTTTGAAACATGCAATCGATTTGAAAGGAGATCACATAATTATTACCGGTGATCTTACTGATAATGCCGACCCAAAGGATTTTATGATCCTTAGAAAGTTATTCGAAAAATTGAAATTGATCGACGGGAATCGCTTCTCCCTAGTGATCGGTAATCACGATATCTTCGGTGGAGCCCAGTCCGCCGAAGATATTTTTACCTTTCCCGAAAAATGCGGCAAGGTAAATTATGACCGGAAAGTTCGCGAGTTCTACAATTATTTTCCGGAACTTTTTAATAACAGTGTTTATCTAAATCATAAGAACGTATTTCCATTTGCAAAAATCATTAATAATTTTTTAATAATCGGATTGAATTCAATTGAACCTTATTCGAAAATTAATAATCCATTTGCGTCCAACGGAAAGATTGGAATTCCTCAATTGAATGAAACTTACAGAATCTTTGAAAGATATAAAGATGAAAATTTCCGAAAGATTGTTTTAGTGCATCATCATTTTAATAAAATAGAAGTTACAGAAAATTCATCAAATAAACTTTGGCAAAAAATTGAAAAGCAAACTATGAAATTGAAAAAGAAAAAAAGACTTCTCAAATTCTTTAATCAATTTGGAGTTGAGTTGGTTCTTCACGGTCATTATCACGTTTCCAATGAATACAAAAGGAAAGGAATTAGATTTTCTAACGCTGGAGCTAGTTTGAAAGGATCTGAAAGTGGTAACTTATTTTTGAATGTAATTGATATTACCGATGAAGTTATTAATATCAATTTGGAAGAAATTCCAAACGTTAAGGCGGTAGAGCGCTTTAATGGAGATCTTGTTGATCAGAATTTTATAGATAGAGTATTATTGAAGCTTGAGCTTTCACAATAATTTGAATAAAGAGATTCTTATGCCAGTAAAAAATAAAATAAAGATTGCATATTTTGCCGGGACAATGAAGCACGGACAAGACGGCGTTACACGTGTACTTTATAAAATAATTGATCACTTAAATAAACTTGGAATTGAAAATATTTTCTTTTCAGCAATTATACCACCAGAATCAGAACAGCCGACAAAAATGATTGAAGTCCCGTCTTTCACTTTGCCAATGTACAAAGAATATAAAATTGCTGTTCCAGGTTATAAAAATTTTGAAGACAAACTGCGTGAATTTAATCCCGATATTCTCCATATAAATTCGCCATGTTCATTAGGTTTTGCTGCAATTAAATTCGGACAGAAGAACAGAATTCCAGTAGTTGCAACATATCATACTCACTTTCCAAGTTATGCTAAATATTATAAAGTAAAAACTTTTGAAAATCTTGGATGGAACTACTTAAAATTTTTGTACAATAAATGCGAAGCAGTTTATGTTCCTTCCAAACCAATTATGAATGAACTCGAAAAACATGGATTAGAAAAAATCAAATATCTTCCGCATGGAATTGATACAAAAATATTTAATCCTTCTTTTAAATCTTCAGCATGGAGAGAATCAATTTCTTCCGATAATAAAAAAATAATTCTATATGCCGGAAGATTAGTTTGGGAAAAAGATTTAAAAGTTTTAGCCGATGCTTACAACATTATAAATTCAAAAAGAAATGATGCTGCTTTCGTAATAGTTGGTGATGGTCCAATAAAAGATGAATTAAAATCTCTAATGCCGCAAGCAATATTTTTAGGCCATCAATCAGGCAAAGATTTATCAACTGCTTATGCTTCAAGTGATATTTTTGCATTTCCATCAACAACAGAAACTTTTGGCAATGTTATTGTTGAAGCAATGGCTTCTGAAATTCCTCCTGTTTGTGTTAGAGAAGGCGGCGCTTACGGAATTATAAACGAAGATGTGAATGGATTAATTGCCGAGCCTCATAATGCCGAAAGTCTTGCTGACAAAATAAATTTTCTTTTAGATAATGATGGAAAAAGAATTGAGCTTGGGCTTAATGCTTATTTGTTTGCACAAACTCAAACATGGGATAACATTATTTCTAAATTGATTGAGAGTTATGAATCAGTAATAAATATTTATAAAACCAATCGTACAAATAAACATGTGAAGGCAGCTTAATGCGGAGAATAATTATGAAGGTTGGAGACATTGTAAAATATCATTTTCTGCATCCCAAAAGCCTGGATAGAGAAAACATCCTTGGGATAGTTACTATGGTTGGTGAATCTTTAATTGTAATTGACTGTGTTGATGCAACAAAATTAAAAATAACAAAAAAATATTTTAGTCGTATTGAAATTGTAAAATCACATTTAAAAGAAACATCCAAAACACTAGCATAAATAAAGTTAAAGGATTTGAAATGAGCACGCGAATATTAATTTTATGTACAGGAAATTCATGCCGAAGCCAAATGGCTGAAGGTTTTCTAAAATCATTTGATCGTAAACTAGCAGTCTATTCAGCTGGAACTGAACCAGAATTGCATGTAAATCCAAAAGCTGTTGAAGTAATGAAAGAAATTGGAATAGATATATCTGACAGTTTTACAAAAAGCGTAAACTTTTTTACTCATAAATCTTTCGATTACGTAATTACAGTTTGTGATGACGCAAAAGAATCTTGTCCGGTATTTTTAGGTCAAGTTGAACATAGAATTCACATGGGTTTTAAAGATCCTTCAAAAGTTAAGGGAAGCGAACAGGAAATTCTTTTGGCTTTCAGAAAATCAAGAGATGAAATTAAAGAAGCATTTAATGAATTTTATAAGAAGAATATCTTAAGCTTCGAAATGAAGGGAAAGTAAATTGATTCATTGAGAAGTTGTTAAATTGCCGTAGAATATTTAGCTATTTGACAGTTGAGCAATAAAATGATTCATACGTCACAATTTCCATTGCATCTATCCATTATTTCTTTGAATTTAAGCTAAAATCATAAGATTGATATTATTTGAAAGGTGAGGCAAGGTCTTCGAAAGACCAGGAAACCACTTCGAAAGGCTAGGAAACCTCCTCGAATGACCGGGAAAGCTCTTCGAAAGCCAAAGTAACATCATCGAAAGTCGGAGTTATGTCAAAGAAAGCCGGAGAAAGATCTTCGAAAGTCACCGGAACTTCTTCGAAGGAGGAAGTAACATCTTCGAAAGTCAGAGTAATGTTATCGAAAGACCAGGAAAGGTCTTCGAAAGTCAAAGTAATATCATCGAAAAGCTAAGCAACTAAATCGAAAGTTAGATTAGCACCATCGATTGCTTGAAGTAACTTAGAAAATGAAAAAAAATTAACATAGTTCTTGGTTCGTGATAATCAAGTGGTTAATTTGTTCCAAGTTATTGCCATCAAATCTTAACAAACCTGCTTTCGTTAAATTTACATTAAAGCTTTACTCTTCTTAAATAACATTATCTAATAAGGAAAATATGAAACACATTATATTGGGAGCCGGTGGGTCGATAGGAACAGTCTTAGCAAAAGAATTAATTGCAAAGGATGAAAAAGTAAAATTAGTTTCTAGAAGAGGAAATAATTTCCCTTCAGCGGAAATCGCCATAGCTGATTTAAATAACTCTATCGAAGTTAAAAATGCAATTGATGAGAACTCAATCGTTTATCTTGTAGCTGGGCTTAAATATGATATAAAAATTTGGCAAGAATACTGGATGAAAATAATTCAGAACACTGTTGTAGCATGTAAGGCAAAAAACGCAAAGCTTATTTTTTTCGATAATGTTTACGCACTTGGGAAAGTTACCGGTAAAATGACGGAAGATTCTCCTTTAAATCCTTGCAGCAAAAAAGGAGAAATTAGAGCAAAGATAGATGAATATCTTTTATCCGAAATTAAGAATAAAAATCTTGATATAATTATTGCCCGCGCTGCAGATTTCTACGGCCCGTATGCAGTTGCTTCAAGCATTCCTAATATTTTGGTAGTTGATAAACTCATCAAAGGACAAAAGCCTCAATGGTTTGTTAACGCAAATTTAAAACATAGTTACACTTTTACTGAAGACTGCGGCAAAGCGCTTTATCTTTTATCCAAAGATGAAAAAGCGTTTAATCAAATATGGCATCTCCCTACAAAATCTCCGGCACTAACCGGTAAAGAATTTATTGAACTAGCAGCAAAGCTTGCTGGTTCATCACCAAAATATTTTACTCTTACAAAGTGGATGATCAAGCTTTACGGGCTAATTAACAGTAATGTAAAAGAAATTTATGAAATGCTTTATCAAAATGAATTTGATTATGAATTCGATTCGACTAAGTTTGAAAAGTACTTTTCATTCAAACCTACTTCATACGAGGATGGATTGGAAAGAACGATAGAATATTATAAACAAAATTGAGATTTTATTTAGAGTTATTAAATGCGAAACTTTGACGGAATAATTTTCGATGTTGATGGAACGCTTACATCAACTATGGATTTGATATTAAAGTCGTTTAAATATATTTCCAAAAAATATTTTGACAAATCATTAACCGACGAAGAAATCATTAGCCTTTTTGGTCCGACAGAAGATGTTATATTAAAAAAATGGGCTGGCAGAAACTACGATACTGTCAGAAAAGATTATTATGATTATTACACTAAAAATCATCACATGGCTGATCTTTATCCGGGTATAGAGGAAATCTTATCTTACATAAAATCAAAAAAAGTATTGCTGTCTATATACACAGGCAAAGGAAGAGAAGCTGCCACAATTACTCTTAAGAAACTTGGAATTTACAGTTACTTTGATTTAATGATGACAGGCGACGATGTTAAAGAGCATAAGCCATCCGCAGAAGGAATAAATAATTTCATTAGCAAGTTTAAATTAAATAAAAACAGAGTTTTGATGATTGGTGATTCCCCGGTTGATGTTAAAGCAGCACGAGCTGCCGGAGTAAAAGTCGCTTCGGTTATCTGGGATGAATATGCGAAGAAGACAAAAGATCTTCTTAAAGCAGATTATTTATTTCATGAAGTGGATGAATTGAAAAAATTTATTGAAAGCAACGTCTAATCGTAATTAGTCATTCATTGTCATTAGTAGTCATTCATTGTTTTGGGAATCATCATTGGTTTTTCCAATTGATTTAATATAATTATTAAGCTTGACGCCTATTGTTTCTAGTTCTGTTACAAATGATAAATAAACTTTCTCTTCGATTAATTTTCTATTAAAAGATTTTCTTAGCCACGTTTTTGTTTCAAATAAGGAACCTCTTGAATAATAACAGAATTGTTTATTCTCCTTGTAAAAATATCTACCGAATCCTTCACTTAAATTCGCCGCAATAGAATCTGAAGCTCTGACTAGTTATTTGCCGATAGTATCCTTTTCAAAATAATTCCAGTGAACGACAATATCCCAAATTCTATCAGCTATTGCCAAAGATAATTGATATACTTGCAGCTCTTCTAATTTCATGTGGCTCCTCCTTTTAATTTATAAATCTATTATTGAAAGATAATAAGAAATGCCAGAATTTTTCGAATAATCTTTGAAAGACAACGAATGACAGATGTAGACTAAATGACGATCAATGACTACTAATGACGAGCGACGCTCAAATGACAACTAATGACTATTAACAATCTCTAATCAATATTGCAAAACTAAAACAACAAATAACAAGTTTTAGAAGATTTATTCCGGGAGATGAAAATCTTGCAATTTCTTTTTATGAGATACAATCTCATTCTCAACTAAGAAAATCACATCTTCCGATATGTTCGTTGCATGATCAGCCAGCCTTTCAATTTGTCGAGCTAACACAATTAGGTGAGCACATGCTTCAGCAACTTCAGGATTGGATTTAATCTTTTCAACAAGCTGGTTAAATATTTTTTTATTTAAATCATCTACAATGTCATCATTCACCCAGATTGTTTTAGCAAGTTCACCATCACAATTTATGAATGCAGTGATTGCATCCTTAACCATTGTTCTAGTAATTTTTGCCATTTCAGGAAGATCAGTTTGAATTATCAATTCGCGGAAATTATCTGTCTTCTTAATTCGTTGAACAATATTTACAGCAATATCACCGCACCTCTCAAGCTGACTGTCAATCTTAATTGCTGTTAAGATAAAACGAAGATCGCTTGCTACCGGCTGATACAAAGCTAAAAGATTTTCGCATTGCGCCATTATCAAATTATCATAAGCATCAACTTCTCTATCCCTTTGCTTTACAGATTTATAAAGCCGTGCACCTTGGTCTTCCATATCTTTAAAGCTGCTCTCAACTTGCTCATCAACTATTGATGCCATTTTGTTGATTGTAGTTTTTAACTCTTCAAATTCTTTTTCAAAATGTCTTTCCATTTTATCTTACCAATTAAATGTTGATTTTTTAACTATCCTTTTTCTTGAACTTAAACTTGAACTTAAACTTCTTTATCCAAACCTTCCAGTAATATAATCTTCTGTTTGTTTCTTTACTGGAGCAGTGAACATTTTTTTTGTATCAGAAAATTCTATCAACTCACCCATATAAAAGAACGCTGTATAATCGCTTACTCTTGCAGCTTGCTGCATATTATGTGTAACAATAATAATTGTATAATCTTTTTTCAGCTCAAAAATAAGTTCTTCAATTTTAGCTGTAGAAATCGGATCAAGGGCACTTGCAGGTTCATCCATTAAAATAACTTCTGGATTTATTGCAATTGTTCTTGCAATACACAACCGCTGCTGCTGCCCGCCGGAAAGATTTGCTCCAGATTTATTGAGCATATCTTTTACTTCATCCCAAAGCGCCGCTTGTTTAAGTGTTTTTTCAACAATTTCTTTAAGAGCTTTTCTATTCCTAAATCCATTTAACTTTAATCCCGCTACAACATTATTGAACACTGACATTGTGGGAAATGGATTTGGTTTTTGAAAAACCATTCCAATTTTTCTTCTAAGATAAACCGGATCTACTTTCATAACGTCTTCCCCGTCAAAAATAATCTTGCCGGTGATTGTTCCTCTCGCTACTTCGTGCATTCGATTTATGCTTCTTAAAAAAGTTGACTTACCGCAGCCTGATGGGCCAATAATAGCAAGCACTTTCTTTTCTGGAATGTCAATCGATATATTTTTTAACACCTGAGATTTACCAAAATATGCCGAAAGATTCTGAACAGAAATTTTAATCGGCTGATGAATCATAGATTCTGTTTTAGTTATGTTTTCTGTTTTTGTTTTTTCTATTACTTCCATTTAGTTCGTTGTTTTGTATTTTGATCGAGTTATTATCCTGAAAATTAAACTTAAAAGCGATATTAAGATAATTAGAACAAGAGCCGCAGTCCATGCCTGATCATTCCAATCTTTATAAGGTGCCGATGCATATTGATAAATGTAAACAGTTAATGATGCGATAGGTTGAAAAACATTTGTTGACCAAAATCTGTTATCCAACGCTGTAAATAAAAGCGGTGCCGTCTCGCCCGCAGCTCTAGATAATCCTAATAAAATTCCTGTTGCAATACCTTTCCATGCTGTTTTAAGAACGATCAACAAAGTTGTTTTCCACTTGGGAATGCCAAGAGCAAGTCCTGCTTCTCGATAAGATTGCGGAACAAGCTTGATCATTTCTTCTGTAGTTCTGGTTATTGTTGGAATCATCAAAATTGCCAAAGCAACTCCACCCGCTAAAGCAGAAAAATGTTTCATCGGAACAACAACTAATGTATAGGCAACTACGCCAACAACTATCGAAGGAATTCCACTAAGTACATCAGTTAAAAACCTTACAATTGAACCAAACTTGTTATGTCCGAATTCAGATAAATATGTTCCAGTAAAAATTCCAACTGGTATTCCAATACCACCGCCAATTGCAATTAATATTAATGTACCCACAATTGCATTTACCATTCCTCCTCCGGATTCACCGACTGGTGTTGGAAGCTTGGTAAAAAAATTCAGATTAAGATATGTAATACCTTTTGAAATAGTATAATAAAATATAAATATCAGCGGAATCAAAGTTACAAGCGCTGCAAGCAAAGAAAACGTCAACATAATTATATTCGACGTTTTTCTTCTATAGAAAGAAAAATTTTTTACATTGGACTTAATTTCCATTTACGCTCAGTACTCCAAACAAGTAAACGTGCAAAAATATTAATTATAATTGTTATTATGAATAATACAAGAGCAAGTTCAATTAAAGAACTCAAATATAAATCTGATGCAGCTTCTGTAAATTCATTTGCAAGAACGCTTGCCATAGTATAACCGGGGTCTAAAAGTGATGCTGAAATTTGCGGACGATTTCCTATTACCATTGTTACCGCCATCGTCTCGCCAATTGCTCTTCCAAGTCCAAGAATTATAGCTCCAAGCAAACCTGACTTTGCATAGCTTAAAACAATTTTTGTAACTTCCCATTTAGTAGCACCTAAAGCATAAGCAGCTTCACGCTGTGAGTTGGGAACTGATTTTAATACATCTCTTGAAATAGATGAAATTATCGGAAGAACCATTATCGAAAGAATGATTGCTGCGGCAAGCATTCCAAATCCATAAGGCGCGCCTTGAAAGAATGGCGAGTTTGGAAATTTATTTTGTAGAAACGGTTCTACCGTATCACGAAGCCAAGGCACTAAAACAAATATTCCCCACAATCCATAAATAACACTTGGTATTCCAGCAAGCAGTTCGGTTAAAAATGAAAGAGGTTTTTCAAGCCACGCTGGTGCAAGCTCTGATAAAAAAACTGCAACTCCAAGTCCTAGAGGAATAGCTATTATTAAACTTAATAATGATGAGATTAGCGTCCCATATATCATAGGAAGTGCGCCAAATACCTGTGAAAATGGATCCCATGTTGTTGAAGTTAAAAAGCCGAATCCAAATTTTCTAATGGACAGGACAGAATTAGTATACATTTCCCAGCCCATAAAAATTATAAGCAGAAAGACTAACACTGCAAATAACAGTGTTAGTCTTTCAAAAATAATATCGCCTAGATTACTATTGCCAAATAATTTATTTAAGAAGCCGTCCGAATTCTTTTTTGCTTTATCATTCTTCTTCTTAAAATATTTCTGAATCTTATCTATCGATTCAATTTCATTAATATTTTCAGTTGAGTTATCCAGTATTATAATTTCTTTCCGTTGCTTGTTATTAAATTAATCTTTTCAAGGTCTAGTTTCTGAACTGGTTTTGGAAGTGGTGCATAGTAAAGACTTGTTGCATCATTCTGACCTTTAGTTACAGCCCATTTCAAGAAACTAACTAAAGCTTTGGCATGTTCGTAATTTTTAATATCCTTTGGAACAACAATCCATGAAAAACCGCAAATTGGATAAGAATTTTTTCCAGGCGCATTCGTAATCACTGCACGAAGATCGCCGGGCATATGTTTAGAAGCTCCCGCAGCAGCTTCAGAAACAGTATTAAAATTAACTTCGATAAAATTGCCTGCTTCATTCTTTATCTGGCAATACGGTAAATTATTTTGTTTCGCATAAGCTAATTCAATATAACCAATTGCGCCTTGAGTTTGAGCAATTATGCCGGCAACACCTTCAGTTCCTTTAGCACCTAATCCAACAGGCCAGTTAACTGAAATGCTATTTCCTACCTTTTTTGCCCACTCCGGACTAACCTTTGATAAGTAACTTGTGAATATAAAAGTTGTACCGCTTCCTTCAGATCGATGAGCTACTATAATTGCTTTATTTGGAAAATTTCTTCCAGGATTTAGTTTAACAATTCTTGGGTCATTCCATTTTGTAATCTTTCCAAGATAAATATCTGCTAAGGTTTCGCCATCAAGTTTAATTCCCTGCCCAACAGTTGGAAGGTTATAAGTAATTGCAACACCGCCCATAATAATTGGTAAGTGAATTACATCTGTTCCTCTTTTACTTTTAAAAGTATTCATTTGTTCATCTGTTAAAGGAGCATCAGAAGCACCAAAGTCAACTGTTCCGGCAGTTAGCTGTTGTATTCCGCCGCCGCTTCCGATTGATGCATAATTAATTTGAACCCCGGTAGTTTTATTATAAGTATCAAACCACTTTGAAAAGATAGGGTAGTCAAAAGTTGAACCAGCACCGGTAAGCTTTACCTGGGCATTAACTGAAATGGCTATAATTCCAGTTAAAAGTATTATGATTGATAAAATTTTTATTTTCATATTATAACTCCTATTAAATATAATTATTTTTTATTCAATTTCTTTTTAGAAAAAGCACAACCTCAGAAGCTGAAAAAGAATGTTCCTCTAAGCAATACATCTGCTTTAGATCCTGAAAGTCCATACGATGTATATTCGATATTCGGCATTATGTGAACGTTTTTTCTAACTGCAAAATCAAGAGCACCAAGAATAAAACTCTGCGTGCTGTTGGCAATAGTAGTATTTTTTGTATTAGAATCCGGCGTATAATTATCATACCTAGCAACAAATCGAATATTATTTGTAAGAGCAACCCATCCATTTAAGCTAATGCCGTTTCTTTCCAATGTTGATCCATCGGCTTCACCGTGATCGATTGCATTTAAAAATGCTTGAACACCTAAGCTAAAACTGCTGTTAGCATAATTGATAATAACATCTGCGGTTTTGCCGTATTGAGATTTTGGCGCACCGTAATATTGTCCATCAAGTAAAATTGTCAATTCTTTCATAGGATTAAATTGTAAGAAAAGATAACCGGATTTGTATCTTGCTTGACTAGCATTTGTAGCAGTTCCAGGCAAGAATGAATCGCCGTTGCCAGTATTGTTTCCTAATAATAATCCTGCCGAAAATTCATCTGAAAATTTTTGAGTAAGAGAAATTCCTAAATCTCTTGATGCACTGATTCCATGCAAATCTTGAATTGTTTTTTCAAGGGGGCGATAACCAAAAATTCCCTCAGCCATATTAATATTCCATGTACCCTGCAAACCAATAACAAGATCGCCGTTACCAACATTCTTGAAATCTAAAAATGCATCTTTCACCATTGTTGATAACTTATTATTTCCTAGATTTGAAGCTGTAGGATCTGACTCTAAACGAAATCTAGCCCAGATTCCATCGGATACTGTATAATCAGCAGTTAAATAAATTCTTCTAAACTCAAAGGCTTGTAAATCTTTTTGAGTTTGATCGTGGTATTGTTGAACGTAATAATAATCACCGAACATTAGTCCGCTGAACTTCGGAAGGTTTTGAGCGTTTGCCAGGCTAAAGAAAAAAGGAATCATTAATATTAGCAGTGCAATTTTTTTCATATTGTCTCTCTTTATATTGTTAATTTAATATTCAACTTGATAATGATATTAAGCAGTAAAAATTTGATGTGTAATTATAAAAAGAAATTCCCCCATTAGTGTTAACCTAGTGTTATGGTTATATTAACAAATTGTTAAGTGATTGAAATAAATAAAATATTCTAACTATAGCTTACCTAAGAAGTTATAACCACGGATAATTTTACGGTAAATAATATCTACAAATACTGCATTGTTATTTACAATTAATTTTGCCCAAAATTAAACGGATAAACAAATGATATTCTTGGTTCAATTCTTTTTTGAGGCTGATAATCAATTACATTATTATTAGCATCGCGAATTGGTGTGAAAGTCCAATTGTATAACATAGAAACAATTAAATACGGAAGCGGTTTATAGCCAAGTTCAAAATACATAAATGAATTATCATCAACTTTAAATATTGCCGACTCGGCTCCAATATTTGTTTTATCATATCCTGCTCGTACAACTATCGGCATTCCTTGAGTTGAAACATTTGCAACTAAATGCAGTACTCCGCTGTTTGGTGTTTTATCCAATCGCTGATAGCTTCCGATAATATCAAATAAGCCCATGAAATGTAAATCCAACTCACCAAAGTATCCGTTATCCGGATTTGTTATTGATGAAAGCAAAGTTGCTTTACTTAATATAGCGCCATTAGTAGTATCAACTCTATATCTATCAACTTCATAAAGTGAATTAAAATATGAAGGGATATACTGTGCATTGTTAAATCTTCGTTCCATCTTTGCTGACGCATTCAAAATTCCAAGTCCATTTAAATCAACCGTAATACCTGCAGCAACACCGCTGCCGTAATTAATTATTTTGTTGAAGTCAGAATAAAGCTGAATATTGAGCATGCTTGATTTAATAATCGGCAGTCCCAAATCTACACCCACAATTTGCATTCTGCCTTTATCATCAGCAATCAATCCAGTTGGATTTAAAGTTGGAGTAAAAACAACTCCTGAATATTTATTAAAATCAGCAGCATAAGTTCCGCCAACTTCTAAGTTGCTGATGATTGGAACATCAGCTAGTGAAGTTAATTTTAATGGCCTTACATAAGCTCTAATTGCAGTAACGCCCGCTTCAGCAAATGTGCTGTAAATAGATTCAAATCCAAACACGCCGAAATCAATATCTGCAACCAATCCGATTTTTCTATTATCAATTGATGGGCTGTTGTTGTATTGATACATGATAGTTCCATGCCCAAGGTTGTAATAATCAAGCGCTCCAAGTTTTATAAAAACCGGATCGTGCTTTAATCCATATCTTAAATAACGAATTATACTGAGATAATCTGAAAGAGTATTAAAGTCTTCTTTACGGATATTTCCATTTTTGTCGATATCTAAATTCAAATCTAATCCAACACCGAAATTTGCAAAAGAAACTTCAGGCATAAAATGGAATCGATAATATAGCTGCCCGTCAATCCAATTTAATCCCAAGCCTCCATTTAAATTTCCATTGCCTGGAATAGGGTAATTTTCATATTGAGCAAAAAGATTAAATGAAGATAAAAAAATTACAGCGAGCAGAATATATTTTTTCATAAACATCTCAATAATTTATTTGTGTAAATTTTAAAAGAAAATTATTTAATCAGCCTAATAATCGAACTAAAGATAACACTTTTTATAAATAATAATAAATTGGTTTGATTTATTTCAACAATACCATCGGCTTGGTTTGGGAATACTTGCCGCACAAAATTGTATAATAGTAAACCCCGCTGCTAAGTTTAGAGCCGTCAAATGTTATCGAATACACGCCGGCAGATTGTTCTCCATAATTTTTTTCTATAATTAAATTACCAAGTGTATTATAAACACACAATACAATTTCACTACGTTCTGGTATTTCAACTCGAATATTTGTGGAAGGATTAAAGGGATTAGGAAAATTCTGAGCTACAAAAAAATTCTTAGCGGTTAAACTATTTTCTTTTTTAATGCCTGATATTATGGTTACAACCAAAGTATCGGAATATTTAATTCCTCCATTAACATCAATTTGTTTAAGCCTGTATAGAAAAGTTTTTCCCATATTAATAGTTGAATCTACACAAGAGTAATAATTTGGAACGTTGCTGTTTCCATGACCTGGAATAAAAACTAGTGTTCCCCAATTCGCGTCAGAATATTTTTCTACATTAAATCCATAATTATCTACTTCCGTAGCAGTACCCCAGTTTAATAATACTTTGGTTGAATCTAAGATTTGATAATTAAAATATACGAGTTCTACAGGCAATGGTATAATTTGTGAGAATAAATTTACATTGCATAAAGAAGTAATAACTGATGCATAAAATAAAAACCGTTTCATCTTACAATTGCCAGCTTTTGAAAATCTGTTGATGTTTGATCAGAAAGCTTTGCGATTATTTTATAAAGATAAACTCCGTTTGCCAGCAGATCACCATCTTCGTCTCTGCCGTCCCAATAAATTCTATTAAAATTATTTCTTAGCTCAGATACTGGTACATTTATTTCTCTCAATAACCTGCCAGCAACCGAATAAATTTTTATTTTTAATTCCTCAGGAATTTGAGTCAGGTTAAAAGTAAAATAAGTACTTGAATTAAAAGGATTGGGATAATTATACAAATTTAAAACTTTAAGCTGATTTGAAACAATAAATGTTTTTTGCAGATCGTTAGATTGATTTACAAGTTCATTTCCATTTATAGTTAAATAATGCTCGCCGTCTTTTAGCTTAGGATGAATTTTATACAAAACTTGCCGATTAATAGTATCATAAACAATTGAATCCATACCAGCATAATTAATTCTATTCCCATCAAGGATTATATTAACTTTCGTTGTATCCCAATAAGGATATTGAAAACCATAATTAAGCTTAAATAGAATTTCAGGATTAGGTGATACATAATCTCCGTCATAAATATAATTACCGTCGAAAGTATAAGAAATGCTGGCAGTTTTAACTAAAGTTATTGTATCCTTAACAACATAAAATGATTTATTAAAATAATTATTATCCTTATATATCTCTGGAATTTTTTGTTCATTATCTACTTGAATTGAAAATGACAACGGCCCATACCCATCATAAAAATTTGATTTATAGCCAAGTTCAAATGAAACTTTTGACATAGTATCCAGCTTAACAACTATAGTATCGAATAACAACTTTTGAGTCTTATCAGATTTATTTAAATATACATCGACTTTAAAACTATCAGCTTCAGCCTCACCTACATTAAATATTGTGAAGAATAATTTTGTTGAATCTCCCTGATAAACTGTATCTTTAGAAATTGAAACTGTTTGATAATTTAAACCTAATTCAGCTGGAAGTGAATAGTTAACTTTAATTGAAGATAACGTGGGCTGTGCCCCGGAAGTATCTGAATATAACCCAAGGCTAAACTTTAACTTATTATATTTATTTGCATCAATGAATCTTAAATCCAAACTATCTTGCGTCATTGTATAAGTTTGAAGAGTATCTATTTCTCCATTATTAGTTATTCCAATTGGTTGAACAGTAATCTTTGAATTATTTGGTATTGAAGAATTTAATTTTAAATCATTCCATTTTGAAGCTGGACCAACTGTGGTTGTTGTAAGTGCGGCATTCAAAAAATCTCGGATCATTGTAGTATCTACTTGAGCTCTTCCAGAATAAGTTCTAGTAAACATCTCAGGCACACTTCCTACTGGAGAACCTTTTCGTCCAATCATTGCCCATGAATTTCTAAATTGTATACTATCAATATATTTGCTGCCGAAACTTTTTATCTCGTTTTTTAAAATAGTAATTAAATTACCGCTTCCTTCATCTGATATTGCAAAAGCAACAATGTAATTGCTATTCAAAGTATCTAATAGTGATATATAAGCATTTACAGCAGAAGCTCCTAATCCGAAAATATCGAAGTTATAATATTTAATAAACTTTAAGGTTTTCGCATCAAATACACATACATGATGCCCTCTCAATGTACTTTCTGGAATATAATCTTTTCCATTTTCAGATATTATTGCCGTATTTCCGTCATTAAATCCAGCAGAAACAACTTGGAATAGGACACTATCACTCGAAAATTTAATTAGATTATTAGAATAAATAAGATTATTTAATTGACAATTTGAAAATGTCAGGCTGTCATTCAGCAAATAACCATTTTCATTCCCCCAAAATATTGATTGAGTATTTCCGTAATTGCTGTTTGGATAGTTTAGCTTAGAACGAAACCAAATCCTTTTATTCGCAAAAGATTTATTCAAACTAATCTGAGTTAATAAACTATCCATTGATATTGTATAATTAAAAGGATTTAAAAAATTTTCATCTAAACTTAATTGATAATCAATTTGATTTGTATTGCTGTAATATATTGGATTTAAGATTTTTAAAATTCCGTTAGTTTCATATTCATTATTATAACTCACCAGACTTTTTAAAGAACCGCTTGCTACAACATATTTAACAATTGCTTTATTATCGTCTTTAGTAATTTCATCAACAACATTATTTGTATCTAAGACAACAGATAAAATATGTTCGCCTGCTTTGTTTTTAATTGGAATATATATTGTTAAAGAATCAATAAATGTCGGTAGAATTTTATTAATAACTTTTTGATAATCTACTACCCCTCCTATTTCATCTGTAATTTTAATTATAAAATTTGAAGGAAATACTTTCCCTAAATTTCTATAAATTATCTTCACTTGAAGACTATCAACATTGTCTGTTGGTAATACAGGAGAGAAATGAATATCATTTGTGGTAATATTTAGATTTGGCTTAGGTGGAATTGGCAATGAAATAATTGGATCGCCAATTAAAGTATTTGAAAATGCAAATAATCCATAAACTCCACCAGAACCATATTCTGAAAGAAGTTCTATTTTTGCTTTTCTGTGAGCTTCACCTATATTATAAACAGAATCTTGAAGCATAACTTTATAAAAAATTTGAGGGAAAGTTATTGCTGTCGAAAGAAAACCTAAAGAAGAATTACCGATATATGCAATTGCCTGGCCATTCAATCCATTTACAAACAACTGCGAAAAAGAAACAATATCAGGCTCTGCAAATTTACCTGTTGAACAGCCGTAATCGGTTATTAATGGAAATCTTCCCACGTCATTATTTAGCTGCACTGGATCTGTTATACTGTTATCCCAAGTTTGTGTACCAGAATGTCCAAGATAAGAAATAAATATTGCTCCTTCTTTTATTGCATTATTAATTTGGTCATCAGAATAAGGACCAAAATTACTTACGGGGTTATTTGTTTTATAAAAGTGAGTATATTCCCCGCCAATGGGAGCTGGTATTACTAATGAATCAATTATGAAATCATTTACAGATTTCAACTGGCTTAATTGAGTAGGATCTGTAAAATTTCCCCCCGAGAAAAATAAATAACGTTTATTCCAATCATCAAATTTCTGCGATACATAGGCTTTGTGCTTATCAAAATAATGCTGAAATTCTTCGACACTGGTTGCAGGTAATCTTCCAATATCCATTTGTGGGATATTTGCGCCTGTAGTATCCCAAATAACAAACCATGTATCGCTGACTGGGGCTCCAAATGACGGCACATAGTTATGAGTTACAGCAGCTCCGAAGTTTTTAGTTTTATTTCCGTAATAATCATAAGTAGCACTTCCCGCTAAGAAAACATATTTTGGATAAGGTTCCTTCCAGTACATATGAGTAGATTCTAAGAAATATTTTATTGCTTCGGGATTAAAGTATCCATATGAAAATTGGTCATAGATATCATCAACGTCGACTAATTTTGTAGCTACTTTATACTGCTGCTCAATAAAATTATCGTAATTCTGTGCAATTCCATTAAAAATTTTATTTGTAATTAAAATGTAATCGGCTTGATTTTGAGAATCATCTAAATTTATAAATTTCTTAAGGTAATAAATTTGTGGCTTATAAATTTTTGATTGGCTAATTAACACAAACTTATCTGAATTCGAAATAGTATCGTCAAAAATTATTTGACCATTCTTAGGCTCCACAAAATACTTCTTGTATTCATTTCCGTATTTCCAAACAATAATAGAATCGCTTGATATATTAGAAATATCAACAGCTCTATCAACGCTGTCAGTAAGAAATGGAAATTTGAAGTTTAGTGAATCGGAATAACTATAAAGATATCTTGGATACTCAACTTCTATCCAATCAAATGCACATGAATTAATAGAATTTAAAGTTGGATAGGAATGTATAATTAAACTATTATTTCCTTCTTGCAAAAGATTTGAGCTTATAGTACCGTTAAGCACTACTTGCTGATATTTGTTAATATAAATTGAATCATAAGTTCTGGGATCTGAATTCACACTTAAACTTAAAAGATGTGCGTTTTGAAAAACATCCGAAGCATAATCTTGAAGCTTTGCAAAAACATATGCTGGTTTATTAGGAAATATATTGCTTGCACTAAAACTTTTGGGATTATCACCAACCCCAAGTAGATTTTCAATCCATGTTTTATTCTCGTACCAGTAAGGATATTCTCTTCTTACGGGATCCTGCATAGAAAAATCATACCAGTTATTTACTTCATAATGATAAATTTCATTGTAATATTTAAGCGTATCCAAAAGCTGATTGCTGCTGTTAGAATATAATTTAACCCTCAACCCATTTGAGCCCCCCCAAGTTAACCAGTAAACTGACGTATCAGTATATCTTCCTAAATATTCGTTATATGGCTGCCCATAATTTGAAACTTCCCTATGGTGTCCTCCCATGTTTCGAATTCCTACAAACTCTATATAACCTTTAGATAAAAATGTATTATCCATTTCACCATTGACATAAATGGGTATTTCATTCCCCTTATTAATTATTCGGAAAGTTTTAGCATCAATTGAATTTACATCTACACCTAAGTCAATTAAATCTTGTGGATAAATTCTATATACTCCATCTCTTGCAGTTCCTAGCTTAACATAATTTTTTGTGTAGTCAATCCATGAATCATCATATGGAAGATTATAGCTTGGTTTTATTTTGAATTTGTCACTGAAAATATTTTTAGTGATTAAGTTTCTATCAATATTAGTATTCTGAATGTGTGGAGGAATAGAAATATTTTTATTAAATATTAATTCAAGAGAAAATTCTTCATTTAAAAAAGTTCTTTTAGGCGATATATCATAATCCAATAGTTTAATTCTTAAATGTATACAATAATTACCCCCAATATAAAGATAGCCTTTTACCTGAAGATTACTACTTTGGTAAAAGTTAATAGGGTTTTTTAATTTTTCATATTTTATCAGTGAGTCTCCAATGATGGAAATCTTATCATTTATTTCTGGAAGCGCGTCAATTTCTATTCTTTTTTTTATGCTTAAGATTACTTTAGCTTTTGATCCCAGCGGTAATGGAAGGAAAATATCTTTGAAAGGAATTACAAAACTGCCCTGCTGCTGTTCATCCTTATATTTGTCAAACACAACTTCTTCGTAAGAACCATTATTAATTATTTTATATGAGGGAGGGGTAATCGAAAAATCAATCGTGTAAATATTATTACTTACATTTTCTTTTAGAATATTTATTTGTGCGTTAATTTCACTATATAAAATGAGTAATATAGTAGAAATTATAAAAAAAATTTTACCCATTTTGAGAGTTAAAATGATTGTGTAATCTACAGAAAAATAATCATTAAACTTAACTCTTTCAAGTATAAATTATCAAGATGAATTGATAACTCACCTCATACAAAGTTGATAACACCTTGAAGGATATTGCGTAAGACGCGTTAATGAATACTTTTCTTGTTAACTTTAATTATATGCTGAAAAAATTAGATAGTATTTAAATTTTAATAAAAATTATAATTTACTCTAATTTCAATTAAATTATGAATAGGTTATGACATAAAAAGTAATAACTGAAAAAATTTTCCAAATATATTACTGATCATCTTTAGTATAATAACTAAAATCCTTATGAAATAGTAATATTTTTATTTTTATAATTATTATTGAAATAACAAACCGAGGAATTCCCCCTAAATATCTTTTCCATAAACGCGATGGTTCTTGAATAGTACGATAAAGCCATTCTAAGCCTAGATTCCTAAAATGTTTTGGTATTCGCTTAATTTTACCTACATAAAACTCTAAGAAATTTCCTACACAAATTATTATTTTGTTATCAAGATATTCATTTAATTTTGAAGCAAACAATTCTTGCTTTGGAACGCCCATACCAATAATAATAACTTTGGGATCTTGAGTCATTATATTGTTTATTATTCTTTGTTCTTCTTTACTTGTGAAAAATCCATTTTGATATCCACAAACATTTACTCCTTTGTTCTTTATAAAATTTATATCCATTTCTGAAAATTTGCTTCCCACTATAAAAATTTTATCATTTGACGCTTTATAATTATTAAGAATCCTTTCATTCAAATCGCTTGCATTAAATTTTTGTACATTCTTTAAACCAAGAAATTTTAAAGCTAAAAAAACACCTATACCATCCATATATATATAAAATTCGTTATCAATTACATTCTTAAAAATTGGGTGCTTATTATAAACATTAAAACAATGTTGATTTATGTATGTTAGTAATAAATTTTTCCTTTGTCCATTAAAGCATTTAATTAATTCCAATACCTTGTTTTCTTTTGTAATTAAATTTTCAAATTCAAAAATCATTTTCCCAACAAAAGCTCTTTATATATAATATTAAGTTTATTAAAGTACTCATCAAAAGAAGTTTTTTCTTTCACTGTATTAAATAAATTTTCTGCTAACAATTTCCCTTTCTCGGGCTGTTCAATTAGGTAGCAAATCTTTTCGGCTAACTCTTCTATATTACCGGTTGTGAATAACAAGCCGTTATTTCCATTCTCAATAAATTCATTTATACCTCCAGTTTTAGAACCTATAAAAGGTTTTTTCATCAAACCAGCTTCAAGCATAACATATCCAAATGATTCAATCCGAGATGGTAAAACAACTATATCTGAAACAGAATAATAAGGATAAGGATTTTTTATTACGTTTAGGAATCTTATGTCATTGGTTAGATTATTAAAAATATTTTTTAGGCTATTATCAAAAATTTGGCCTATAATTATCAAATGTATATTATCATATTTCTTTTTAAGCTTTTTAAATGATTCGATTAATATATCTACTCCTTTTATTTTTGTAATCCTTCCAACATATAAAATAATTTTTCCATCATCAGGTATCCCAAGTTCCGACCTAATATTTTTTGTTGTATTGATATTTTTATGTTCACTTGGATCTAAAAAATTATACATTACATTTATTTTTCTTTCTGGTACATTGAATTTATCTATCAACATTATCTTTACAGAATTACTTACAGCAATAAATTTATCCGACTTGAAACTAAATTTATTTTTACCCTCAACAATGCTATGAACAGTAGTTATTGTCTTAACATTAATTTTTTTTGATATGAAATACGCTAATAATTCAGGGTAGCGGTGATGTGTATGAATTATATCAATTTCGTTTTCAATACAAAATTTTTTAAGAAATAAATAATTTGGTATTATGTTTTTAATATTTATAAATCCGCGTGAAAACTTTATAATATTTGGCTTTAAATCTAAAGTATCAAATTTACTTAATGCATCGCCTCCATTTGTAATAAAATATATTTTATAATTAGGATTCCTAGACAAGTTTTTAATAAGTGAAAATACATATTTACTAATTCCGCATGAATAATTGAAATTTGGAGAGATATGTAATATGTGATTTTTTTTATTAATCAAAAATTAGCTTCTATTAAAGATATATTAGTTCATAAAACAATAATATATTTTGCATTTGGATGAGTTTCAATTTAACTAATTTTATAAAATATAATTTTTGTTTGCTATTTTAAAAAATTCATATCTCAACAATTTATTTTCACGAGAAGTATATTTAATTAGATAATTAAGCCGATATCTTAACCTCAATTCCTTGAATTTTAAAAAATAATTTTCTGGCAAAAACATTATTATAGTTGCAATTAATATTCTAAGATCGAGAAAATATTTCCATCCTAATTTTGTCCAATTTTTAATCGCATTTCTTCTACAGCCATAAAAATATTCCCGCCATCCGCAAAATTTTATTGTTTCAAATATGTTTTCTATTCCAAAATCATTAATGTTATTACTGTAATATGGCACCTGAATGGCATAATGTATTTTTTGTTTTTTAAAATAATTTTCCCTGGAAAGAGAATCTTTTCTAATTCTCTGGAAAATTAATACTTCAGGCATAATATAAAAATTAACTTTATTACGAATTCTTAACCATAAATCGTAATCTTCAAATACTTCCCCTTTATAACCACCGTTATTAATTACAACACTTTTAGAGAAAAAAGCTCCCGGATGCGATATGTAACTATGAAGCAATAAGTTTTTTTTAATTGTGCTAGATTCTAATTTGTCATTTATGATAAATGAAATATTGTTCTTTTTAAAATAAGCACTCCAGCATGATATAATTTTATCTCCTGGAATTCTTCTAAAAAATAAATATTGCTTTTCTAATCTTTCAGGATGACTCAGATCATCTGAATCCATTCTTGCTATTAATTCAGTTTGTGCTATACTAAGACCATAATTAAGAGTATCGGATAAACCGGTGTGTTCTTTTTTCTTGTATATAATTCTTGGATCATCAAACGATAAAATAATCTTTTCAGTATTATCAGTCGAACCATCATTAATAATTAAAAACTGAAAATTCTTAAAAGTTTGGTTTAAAATACTTTTAATCGAATTATGTATATACTTTTCATCATTAAATGCAGGTAATATTACTGTAATCATTATAATTCAATCCATTTTACACCGTTATTATATATCAAATTTCTCTTTCCCATGCCTTCTTCCTTAAAACAAATTTTATTGTATTCTCTACCTGAAATGCTTTTTTCTTCTTTTAATATCGATATTCTTTTTAAAAGCTTATTTTTTTTATCAAGTGAAACATAAAGAAGATCGTCTTTTGATTGAACACAACAAGAATCGCCTTTTAATTGTACCACAATTAAATTCTTGTCATACCTATTCAGGTCATAATAAATTAGTGTCCGATCAAAACTAAAAGGTAATATCCTCAAAGTAGAATCATAGCCAAAATTATGATACTTATAAAAGTACAAGTTATAAGGCAAATTAGCACTTGTTTCTGCAGTTATTATAGTATATAGCTCATGAGGCTTTTTATTGACTACTCGACTTAGTTCAACAACCTCACGGTTGTATTTTTTTTGTATTACTAAATCATCATTTACTCTCTTTACAAAGGAATATGAATAAAATAACAGGGCTAGTATTAATGTTATTTTAGTATACTTATAGATTTTAT
Organism: Bacteroidota bacterium; assembly: GCA_021824145.1. Lineage (GTDB taxonomy): Bacteria > Bacteroidota > Ignavibacteria > Ignavibacteriales > Ignavibacteriaceae > FEN-1297. Next base: position 89,499 of record JAKALM010000003.1, read on the forward strand.
ATTTGTAAATGATAAAAAAATAAATAGATAGTATCATCCAAAATAAGTATACTCCATTAATCCTTTGATTTCCAACGGCTAAAATCCTGGGATAGCTGATGATCATTAAAAAGGCTAATGCGACGAATGTTTTTTCCAAGCTTACTTTCTTAAGGCTTAGTAATAATATTATAACAAAACTAATAGAGATTGCAATAACTAAGGCTAATTCTTTGTCTAGAATAAAAAAATTATAAATTCTCCATGATAATAGAGGAATTGAGGTATTTAAAATATTGCCGACCAATGAGAATGGCTTTTTGAATATATTTTTTTCAACTTCTAGGTCATTTGAATAATATATAAAACTTGTTATGCTGTAACCAAGCATAATTATAAACATAACAATAGTTGTAAGTAACAGGTCTTTTGCCGAATCTATTTTTTTCCTAAATCTAAAAAGGAAATAAATGAAAAGTACTAATACTGGCAAATGTGCTCCCTGTTGCTTTGATAAAATTGAGAGGAGATAAAATAAAACTAAGAAATATAAGTAATAGTTTTTTTTAATAATTAAGTATTTAGATAAATACAATAATGCAAAAGCATAGAAAAATAAACTAAGCAATTCTGTTCTATCACTGATCCAATAAATCCAATTTAATACGTCAAGATGAAGAGTAAAAAGGAGTAAACATATAAATAAAACAGTTTGATCAATTTCCTTTTTAAGGAAGAGTGACAGATTTTGTATTATTTTGTATATAACACTAATTAATCCGAGATCAATCAAAAGAGAAACGAATTTCATTCCAATTGCATTATCATAAAATATATGGTAATCCAGCCAAAAAGAAAAGTAAGATACTGGACGAGAAAACAAAAAGAAAACCTCATTTGGGTTGAGACAGATTACTTCGCCTGGATTTTGTTTGATACGTGCAAATATCATAAAATCATCAGACATGAAATGCGGATAAAGCAAAATGACAATTAAATAAATTATTAGATTAATCAGCAGGATAAAATAAAGTAATTTGTTAGACATTTTCTTTATTTTCTATTTCCTTTAACTCTATAAATATGCCGTTAAAAACACCTTCGAATAAACAAAATAAATTTCTGAACGTTCTTTCCAAAAATATGATACATAAAGAATCTAGAATAATTTTTTTTACAACAGATTCTTGTTTTATTTGTCTATACAATCTTTTTAATATCACCATATTACGGCTTAAGTAATATCTTTTTATATTATTCATATATAAAAACTTATATCTGAATAAATTGTTTTCTATTAAAAAAGATACTTCACTTGGGTGATAGATTATTGACGAACTGACGGAGATAACTTCAACACCGTTATTTTGTGCCCGAAGAAAATATTCATATTCATCTCCACGAATGAAAAGCGCTTTTAAGGGTAAACCGCATTTTTTAATAAATTCATTTGGAACAATTGTACCGTTAAAAAAATTGGCACTCCCTTTCAAGAGTTTATCTTTTGCCAAGATAACTCTATCTATATATTTATTACTTACACTATCATAGAGTCCAAATGCTAATTTATTATTATTCTCTTTTGAGACTACTAGTGAATTATAAATTGCTCTTTTGTTTAAGGTGAGAAATGGCATTAGTTCAGCTAAAGCATTTTTTCCCGAAATACAATCATCATCCATACACCATATCCAATCATACCCTCTTTCGTAGGCAGATCTAATTCCCGTATAAAAACCGCCTGCTCCACCAAGATTTTCTTGAGTTATAACGGTTAAATCTTTTTGCAAATTTAACCACTCTAAGGTTCCATCATTACTCGAATTATTAATAACAAATATTTCATTTACTTTATAAGTTTGATTTCTAATTGATTCAATACACTCTTTTAATAATTCTAATCTATTAAAAGTTACTACAACAGCAGCTATTTCCATTCGTCTGGCTCAAAAAGTTGTTTTAAAAATATTTAATGTATTTGCCACAACTTGATCCATATTATAATACTGATATTCCGCAAGCCTTCCACAAAAAATCACATCATATAATTTTTTAGCTTCTTTTTTATATAAAAGATATCTCCCCCTGTTTGCTTCTGTTGGGATCGGGTAATAAGGGTCACCACCTATTTGAGAATATTCATAGGAAAGTGAAGTTGTTTCTGCATCCTGTCCGGACAAATATTTATATTCAGTAACTCGCGTAAAATCTTTACTTAAGTCCGTATAATTAACAACAGCAGCTTGCTCCATTATTTTGGTTTGATAGTTCTTAAATTCAAATCTAATCGATCTATAAGGCAGCTTTCCAAATTTATAATCAAAGAAATAATCAATCGGACCAGTGTAAATTAGTTTATCAAATTTTATTTCATTCACAATTCTTTTGTAATCTATATTTAAAAGAATTTCGATATGCGTATGGTTTAACATCCTCTCAAACATTTTTGTGTAACCTTCTTTAGGCATAAATTGATACTTGTCTGTAAAATACCGGCAATCATCGTTATATCTTACTGGAATTCTTCCGCAGACTTGCGGCGATAATTCTTTCGGCTCAAGGTTCCATTGCTTCTTTGTGTAATTTCTAAAAAATTTTTCAAACAAATCATAACCAACTTGACTAACAATTATATCCTCGGAATTTTTAATCTGTCTATGGTTGCTTCTTACACTATTTAAATATTTTTTTATTTCTTCATCACTTTTAAAATCAAATCCATATAATTTATTAATTGTTTTTCGATTTATAGGAATCGGATATAATTCACCCTTTAGATTTGCAAGCACCTTATGCTCATAAAATCTCCATTCTGTAAATTGCGACAAATAATCGAATACCACTTTACTGTTTGTATGGAAAATATGAGGGCCATATTTATGAACTAAAATTCCATGTTCATCATATTCATCATACGCGTTTCCGCCAATATGATTTCTCTTCTCAACTACTAGAACCTTTTTGTTCAATTGTGTTGCAATTCTTTCTGCCATTACAGAACCGGCAAAACCTGCACCAACTATTAGAAAATCATATTTCATACGACGAAAACTCTATAAGTGTTTTTATTAAATAAATAAAATACTCCTATAAACACGACTACTTCAGACATTAATGTTGCAAATGAAGCTCCTATGTATGAGTATCTTGGAATAAATAAAATATTTAGTACAATATTTGTAACGGCTCCGAATGCTATTGCAATTGAATATTGCTTTTGCTTTCCCCAAGTGATTAATGGATTGCCAAATAAAATATTTATACTAATAACTAATAAATTCAATGCTAATATCAAAAGAGGTACTTTCGCCGCAGCATATTGGTTTCCAAAAACAATTTTAATTATTTCTGCTGCATTAAAAAAAATAATTGCAGCTATTATAATTCCGGATGAAATCATTAAAAAAGCATATTGCTTAATTATGTTCTTAAATTCTAATGAATTACTCAATCCAATTTTTGAAAGCGAAGGGAAAAAGGAATTTAGAATTAACGTAAAAGGGATAATACCTACTAAGATAATTTTGTAAGCCGCACTATAGATTCCAACATCATTAACGGTTTTCATGTATCCTAACATTACCATATCTAGGTTATAATAAATCGCAATCATAAAAGAGGAAAATACTAATGGAAGAGATTCTTTAATTATCAATCTCAAATATTCTTTATCCAGCTCAAATGAAAATTTATTAAACTTAGTATGGAATATTTTGAGCAGCCAAATAGAATTTATTAAAGCAGAAAGCATCGTAATTCCTGCAGCAATTATTAAGTCATTTTCTTTCCTTACAAAAATTATTATTCCAAGTAGAGAAAATAAATTTGTCATAATTTGTCTTATTGCAATCAGCCACATCTTTTCTATTCCCATAAAAAACCAATTTATAGATATCGCATTTACAAATAAATTTATTGCAGTAATTAAAAGAACAATTTTAACTTCTAACGGTTTTTCAATTAACAAAACAATAATTGAAAAAATTATATACCATCCAATAGCGAAAAGTATTCTTATGGATAAAATGTTATTTACTAACTTTGTTTTTTTTGATTCGTCTTTCGCAACTTCTCTTGTTCCATAAGTATCAAAACCAAAATTAACCATCAATAAAAAGTATGAAACAAAAGCGGTAGCAAATCCTAGTATCCCAAACCCTTCCGGCTTTAGTACTCTTCCCAAATATGCGGCAGTTACAAGCGCAATTATTTTGCTTATTACTTCCGCACTTGTCAGCGATAATAAATTTTTAATTATTTGATTAGATACCCTAAACAACGTCCGCCTTTTTTAACATAATTATCATTTAGTTTATATAATTTTAATTTAATAATTGTTACTTCTAAAAGAAATACCCCATTTGTATTATTTATTTAAATAATTAAACCTGTTGTGTGAATTAAAAATTAATCATAGAAAACTGTAGAAACAGTTACTAACTAAAATAGTGATTTTATTAAGGGGCTGTCCCAAAAGTAGAGAAGAAGTCATTGCGAGGAGTAAAACGACGAAGCAATCTTTTTTTTTTAATTCAAAATTCAGATCACTTCGCTTCTCTCATGATGACAACATTACTTTTTGGACAGCCCTTTAATATGAAAAACGTGCTTTATTAGAGCCGTATCAGCGGCTTACAATCTAATTCACACAACTGGTTAATTAATTGTAACTATTAGGCATTAAAAATTTGTTCTTAAATCAAATCTTTCATAAAAATGAATTAATACATATTCATTTCTGAATATACTCTGAATGTACTCTGAATATACTCTGAATGTACTTTAAACATAGTGTAAAGCCTATTCAGATATACTTATCTTATACTCTACTTATAGCCTAATATTTTTATTGATTAAAGACAAAATAATAATTGATAGGTCAATAATTCTCTATTTTCGCGCCAGCCATACTTCAGGATTCTGTTTATTACGCGAGTTCCATATTTCAAAATGCAATATATCTCCTTCAAGGCTTTCACCTACTTTACCAATTACACTTCCCGCTTTTACTTTGTCTCCCTCCTTAACATAAATATTTGAAAGATGACTATAAACTGTCCTATAATCTCCCTTATGAGTAATTATTACTACACTGCCGTAACCAGGCAGCCAGTCAATTGCAGATATTACTCCATCTGCTACTGAGCGGACATCAGCATCAGCATTGGTTTTAATGTCTATTCCATAATTCAAAGTAACTGTATTTAATTTTTCATTACGGTTCTCACCAAATTTCCTAACTATTCTTCCGCTGCTGACAGGCCAATTCAATCTTCCCTTTAAAACAGAAAACGATGAAAAGCCTGCAGTTGATAAATCAACATCATAACTGCTTTCTTCAACTGGATTCGACTCTTCAACATTTGTCTTTGAAGCATAAATTTTGGTTTTACTCCTCTTCTTCAATTTCTCACGTGCAATTCTTTCAGCTTCGGCTTTTCTTCTTGCTTCGGCTTCAGCTATTAATCTGCTTATCATATTTTGAATTTTAATTTCTGCATTCCTCTTTGCTTCCAACTCACTTTTAAGCGATGCTTTATCATTCCTAATTGAAGTTAATATCTTTCTTCGTTCAGTTCTTTTCTCATTTAATGTATTCTCTTCATCCGATTTTTGTTCAGTCAAAAGTTCTTTATCTTGTCGTTCTTTCTCTAATATTTCTTTAGCAGCAATTAAATCTTCTTTCTTAGTTAGTAAATTCTTAAGATCTTTCTCTCTTTGATCTGAAAACTTTGTTAGATATTTATATCTTAACAGTGCCTGCTCAAATGATGCTGCGTCCAGAATGCTCGCCCATTCATCTAGTTTAGTATGCTTATAAATAGCAACTACATATTTCGCATAATTCTTTTTTAGAGATGTAACCTCTTTCTTCAAGTCTTCAATATTTTGTTGCGTCTTTTCAATTTCCTGTTCCTTTGCTTGTTCTTCTGCTTTCAAATTATTTATTAACCGATGCAGCAAAAAGCTTTGCCGGTTATAATTATCAAGCACATTATATGTCTCTTTTTCTTTAACTGTTTTATCTTTTAGTTCTTGTTCCAGCGAATTGATTTCCTCTTTAATTTTCGAAAGCTCAGATTTCTTTTTGCTTATCTGTACACTCTCCTGAGCCTGGATTGTAATTGAGAAGAGAATAATTATTGATAAAAAAAAGTACTTCAATTTATTCAGAATTTTGTTTTAATCAGATTAAAATTATTTTCAAATTCATTCAGCTATTTTCTGATTCAATTTTAGTTTTCTCTTACAGGTTACCACTTAATAATTGTTGCATCGGTTGGCACTTGAAAATCAATATAAATGTTTTTTTCATTTGCACGGATATTTTTATAGCTAATTGAAACATCTTGATTTTCTTTTTTATCCTGAACATCAATCGAGAACGGTACGGCAACATTTTCTAGATATTTAAAATTAGAATAATTACCATCTAATAATATCTTCCCAGAAGGATCAATAACCTGAAAGTTTGTTATTCCCAAATTTCTAATATCTACTTTATAGTTCGTAGTTACATCCGTTGTTGAATCTACATAAGTCAACAAATATTTATCATAATCAACTGAATATTTTGTGGGCGGTTTATACAAATGTTTTGTTAAATTAACTGATCCAATAAAAGCATCAATAATATCGCTGAATGGAAGATCAATCTTAAAAATATTTTTAAGAACATCTTCATTTACCTTGCCTTCGTAAGCAGTATTTTGAAGTGCATCATAAAAAATAAAGTTATCATTCGTAACTAAAGCCTGAGCTAATTGAATACCAAACGGCCCCATTATTGAAAGATAAATTGAATCCGGTTTTACAAGAGTTATTTGGAATGATGCTTTATTATCAAGCTGAGAAGATTTAACATACAAAGTTCCGCTTCCTTCAAAGGTTTTTATTCTTCTTCTATTTACTTCTAATTTGTTAACCAATCTTTCTGCGGGTAAAATTTCAACTTCTTCTGTCGGTTTGGAAGGAACACATCCAGAGATTGAAAGTATAATTAAATAAAAAGTTATTAAGGCAGCTATTCCTGTTTTTTTCAAATTTCACCTTTTTCAATTTTTTGTTTTAGAGCATTATTATTTTTATCCAAGTTTAAGGCTTTCTGCCAGACTTCTTTAGCTATATTTTTATTTCCCATTTTAAATTCCACATCTCCAAGATGTTCCAATACATCCGGCTTGCTGCTATCAAGCTTAACAGCTTGTTCAATATAATTTTTTGCTTCTTTATAATTTCCCAACTTAAAGTAAATCCAGCCAATCGTATCCAGGTAAGAAGGAGTGTTTGGTTTAGATTCAATTGCTTTCTGCGCCATTTTCAGTGCTAAATCTAATTTAATTCCTCGTTCAGAAAGAGAATAAGCATAATTATTAAATATTAAATCACTAGTCGAATCAATTGATAATGCTTTTTCGTAAACACTGTCGCACTCACTCCATCTTTTCTCTCCATCATAAATTAGTCCAAGCGTGCCTAATAAATTTACATCATTTGGTGAAATTACAAGAGCTTTTTTAAGATATTCAATAGCTTCTGCATTTTCCTTTAGCTGGCTTAAAGTAAATCCATAAGCTGATAGTGCAGTTATATCATTTGGATTTAACTCAACAGCTTTTTTCAAATAAGGCTTTGCTTCTAAGTTATTATTGTTTTGGGCAAGAGCTAATCCTAAAATTAAATTAACTCGAAAATCTTCCGGAAAAGATTTGATTGCTTCCTTCATTACTTTTGCCGCGTCATCATATTTTTTATTATCAAAATACAATCCGCCAAGCCTTACCCACGCTTCAACATTCCAGCTCGCAAGCTGCGTTGCATCTTTAAAGTAATCAATAGCTGCTGAATCATTTTTTTCATCAATTGCTATTGCACCTAAATACATTTTTATTTGCCAGAAGGTTGTGTCTTTATCTAATGTTAGAAAGAACTTTTTTGCAATAGGAATAAGTGTGCTGTCTTTAAAAGATTGTTCAAAATAAGAAGCACCAATTCTTATCTTCAAATCAAAAGAAGCTTTCGGCTGTTTCATTATATAAGAATATTCCTTTGCAGCCAGTTCCCATTTATTCTGCGATAAATAAATCTGCGCTTTCCGCTCGTAAGCATCCAAATCATCCGGATTTGCCGCTAAAACATCATCAATAACTTTTAATGCTTTATCATACTTTTTTGCTTGCTGATAATATTCTGCAAGAAGTTTTTGCAATCCGGCATTGCCAGGATCAATTGTTAATAATTTTTGAATTGCATTTGCAGCGCCATCAAAATTACCTAAGCTTGCTTGAAGCTGCGAGACATGCATTAAAACATTCCAATCAGGGCCAATTATGGAAGTAATATTATTATAAATATCTATTGCTTTTGTTGGTTTATTTGTTTCGTAAATTCTAGCAAGCCGGTAATATGCATTTATATTTGTTGAATCCATCGAAATCATTTTATTCAAAACTGTTGCCGCAGAATCATATTGATTTGCATTTGAATAAATTTCCGAAAGCAGATCGTAATACTCTACATTATTAGAATCAAGTTCGATGGATTTCTTTGAATATTGAAGTGCTTGCGAGAGCTTATTTAAGTAGAAATAATCTTTTGCAATTGCATAATAAACGCCTGGCTTTGGATCCAGTTTTAATACTTCATGATAATGATTTATTGCAGATATATAATTTCCCTTGGCTTCGTCTATTGAGCCGTCAATGAAAAGGTCAAGCGATTTATTGGATGAATCACTAATCACATCATCTAAAATATGATTCCTATTATTATTTACTTTAATAGTTTCTTTATGGGAAGCGCATCCAATTAAAATTAAAGCCGGTATAAAAATTGCAAAAATTTTGAGCATGTTATTAAAAATTAAATACTGAAAAAACACTTATTAAATTATTAAACCTAATTTATCTTTTTTAGTGATAGATTAAAACCGATTTACCAACGGCTATGATTATTAGCAAATCAAATTAATCATAAGTTTTTAGATAAAGCTAGTTTTATAATTCTTGCTTACAAATATAGTAAACTCTATCTTTGTAAAAATGATTTAATGGCATGGAAAAAATTGATTTAGGAATAGCGTATGTCTGGAAATATGACGATGATTTTATAAATTTGATAGAAGAAACTTTTCAGAATGCGGGACTTACAACTTTTTTAATTTCCTACCACAACATCCATAAAGTAACTCAAAAAATTATAAATAAAGAAATTTTCTTCGAATTTTATATTGACCGTGCATGGGATGTAGAAAAAGATTTTGAAGATTTAGGTAAAATTTTAATTAAAAGAAAAACTATAATTCTTAACCACTACCATAAAGTACTTCATGCAATTGATAAAGCGAGTATGCACCTTGAGTTTATCACTGCTGGCTTAAATGTCCCTCATTCTATTATAATTCCACCGCATAGCGAAAAAGAAGAAATTTATCTTTCAATTGATGATTTAGCAATGCTTGGCAGGCCGTTTATAATTAAACCATGCAATAATACCGGCGGCGGAGTTGGAGTTGTAACTGGCGCAGAAACTCTTAAAGAAGTTTTAGATGAACGAATAAATAATTCAAATGATAAATACATTCTTCAGGAAAAAATTTATCCGGTAATTCTTGATGGAAAGAGAGCCTGGTTTAGATCTTTTTGGGCTTTTGGTTCCGCTATTCCTGTTTGGTGGGATGACCAAACACACCTTTATTCTGAATTAACAGAAGATGAAATTGAAAAATATAATTTAAAAAAATTGTTCCATATTACTAAAGTAATTGCAGAAAATACTGCACTAGATTTTTTCTCAACTGAAATTGTATTGACTGAAAGCGGAAAATTTGTTGTAATCGATTATGTTAATGACCAATGCGATATGAGATTAAGCTCCAAGCATAAAGACGGCGTGCCGGATGAAATTGTAAAGCTAATAATTAGAAAAATGCTTAAAAGAATAATCAAATTAAAAAAACAAAAAATTTAGAAGCTCAATTAAATTATTAAATGACAAAACCCAGGAAGTATTTGATTTTAAGTATTATTATTCTCATCGCTATATTTTCAGGCTATTATTACATTTTCAATATTTTCGAAACCGTCATTCAAGTTAATCCGCCAAACCTATTTGCAGATAATCATTCAACAACATCAATTGAGGTAATTCCAATAAATGCATTAGGATGGAAAGCACCGTTTAGAAATGTTTCTGCTGATTTTACCATTATCGAAGGACAAGAGCTGATTGAAATTATTTTTGAGAAAAAAAAGGAAGGTAAAATAAAATTGAGAGCAAAAAACATTACCGGCAAAGTTACAATTAATGTAAAACCAGAATATTCACTCTTGCCTTCTCTTATTGAAATTAATATTTATCCAAATCTTGCAAGTAGTAGTAAATCAACTGAAAATAAATTGAATAAAATACTTTGATAAATTATTCTTATTTTTTCAATGTTTAAATTCCAATTTTTGAAATCAAATTAGAGGAAATATGAAAAAGTTAGTTTTGCTCGCTTCATTTCTTCTTATATCAACTTCGCTTTTAGTTGCACAAGGCACCGCTGGTACCGGGGCAAAGTATGAATACAGATCCTTAATTGACATGCAGACTGCAGGCATTTTGCAAAAAGGTTATGTTGGCGTAACTTCAGATGTTCTACCGCAAGGAGTTCTTATTGAAAAGCTTGAAGTTGGTGTTTTCAACAATATAAGTTTTGGAATATCTTATGGTGGTGCAAATTTAATTGGTGCTGGTTCACCGATTTGGTATAAATATCCTGGAATTGATATCCGGTTTAGAGCTATGAATGAATCTGTTTCATTTCCAGCTTTAACAATTGGTTTTGATTCTCAAGGCAAAGGAGTTTACTTTGATTCAACAAGTAGATATGCAATTAAGTCGCCAGGATTTTTTTGCGCTGCAAGTAAAAATTTTGAATTCTTGGGTTACTTAAGTTTGCACGGAACTTTAAACTATTCGCTTGAAAGTAAAGATGGTGAAGATTTTGTTGATCTTTCTGTTGGATGTGAAAAGACAATTGGAGAAAATGTATCTTTAATTGGTGAATATGATTTTGCATTTAATGATAATTCATCAAGATATGGAGCCGGAAACGGATATCTAAATATTGGAATACGCTGGGCAATTGGTGATGGCTTTACATTAGGATTTGATTTGAGAGATTTGTTAGATAATAAAAAATGGAGCCCAACAACGGCAGATAGAGCTTTAAGGATTGAATATGTTAAAAGCATATTCTAAATATTTGCACTATAAAAAATTAAACTGATTTAATCTTAAGTAGTGTCTAAAATTTAGTTTTAAGATTGGATTTTGTCGAAATTTTTGTACAAAAAGTTTATTTTAATATACAATCAAATTCTTTTGTCTCAAATCATGGGAAATATTTAAGTCTTTATTTAGGCTCGATATTTGATGAAATTTAGTTAAGTAATTTAGGTGGAGGAGTTGTCATGAAAAATATAAAAATTTTAAGCGTCTTAATTATCATTTTAACTGCTTTATTTTTTGGTGGTTGTTATACTCAAATAGCAATGAATGATAATGGCGATAATTACGGAAATGATAATTATGGTTATAACAATGACCAAAACTCTCAAGACTATCAAACTCCTGCAGATTCGGCTTATGGAGATCAATATGATTCATTAAGCCAAATTGAACCTACCACTATAAATAATTATTATTTTGGTTATCCCAGATATTGGGGTTCTATGTATTATGGTTATAGTCCATCTTACTCGTTTGGAGTAACATGGGGATTCCCTTATTATAATCCTTACTATTGGGATCCATTTGGAATCTGGAATTATTATCCAACATATTATAATCCATATTCTTATTATGGAGGCTACTATAATCCTTATTATTATGGTAATTATGGATATTACGGATATTATGGCTCATACTATTCAAAAATTGCAAATCGATCACGTGAAACTAATAGACTAAGAAATAATGATGGATTTAGAAATAACGGCGATAGAGGGAACACTTTCGTTGGAAATAATGATGCAACTACAATTCCAACAGTAAGTACAAATAGAAATGAACCTATAAGCAGACCAGTTACTACAAATTCTGGAAGAAGCGGATCAGTAAATTCTACTAATAATAGAGGAAGCCAAAGAGTTGAAGGAAGACCAGTTGAATCCGGAAGAAATAATTCTGGAAGAACTATTTCAAGGCAAACTTATCAAGTACGAAAGATAGAATATTATAGAAATACTAATCGAGAAAGTAACAGGACATATTCTCCTAATAATTCAGAAACAAACAGAAATAATTCTAATAGAAGTTATAATAACCAGCGAAATGCTGGCAGATATGAAGCTCCGAGATCATATTCGCCGCCGCAAAGATCATATTCACCACCACCAACAAGAAGTTATAGCCCTCCTTCTGCTCGTTCATCAAGCAGTAACAGCAGTAGAGGAAGTTCTGAAAGAAGAGGACGTTAATTAAATGAAAATTTATATTCAAAATTTATTGTTGATCTTGATTATCTCCATAGCTTTTACTGGATGCTATACAGTAATATGGATGCCGAATGGAAACAATCAAACTACAAATGATCAAAACTATCAAGAAGATAGTTATTACCCAGCTAATTATTACGGTGAAGATTACAATCACTTTTATGAATACCCATGGTGGTATTCATTAACTCCTTCGACAGCTTATGCACCTCAAAATTCTTTTAATAGAGATACTAGTCAAGCCAAGTTAATTAGGCAAAGAGATGCCGGTAGAGGAGATTTAGGCTGGAGAGGAGAAACTCCATCTTTACCTACAAGAAACGAACCTACTATTCCAACAGTTTCCACAAATCAAACAACTACAAACGGTTCGCAGAATACTTCGAGTAATTCTAATGGAAACAGAGTTGAAAGTACATCTACAAAAACTTCTAACTCAAGAGATAATAGTTCCAATAATAATAGAACTGTAAGAGAAAATAACGGTGATCGAAAATCCAATGGGAGGAACTAATGAAAAGCTTATATTCATATTCTTCAAAGCTTTTAACTTTGATATTTTTAACTTTTCTTTATTCAAATATATATGCGCAAGGTATTACTGATGCTTTAAGACTTGGCGAACCGGGATTAGGTTCGGATGCAAGAGCTCTTGGTATGGGTAATAGTTATATTGGCTTAAGTGATGATGCTGGCGCAGCATTTTTTAATCCTGCAGGCTGGGCATTAATTAAAAGTCTCAATATCACAGGCGGTTTAAGCTATGATAACAATACAAACAATACAACTTTCTTAAATCAATATTCAAATTATTCAAACAGCGCTACCAGACTAAATAATCTTAGCTTTGTTCTGCCGTTCCCTACAACTAGAGGAAGTTTAGTTTTCGCAATTTCATATAACACAACAAAAGACTTAACTGGTGCTTTAAAATTTAATGGTTACAATTCTGGCGACTCATCATATATTCAAGATCTAAATTCTTATAGCAATATTCCATATAATTTATTTCTTGCTGATAGTAATTATAATACAAATATTAAGGGTAAATTAAATCAAAGCGGTAATATTCTTTCATCTGGTTCATTACATAATTGGACATTTTCAGGTGCAATTGAAGCTTACAAAAATCTTTTTATAGGTTTGAACTTAAATATAATTTCCGGTACTTATTCAAATAATAATGATTATTATGAAGATGATTTTAATGGAATTTATTCATCAACACCTACCGATCCATCAACTCCGCAAACAATTGGATTTCAAGAATTTCATATTGGCCAATTAATAAATTGGGATATTAGCGGCTGGGATGTAAAGTTTGGCATGCTCTATCAAATTCAAAATAAAGCAAGAGTTGGATTAACAATTCAATTCCCTAAAACTTATACAGTAAAAGAAACTTACAATGTAGATGCAGAAAGCTCATTTAAGAATTTCCAGACATCTCCATATAATTACAACGATAAAGTTCAATATGATATAGTTACACCTTTTGAGATAGCTGGTGGCGCTTCTTACAATATAGCTGGTTTAATATTAAGTGGACAAGCAACATTAATAGATTATACTCAATTGCAATTTCAGAATCCTGATGGTTTAAGTACTCAAGATGTTCAAACTGCAAACAAAGATATTAAGAATCAGTTAAGATCAGTTATCAATTATAATATAGGTGCCGAATATACAATCCCAGAAATCGGAATTAGATTGAGAGCCGGATATTTTGTAATGCCATCACCTTATCAATCTGATGCTTCAACTTCTTCTTACGATAAAAAATATATTACCGGCGGTATTGGTTATATAGCCGATGGTGCATTTGGAATTGATTTGGCTTATGCGCATGGCACTTGGAATGATTACGGAGATAACTATGGAGTAAACATTTCCAGAACCTTTCAAAGTTTAAAAAGCGATACATTCATACTTTCGATGACTTATAGATTCTAACTTATTAGGGAAACCATTTCTTAAAGAATTATTTGTGAGATGGTTTCCCATTTCCCTGCCCGTAAAAATTTAATAATATTTGACACAAAAACTTAAGCATCTTATTTTACCAAGGATTCTTTTTATTATTCAAGGAGTTATTTATTAAAGGAACTATCAGCCGAATAGAAAGTAAAGATTATTATGTTTTTCCAGAAAATTATGATGGCTTAATTAGATGCACACTTCGCGGAAAATTTAAAAATGATTTTAAGCTGAAAAAAGACAAACTCTATCACCGTGATATTGCTGTGGTTGGAGATTTGGTAGAATTTGAACTAAATCAGGATGGCTCCGGTGTTATTTATAAAATTGGCGAAAGAAAAAATTATATTTCAAGAAAAGCCCCTAGGATTAGAGGAGCCAGTTATCGTGGCGAAAGACTGGAACAAATAATCGCTGCAAATATCGAAAATTTATTTATTGTAAGCAGCACCGCAGAACCAATATTTAATAATAAAACTATCGATCGGCTTTTAGTTATAGGTGAAAGTGCAAAATTAAATTTGTTTATTGTAATTAATAAAATTGATTTGGATACTGAAAATTCGATTGAACACTGGATTAAGTTGTATACAGAAATTGGATATAAAGTAATAAAAACAAGCGTTATTTCTGCCGAAGGTTTGGAAAGTTTAAAAAGCTGTTTATCCAACAGCAAAAATTTATTTTTTGGGCATTCAGGCGTTGGTAAATCTTCTTTACTTAACAAAATGTTCCCATGGTTAAATCTTAAAATTGGAGAGATAAGTAATTTTACAGAGAAAGGCACTCACACTACTGTAACAAGCAGAATGTTCGAAGTAGAAAATAATACTTATATTGTAGACACTCCTGGCATTAGAGAAATTGATCCATTTGGAATTAGAAAAGAAGATTTAGGGCATTATTTTATTGAATTCTCTAATTTCAGCAGTAATTGCAGATTCAATACTTGCACACATTTTCATGAACCAAATTGTGCTGTAATTGAAGCTGTTCAAAATAACCAAATTTCTATAGAAAGATATGAAAGTTATTTAAGAATGCTAGAAACTATTGAGGAAGACATAGTTTTTTAAGGTAAAATTTTATTCCATTTTTTGAAGAGTCTCAATTGAAAATATTATAAATTGCATTATATTTCAAAATACGATAATGATTTTTGAACAAATTTGATAGGAAAATTTAATCGTTTATTATGAATGATCTTATTTCTTCTGCGGTAACTTCTTTTACACAATTCTTAGATGAAAATACAAAATTAAAAAGAATTTCTTCTGGTAATATTCTAATAAGTTATGCTTATAAGCTTACAAATTTCCAATCTAATTCTTTAATTAATCATTTAATAAAGAATTACGAAAGGTCTTATTATTTTGAAAAACCAGTAGAAAATTTTAAAATAATTGGCGTTGATGAAGTACTGACTATTTCCGAAAATGGTGATGGCAGATTTGCAATAACAGACAAAAGAATAAAAGAGTGGAAAAATTCACTATACAATAATTGGAATGAAGTACCTATTCAAAGAGTTCCTTTATTTCTCGGCGGAATGAAATTCACCACTGAACACAGCGATGAAGATTGGCAAGATTATAATGATTCAACTTGGTTTGTGCCAGAGTTGATAATTGTTGAAGAAAATTTAAAAACATATCTTCTGTTTAATTTTATTTTGCAAGGGTCAAACAGAGAACCGCTTATTAAAAAATTACAGACCAAACTTGAAAAATTATTTTCATTCAACGATCAATTAAATCCAACCAATAACATAAAAATTTTAAAAAGTGAAGGCGATTCTCCAAAAGATAAAAAGAGATGGAAGCAGCTTGTAAGCGAGGGCTTAAACAAAATTTCAGAAAACCAAATCGATAAAATAGTCTTTGCACGCAAAGTTGATTTATATCTATCGCATGAGCCTGATTTCAGTTCAATCATGGAAAAATTGAGGACAAATTATCCCGATTGTTATTCTTTTATTTATCATCATGGAAAATCAACTTTCTTTGGAGCTTCGCCGGAAAAACTTGCAAAGTTTTCAAACGGTAAAATTGAAATTGATGCTCTTGCTGGTTCAGCGCCGAGAGGAATTACTCCTGAAGAAGATTCTAAACTTGAACAAAATCTACTTAACGATAAAAAAAATTTGAGCGAGCATAACATAGTTATCGATCATATTAAAAATTCTCTTGCAAAACTGACAAATAATTTACAAATAGAAAACCTTTGTTCAATAAAGAAGCTAGCAAATATTCAGCATATTTGGTCGCGAGTTGTTGCAACGCCTTCACCAGAAAGTTCAATGATTTTAACATTAAAAGAACTGCATCCAACACCGGCAGTTTGCGGCTTTCCAAAAGAAGAAGCGCTTCATTTTTTAAAAAAACTTGAAGGTTATAAACGAGGTTTGTATGCTGGAATTATCGGCTGGTTTAACTTAAATGAAGAAGGTGAATTTGCAGTTGCTATCCGATCGGCGCTGTTTTCAAACAACAAACTTACTGCTTTTGCCGGATGCGGTATTGTTGAAGATTCTGACCCGGAAAGTGAATTTAAAGAAACCGAATTAAAACTAAAACCTATTTTGTCGTTATTTAAAAATGAAAATTAAAATTAATCGTAATATTTTATGGACAGAAACATTTGTAAGAGAACTTGTATCACTTGGTGTTAAATATGTTTCAATATCGCCTGGCTCAAGAAACACTCCGTTAACTTTAGCATTTGCAAATAACAAAAAGATAAAATCTTTTGTTCATATTGATGAGAGAAGCAGCGGATTTTTTGCGCTTGGACTTGCCAAAGCATCCAATACTCCGGTTGCAGTTGTTTGTACTTCCGGAACCGCCACAGTTGAGCTTTATCCGGCAATAGTCGAAGCTTATCAGCAAAGAGTTCCTTTAATAATTTGTACTGCCGATCGACCTCCGGAGCTTATTAACAGCGGCGCAAACCAAACTATCAATCAAAATAATCTTTATAAAAATCATATCCGTTGGTTCTTTGATGTTGGACTGCCAGAACTGACAATTCCAAAACTTAAAGAACTAAAATCAGCGGCTAAAAAATCATTTTATTACAGCACGCAAGAATCAAGAGGGCCGGTTCACTTAAACTTCCCTTTCCGCAAACCTTTCGAGCCAAAAACTTTTACCGATGAAGTAAATAACGATATAACTAACTTTGCTAAAACTGTTTTATCGAAAAAGGAAGAAATTTATTTAAAGGATAAAAAAGATTTTTCCAAAGAAAAATGGTTTTTAAAAATTTCCGGTTATATAAAGAAATTTGAAAAAGGTTTGATAATTGTTGGTCCCGATAATTATAATTCAAAGTTTATAAAAAATTGTCAAAAACTTTCAGAAAAACTTTCCTATCCAATTTTGGCAGATGGAACTTCGCAATTAAGATTCGGTAGTCATTCTAATAAAAATATTATTGCTAACTTTGATGCATTTTTAAGATCTGATGAGTTTTTCCAAAATCATCAGCCAGATATAATTATTCAATTCGGAAGAACTGTAACTTCCAAAGGATTGGATACATTTTTGGAAAATTGTAATGCATCAAGGTTTATGATAAATGAATTTGGAGATTGGTTCGATCCTTCTAACAAATCAATTGATTCTTTTGCATGTAAACCTTATATATTTTGTGAAGAATTGATAAAAACAATTGATGCAAAAAAAATAAAAAGACAAAACACTGTTTGGCTGCAATCATTCAACCGCGCTGAACAAATAACATTGGAATTGAAAAAGAAAATTGTTGATCAATCAAATTTTCCAAATGAACCCAGAATTATAAATGAGATAATTCAAGCTGTTCCTGATGACTGCCAAATAATGATTTCAAACAGTATGCCTGTAAGAGACTTTGATTACTTTGCAGATAATGTAAATAAGAAAATTATAGTTTTTAATAATCGAGGTGCAAGCGGTATTGATGGAATTACTTCAACTGCTCTTGGAATTGCTGCTGTCGGATCAAAACCAACAGTTTTAATAACCGGGGATTTAGCATTTTATTATGACCTTAACGGATTGCTTGGTGCAAAAAAATATTCAATCCCTCTTATAGTTATTTTAGTGAATAATAATGGCGGCGGTATTTTTGAAATCCTTCCAATTTCATCTTACGGAAAAGTTTTTGAAAAATATTTTATTGCTCAACATGATCTAGATTTTAAATATTTTGTTGATGCATACAGAGGAAATTATAAACTGATAAAAAGTTGGAATGATTTCCAAGTTTCATTCAAAGCTGCATTCACAAAGAAAAATTTTTCAGTTCTTGAAATCAAAACAAATGCAGTTGAATCTTTAAAGCTGCGAAGGCAATTTTGGAAAGCTGTTAAAGATTCAGTTAAGTAAAATATTTAAAATTATCTTCTAGTTGAAAATTATAATTTCTAATATCACTTTTAATGTTGAGGAATACCATCAAAATTCTTCTTCTAAAAATTTTTTGTTCCTTCTACATGGTTTTTCCGGCTCAACGTCTGATTGGACAGAAATAATCCCTCTTTTAAATAATAATTTCAACATTATAACTGTTGATTTAATCGGTCATGGTAAAAGCGATTCTCCTGTTGATGTTTCTCTTTACACAACCCAAGCAATGGTTGAGCAACTTTTCAAAATAATAAAAAAAATTACCGACAAAAAAATATTTCTCGCCGGTTATTCGATGGGAGGAAGAGTTGCTTTATCTTTTGCAGTTAAGCATAAAGAAATTTTGAATGGTTTGATTCTTGAAAGCTCATCAGCAGGAATTAAAGATGAAAAACAACGAATTGAAAGAATTCAAAGTGATGAGAAGTTAGCACAATTTATTGAGAACCATCCAATTGAAGAATTTGTTGACTACTGGATGAATATAGATCTTTTTAAGTCACAGAAAAATTTGCCGAAATCTATTCTGGTTAAAGTAAGAGAATCAAAATTAAAAAATAATAAAACAGGTTTAGCATATTCTTTACGAGGATTTGGCCAAGGAACAATGCCAAACTTACTAAACGAAATAAAGAACGTTTCAATCAAATCACTTCTAATATCTGGTGAATTAGATCTAAAGTACTCTAAAATCAATTCTGAATTATCAAAACTATTTCCGGATGTGCAGCATATAATCATTAAAAATGCTGGACATAATACACACCTTGAACAACCTTCTTCATTTGCCGATGTGATAAATAACTTTCTAAGTGAATTCTAATTGTCTTATTTTTTAGATAATTTTGTTTGCTTCTAAATATAAAATTAGGTGAAGTATGAAATACAATTGGACAAAAGCTAAAGAATATTCTGACATCATTTATGAAAAAATGGATGGTATTGCTAAAATTACAATTAACAGACCAGAAGTTAGAAATGCTTTTCGCCCAGAAACGGTTCAAGAAATGTATAATGCTTTTTCTGATGCTCGAGAGGATCAATCAATTGGAGTAATATTGTTAACTGGGAAAGGTCCAGCTAAAGATGGAAAGTATGCTTTTTGTTCTGGAGGCGATCAAAGAATTCGCGGAGATAAAGGTTATGTTGGGAAAGATGGGGTTCCAAGATTAAATGTTCTCGATCTTCAAAAATTAATTAGAAGTATTCCCAAACCGGTAATAGCACTTGTCGCCGGCTATGCAATTGGCGGTGGACATGTTCTTCATGTTGTATGCGATTTAACTATTGCTGCTGATAATGCAATCTTCGGGCAAACCGGACCAAAAGTTGGAAGCTTTGATGGCGGATTTGGCGCAAGTTATTTAGCAAGATTAGTGGGACAAAAACGCGCCCGCGAAATTTGGTATTTGTGCGAACAATATAATGCTCAAGAAGCTTTTGATATGGGACTGGTAAATAAAATTGTCCCGGTCAATCAGCTTGAAGAAGAAGGAGTAATTTGGGCAAAGAAAATTTTACTTCACAGCCCGATGGCAATCCGTTTGCTTAAATCTGCGTTTAATGCTGAGCTTGACGGACAAACTGGAATTCAGGAGCTTGCCGGTAACGCAACTTTACTTTATTACATGAGTGAAGAAGCCCAAGAAGGCAAGAAAGCTTATCTTGAAAAAAGGAAGCCTGAATTCAATAAATTTCCAAAACTTCCTTAAAAATTTTAATCGATGAATCAAACTGAAAAAATGCAATATATGAACGAACAAAAATTACCGACGAAATTTGAAAGCTGGATTTTAGCAAGCCGCCCCAAAACATTATTGGCAGCTGTAGTTCCGGTTATTGTTGGTTCTGCTCTTGCAATTAACAAAGGAAAGTTTGTTTTGCTTTATTCCTTTATAGCACTATTGTGCTCAATTCTAATTCAAGTAGGAACAAATTATGTAAATGATCTTTATGACTTTTTAAAAGGTGCTGACACAATAAAACGGAAAGGGCCACTTAGAGTTTTATCAAACGGATTAATTTCTGTTACCGAAATGAAAGTTGGAAGCGTGCTGGTTTTCTTTACGGCTTTTCTACTTGGTTTATATTTGGTTTTTGTGGGTGGCAAAATAGTTTTAATTATAGGAATTCTTTCCATAATTGCTGGAATAGCATACACCGCCGGCCCATTCCCATTGGCTTATAATGGACTTGGAGATTTATTTGTTTTTATTTTCTTTGGTGTGGTTGGAACGATGGGAACATATTTCATTCAGACGAAAGAATTTTCTTTACTTTCATTTTTAACATCAATTCCGGTTGGTGCTTTAATTACGAATATCCTTGTTGTTAATAATTTTCGCGACATTGAAGAAGATAAAAATGCCGGGAAGAAAACTTTAGCCGTAATTTTAGGTAAAAATTTTGCGCGCTACCAATTTATTCTTCTAACGATTTTTTCTTTCTTGATTCCAGCTGCATTATTTTTTATTTATGATTTCCACTTTTGGATTTTCCTTCCCTATGTAACAATTCCACTTGCATATAAACTTGTAACTATGCTTTATAATTTAGAAGGCTTTCAGCTAAATAAAACTTTGGAGTTGACCGCTCGGTTTTCAGCATTGTTTGGAATTTTATTTGCAGTTGGGTTAACGCTATGAATAAAATTGAATTAACATATTCTCCCTATAAATTAAACCTTACAAAACCATTTGAAACTTCGAAAAATATTATCAGCGAAAGAAAAGGATTTTTAATTCAGCTTAGAAGCAGCTTAGGCAAGGTTGGAATTGGCGATGCAGCACCCTTGCCTGAACTAGGCTCAGAAAAATTTGAAGATGATGAAGCCGCACTTAAAAACATAAAGTTAAAGTTTAAATTAGATTTGGCATTAATTGAAAGTAATATTTCCCAAATTCTTTCTCCTTACGAAAAATTACCAGCATTAAAACATGGAATTGAACAAGCACTTATTAACTTAATCTGCAAAGAAAAAAAATATTCTCTAAATGAACTTTTTAATAAAACTTCGCGCAAAGAGATAAAAGTAAATGCTGTAATTGGATTTCTTACGCCAAACGAATCTGCAAAAACTGCATCAGAATTAATTTCAGAAGGTTTCCAAACCATAAAAGTAAAAGTTGGACGAAAATTATTTGATGAAGATTTAAAATGCTTAAAGGAAATTCGCAAAGCTGTTGGCAATAAAATAAAAATTAGAATTGATGTTAATGGTAAATGGAAATTAAGTGAAGCAGTTAACAATTTAGAAAAACTGAAATCATTAGATTTGGAATATATCGAACAGCCTGCTAAAAGTCTGAAAGATTTTATTGAGCTGTCAAAAATGACTTCAATTCCTTTAGCTGTTGATGAATCAATTAAAAACGAAAAGGATGCAAAGAATTTTATTTTGAAAAAAGCCGCTTCGGTTTTGATATTAAAGCCAATGTTGCTTGGTGGAATAATTCCGACTATAAATATTATTCGTCTTGCAGAAGAGAATGAAATAAAAGTTGTAATCTCTTCTTCATTTGAATCGGTAATTGGAAGATCGATGACAATATTTGCAGCATCAATAGTTAAAGATGAGATTGCACATGGTTTAGCTACAGGAATTTATTTTGAAAAAGATTTGGCTGCTGACCCTTACAAAGTGAAGAATGGGAAAATCAATTTAGAAATTGATAAAGGTTTTTGATTAGTTGTTCATATTAAAATTAATGATCTAAATAAATTGACATCAGTTCTTTCCGGATTATTCAAATGAAACTAATTGGTCTATTTGCAGGTGAAAAATTTAATCACCACTCTATCGCCCTACTTCATGGAAATTATTCATTTACTTATTCTGAACTTGAAGAAATAATATCTTCAACTATCCAATCATTAATCTCTATTGGAATTAGAAGAAGAAACAAGGTTGCAATTTTAAGTGAAAATACTCCTGAATTTGTAGTCCTTATTTTTTCACTATGGCGATTAGGCGCAATTCCAATTCCGTTAAATATAAAGCTTTTGCCAAAAGAGATTGAAGAATTAATAACATTTGCACATTGCGATTTTCTTTTAACAGATGATCTTTCTTTTTCATTAATTGATACTCAGAAAATTCCCAAGCATAAAATTCCAAATGGAAATGAAAAAGTAGTTTCTAAAAATTTTCCCGAAATTGATTTTACAATTGATGACATAGCTGTTATCATTTTTACTTCCGGTTCAACCGGTAAACCTAAAGGTGTAATGCTTTCTTTCAATAATCTATTTCAAAGTGCATTAACCGGAGATCAAATATTTAACCATGCCGATGGCGACCGCTGGCTTGCGAGCTTACCATTTTATCATGTTGGCGGTTTTTCAATTATAACAAGAGCATTTTTTTTTGGCGCAGCTTTAATTCTTCCTAAAAGCATTTCAATTGAAGACATTAAGGAAACAATTGAAAATCAAAAGCCAACTTTAACTTCTCTTGTTTCAACACAGCTGAAAAGATTAATAGAATTGGGTGTAAAACCAAACAAGGAACTTCGCCATATTTTATTAGGAGGAGGCTTTCTTGATTCTGAATTGGTTGAAAATGCTATCTCAGAAGGTTGGATTGTTTCTAAATCATACGGCGCAACAGAAACTTCATCATTTGTAACTGCATTAACTTACAATGAATTTCACAAAAGAAAACAATCTGCCGGAAAATCTTTAGAACCAAATAAAATTATTATTGTTGATGAAAATCGAAATGCTCTTCAATCAAATCAATTTGGAGAAATTGCTGTTAATGGCGAATCTGTTGCAAAAGGTTATTTGAACAATAGCGAAGAAACAAATAAAAAGTTTAAAGGAAAATTTTACTATTCAGGTGATTATGGTTATTTAGATGATGAAGGATATCTTTTTGTTGAAGCACGAAAAAACGATTTGATAATTTCTGGCGGAGAAAATATAAATCCTATTGAAATAGAAAATGAAATTAAAAAACATCCAGAAGTTTTAGAAGTAAGCGTGCTTGGAATAGAAGATAAAGAATGGGGATTCATTTCAGTAGCAGCAATAGTGTTGAAAAATAAAAATGACTTTACGCTTGAAAAGTTAAAAAAATTCTTAAATGATAAACTCCCTTCATTTAAGCACCCAAAAAAGATTTTCATCCTAGAAAGTTTACCCAAAACAGAAATGGGAAAAATACAGAAGGAAAAGATTAGGCAGATTTTACCTAAACATTATTCTGATTGATAAAAATATTTTGCTAATCCGTTCTGAATTTCTTCTTTCATTGGTTGCTTTTTCCAGGTTGCTCTTTCTACAAAAACGTGAACTGTTCTTACAACAGTACACTCTTCACCGCTTTCATTTTTGCACATATACTCCAACTCAAACGAAGAAGACTTAAGTTTGGAAACTTTAATTTCAATAGAAATTATTTCTCCATACTTCATCGGTTTATGATAATGAGCTTCGCTGTTTAGAATCGGAACTACATATTCATTATTATTCCAATAATCTTCTTTCAAGTTAAAACTTGCTATTAAATCTTCATAAGCAGAATGGCAAAGCTCGAAAATCCTTCCGAAAAAAAGAATTCCAGCCGGATCGCAATCGAAGAAATTTATTTTCTTTTTTGTTGTAAACATTTAAGTAACTATTAAACTGTTTTCTTTTTCAAGTAGATTCTTTGGAATGATTTTTATAATTTCTTCCGCAAGCGCATTTATCAGGTGTTTCTTAAGAAAAGCTTTGCTATAAACTAATCCAACTTCCCTTTTAGGAACCGGCGGATTAAACTCGCGAACAAGTGAAAGCTGTTCTTTATTCTCAATATCTTTTATTGCCAGATATGGAAGCAAAGTAATTCCAAAATTTTGTTCAACTAATTTTTTAAGAGTATCGATTGTTCCACTTTCGAATAATATTTTCCTTTCATTCTCTCGCCATTCTTTTTCCGAACTTTTACAAAGCTTAAGTACGTGTCCGCGCAAACAATGACCTTCCTTCAATAGTAAAAGATCGTCGCGGGAAAGGTCATCTACATCTAATTTTTCTTTCTTGTAAAGCAAATGTTTTTTTGAAATGTAAGCGACAAATGGTTCGTAATATAAAATCCGTTCGACAAAATCCGGAATGTCAACCGGCAATGCAAGTATTCCTACATCAAGAAGATCTTTATTTAATCCTCGGATAATTTCTTTAGTTGTAACTTCATCAATAACTAATTCGATACTGGGATATTTTTTTACAAATGTATCTAGAAAAAGTGGAATTAAGTAAGGAGCGATAGTCGGAATGATTCCAATTTTTAGTGTGCCGTTAAACTCTCCAGTTTCAGAATCAATAATATTTTGAAGCCGTTCAGATTCATGTAAAATGATTTTTGCCTGCTTTAAGATTTTTGCGCCAATATCCGTCGGAACAACTGGCTGCTTCGATCTATCAAAAATTAATACGCCAAGTTCTTCTTCAAGCTTTTGAATTTGCATACTTAAAGTCGGTTGTGTTACAAAACAATGACTGGCGGCGGTTCCGAAATGGCGGAAATTATCTACGGCAACAATATAATAAAGCTGGGCTAATGTCATAAGTTTTTCGTTTCAAATATACTTAAAGGAAATTGCAATAAAAATAATCAGCTAATTATATCACAACATTGGTATAACAGCCAATATAATTTTGCCTAATAAATAATATCTATTAAGGCATAGTTATAATCGATTTGATCTGCCATTTACTGTAATTTAAATTTAGCTATTCAAAAATCAAATTATTTAACTATTAAATTGTAAAGGACAAAGATTTATGAATAACTTATTATCACTCGGTTCAAAATTTCCGGAATTCAAAAAGATTTCAGTGGTTTCTACAGAAAAAGGAAAAGAATTTTCCGATTTAAGTTCACAAGATCATATTAAAGCAGGCAAATGGATGGTAATGTTTTGGTATCCAAAAGATTTTACATTCGTATGCCCTACAGAAATTGCAGAGTTCAATAAAAATTATGAAGAGTTCAGAGACCGCGATGCAGTGTTAATCGGCGCATCAACTGATACTGAATTTGTTCATCTCGCATGGAGAAAAGATCATAAAGATTTAAAGGAATTAAAATTCCCTCTTCTCGCAGATACCTCAAAATCATTAGCAGAAGCTCTTGGCATTCTTGAAGCAAATGAAAAAGTTGCTTACAGAGTTACTTACATTGTTGATCCAGAAGGAATAATCCGCTGGGTAAGTGCAAATGATCTTAATGTTGGTAGAAATGTGAAAGAGGTTATCAGAGTTTTAGATGCTCTGCAGACAGATGAACTTTGCCCATGCAATTGGGAAAAAGGACAAGATACTTTGAAGGTAGCTTAACTTCACTTGTAATTGAGGATATCCGGAAAGAATTTCTAACTTCAACATTCGTTAATCGATATTCATTATTCAGAAAATAATTTGGAATATTGAACAATGAATATCGAATGTTGAAGAACTTTTCGGATACTCTCGAAATCAAATTATTTATTCAAACAGAGGAAAAAATTATGTCACTCAATGAAACTAAAATTGATTTATTAAAAGATCTAGGATTAGATGAAAATGAAAACTTTCCCAATCTAGAAATAATGTCCGACGGAGAAACAAAATTTTTAAGAGATTTAAGAATAAATTTAAAAAATACTCTTGGCTCAGAAAATTTATATTTGAAAGAAGCTTACTTAATTGCTTTAGCAATTGCAGTAAATGAAGGAAACAAAATTTTATCGAACGCTTTTATAAATCATGCAAAGTTAAATGGTGCTAATGAAGCTGAAATAGCTGAAGCTCATGCTTGCGCAAGTACACTTGCAGTAAATAATGTTTTCTACCGATTTAAACATTTTATAAAAAGCAGCAATGAGAATTATCAATCGATGCCGGCAGGAATAAAGATGAACATAATGATGAATCCGGTTTTGGGTAAAGAATTATTTGAGCTTATGAGTCTAGCTGTTTCTGCTGTAAACGGATGTGAATCATGCGTAAACAGCCATGAAGAATCGGTAAGAAAATACGGCTCGTCAGAAGCAAGGATTTTTGATGCAATACGACTTGCAAGCATTATCCGCGGATTGTGTGTTGCGTTGAATTAATATAATTTAGATTAAAATGTTTGCTGGATAATTTAAAAATATTATCCAGCCATCCGCAAATTAAATTTAGTCAATTATAAACTATACAATATTTACTTCATACAGATTTTTATTTATAAAATCTATTTCTTCCTTAGAAAGTGTCACATCTATAGCTTTAGCATTTTGTTCTGCCTGTTGTGCATTTCGTGCTCCAACAAGAGCGGTTGTTATTCCTAACCTATCTATAGTCCATCTAATTGCAACTTGAGCTAGTGATATATTTTTTCTTTCTGCTATGTATTTAATCTTGGCAAGAAAAGAATTAATGCTGTTTATATTTTCTTCGGAAAAGTATTTATCGTTTGGCCGGTGATCGCCTTCATTAAATTTATAACCGGGGTAAATCTTTCCAGTCAGCAGTCCTTTTTGAAGCGGACTGTATGCAAGAATTGATTTATTATTTTTGATGCAATGTGGTACTAGCTCGTCTTCAATTTTTCTATTTACCATACTAAACGGGACTTGGTTCGAAACAAGTGTTAAAACTTTTTCAGCCTGCTTCATTTGATCAACATTGTAGTTGCAAACACCGGCATATCTAACTTTGCCTTGTTCAATTAAACGCGCCACAGCCTCCATTGTTTCTTCAATCGGAGTTGTAGGGTCATTCCAATGAATTTGGTACAGATCAATATAATCTGTGTTTAGTCTACGAAGGCTTTTTTCACATTCATAAATAACTCCGTCTTTGCCAGAGTATCTATTCATATTCACATCTTCGCCGTTGTTGCCTTTGCTTGTGAAAAAAAATTCTCCTTGTTGAGTATCCCATCTTAAACCATACTTGGTAAGAATTTGAATTTTATCTCTCGGAATATTTTTTATTGCTTCGCCGACAATCTCTTCGCTTAATCCTTGCCCATATGCTGGCGCGGTATCAATAGAAGTTACGCCTAAATCATACGAAACTTTTATTGCATCGATTGCATCTTTGCGCTCGGTGCCACCCCACATCCAGCCGCCGATTGCCCAAGCACCATAAACAATTGCCGATATTTTAAAATCGCTGTTTCCTAGTTTTCTATATTCCATTTAATTTTTCCATTATTAAATTTTAAAAAGTAAACACACAAAAATAATTTTTTTTCGCATATTCTTTTGTGCTACAAATATTTCTAGAAAAATTGAGTTTTAATTATTACTAAAAACAATGAATATTAAATCTAGTTTTAGGATGGCAAATCGGACAAACGAATAAAAATAAAATTAATATGCTTTCACTGTAAAATGAATATTAAAGAAGTAGATTTAAATAGATTGAAAGTAAGATGTCATTGATATTACAATTCTATCCTTGTTGATTTAGTGAAAGTAAAATAAATAATTGCCGTAGTAATCTAAGTTTGAATTTTGTTTTGAAAAGTAGTTAAAAACTGCACCCTAAAAACGTAGTATCAAATCAATAATAATTTAAATATATTTAGATTAAACATTTCGAAAGGACCATATTATGGTTTCAAGTATCCAAAAAGAAAAAGCTGAATTGTTCTTGAGGTATCATCATGACAAAGAAATATTGGTTCTGTTAAACTCGTGGGATGCTGGAAGTTCAAAATTAATTGAAGGATGCGGCTACAAAGCAATCGCAACAACAAGTATGGGAATTGCTGCTTCTTTAGGATATCCTGATTGCGAGGTAATTCAATTGTCAGAGATGATTAAAGTAATTACGCAAATTGTTAATGCAGTAAAAGTTCCGGTATCTGTAGATATAGAAGCCGGCTATGGAAATAATTTAAATGAAATTATGGATTCTGTTAAAAAGATAATCGCAACAGGAATTGTCGGAATAAATATTGAAGACAGTATTGAATTAAACCCAATATTAATTGACGAGATGGAATTTTGCGAAAGAATATCAGCTATTCGTAATTTATCAGATTCATTGGGATTTCATTTAGTAATAAATGCAAGAACTGATTCATTTTATGTTTCCTCAAGTTCAACGCAAGAAAAATTGACTGAATCAATTAGGCGAGGCAATAAGTATAGGGAGGCTGGTGCCGACTGCATTTTTGTACAGCCAGTTTGGGAAAAAGAAATGATTTCAACATTGGTCAAGGAAATTAATGCCCCAATTAATATCCTGGTAAACCCGACAATTGGGGCTGGCCAACCACTATCTATAAGTGAACTGCATGATTTAGGCGTTGCTCGAGTAAGTCTCGGTTCAAGTCTGATGAAAGCTACTTTAGCATTAATTAAAAAAGTTGCAGATGAACTTTCTATAAAAGGGACTTACAATATTTTATTCGATTCACTAACGCCGTTTTCTGATGCAGCAATTGCATATAAAATGGCAATTGGGTTGATTAAATAAAGATAGAAAAATAAAACAAAAATAATAGCGCAATAACAAGTGTCTCTCTGAAGGGGAAGCCTCTTGTTTACTAAAGTGAGCCTACGAAAGTGGGCAATCTGTTCTCTAGAAATTTCAAACAATCAGAATAAGTTTAATTTCGGATAGGTTTTCGATAAACCAAAAGATTTTTAAAACTATGCAGATTCTAATTGATTTCTTTAAGATTTTGTATTTAGAATTAGAACAAGGTATTTAGTGAACTATATAGAAAATAAAATGATAAAAGTATTAATACAATCGCTAATCCATAATTTACTTTCTTCATCATTTCATTCGAAATAAATTTTTTAGCCCAATGCAAAAAGTTGGCAAGTGAAAAAAGATATGTTGCTAAACCCAAACCGCCGGCAATAAGAAATGAAATGGTCATGCCGGTTGATAAATCAGTAACCAAATTTAAATCCTTAACAATGCGCAAACCAATAAGCCACCAAAAGATCATCATTGGATTTGTTACTGCTAAAGAAAATCCAGTTACAAAGGAAAGCCTCTTGCTTTTAATTGCTCGGTGAGAAAGTTCTAGCATATTTTTATTTGTGCCATCTTTGAAAGTAAAATACGCAAGAACCCAAAGAATAATTGCGGCGGCTATGCTGAAAATTGCAATTACATTCTTATCTTTTAAAAAAGGAGCAATTCCAAATAGAGCAATAAATCCGTACATAATATCAGAGCTTACCGATCCGGCGGCAACCATATATGCAGCGCGCATGTGACTGTTAAGCGAACGTTTTGCGATTTCAATTTGAGTTGCACCAATAGGAATTGCTGTAAAAATGCCTAATATATATGTTATCATTAAGAAGAGAAAAGTATTCATCAAGTGCTAATTTTATAAAAATAGAAAATAGTTTCTTACCTTTAGAAAGTTTGGAGTTAATGAAAACATAATATTTGAATTTTCAGTAATTCCAAATTTTAAAAGGTGAATCAAAAATTACTTTGCAAAGATACTATCCTCTTGCGGGAAATAAAACTTTTCTATGGAAGAAAGATGATTGATTGCTTCTGAAAATATTTCATCAATATTTAGATTATTAAAACAACGTACTTCTTTACATTCTTTAGCCATTTTGTTAATGCATGAAATATTTCTGCATGGAGTATGTGCAATAAATGTTTTAGAAGGGGCATCCTGGTTGGCAGCTAAATAATTTTTTCTAAAAGAATCATAGCCATAAATACGAGGAGGTGTGCTTCCAAAGACAGAAAACACGGCAGTTTTATTCCTTAGGCCTTTTCTGCTTGAGCTAGAAAATTTTCGTGCCGCAGAAATATGAAGCGGGCCAGTATCTCCAGTTATAAAAATATCAGTATAATCAATAATAGCCGCGTATGTATCAAGTTCGACTGACGATGGAACTAAATAAATGTTTTGTCCAATATTATCCGGAAAATAATTTATCAGCTTTTGTTCGATATTTTTGTCAATATGCCCTGCACCAATTAAAATAGTACAATTTAGCTGCAAAAGCTTTTTTATAAGCTCAACTTGAAAATCAAAAGGTATTCTGGTATAAACAGCCGACGCATCTGGATTCAACATAATAATTGGTTTATCTAAAGAAATATTGTTATCGAGGAAATATCTTTCTGCATTTTCCAGTGCTGTATCTGACAAATATATCTTTGGACCATTAAATTTTATCCGTTTCTTTCCTTTATTATAATCTTCAAAAGATTTACGAATAAAATCATACGTAAGAAAATTTATATTATTAACTGAATTTGTATTCCCTTCATTTCTAATTAATTCCGAAGCTAATAGTGTATAACTTAATACTTCTTTCTTTCCAAAAAATTTATTTGGAATCATTGGACAATAATTAATAATTAGGTCATAATCTTTACTATTTAAAACATTATTCAGTCTTAATAAATCATTCTCAGTAGGATATGGTGCACTGTTATAAATTGGTAGTAAATTTGAAATGTCAGGATTACCATAAATCAAGTTTAAAGCTGACTTCTTAAGTGTATAATCAATTTCAGCTTCGGGAAAAATTTTTCTTAAAGCGCTTACTCCGCACGAAGCAATAACTGCATCGCCAATATTTAGATCACCAACCACTAAAATTTTATTAAATTGTTTAACTTTTGCTATTGTGCTTTTAGATTTACTTAAAAATAAATTATATAAAATTTTATTTCCGAGGATATTAATTATTAATGCATCAAGAAATCTTGAGCCTGACTTTGGAAAAATATCTGTTATCTTTCCGCTTAATCTAAATAATTTTTTGTATTGTACTTCTTTGTCCATAGCTGCGGGTATCCTTAATAAGAAATTTTATGTTTGGACATTAAAAAAGTAAAAATGGTTTTCCCATTTTATCCTATTATATATGGACTTTGACATGTCGCACCCAAGGTATTTAAATTGTTTCAGCACACACTTTCTTGATTGCAGATTACAATTAATAATTTAGTGGACAATTTGCACTAATGTAGTATGTATCAATTATTAGAATAGATTATTTACAGATTAGATATATACAAAAACTTTTATAACTTCAATGAGCTATAAAATCTCTATGAAAAATTTGATTAGAAATAAAAATTTATTTAAGCTGCGTTTTCTTCAATTGAATTTTCCTGCATCAGAAAACTATGAACAGCTGATGCACATTTTCTTCCTTCAGCAATTGCCCAAACGATTAATGATTGCCCGCGTCTCATATCTCCACACGCAAATACTTTCTCAAGATTTGTTGCATGCGCATTTTCATTTTCTCCAAATTCTGCTTTAACATTTCCCCTCTGATCTAGTTCAAGCCCAATTCCTTTAAGTTCGTTTAGCATCCCTTCATGGATAGGATGAACAAACCCGGCGGCGATTAAAACAAGATCAGCTTTTAATACGAATTCTGTTCCGGGAATTTCTATTAACTTTCCATTTTCAAATTTAACTTGGACACACTGCAAAGCAATCACTTCACCGCGTTCATTTCCTATGAATGATTTTGTATTTATACTCCATTTTCTTTCAACGCCTTCTTCGTGGCTTGAAGATGTTCTAAGAATCATCGGCCAGTAAGGCCATGGAGTACTATTAGGCCTTTCATTTGGCGGCATTGGAAGAACTTCTATTTGAGTTACAGATTTTGCACCCTGCCTATTTGAAGTACCAACGCAATCAGAACCTGTATCACCGCCGCCAATTATTACAACATCTTTTCCAGCTGCAGTAATTTGATCTGTTAAATTATCACCCGCGTTGACTTTATTTTGAAGAGGAAGAAATTCCATTGCGAAATGAATTCCTTTTAATTCTCTTCCAGGAATTGCAATGTCTCTTGGTTTTTCAGATCCACCGGCAAGAACTACTGCGTCGTACATTCTAACTAATTCTTTTGCAGGAATATTTTTTCCAACGTGCACATTAGTTTTAAATTCAACACCTTCAATTTGCATTTGCTCTATTCGCCTATCAATCAAACTTTTATCTAATTTAAAATCTGGAATACCATAGCGTAGCAATCCGCCAATACGATCGTTCTTTTCAAAAACAGTAACAATATGTCCGGCTCTGCAAAGCTGCTGAGCAGCGGCTAATCCTGATGGTCCTGAGCCAACAACAGCAACTTTTTTACCAGTTAAAACTTGAGGCATTCTTGGTTTAATCCAACCTTCTTCCCAACCTTTATCGATAATGGTTCTTTCAATTGCTTTAATTGTTACCGGTTCTTCGTTAATGCCGAGCGTACATGCAGTTTCACAAGGTGCCGGACAAAGCCTGCCGGTAAATTCCGGAAAATTATTTGTTGATAATAAATTTTCCAGTGCTTCCTTCCAATGATTTTTATAAACAAGATCATTCCATTCAGGAATATAATTTTGAACAGGACATCCCGTGTCTCCATGACAAAAAGGAATTCCGCAGTCCATGCATCTTGCAGCTTGAACTTTTGCATCTTCGCGGTGAAATCTTTTTTCAAATTCCTTAAAATGTTTTACGCGTGATTCAGCAGGTTCGTGTTCAAGTGAAGCGCGTTTGAATTCCTTAAAGCCCGTAGGTTTACCCATTCACTACCTCCGTTTCAGTAGATTCTTTTTCAATTACTGCAGCATTCTGTTGTTCTTTCACAAACTTGGCAAGAGCCTTCCTGTATTCTTCAGGAATTACTTTCCAGAAATTATCTTTTTCATGACTCCAATTATTCAAAATAAACTCTGCTCTTTTTGAACCGGTATAATCAAAATGTTTTTTCACCATTTCAAAAACTTCAGCGATATCTTCATCATAAATTAAATACTCGACAGACACCATTTCATGATTGATATATTTATCAGCTTCTTTATGCGGATCCCATAGATATGCAATTCCGCCAGACATTCCTGCAGCAAAGTTTCTTCCTATCTTACCAAGAACTGCAACTCTTCCGCCAGTCATATATTCGCAGCCATGATCGCCTACACCTTCAATTACAGCATAAGCTCCAGAATTTCGAACAGCAAATCGCTCCCCCGCAACACCATTTATAAATGCTTCTCCGCTTGTTGCGCCATAAAGACAAGTGTTTCCGATAATAATATTTTCAGCTGGATCAAAAGTTACTTCAGAAGGAACTTTAATAATTATTCTTCCGCCTGAAAGACCTTTGCCAGTGTAATCATTCGATTCGCCAGTCAAATTAAGCTCAACACCTTTTGCAAGAAAAGCGCCAAAGCTTTGTCCGGCAGTTCCTCTTAACTCAACTTTAATTGTTCCGTCTGGTAAACCCTCTTCGCCGTATTTTTTTGCAATCTCGCTAGAAAGCATTGTACCGAAAGTTCTATTAATATTTCGAATTTTCATATTAATTTTTATAGGTTCAGCACTTTCCAAAGCTTTCGTTGATTGTTTTATTAATTCATGATCGAGCTGATTTTCCAAACCATGATTTTGTCCTCGCGTTCTAAACAAATTAGTTTCATAAATTGCAATAGGTTTGTAAAGCGGTTTAGTTAAATCCAATCCTCTTGCTTTCCAGTGATCATTCAATCTCATCGGAAGAATTTTTTCAGTATGGCCAATCATTTCATCGAAATTTCGAAAGCCCATTGCCGCCATAAATTCTCTAACTTCTTCTGCAATGTAAAACATGAAATTAACTAAATATTCAGGTTTGCCAGAAAATTTTTTTCTTAATTCAGGATCTTGAGTAGCAACACCAACCGGACAAGTGTTAAGATGACACTTCCTCATCATAATGCATCCTTGCGTAACAAGAGGTGCGGTTGCAAATCCGAATTCTTCTGCACCAAGAAGAGCAGCAATAACAACATCGCGTCCAGTTTTCATTTGTCCATCGGCTGCAAGATAAACACGGTCCCTCAATCCATTTAAAACAAGAGTTTGATGAGCTTCGCTTAATCCCAATTCCCATGGTGAACCTGCATATTGAATTGATGAAATTGGGCTTGCACCAGTTCCTCCATCGTGACCGCTGATTAAAATATGATCAGCATGAGCTTTGGCGACACCGGCTGCAATAGTACCTACACCAACTTCAGAAACAAGCTTAACGCTGATTCTTGCTTTTGGATTAATATTTTTTAAATCGAAGATTAATTGTTTTAGATCTTCGATTGAATAAATATCATGATGAGGCGGCGGACTAATTAAAGTTACACCAGGAATACTATGCCTGATTTTTGCGATAATTTTATCGACTTTAAATCCGGGAAGTTGTCCGCCTTCTCCAGGTTTTGCACCTTGCGCCATTTTTATTTGAAGCTCATCCGCATTAACAAGATAATTTGCAGTTACACCAAATCGAGCAGAAGCAACTTGCTTAATTGCTGAGCGCAGGCTGTCACCGTTAGATTGAGTATGAAATCTCGATTCATCTTCTCCGCCTTCGCCGGTGTTTGATTTACCTCCGATTCTATTCATAGCAACAGCAAGTGAAGTATGTGCTTCCCAAGAAATAGAACCAAAGCTCATAGCACCAGTTGAAAACCTTTTTACTATTTCTTTTGCAGGTTCAACTTCATCTATCGGAATTTGATTTCCGGTTGTATCCAATTCGAATAAGCTTCTTAAAGTAACTCGCTTCTTATTTTGATTATTTATTAGTTCTGTATATTCTTTAAAAGTTTTGTAATCACCGCGACTTGTACTTAGCTGAAGTTTAGAAATTGTTAAAGGATTCCAAAGATGATGTTCGCCGTCTCTCCGGTAATTATAAAGTCCGCCAACATCCAAAGTACTTTGATCAATTTGAGGATCTAATGCATGAACATGCCGGCGGATAGTTTCTTCTTCAAGCATTTCAAGACTTAGTCCTTCAATTTTAGTTGGGGTTCCGGTGAAATAATTTTCAACTATCTCACTATCCAAACCAACGGCTTCAAATATCTGAGCACCACAATATGACTGCAAAGTACTAATTCCCATCTTGCTAAAAATTTTATACAAACCTTTGCTAACAGCTTTAACAAAATTATTTTTTACAGCTTTGTAATCTTTTCCTTCAGGCAGAAATCCTTTTTCAGTAAGATAAGCAAGAGTTTCATAAGCCACATAAGGATTGATTGCATTAGCTCCGTAGCCGCAAAGTAATGCAAAATGATGAACTTCTCTCGGCTCACCGCTTTCTACTATTATTCCAGTTTTAGTTCTTAGGCCGGCTCTTAATAAAGCGTGATGAACTCCAGAAGTTGCAAGCAGGCTTGGAATTGCTGCACAATTTTTATCTACTCCTTTATCAGATAAAATAATTAATGAAATTCCAGATTTCACAGCTTCAACAGCTTCGCTGCATATCTGATCCAATCGTTCACGCATGTTATGGTGAACATTTGGATTAAACAAAAGTGGAATTGTAATTGATTTAAAATGTCCCTTAGCAATATGTCTAATTTTTTCAAGCTGAGAATTTGAAAGCAGCGGATGTTCAAGTTCAAGCCGATGTGCATGCAGCGGAGTTTCTGCAAGTAAATTTTGTTCTGGCCCAACGTACGTTGTTAATTCCATAACAAGTTCTTCTCGAATAGCATCAATCGGAGGATTCGTTACCTGAGCGAAAAGTTGTTTAAAATATCTAAAAAGAATTTGTGGGTGATCTGATAAAACTGCTAGCGCTGCGTCTGTTCCCATTGATCCAACAGCTTCTTGTCCGTTTGCAGCCATAGGAAGAATTACTTGAAACAGATCTTCTTTAGTGTAGCCAAATATTCTTTGGCGCATATGAAGAGTTGAAAAATCAGCATTATAAATATAATCCGGAGTTGGAAGATGGGAGAGCTTAATCATATTTTCGTTTACCCATTTTCTGTACGGTTTTTTAGTTACGATTTCTTTTTTAACTTCTTCATCATCAATAATTCTGCCTTGAGTTAAATCTAGAATGAACATTCTACCAGGCTGCAGCTTTCCTTTTTTTGCTACATTTTCAGCATCAACACTAAATGTTCCCGCTTCGGATGTTAAAACAACAAGATCATCTTTTGTTACAACATAACGAGCTGGCCTCAAACCATTTCTGTCTAAAGTAGCGCCAATAATATTTCCATCTGTAAAAACAACAGCAGCCGGGCCATCCCATGGTTCCATCATTGTGGCGTGATATTCATAAAAAGCTTTTCTATCTGGATCCATCAAATCATTTTTAGACCATGCTTCTGGAATCATCATCATCATTGCATGCGGCAGGCTTCGTCCACTCATAACTAAAAGTTCTAGCACGCTGTCAAAAGTTGCCGAATCGCTTTGGCCTTCCATAATAATAGGCAGCATTCTTTTCAGATCTTTTCCAAAGTAATGAGATTCCATAACAGCTTGCCGTGCAGCCATCCAATTTATATTACCACGAAGAGTATTTATTTCTCCATTGTGTGCAATCATTCTAAATGGATGAGCAAGATCCCAAGTTGGAAAAGTATTTGTTGAAAACCGCATATGAATCATTGCCATTGCAGAAACCATATCTTTATCATTCAGATCTTTATAGAAAGCCAATATTTGAGGTGCTAAAAGCATCCCTTTGTAAATTAAAATCTTGCTTGAAAAAGAGGGAACATAATATTTACTACGATCAAGCTTCAGTTCAACTCTTACACGATGATCAATAATTCTTCGAATCGTATAAAGCTTTCTTTCAAATTCATCTTGTGACTGAATATTTTTATTAGCACCGACAAAGCAATGACGAATGAAAGGTTGTGTTAATCTTGCACCTTTACCAGGAACAGTTGGATCAACAGGAACGTCTCTCCAGCCTAGGAATTTTTGGTTTTCATCAATTACAATTTTTTCAATTATATTTTCAACTGCTTTTCTTAAAGTCGGATCTTGAGGAAGAAATATTACTCCCACACCGTATTTACCAACCGCAGGCAATTTGATTTTTT
Organism: Bacteroidota bacterium; assembly: GCA_021824145.1. Taxonomy (GTDB): domain Bacteria; phylum Bacteroidota; class Ignavibacteria; order Ignavibacteriales; family Ignavibacteriaceae; genus FEN-1297. The sequence continues at coordinate 127,156 of JAKALM010000003.1, forward strand.
TTTCGGAAGCTGCTTTACGAAAAAACTCATCAGGCATTTGAATCAAAATACCAGCACCATCCCCGGTTTCAGGATCAGCACCAACTGCTCCACGATGCTCAAGATTTTTAAGTATGTCCAATCCTTTATCTATAATTGAGCGCGACTTTCTCCCCTTAACGTCAGCAACAAAACCCATCCCACATGCATCATGTTCAAATGAAGAATCGTACATACCCTGATTCTTAATAATAAATCCATCAGCATCAAACAAATGGTTATCAATTATATTGGTAAATTCATTCATGCTTTGAATAACTCCTTCTAAAGAAATCTTTTGGAATAAAAAATTTTAAATTGAATATAAATGCAAGTTTATGTTAATATTTTGCTTAATTTCCTAAAATAATTAAATTATTTACAGTCTTATCCAAAAATAGTAAAGCAATTTATAATAATTATTGAAATATTCAAGTAATTATTTCCATTTTACCTAAATTATTTTATATAATTAGTTCAAATAGATAAATCCCTAATTTATTGAATAAAGAATATTTGGGATTTTAGATTAAATCAAAGTAATATCATTTAGGAAAGGAAGTTTAGCTCTAACTTCCTTTACATAATTGATATTTATATCCGCAGTTAGAATAGTCTCTTTATCAGAAGATGAAATTATTTCTTTGCCCATTGGATCGAATAAACTGCTGCAACCATTATATTTTAATTTAGGATCGTTTCCAACACGATTAACACCAGCAACATAACATTGATTTTCAATTGCTCTTGCCTTTAGCAAAGTCCGCCAATGTTCAATCCGAGTATCGGGCCAATTTGCTATTACAATAATTAATTCTGTTCTTGCCTTGCCATAATATCTGTACAATTCTGGAAATCTCAAATCATAACAAATTGAAAGTCCGATGTTCCAATCATTCAAATTAGTAATTACAGTTTCTTTCCCCTTCAAATAATGTTTATCTTCAGTAGAATAGGAAAATGGATGTATTTTTCTATATACGCTTTTTAATTTTCCTTTTGGATCGATGTGCAATAATGAATTATAAAACTGACTGCCGGCAGATTCAATAATGCCAGCAAAAACATGAGCATTATTCTTTTCGGCAACAGAAGAAAAATAATTAAACGACTCTCCATTCAAAGCTTCTGCAAATGAAGAAGCTTTCATTGTAAATCCGGTTAAAGTCATCTCAGGAAAAATTAAAATCGACTCCTCCCTTTTTTCTTGTGAAAGAAGATAATTTAACTTTTCCTGGTTTTTTAATTTATCTTCCCATTCCGGGTTATATTGAATAAGTCCTATTTTCACTTCATTTAATAATTTTATTATGCAGTTATTTTTTCTTTAGATCTTTGAAATTTAAAAAGCTTGTAATTCATACTATCAATTAATGCTTGAAAACTTGCTTCAATAATATTTCCAGAAACTCCAACAGTACTCCAGAATTCTATCCCGTCGCTTGATTGAATCATAACTCTTACTTTTGCGGCAGTGCCTTCCTTTTCATCAAGAACCCGAACTTTATAATCAATTAATTTTAGCAAAGAAATTTCAGGATAAAATCTCAACAAAGCTTTTCTAAGTGCATTGTCTAACGCGTTCACCGGTCCATCACCATCTGAAGCTGTATGTTCAATTTCACCATCAACTTCAATCTTCAAAACTGCTTCTGCTTTAGAATCTCCCTTGTTATCATACATAACATTTATTTTGGAATCAAGTACGTTGAAGTAAGGTGTAAATTCACCAAGTTCCGAACGCAGCAGTAATTCAAAAGATGCTTCAGCTCCATCAAACTGGTAGCCATCGTATTCCAATGATTTAATAAAATTAACTAGTTTCTTGCTCAGCTCTTTATTATCCGATAAGTCGATACCAAGCTCTTTTGCTTTGTATCTAATGTTACTTTGCCCAGCTAGATCTGAAACTAAAACACGCTGCTTGTTGCCAACTACTTTTGGTTCAATATGTTCGTACATTTTACTGTCTTTCAAAACAGCGCTGACATGTATTCCACCTTTATGTGCAAAAGCAGATTTACCAACATATGCCGCTCTAGTGTTGGGTGTTAGGTTCATTAATTCAAAAACAAAATTGGAAAGTGAAGTTAGATGTTCCAAATTTACTTGATGACTAGTTTGTTTCTTTAACTTCAAAATTATATTCGGAATTATACTGCACAAGTTTGCATTACCGCAGCGCTCACCAACTCCATTAATTGTTCCTTGTACATGAACGGCACCAGCTTCAATTGCCGCAATAGAATTTGCAACCGCTAACTCAGAATCATTATGCGTATGAATTCCTAAAGGAGCTTTAATATATTTTTTTAATTCAATAACGATATCATAAACTTCATCTGGAAGCGTGCCGCCGTTAGTATCGCATAAAACTAAAACATCAGCACCGGCACTTTCTGCAGCTTTCAACATTTTAACAGCAAACTGTTTATCATCTTTATATCCGTCAAAAAAATGTTCCGCATCATAAATTACTTTTCTACCATTATTCTTTAATAAACTAACAGAATTAAAAATCAGCTTTTCATTTTCATCATCTGAAATATTCAAACCTCTTTGTGAATGAAGTTTCCAAGTTTTTCCGAAAATAGATACCACCTGCGTTTCGGCATTTAACATTGCTAATAGATTCGGATCTTTCTCAATATTATTCAGCGAGCGCGCAGTTGAACCAAACGCACATATTTGCGCATGGTTCAATTTTAATTCCTTTGCTTTTTGAAAAAATTCCTCATCGCGAGGATTGCTTCCCGGCCAGCCGCCTTCAATAATATCAATTCCAAACTCATCAAGCCGTTGAGCTATTAATAATTTATCCTGAACAGAAAGATTTATTCCTTCACCTTGTGTCCCATCTCGAAGAGTAGTATCAAAAAGCTCGATTGAATTATTCATTATACTTCCTAAAAATTTTTATAAATTTTTATTTAATCATTTTATGCAATCATTCCAGATTGCCTAGCATATTTAAATATATCACCAGCTTCGATAATTGGAAGAATATCTCCTAATGAACGCAGATTATATGTTTTTCCGGTTGTAATATTTTTTAAGATATTGTTGTGAACATCCAATTCCAATTCATCACCAGTTTTAATTTGGTCATTTAATTTTTCGATTGATTCATAGGGAAGAAGAAATCCGCCATCTACACAATTTCTGTAAAAAATTCTTGCATAGGATTCGGCTATAATAGCTTGAACACCAGCAACTTGAAGAGCGAACGGTGCATGTTCTCTTGATGATCCGCAGCCAAAATTTGATCCTCCAATTACTATATTATATTCTGATTGATAATTATCTCCTTTAATAAAAGGATGTCCTCCTTCAGGTAATCCGGCTTGAGAAATTGGAACACTTGAAAGAGCAAAATGTCCATATTTTTTTGATTCTTCTGGATCGCTTAAACTATAAACTAAATGTTCAGCAGGAATAATTTGATCAGTATCTATATTATTACCTAATACGTAGGCTTTACCTTTAATAATTTTTTCCATTTACTTTTTAAACTCCATTTTCATTTATAAAAAATCTCTCGGGTCGGTTATTGATCCGGTTAATGCCGAAGCTGCAACTGTTAGCGGAGAAGCTAAATAAACAGCTGATTTTTTACTTCCCATTCTTCCCGGAAAATTTCTGTTAGTTGTTGAAATTATAACTTCGTTGTCAGTTGCTCTACCAATTGTATCTGAAGGTCCGCCTAAGCAAGCTGCACAAGATGATTGAGCAACAATGCAACCGGCGTTTTCAAAAATTTGCTTTAATGAAATTCCGCTGATTGTTTCTTCTTCAAGCTGCCTTGCAACTGATGTACTAGCTGGAACTATAAACGTCGGAACTTGAACTTTATTTCCGAATAATAATTTAGCTGCAAATTTGAAATCACTTAACTTGCCTCCGGTGCAAGAACCGATATAACATTTTGTTAATTTTGTTCCTTGAACGTTTCTTACTGTATCAAGATTATCCGGGCTGTGAGGTTTTGCAACATGCGGTTCCATTTTAGAAACATCAAACTTATAATGAGCTTTGTATTTAGCGCCAGAATCGCTTTGAAATATTTCATAAGATTTATTGGTTCTTGCTTTAACATAAGCTTCGGTAACACTGTCAGCAGCAATAATTCCATTCATAGCGCCTGCTTCAATTGCCATATTTGTTAAAGTCATTCTCTCATCAATTGAAAGCGAGAAAACTCCGCTGCCGTCAAATTCAAGTGCACAGTAAGTTGCGCCGTCAGTAGTTATTTCTCCAAGAACTTGAAGAATTAAATCTTTCGCTGTTAAATAAGGAGGAAGGTCACCATCAAAAGTAAACTTAATTGATTCAGGAACTTTTTCCCAAATTTTTCCAGTACCTAAAATGAATGCTGCATCTGTGTTTCCAACTCCCGTTGAAAACATTCCAAATGCACCAGATGTACAGGTATGTGAATCAGTTCCGAATAAAACTGTACCGGGGATGTTGTAGCCTTCCTCAGCAAGAGCGATGTGACAAACACCTTTATATCTTTCTGTTCCAACGTCGTAATAATTTTCTAAGCTATATTCATTTGCAAATTGGCGCAGAATCTCAACGTTCCTATTTGCTTGAGAATTTTTTGTGAAGATGTAATGATCGGGGAAAATGACTAGTTTATCTTTATCCCAAATCTTTGCATCCTTACCAAATTCACGTTTCCAAATTGCAATGGTAGGAGGCCCGCAAACATCGTGCGTCATTAAAACATCTACATCGAGCCAAATATTTTCTCCAGGCTCTACGCTTTTTCTTTTTGATGATTTAGATAAAATCTTTTCAGTTATAGTCATTGCCATTATAATTTTCCTTTACACTGCTTGTGATAAATCTGATAAAGAACGATTAAAATTTTCTTGTTCTTCTTTTGTTTCTATAAAAAATTGTCTCTGATTTAATGCTTGCAGATAAGCTTTTGCACTGGCTTCGATTACGTCAGTCGAAACTCCTCTGCCAGTAAATGAATTTTCATTCTCACGAATCCTTACAATAACTTCGCCCATTGCCTGCCTGCCAGAAGTTACTGATCGAACGTTGTAAGATTCCAAATTTGATTTTATATCCAGCGCTCTTTCTATTGCATTGAAGCATGCATCAACTGCGCCGTCTCCAGTTGCTGATTCTTGTATATAGCTTTGTCCAGATTTAATTTTGACAGTAGCCGTCGGAATTGAATTCGTTCCCATTATAACATGAATATATTCAAGTTCAAATCTTTCTTCTTTAATATTATGTGCCTGATCACCCATCAATATTCTCAAATCCTCATCAAAGACTTCTTTCTTTTTATCAGCGAGATCAAGAAATTTTTCATAAACTGTTTGAAGTTCTTTTTCATTCAACTTATAACCTAATTCATGCAACCGTGATTTTAGTCCGTGACGCCCGGAGTGTCTTCCAAGAACAATTTTAGTTTTATTTACACCAACGCTGTCTGGAGTCATAATTTCATATGTTTGTCTATTTTTAAGCATTCCATCTTGATGAATTCCGGATTCATGTGCAAATGCATTCTCACCTACAATAGCTTTGTTCGGCTGAACAATTATTCCGGTAAAAGATGAAACCATTTTGCTTGTATTATAAATTTCTTCTGTCCGAATTTTGGTATGATACTTACAAATATCTTCCCTTACTTTTAATGCAACAACAACTTCTTCAAGAGATGCATTGCCGGCACGCTCGCCTATTCCATTAATTGTACACTCAACCTGGCGTGCGCCGTTTTCAATTCCGCTTAATGAATTTGCAACTGCAAGTCCAAGATCATCGTGGCAATGAACGCTGATAATTGCTTTATTAATATTCTTAATTCGTTTTTTCAGTTCTGCAATCTTGGCACCAAATTCCCACGGAAAAGTGTAACCGGTTGTATCAGGAATATTAACAGTTGTCGCACCGGCTTCAATTGCCGCTTCTATAATTTCTGATAAGTACACAATATCAGTTCTTCCAGCATCTTCAGCTGAGAATTCAACATCATTGGTAAAAGTTTTAGCATACGCAACGGCATCTTGAGCCATCTTTAAAACTGTTTTACGTTTTTCACTTAATGTTTTTCCATAGCGATCATCTCCAAATTTTCCATTAACATGAATATCAGACGTTCCGATGAAAGTATGAATTCTAAATCTTTTAGCTTCACGAAGAGCTTCATAGGCAGTCTTAATATCAATTTCCTTTGCACGAGCAAGCCCTGCAATAACAGCATTTACCTCGGCAGAGATTCTCTGTACCGCCTCAAACTGCCCCGGTGAAGAAACAGGAAAGCCTGCTTCAATAACATCAACTTTTAGTTTTTCAAGCTGCCTAGCAATTTCTAATTTTTCATAAACATTTAAAGATGCACCGGGCGATTGTTCGCCGTCTCTTAATGTTGTATCGAAAATAATTACTCTGTTATTCACTTTAGTTGCCTTTCGAAAAAATTCTCTATTATTGTTTAATTTTTATTTCATCGACAAAATATTTATAGAGTAAAAACGCTAAGAGCTTGTTCATCAAAAATCTGATTGAAATTTTCAATAACTGCATCTTTCATTTGAGAAGTTGATACCAAAATATTCTCAGCAGAAAAAATATCTGCAGTTCTATAACCCATTGACAAAGTTTTTTCAATTGCTTTCTCAATTAATTCAGCAGCTTTATGCATCTGAAAGGAATATGCAAACATCATCGCAACAGATGAAATTGTTGCAAGTGGATTAGCTTTGCCTTGTCCAGCAATATCTGGCGCACTTCCATGAACAGGCTCATAAAGCGCATACTTAGAACCAAGACTTGCAGACGGAAGCATTCCCAAACTTCCGGTAATCATTGCGGCTATATCACTTAAAATATCGCCGAATAAATTTTGAGTTAAGATTACATCAAATTGTTTTGGATTGCGAACAATCTGCATGGCAGCGTTATCTACATACATATCGTTAAGCTGCACATCTGGATAATCTTGATGAACTTCGTGAACAACTTTGCGCCAGAACTGAGAACAATCAAGCACGTTTGCTTTATCAACCGAAGTAACTCTATTCCCTCTAGTTCTCGCAATGTTAAAAGCATATTTTGCAATTCGAACAACTTCTTCTTTTGTATAGATCATCGTGTTCCAGCCTTTGTTTTCATCGTAACCGCGGGGCTCGCCAAAGTATACATCGCCTGTAAGCTCTCGTAAGATTACAAAGTCTGTTCCTTCTAAAACTTCAGGTTTAAGCGTTGAAGAAGAGAGAAGCGCTGAATAAACTTTTGCCGGACGAATATTGTTATAAAGTCCAAGAGCTTTGCGAAGTTTTAGAAGCGCTGCTTCTGGTTTTAGATTTTGAGGAAGCATTTCCCATTTAGTACCTCCAACAGCACCAAGTAGAACTGCATCAGAATCATAACATGCGCTTAATACTTCATCAGTAAGTGGAGTTCCATATTTATCATATGAACAACCGCCAACAAGTTGTTCATTGAAAGAAACAGATTGATTAAATTTTTCAGCTACTACTTTCAAAACTTCAACGGCAGCTCCAACAACTTCTGGGCCAATTCCATCTCCAGGCAGCAAAGTTATTTTCATGACTATACTCCCACTTCTTCTTTAGAGTTTTTCTTAAACAACCAGCTCATCATGCTTCTTAGCTTTGCGCCAACAGTTTCTATTTGATGTTCACGATTTTCTTTTCTTAATTTTTCCATTAACGGTTGACCATTTTTATATTCGGTTAACCATTCGTTAGCAAACTGGCCGCTTTGTATTTCACTTAAAATCTTTTTCATTTCTTTGCGGGTTTCTGCTGTGATTAAACGGCTTCCTCTTGTCATTCCGCCGTACTCAGCAGTATCGCTAACTGAATAATTCATTCTTGATAGTCCGCCCTCATAATAAAGATCGACAATCAATTTCATTTCGTGCATGCATTCGAAGTAAGCCAGTTCAGGAGGATAACCAGCATCAACTAATGTTTCGAATCCAGCTTTTATTAATTCTGCGGAACCACCGCAAAGAACTGCCTGCTCTCCAAACAAATCTGTTTCAGTTTCATTCTTGAAATTTGTTTCTATGACACCAGCTTTTGTTCCGCCGATTCCCTTCGCCCAAGCTAATGCTAAGTCTTTAGTTTGTCCGCTCGGATCTTGATGAACTGCAATTAGGCAAGGTACGCCAGTGCCTTCAAGATAAGTTCTACGAACAAGATGGCCGGGGCTTTTGGGAGCGATCATCATAACATTAACATCTTTTGGAGGAACGATTTGATTGTAATGAATATTAAATCCGTGAGCGAATGCTAAAGTATTTCCAGATTTCAAGTGCGGTGCTATATCTGCATCGTAAACAGCTTTCTGATTTTGATCAGGCAGAAGAATCATTATTATATCAGCCCATTCAGAAGCTTCAGGAACGGTTTTAACTGTTAACCCAGCAGCTTCAGCTTTTGCCCATCTATCGCTGCCCTTTCGCAATCCAACGCAAACTTTGCAGCCGCTTTCTTTAAGATTGAGCGCATGAGCATGCCCTTGACTACCAAAGCCAAGAACAGCAATATTTTTTCCTAATATAAAATCTAATGATGCATCATTATCATAATAAACTTTCATTTTGTTTCCCTTCTATTGTTGAGTTACAATATTTTTATCTATTTTGAGCTGCTCGCCGCGTTTAAGTGCAACGGTTCCGGAACGAGCCATTTCTTTAATTCCGTATGGTTCAAGTACATTTACCACAGCATCTATTTTAGATGGTGGGCCAGTTATTTCAAGAGTAATTGTTTTATTATTTATATCGACAACATTTCCGCGAAAGATGTCGTTAACGCTAATAATTTCAGCGCGGGTTCCTTTTTGATAGAATACTGTTATTAAAGCTAATTCTCTTTCTACACGGTCTTGGCCTGTTAGGTCGATGACCTTTATCGTATCAATTAGGCGATTCAATTGCTTTACAACTTGTTCCATTATTTTGTCTTCGCCTTCGGTAACTATAGTCATTCTAGAAACTTCAGGAGTTTCAGTTTCTCCGATTGATATGCTGTGAATGTTAAAACCTTTCCCGCTGAACATTGTAGCTACGCGGTTAAAAGCTCCGAATTGATTTTCCACAAGAACTGAAATTGTATGTTTCATAAATTAAACCATCTCCTTTGGATCAAGACGTTTAGTCATCATCTGACTAATTGATTTTCCTGCAGGAACCATAGGAAATACCATGTCTTCTTTTACTACTTTGAATTCAACCAGTACAGGGCCACTATTATAAGCCAATGCTTCATCAAGAATCTCATCAACATTTAAAATTGAATTTGTTGAAAATGCTTTGAGTCCGAATGCCTCAGCAACTTTAACAAAGTCTGGATTACTTGCCGACAAATCAGTGAAACTGTACTTTTCGTCATGAAATAGTTCTTGCCACTGTCTTACCATACCAAGAAAGCTATTGTTTATAACAAAGATTTTAACAGGCAATTTATAATATACAACTGTGGCAAGCTCTTGTATATTCATTTGAAATCCACCATCTCCGCTTATTAAAATTACCGGCCTATCTTTAGTGGCAAAGGCAGCGCCAATAGAAGCAGGCAAACCAAATCCCATAGTGCCTAAGCCGCCGCTTGTTAAGTGAGAACGAGGATTATTAAATTTATAGTATTGTGCAGTCCACATTTGGTGTTGTCCAACATCGGTTACAACTACAGCTTCACCTTTTGTTTTTTCTGATATTTTTTCAATTATAAATTCTGATCTTAATTTACCGTCATTCTTTTCATAATGAAGAGGACAAATCTCTTTCCATTTATTTATTTGATTCCACCATTCATCTAATTGTAAAGGTTCATTTAATTCGGCAGCAAGCTCTGCTAGTACGTGCTTAACATCTCCGACGATGGGAAGATCTACAACTACATTTTTATCAATACAAGTTGGGTCAATATCAACATGGATCTTATAAGCATTGATTGCGAAGGTATCAACTTTTCCAGTAACACGATCATCAAAACGAGCACCAAGAGAAACAAGAACATCACAATTATTAACAGCCTGGTTAGCATAATAAGTTCCGTGCATTCCAAGCATTCCAAGGGATTGAGGATCATTACCAGGGAAAGCTCCGAGTCCTTGAAGTGTCATAGTTACTGGAAGATTATTTTCTTTTGCAAATAATTTTAGTTCACGTTCACCATTTGACATTATGACGCCGCCGCCAACATAAAGCAGTGGCCTTTTTGCTTTCTTAATTATTTCTGCAGCTTTCTTAATTTGATTTTGATGACCAAGGAAAGTTGGTTTGTAGCCGCGCAGTTCTACTTTTTCAGGATATTCAAATTCACAAACAGAATTTATAACATCTTTAGGAAGATCAACCAGTACCGGGCCAGGGCGACCAGTTGAAGCGATATAAAAAGCTTTTTTAATTGTAGCTGCTAATTCCTTAACATCACGAACAAGAAAATTATGCTTTGTAATTGGACGAGTAATTCCTACAATATCAGCTTCTTGAAAAGCATCATTGCCAATAAGGTGAGTTGCAACTTGACCTGTAAATACAACGATCGGCACAGAATCCATATAAGCATCTGCTATACCAGTAACAGTATTAGTAGCGCCAGGACCGGATGTTACAAGAACTACCCCAATTTTTCCAGATGCTTTAGCGTAGCCTTCTGCCATGTGTGCAGCTCCTTGTTCATGGCGGACAAGAATGTGTTTAAGGAAATCCACATCATAAAGTTTTTCGTATAATTTTAGCACTGCGCCGCCTGGATATCCAAAAATATATTCAACTTTTTCCTGTCTTAAACATTCAAAAAATATATCAGCACCGGATAAAGTCTGATTTGGATTTCTCATAATTGATCCTTTCTCTATTCTTTAATTTCGAAAATAAAATATAAAACTCATCTTTGTATTTACTAACAATGCAAATAATGAAATCACTGGCAATAAGCTTAACAAGCCCGATGTTTGCATCTAAGACCGGGATAATAATTGCCAGGGAAAAATTATCTCGAGCTTAGATGCTGAGAATAATCAGCCTGCTAATAATATTTAGAATAATAATATTGTATAGAACACTTGCGCTGAAGCATCTGGTGAGATGTTGTTTTTTTACTACAACACTTTTGGTGAGAGCGGTATAAGCTAAACAGCTTCTTTTGGAAGTTTGATAATAGCCAGTATATTTAGAATCAGATCTCACTACAGCCTCTGATGATTATAAATTAATCTTCAGATAAAACATTTGGGCTTCGGTCAATCCCGAATCTTTATATTTTGTTTTTTGTTTTTGATTGATTTGGGATTGACCAATATTATCAGCCTAGAATTATAATTCCTAGAATGCTAATAATAATCGAAATCCCTAGAATGATATCTAAAGAAATGTCACTACTTGAATTGTTCACAACAACACGACGTCCGTTAATTTTTATAACGGATAATTGAACTGCTTTAATTTTTTTCGTGTTGAACATAAAAGTAATTATTTAATTGGTTCCAAAATAAGCCAAGACAATTATTTTGTCAAGATATTTAATAACATAATTACTGAATTTGTGATATGATAACAATTTCTTAACATGAATATGCATTTAATTCTTATGAATGGAATAAATATGCACTTCTAAATTTATTATCGTTGGGGTGAATAAATAGTTTAGGATAGATTCATTAGTCGATGGACTTTATGGTGGATGCTTGATACATGATATCGGATTCTGGATAATAGCGTGATTATGAATTATTTAAAAGTAAAAAGAATGGTTGAATGAATTAATGGATATTCAGAGATCGTGTAAATGAAGCTGTATACTGAGCTGCTTGAATAATTAAAAACTATTCTATGATATGGGGATGTAAGTTTTAAGTCTCGACCAGTAGTAAGTAATTATTTTATAGAAAGAGCAAGATCATATATAAACGTCCTAAATAATTTTTGATTTTAATAAATAGTGCCGCAGTAGACGGCACTATATTACTGCCAAAGATATTCTAAGCACTTTGTTTTGCAAAGGTTGAAGAATACCTTACAACATTACCAGCGGCATCCTTAATAACAAGAGCAAAGTAAATAATGTATTTGCGATACTTATTTTGAATATTTTTCTGATAGTGGTTTAATGAAATATTCAAATTGTAAGTTGAGTTGAAGTTGAAGCTTTCAATCGATTTACTAACCGGAATGATTTGGTAATACTGATAATCCGATGAAATAGGATTATGAAAACACACCAGCACAAGAACGTTAAGATTAACTTCTGAAGCGGTTATAACCGAAGCTTCATTCAAAGGTGATAATGAAGCAGTTATATCGATTGAATCAACTGCAAGGGATGTAACCGGCGGATCGAAACCAGAAGGAGTTATAACGTTCTCCACTGTAGGCATCTTAGCAGATGTATATGGAAAGTTGTATTGAAGCGCAGTATTGAATACCGACATACCATTTTTTTTAACCAGCTTCCATACATCATTAAGAGAGCCTAACGTTAGGATAAATTTAACAAAGTTAGAAGTGATACCGAACTTCGACCTATTACTAACAACGATTGGATCCATGCTTGGAGTGAAGCTAGATGGACGCGAAGCAAGGATAGTCTTGCCCTCAATTGTTCGGGCAGTTAAATTTCCCAGCTTACCGCTGAGATTTCCGATGACTGAACCGTTTATAATAGCCATTATTCTGATCTTTCATTTAGTTAATAAATAATTTGACGATGCAATTCTATTTCATTTATAAAACTAATTCACTGTACTAATGGGAAAGTAGAATAAGAAGAATAGTTGAAATGAAGGATGGCGAAGAATGAATGAGATGATGGCTAAAGGACAAGAATGGCTGATTGATTGAATGAGTAATTTTTCTTTATTTGTGTGTAGTATATAGTCAATTCTAATTGAAAAGGAGTTTGAAATACCAATTCTTCTTAAGAAAAAAATTTGCATGGCAAAAAAAGAAGCATTTTCAAAAGTGAGAGATGGAGGAAGATTGGGGATGGATTGGAGGTGGACGTTGGGTTGTTGATGGTCTATTGAATAATTAAAAAGTATTTGGCAGTCATTCATTAGCATTTGGGGCGCGGTGTTTATATAATTATTTTGCTTCCCCAATAGGAAGACACAAGAAATAATTAATAAATGAAGTTACGCAAAGGAATGAATTTATCATTCCGAACCAGCTTTGCTGGAGAGGTATGCTAGTTACAAGGTCTAATTGATTAATCGGATTCTAAAAATTAGTAGAGGCTTACTAAAAAGTTTTCAAAGTCATTTCGACCAACCAGAGAAATCTCCATTTTAGAAAGATTTCTCAGTTGAAGATTCATTCGAAATGAACAACACTTACTAATTGGCCACCCTCTTACAGAATTAGTAAATTTAGTTAAGACTATCACACTACTGAATATTATTTATTGAATAAATTGTAACTCTAATATTTGCGGATATTCAGCTACATAGACTTCGTTAAAAAATACCATTTTATAATTCATTTTAAATCCAGGAATGTTCATGGAAAGAGATGAAGGGGAAAAGATTATTGAATCCGGAATTCCAATTGCACCTTCGATGGAGCCGACACTTCAAACAGTTTATTTACCCGAAGATAAAAATATTTATAATTATCGTATAATAATTATTTCACTTCTTGCAATTGGATTAGGAATAGCGGGCGGAATAGTTGCGCAAGTCCTTACTAAACTAATTGGACTTATAACTAATTTATGTTTTTATGGAGTGTTTTCATTTAACTTTAATTCCCCAGCGCAAAATCATCTTGGATTGTGGGTGATATTGATTCCGATTGCCGGATCAATTTTAGTAGGACTTATGGCAAAGTATGGATCAACGGGAATAAGAGGACACGGAATTCCTGAAGCGATGGAACAAATATTAACTAATGAAAGCAGGATACAACCAAGATTAACATTTTTAAAACCAATTTCGGCAGCAATATCAATTGGAACAGGCGGACCATTCGGTGCAGAAGGCCCGATAATTGCAACTGGCGGTGCATTAGGTTCATTGATTGGGCAACTTTTGAAAACAAGTGCGGATGAAAGAAAAATTCTTTTAGCATCTGGCGCTGCGGCAGGAATGGCTGCAACTTTTGGAAGCCCAGTTGCTGCGATATTACTAGCTGTTGAACTTTTATTATTTGAATTTAAGCCTCAATCGTTAATACCTGTTACCTTAGCAAGTGCAACGGCAACTGCATTAAGAATTTTTTTAGTAGGATCGACTCCAATCTTTGCTTTAAAGAATGTTACTGAACCCGGATCAATTGCATTAATAATTTATTTGTTATTGGGATTAATAATAGGAGTAAGCTCTGTATTTGTAACCAAATCTGTTTACTATGTTGAAGATATATTTGATAAACTTCCAATTCATTGGATGTGGTGGCCGGCGATTGGCGCAATAGCTGTGGGTGTTATAGGATATTTTTCACCACACACCATGGGAGTTGGATATGACAATATTGATAATATTTTGAACGGAAAAATTATCGGACAAACTTTAATAGTATTATTTATTTTAAAATTTGTTTCATGGACAATTTCACTGGGAAGCGGAACCTCAGGCGGAACACTTGCACCGTTGTTTACAATCGGCGGCGGATTAGGCGCTGCCATTGGTTATATTGTTTTGAGCTTGTTTCCAAATTCAGGAGTTGATATAAGGATTGCAGCGCTAGTGGGAATGGCTGCAATGTTTGCAGGTTCTGCAAGGGCACTTTTAGCATCAGTTATTTTTGCATTTGAAACAACAATGCAGCCATATGGATTACTTCCGTTATTAGCAGGATGCAGCGCTGCTTATTTAGTATCCAGCTTAATGATGAAAAATACTATAATGACTGAGAAGATAGAACGAAGAGGAGTAAAAGTTTCCAATGAATACGAAGTTGATTTTCTAACTCAAATTTTAGTTAAAGATTACGCAACCACAAAAGTATATTCAATTAATTCTGATGATAAAATTTCCGAAGTAAGAGAGTGGCTCAATTCAGGAGGAGAAGGAACTTTGCATTACGGATATCCAGTAATTGATAAAGATAAAAAAATTATTGGAATATTGACTCGCCGGGAAATTGAGAATGCAAAATCGCAAGCAGAAAGAAAAATAAGTGAAATAATAAAAGGTAATCTGGTAGTAATTTATGAGGACAGCACCTTACGAGAAGCTGCTGACATGATTGCATTTCATAAAATCTCTTTGCTGCCAGTTATTGCGCAAAACGATAAAAGTAAATTATTGGGACTGATTACTCACGATGATATTCTGAAAGCAAGAAGGATTAATATAGAAAAGGAAACTTTATTCAAAAGGAATATCAGCTTTAATAATTTAAAATCGAGGAAGAGAAAGGGCAAAAATGAAATTGCCCAAACATAATAATATTGAGGCGGCATCATGAAAAGTGATTTAGAATATCATCACTTCGTTTTCTTCTTGATTGTAGATAAAAAAGGATTTAGTTTATTGTTGAGAGATTATAATAGCGGATATAATAATTTCACAAACCAAAGAAAGGCAGCAGATATGAAAAAGCTTTTATCAGCAAGAGGCATTGCTTTATTGTCAATAATTCCTTTACTGTTTTTGTGCTTAAACTTTTCAGGATTACAACATAATAAAAATAAAATAAAAGCAATCCATACATTTCTAGTAAAAATTCCAAGCTCTTCTGGAGTGTGCCCTTACCAGTTAATGATGATGTCTAAAGGCAAACTTCAAATGATTAATGACCCGCAGTGTGTTTGTCCTTATGCGCATGGCACTTCGTTTCAAAGTTCATTTTATATGACAATAAGAAGCACTGATGAAAAAACTGTGAGAACAATGCTGCCAGAATGCATTAGGAATGAAGTTGAAATTAATACTATTGATAAACCCAGCAAAAAAGCGCCGGCTGAACTTCCTCAAGAATTATATTCAAGTATAATTAATTAAATGTTGAAAAATTTTTAAGTATTAAGCATCTTAGAAATTACTTTTATCAACTCATTCTTTTAAGGCTTGGAGAGATAATGAGTAAAGCAATTGCTGAAAAATTTTTCTTTTCACCGACCATTTCATACGCAGTAAAAGCAGCAATAGGAACAGATTTATATTCTAGAAGCTCTCTAATTTTTAATACGATGTTTAAGCTGCTCATAACCATGTCAAGATTTATAACTGTCAAAAAAGAATCATATTTTTTTCACTTGCCAAATTAACTGCCACTTCCCCATTCGATGCAAATTCCAAATGGTATAAATTATTGAAAAATAGTTTTACGATATTCCTAGAGTCAGGGTCATCTTCGACAACAAGAAATTTATGATCTGACGATTTTAATTTTTAAGTACTTTCATTCTATTTATATTTTATTCTGAAGATTATTATGCGGCAAATTGTCAGCCTCCGGTGATTCAGATTTAAACATAATAGTAAATGTTGATCCTTTGCCGGGTTCACTTTCTACATTAATTTTGCCATCCATTAAATCAACATATTTTTTAGTTATGGTTAATCCCAAACCGTTGCCTTCAAAAGATCTATTTAATCCTTCGCTAGCCTGCCTAAATTCCTCAAAAATAATTTTTAAGCTTTCTTTATGAATTCCGATACCGGTATCAATGACTTTTAATAAAGACCAATCTGCATTATCTAGAAATATCCTATCAATTACTACAGTAACTCCGCCCGACTTTGTAAATTTAATGGCATTACCAATTAAGTTCTCAACAATTTGAATAAATGCTTTTCTATCTAGTAATGAAAAAACATTTTCAGATTTCTTAATGATTTTTAAATATAAATTTTTCTGTTCAGCAAGAACTAAAAGATTATTAACTACAATTTGGGTTTCTGAAAAAATATCTACTTTAGTTAATTTTATATCTAATTTATTTGACTCAACTTTTGATAAATCCAAGATAGAGTTTATAGTATCTAATAATCTATTCCCACCATTTACAATGGATTTAATCATTTCAATGTGTTCTACATTCTGAATCTCATCCAGTAAAAATCCAGCATAACCTAAAATTGCAACTAAAGGAGTGCGCATTTCATGGCTCATATTATTTAAGAAATTAGTTTTAAGCTTGTTCATCTCCTCCGCTTTTTCTTTGGATTTAATAAGCTCTTTTTCAGCTTCTTTTCTTTCGCTAATATCAGTTGCAATTCCAATTAAAGCTATTGGATTATTTTCATCATTTCTGATGACGGCGGTTGAAAGATAAATTGGGAACAGAGTTCCATCTTTCTTTTTATTAATAAATTCGCCGCGCCATCCTTCTCTTAAAGTATCGCTCAATATTTTTTCCCCAAAATCTTTAGAAATATCTTCAGGCTGAGTAATACCGATATTTTTCCCGATAAGTTCATCTTCACGATAGCCGTAAGTGTTCAGAAAAGTTTCATTAACGAATAATATTTTATTATTCACATCAGTTATAGAAATACATTCATTTACACTTTTAACTGCATATGCAAGCATTTGTATTTTTTCTTCAGCTTCTTTAAGCTGCGAGATATCTAAAGCGATTCCAATTATTCCATTAAAATTTTCATACGGCAATGAAAAAGGAACTAGATAGTTTATAAAAAAAGCATCCCCTACATTTGACTCAAAGCTAACAGTTTCTCCAGATAGCGATCTTTTGATTGTATTTAAAATATTAGGGTATTCTTTATAAATTTTATAAACCGACTGCCCTACGACCTGATTCTCATTAAGATTAAGAGCTTTAAGCCCTGCGCCTACTGAAAGTTTGAATATACCTTGATTATCAATCATATATAAAATGATTGGAAGATTATCTAAGGCAGTTCTTAATATCATCTCGTCTTTTTGGAGTGCCGACTCAACTTTTTTTCGTTCGGTAATATCTTCATTCACAGCGATAAAATTTATTATTGTCCCTTTTTCATCAAAGACTGGAGAAATTGAAGCATACTGCCAGTAATATTCTCCGGATTTTTTCTTATTATGTAATTCGCCATACCATACTTTGCCGGAAAGAATAGTATTCCATAATTCAGCATATTCCTCTTTGGTTTTTTCTCCAGAAGATAAAATACGTGGATTTTTACCGATTACTTCTGCAACAGTATATCCGGTAATTTCACAAAACTTATCATTAACAAATTCAATTCTACCTTCAATATCTGTAATTATAACAATTGCTGGGCTTTGCTGGATACCTCTAAGCAATTTACGATTTTCTATCTCAACTAATTTTCTTGCGGTATTATTTATAATATATCCTTTAATCTCAATAAGATTATCATTCTCATCGAATTTGCCAATTATATTTTCAATTATATAAAGCTGCGAACCTGTAATAGTTTGCATTTCTAATTCATAATCTATAAGCTTTTTGTGTTCACCCAAATTTTCGAGTAATTTATCTCTATTCTGACGAGTTTTATAAAGCCCATACATGTTGAAGTTGAGCGCTTCATCTAACGAAGTAAAACCAAACATTTTAATAAACGAAGGATTGCATGTAATTATTTTACCTGAAGGCAGTGCAATATAATCGCCTGTAAGATCTTCTTCAAAAAATGATTTGTACCTGCGATTTATTTTTTCAATTTCCTCTTGAGCAATTTTATTTTCGGTTATATCCTGCACAGTACCTATTAAATTTGTACAAGTTCCATTTTCATTATAAATAGGAGTAACAGATACAATACCGTACTTAAGACCGGCAGGATATTGAGTAACTTCTTCCCAATTAATTGTCTGTTTCTCATTAATTGCTTTTTTATAGTTCATAAGCGCTAAAGAAAGCGAAGACTCCGGAATAATTTCTTTTACATATTTACCTTCAATTAATTCTTTAGGAATACCAACAGCATTAGTAAACGAATTATTGACTGAGATGAAGCGATAATCGTTTTCGCCTTCAACTGAAATAAAGAAAATTATATCAGAAACGTTGCTATAAATAAGCGAAAGTTGATTTTCATTTTTGATTAAAGTCTCTATAGCATTTTTTCTTTGGATTTCATTTTCAATAAAATTAAGAGCAAAAGAAATGTCATTTGCCATTTCGTCAAGCAATTTAATTTCTTCATCGTTAAAAAAATTCTTTTCGGATGAGTAAAAAGTAATTGCGCCTATTACTCTAGATTCAATTTTTATTGGAAATGCAGCTGAAGAGAGATAATTATTTTTTGCAGCATCTTTTTGCCAAGGCTGCATTTCAACCTTGCCTGCTATATCATTGCATATAATATGCTCATTTCTAATAATGCACTGACCTGTTGGTCCTTTGCTTCTTTCCGAATCATTAAGTAAAATATCTACCTTGCTTAGATAATCTTCAGTATACCCATAACTTGCAGCAGCATTAACCTTTTGAGTTTGTTCATCAACCAAACCAATCCAAACCATTCTAAATTTTCCATATTCTACGGCTATTCTGCATACTTCTTTGAGAACCAAGTCTTTATTATGGACACGAACAATAAGTTCATTAACATTACTCAAGACTGCATAAACTCTATTAAGCCTTTCAAGATTGTTCTGATATTTCTTTCGTTCTGTAATATCTCTAATAATATTCTGATAAAATTTATTTCCTTCAATCTCTATAATACGTGCGCTGATTTCGACTGGGAACCTTTCGCCATTTTTTCTTAAATGTACAGTTTCATATGTAATACCACTGGACTTATTGATTTTATTAAAATCTCTTTCTATTTCATCCCAACTTTCAGGCGCTCTTAAATTTTTAACGGAAAGCTTAAGGAATTCTTCTTTTGAATAACCATAAGCTTTAAGTGCAGCGTCATTAGCTTCAATTATATTTCTATCTGAATTGCCAAGAAATATTATATCATTTGCATATTTTGTTAAATAAGAAAAATGCTTTTCAAGAGCATGTTTCTCTAATTGATCTAGTAACTTTTGCCGTTCTGCTTTTGACTTTTGAAATTTCCAGACAACATAATTAGAAATCAAAGCAATTATGATCAATAAAATGATTACCGACAAAACAATTAATGCCAGATTAGAGATAGGCTCATAAATTTCCGATTGATCAATTTTGGTTATAAGATACCAAGGTGAATATGGAATTTTACGAATATCAGCTAAGACAGGAACACCTCTATAATCATTTCCCTCAAAGACGCCAACTTTGCCTAATGCTGCATTCACTGAAGGATCATCTGTATTGGTTATTTTAACTCTATAATTCAGCGCTGCATCTGTTTTATATTTTAGATTACTCAAAATAGTTACAAAGTCGCTATCTCTTTTTATAATATATGACTCGCCAGTTTTTGCTGGAAACGGAAAGGACTGCACAAGAGGATAAAAAGTTAGAAATGGATTTATTCTAAAAATTACAGCACCAAGAGTATAATTTTTACTTCCATTTTTTAAGAAAATAGGAGCAATATAATCTAAATATATTTTCCCAGTTAATGGATCCTTTCTAAGATTTGAATATTCAATTTTTCTTTTCTTGATAATTAACAATGCACTTTGTAAGCTTTTGGGTGTAAGTTCTTTTCTGGAACCTGATAAAGAAAAAAGAAATTTTCCATTATTATCAATAATATATATTTCGGAATAATCATGATTATTATTTATAGTCAGAAGCCAATTTTTCAGAAGCCTCTTATTCTCAGCATTATTTGGATTCTTAATTAAAGAAAGTACTTCCCTTTTAAAACTTATATCATTAAATGCAATCTCCGCATCACTATTTCTTTCTTTTAACCATAAATTTATATCGCTTACATTTTCTTTGGCAAAGTTCGAAAGTTCATTGTAAATATTTTTCTTAATAATTTTTTTTTGATAATTATAATAGTAGATCCCCGAAATAATTATAATAATTATTATTAAGAAAAAGAGAGTAATAATTTTTTTTAGAATACCTGATGACATTTTCTTAAAGTAATTTTATCTTGATAATTTATTCAACAGCAGATATTTGTAAAATATAAGTTAGAACATTTAATTAACTCGTTTTATGTGGATTATTATTAAATAAGTTAAGTTATTGCTTTATAATTTTTTGTAAGGAAGATCATCTTTAAACATTGAACATTTTTAAGTATTGCTAATAATAATTATTTTTTTGTAAGCAAACAATTAAATACTAATCAAACAAAATGATAGAACATTAAATGAATAATTAAAAGTTTATAGTTATTTTTAATTCGCTAAAAAGAATAAAGATATGAAAGAATCAATACTTATAATTGATGATGAAAATGATTTGCGAATACTTCTAATCAAGCTTTTGAAGCTAGAAGATTTCAACACTTTTGATGCAGCGACAGGCGAAGCAGGATTGAATATTTTAAAGAAAGAAGATATTTCAGTAGTTATTTCAGATGTAAAACTGCCTGATGTTTACGGAATTGACCTTATTGCGAAGATAAAAGAAATAAATCCACTTTGCGAAATTATTATGCTTACAGCTTACGGCACAATACAAGATGGAGTGCGCGCAATTAAAGAAGGAGCTTTTGATTACATAACTAAGGGCGACGAAGACAATAAAATTATTCCTTTGGTTCATCGGGCAATAGAAAAAGTTCAATTGAAAAAAAGAATTGAGCAGCTAGAAAAAACTGTAAATAAGAAATTTAATTTCGAATCGATAACTGGGAATTCTATTTCTATAAAAAATGCTAAAGAACTTGCAATAAAAGTTGCAGCAACCGATACACCTGTTTTGTTATTAGGAGAAACTGGAACCGGCAAAGAATTATTTGCACAAGCTATTCATTATGCAAGTGAAAGGAAAGATAAATCATTCGTTGCTGTTAATTGCAGCGCAATTGCAAAAGAACTTTTAGAATCGGAAATGTTTGGATATAAAGCCGGTGCATTTACAGGAGCCATAAAAAACAAAAAAGGACTATTTGAAGAAGCGCATCTTGGAACATTATTTTTAGATGAGATTGGAGACCTTGATCTTTCACTTCAAGCAAAGTTTTTGCGTGTGCTTGAATCAAATGAATTTATAAAACCCGGCGATACAAAATCCACAAAAGTAGATGTTAGAATTATTGCCGCAACAAATAAAAATTTAGAAGAAGAAATCGGGAAAGGAAATTTTCGATCTGACTTATATTATAGAATCGGTGTTATGAAAATTGAGCTCCCTTCATTAAGAGACAGGAAAGAAGACATTGAGCTGCTAACTGAGTTTTTTGTAAAACTGTTCAGCAAAAAACTTAATAAAGATATTAGAGATATTTCTAAAGGCTTTTTTGAAAGTATTAAAAGATACAACTTCCCCGGCAATATCCGCGAACTTCGCAATGTTATTGAGCGCGCAGTAATTTTATCTGAAGGAGAAATCTTAACTGAAAATACATTGCCAAAAGAATTTTTTGTAAATGCAAACGAACTACAAAATAAAGCAACCCTCCTAGGGGATGTTGAAAAAAATCATA
The DNA here is from genome assembly GCA_021824145.1 of Bacteroidota bacterium. GTDB lineage: Bacteria > Bacteroidota > Ignavibacteria > Ignavibacteriales > Ignavibacteriaceae > FEN-1297. The sequence goes on from JAKALM010000003.1 coordinate 149,593, forward strand.
TCTTAAAAACACTTGAAAGCGTTAATGGTAATAAAACTAAAGCTGCTGAAATATTGGGAATCGGATTAACTACTCTTTACCGAAAACTACAATCTTACGGAATTGAATAATTCAAATTGAATTATAATTCTTGTCAAAATTATTTCCATTTTTGCCGAAACAAAAACTGCACTTTGAGTAACCGTTTTCAATAGCATCTTCTAATCTTTTGAACGGCAGCTCATTTCCTAAACGAATTATTTCATCAATAAGACAATCATTTTTTTCATGCTCAAGGTCGTGGATTGCAATTGATTTTTTATCGGCTAAAAATCTTTCTCCGCTCATATATGCTGTATATCGTCTCATTTTTCTAAACTTGCCTTGATAACTAAATGAATAATTACAAGCGAAATGCCAATAAGTAATTAATCATATGCGTTATAAAAATGAGAATTTAAGAATTTTTAAGACCGCAATTATAATTTAAGATTTTCTAACCATACCGATTTGAAAAATTACTTTTCCGTTTTGGAAGGTTATTATCAAAATCAATCTTCAACTATCCTTAATTCAACTTGTTTACAGCCATATATTATTGGCATTGAAATGGAATTACGGTAGAGTTCAAATTAGAAAAAAGTCTTTGGAGATGCAGAGATGATTACAATTTTAATGATACTTCTTAGTGCAGTTCTGTTCTGGATAACTTATAAGTCAATTGATTTTTTTAATAACCTATAGGAAAAATAAATGGTCATTCTGTTAGTCATAAGTATTTTAATTGGTTTATATCTTTTTTATGTGTTAATCAAACCGGAAAAATTTTAAGGCAAAGCTATGGATACAGATATGTCAGGAATAATATTCGGCTTTTTATTTACAGTTATACTTGCGGTTCCATTTGGAAAGTATATAAGCAAAGTATTTAAAGGAGAGAAAGTTTGGACAGATTTTTTCACTCCCCTTGAAAATTTGATATTCAAAATTTCAGCAATCGATCCTAACGAAGAAATGGACTGGAAGAAAAGTATGAAAGCAATGCTGCTGCTGAATTTAATATTTTTTATCTGGTCCTTTGCTGTTCTGCTAGTTCAAGGATGGATACCAATATTAAATCCAGCCCGCATTGCAAGCATGGAACCTTCGCTTGCGTTTCATTCAGCAGTAAGCTTTGTAACAAACACAAATATGCAGGCTTATTCAGGAGAGACATCGGCAACGTATTTTTCACAGATGTTTGTTTTTACATTTCTCCAATTTGTCAGCGCCGGAACCGGAATAGCAGCGCTTGCATTAATATTTAAAGGATTAACTCAGCGTCAAGCGAGCAATCTTGGTAATTTTTATAATCTGTTTTTAAAAAGCTGTACACGAATATTACTTCCGCTGGCATTTGTAGTTTCAATAATTCTATTGCTGAATGGAGTACCACAAACATTCAAAGCGCAACAAAAAACTTTAACATTGCAAGGCGATACAGTTCGTGTAGCAACAGGCCCAGTTGCTTCTATGATTTCGATTAAACAGCTTGGCACAAATGGCGGCGGATATTTCGGAACAAATTCAGCGCATCCGTTTGAAAATCCAAATTATCTTACAGATATGGTTGAAAATTTTTCAATTCTATTTATACCAATAGCATTAGTTTTTAGTTTCGGATATTATTTAGACAGAAAAAAACTTGCGTGGATTTTTTTCGGAATAATGACATTATTATTTATTACTTTCGCCGCAATAAATATTAATTATGAAACTGCCGGCAATCCTTTGATTACTAAGATGGGAATAAATCAGTCGCTTGGAAATATGGAAGGAAAAGAAGTTCGCTTCGGTGCGGCAGCATCAGCTTATTGGGGGGTTTCAACTACATCTACTTCAAACGGCTCGGTCAATTCAATGCACGACAGCCAGATGCCGCTTTCAGGAGGAGTTTACATGCTAGATATGATGATAAATGCTCTATACGGCGGTGTAGGCGTAGGTTTCATAAACTTTTTTATATATATCATAATTGCAATTTTTATTTCCGGTTTAATGGTTGGCCGAACTCCGGAATTCTTAGGTAAAAAGATAGAGGCAAAAGAAGTAAAGATTGCAGCGTTAGTATTGTTAGTAACTCCTTTCTTGGTTTTAGTACCAACTGCAATTGCATCTTATGCTGTTGCTAAAAATCCAAACTTACCATGGCTGAACAATCCTTCATTTCATGGATTTTCTGCAATGCTTTATCAATTTACTTCTTGCAATGCAAATAACGGATCTAATTTTGCTGGCTTAGGAATTAATAATTATTTCTGGAATATAATTGGCGGCATAGTCATCTTCATCGGCAGATTTATTCCGATAATTGGCCCAGTTGCAATTGCAGGAATGATGGCAGAGAAAAAATATATTCCAGAATCTGTTGGTACATTAAAAGCAGAAAGCTATACATTCGCATTTATGGTATTGGGAATAATTATTATAGTTTCAGCATTGAACTTTTTCCCCGCTCTGGCATTAGGCCCAATTGCCGAACATCTTGCTTTGTAAAACATCATAAAGAACTAGAAAATGAAACATAAAAAGCCACTAAAATTATTTGAGCTAGCGATAGTAAAGCATGCAATAACATCGTCATTTGAAAAACTTAACCCGTTATATTTATTGAAAAATCCTGTAATGTTTACAGTTGAGATTGGAACAGCAATAATGTTTGTTGTTTCAGTTATAACTGCGATAAATCAAAGATCGGGACAGGGCAGCTTTGTATATAATTTTGTAATTACATTTCTACTTTTTCTAACTCTGCTTTTTGCAAACTTTGCCGAAGCTATGGCAGAAGAAAGAGGCAAAGCTCAAGCTGCATCTTTAAGGAAGGCTAGAGAAGATACGCCGGCTAAGTTAGTTGAAAGTGATGGATCACTAAAAATTATTAGTTCTTCCGTATTGAAAAAAGGCGACATTTATTTAGCTGAAGCTGGGGATACACTTCCTGCAGATGGAGAAATTATTGAAGGCTTAGCTTCTATTGATGAATCCGCAATTACTGGAGAATCTGCACCAGTGATAAGAGAAGCAGAAACTGACCATTCAGGAGTTGTTGGCGGCACAAGAGTTCTATCTGACAGAATAAAAGTTCAAGTAACAACTAATTCTGGAGAATCTTTTCTAGATAAAATGATTGGCCTAGTTGAAGGTGCAAAGAGGCAGAAAACTCCAAACGAAATTGCGCTTACTGTTTTACTTGCAAGCTTTACATTAATATTTCTATTTGTAACAGTTACGCTTTTCCCTTTTGCATTTTACCTTAATACAATAATTACTATTTCAGCCTTAGTTTCATTATTTGTTTGTTTAATTCCAACAACAATCGGGGGACTACTTTCTGCCATAGGAATTGCTGGAATGGACAGAGCTTTAGGCGCTGATGTTATAGCAAAATCAGGCAAAGCAGTTGAAAATGCAGGAGACATTGATACAGTTCTGTTGGACAAAACAGGAACAATTACAATCGGAAATAGGAAAGCAACAAATATTTTCCCGATAAATGGCGCAGACAAATCAGTAATAATGAAATACTGTTATTTAAGTTCAATTTCAGACTCAACGCCAGAAGGCAAGTCAATAATTGAACTTGTTGAAAAAAATATTGAAATAAAAAATGGTGAATATGAAAATGCAAAATTTATAAAGTTTACTGCTGAAACAAGAATGAGTGGAGTTGATTTACCAGATGGAACGCAAGTTAGAAAAGGCGCTTGGGACGCAATAAAAAATTATGCAGATAAAGAAAATGGAGTTTTAAGTCAGGCAGAAAAAGTAGTTACAGAAATTGCAGAAAACGGAGGCACACCACTTGCAGTAACCGTAAACAAAAAATTATTAGGCGTTGTTCAGCTTGAAGATATTATTAAGCCAGGAATTAAGGAAAGATTTGAAAGATTACGCAAGATGGGAGTTAAAACTGTTATGGTAACCGGTGACAATCCACTTACTGCAAAATACATTGCTATGAAAGCTGGTGTTGATGATTTTATAGCTGAAGCAAAACCAGAAGATAAAATGAATTACATTTTAAAAGAGCAGCAGGAGGGCAAATTAATAGCAATGATGGGCGATGGTACAAACGATGCGCCAGCACTTGCACAGGCTGATGTTGCAGTTGCTATGAACTCAGGAACTCAAGCGGCAAAAGAAGCGGCAAACATGGTTGATCTTGACAGCGATCCGACAAAGCTGCTTGAAGTAATTGAGATTGGAAAACAATTGCTGATAACTCGCGGCAATGTTACAACATTCTCTATTGCAAATGACGTGGCAAAATATTTTGCGATAATTCCAGCAGTATTTTCTATTTCAATACCAGCGTTAAATGTTTTAAATATAATGAAGCTTAGTTCACCACAGTCTGCAATATTATCAGCAGTAATTTTTAATGCGTTTATAATTCTTGCTTTAGTTCCACTGGCATTAAGAGGAGTAAAGTACAAGCCAATAGGTGCAAGCGCTTTACTTAGGAGAAACATTTTAATTTACGGCTTAGGCGGAGTTATTGTTCCATTTATTGGAATAAAATTAATTGATATGGTCGTTTCGTTGTTCTTTCATTAAGAACCTTAACTATAATGAGGCTATGCAAAAAGTAAGAAAGTTGCACATTTAATGGAGTCAGGCAACTGAAAAATATATAGAACTGAAATAATTTTGAGATTAAAAAAATTTATTTGGATTAAGATATGAAATCGATTAGAAATGTTTTAGGCCTTCACTTTACAACTTTAATAATGTTTGGCTTGTTGTTCCCACTTCTTATTTGGGGAATCGGAAAGTTGTTTCCACAGCAGGCAAATGGATTTCCAATTTATAAAAGTGGAAAGCTAATTGGATTTGCAAACATCGGACAAAAATTTACAGAAGATAAATATTTTTGGGGAAGACCTTCAGCAGTTGATTATAATGCTGCTTCAACCGGCGGCTCGAACTTTGGCCCGACGAATCCCGCATACTTAGACAGTGTTGAACACAGGATAAATGACTTTTTGAAAAGGAATCCAGGAATAAAGAGAGTTCAAATTCCGGCAGATTTAGTAACTGCTTCCGGAAGCGGAATTGACCCAGATATTTCTGTGCAAGGTGCGCTTGTGCAAATACCAAGAGTAGCAAGAGCAAGAGGTTTAAGTGAAGATCAACTAAAAAGATTAGTTGATGAACACATTGGCAAACCATTATTTGGTTTATTTGGACCAGAAAGAGTAAACGTTCTAAAGTTAAATTTGGCTTTGGATAAGTTGAATTAAAATGAATAAAACAATACTCCGTACTGTAATATTTTATTCAGCAATTATAATAGTGATTTGGTTTCCTAAAAATATCAATTCACAATCTAAAGATTCGACCGCTAACCCGCTGTCGATAACTGGAATGGTAGATGTAAACTTCAATAAAAATTTTAATGATCCGGCAAGTCATATTAACCGTTATAGTAATTTCGATCTCTATGAGAACCAGTTTAATATTAATCTGGTAAAAATAACTCTTCAAAAAACTGCAAGTCCTGTTGGATTTAGAATTGATCTTGGATTTGGACAGACAATGGATTTAGTTAACAGCGATGCAGGGCTTGGCTCTGAAAAATCTCTTCGCAACGTTGAAGATGCATATCTAACCGCAGTCGTTCCTATTGGAAAGGGAATTACTATTAACGCCGGTAAGATGGTAACTCACATGGGCGGCGAGGTGATAGAATCATTCGGAAATATTAACTACAGCAGGTCTATTCTTTTTGCTTATGCAATTCCATATTATCATTTGGGATTGTGTGCAAGCTATCCTTTCAGCATTCAGTTTAATGCAACTGTTTATATCTATAACGGATGGAACAATGTTGTAGATAATAATAAAGGAAAAACTCTTGGCGCCGAAATTTCATGGACACCCATTCCTTCATTCACATTTATTGAAAATTGGATAGGCGGACCAGAGGAACGGGATGGAACAGCAATTGCAACAAAGCAGCGACATGTGTTTGATACAATCTTAAATTATCAAGCGACTCCAGATCTATTTCTTACATTAAATGCCGATTACGGACAGGAAGCTTTAGCACCTTCAGGCTATGCAATCTGGAAGGGCATCGCTTTTACCGGGAAATATTCTTTTAATCAATTTCATTCCTTCGGCTTTCGCGGAGAAGTATATGATGATCCTAGCGGATTTACGACTGGTATTATTCAAACATTAAGAGAAGTAACTTTGACTTATGAATTTAAATTTACAAGCAGCTTAACAACAAGATTAGAGTACAGAAGAGATTGGTCAAACAATGCTTTTTCTTTTGAAGACAGCAGCGGTAAATTGATTAACGATAATCAGAATACACTTTTGATAGGTTCAATGTATACTTTCTAATATGAAAAATATTGGCTAAACTTTTATATTTTCGTAACTGAAGTCGAAGATAAAACATGCAATGAGATAAAATGGATTCAGAAATTTCCATATCGTCATCAGCCGGAAGATTTTTAGAGATGATTAAAGCTTCCAACCGCGGCAAGCTTAAGATTTATTTAGGTCTTGCAGCCGGAGTTGGGAAAACTTACCGTATGCTGCTTGAAGGTCACGAGCTAGTTAAAGATAATATTAATGTTTTTATCGGCTTCGTTGAAACTCATGGAAGAAAAGAAACCACCAAGCTGCTCGAAGGCTTGCCTGCAATAAAAAGAAAAAAAATTTTTTACAAAGGCAAAGAATTAGAAGAAATGGACATTGATGCTGTGCTTCTTCAAAAGCCGCAGGTAGTTCTTGTTGATGAACTTGCACATACAAATGTTCCAGGCTCAAGAAACGAAAAGCGCTGGCAGGATGTTGCTGAAATTTTAGAGAATAACATCAACGTAATTACCACAGTTAATATTCAACATATTGAAAGCATTAAAGCGGAAGTTGAAAAAATAACCGGAGTAGAAATTAAAGAGCGAATACCGGATAAAATAATTCAGATGGCGGACGAAGTTGTAAATGTTGACTTGACGATAGAAGAATTAATTGACCGTTTGAACGAAGGTAAAATTTATGATAAGGCTAAAGTATCGACTGCGCTTCAAAATTTTTTCCAAAAAGATAAACTGCTTCAGCTTCGCGATTTAGCGCTTAAAGAAGTTTCTAGGCAAGTTGAAAGAAAAATAGTCCGCGAAATTCCTTCACCGCAAAGAGGAAGAATTAATTCTTTAATAACCTGCATAAGTTCAAACGGAAAATCAGCAAGTAAATTGATAAGACGCTCTTCTAGATTTGCATCTTTTTTTAATGCTAAATGGTTTGTAGTTTATGTGCAGACACCGAAAGAATCTTTGGCAAATATAAATCCAAAAGATCAGCGCCATCTGATTAACAATTTTAAGCTGGCAACAGAACTTGGTGCTGAAGTTGTTGAACTTAGCGATAAAGACAAAGCCAAAGCAATTTCAGATTTTGCTGTATCGAAAGAAGCTGGATTAATAGTAATTGGAACGCCATCAGTTTCATTGGTTCAAAAAATAAAATATGGAAATTTCTTAAGAGGATTAAATAAACAGATTGAAAAATCGGGTATGGATATTTTGATAGTTTCAAATCATGAAAAAGATTAAATCAAAAATATTTTCCGGAGTTGCTTTATTATTCTTAGTAATCTTAATTCTAAGCATTATTGGCATCGTTTTTATCAATAGGATTGCTCAAAGCTCAAGAGGAACTATAAAAGATAATTACCGCTCTGTTGATTACACAATGAATATGCAAAGAAGCCTTGATGCAATATATGATAATATTTTTAGACAGATTTATAAGAATCCGTCTAAAGATTCTATAAAAAGAGCTGATATAAAATTCGAGAATTATTCAGCAGAGTTTGAAAAGAATTTAGACCTAGAAAAGCATAATATAACTGAAATAGGTGAAGCTGAGTTAGCGGTTGAATTAAATCAAAATTACAAAGAGTTTAGTTTGACAGTAAGCAAAATAAAAGCAAAAAATTTTAACGCAATTTCATCTGAAATTGCTTCGCTTAACTTAAGTTATGATCAAGCTAAAGAAAACATATTTGATATTTATAAGTTAAACATAAACGCAATTTTAAGGCGCAATAGTGAAGCAGAAAGCACAGCTGAGAATATTACATTTTATATGGCAGTAGTTGCATCAGTAAGCATTCTTTTAACATTATTTTTTGTAATAAGTTTTCCTGGAAAGATTGTTAGTCCGATAACTGAATTGACAGATAAGATCAAAGCAATTTCTGAAAGGGATTACGATCAGAAATTAAATATAACTTCAAAAGATGAAATGGGCGATCTTGCAAGAGCTTTCAATGTAATGGTACAGCGCTTAAAGGAGTATGAAGAAACTAATCTTGATAAATTGCTTTTTGAAAAAAAGAGAATGGATGCAATTGTTCAGAATCTTCAGGATGCAGTACTAATACTTGATGAGAACAAAAAAATTATTATTATAAATAACTCCACATTAAAGCTAACTGGATTAAAAGAAGAGGATGTTTTAAATAAATATGCACCTGATGTAGCAGCAAGAAATGATTTAATCAGAAAAATGATTTCAAATGTTATGGCGCCAGATAATAACGAGCATCAGGAAATTCAGCCAATAAAAATTGCAGTTGACGGAAAGGAAGAATATTTCACAGTTGAAAACATTGCCGTAGATATTAAATCATCGAATAAAAATAATAAACTATTCGGCTACATCTGCATGTTAAAGAATATTACTAGATATCAGGAAAGGGATACTGCAAAGACAAATTTGATTGCAACTGTATCGCATGAGCTTAAGACACCGCTTTCGTCAATCAACCTAAGCTTAAAATTGCTTGATGACCGAAGGCTTGGGGATTTAAATACTGAGCAGAGAGAAATTATAAATTCTTTAAAGCAGCAAAGCACAAGACTTTCTAGAGTAATAAATGAACTTCTCGACTTTTCACAAATTGAAACGGGAAACATAAAATTAAAATTTTCATCTATAAAACCAGACGTAATAATTGACATCGGAACAACTGCACTTATGATGCAGCTTTCGGAAAAGCACATTGACTTGCAGACGAATATTGAAGAAAGCTTGCCAGAAATTAAAGCAGATGTAGAAAAACTTGTTTTTGTTTTCATAAATATTTTAAACAATGCAATTAGATATTCCCAGAGCGGAGGCGTAATTACAATCGATGTTAAGAAAGCTGAAAATGAAGTTGAATTTTCAATAACTGATAATGGCCCTGGAATATCAAAAGAAGATCAAGAGAAATTATTTCACAGATTTATGCAAGTTGGAACAAAAGCAAAACAAGGCTGGGGACTTGGGCTTGCAATTGCTAAGGAATTTATGCAAGCTCAAAATGGCAAGCTTAGAGTTGAAAGTGAACCTGGGAAAGGAAGTAAGTTTATTTTTTCAGTTCCAACAGTTATCTGATTTATTAAATAAATAAGAATTATTTTACAGATGCTTATTTCAAATTTTATTTTGGCTTGAATATAGAGGTTCCCTTATCTTAGAGTATTTTATGATTCGGCCGGCTTACTATTTTTTTCAACTTAGAATATTAAATAGGCAGAATTAAAGAGAAAGTTGTTCCCTTCCCTACTTTACTTTTTACAGATATTGAACCATTTAATGCTTCGACAAGTTTTTTGGTAACAGTTAAGCCCAATCCCGTACCTTCAAACATTCTATTATAACCTTCGCTTTCCTGCCGGAATTCATCAAAAATATTCTGCAATTTATTTTGTGAAATTCCAATACCAGTATCTTTAACACTAATTAACAATAATTTTTGTTTTTTATTTACATCTAACTTTACATTTACAGTTATACTTCCCTTCTTGGTATATTTAACCGCATTACCAACAAGGTTGTTAATTATTTCACCGCAAATTCGATCATCGATTTCAACAAATTCATTTTCGCAATTTACGTTTAGTTCTAAATTAATATTTTTCTTCAATGCAAGATGCCTGTGAACTTCAAGAGTTTTTACTGCAAAGTCATAAAGGTTTACACTTGATTTTAAAATTTCTAACCTTCCGGAATCAATTTGTGAAAGCTCCATTATTAAATTCAAAGTTTCATGAAGGCGCTTTGCACTATTTTGAAGTGAATTTACAAGCATATGAATATCTGGATCTTTAATTTCGCCTTTAAGAATTTCAGAGATTCCCAATATTCCAGTCATCGGCGTACGAAGTTCATGACTCATGTTCGATAGAAACGAAGCTTTTAACCTATTCATTTCTTCGGCTTTTTCTTTTGCTTCAATTAATTTTTGTTCTGTTAATTTTTTTTCGGAAATATCCTGAGCAATTGTTAAAATTAATTTCTCATTATTAATTTCAATTAAATTAGCTGAGCACAGGAGAGGAATAATTTCTCCATTTTTTTTATGCCAAATGACTTCAAAAGATTTGACACTGCCTCTATTAGCAACTACGGCAGCGAACTTTTTACGGTCTTCATGATTAACCCAAAGATTTAGTTCAACTGTTGTCTTTCCAATTACCTCATCTCGTGAGAATTGAAATACTTCAATAAATCTATCATTTACTTCGATAATTTTTCCATCCTTTAATCTTGTAATTGAAAGTCCTTCAGGAATATTCATAAATGCTTTATGAAATTTTTCCTCACTTTTTTCTAAAGCTTCAGCTACTAATTTTTTTTCAGTAATATCCTGAACTTCAGAAGTTAGAAATACATTGCCGCTTAATTTATCATGCTGCACAATAGCACTTACCGACGCCCAAATAATTTTTCCATTTTTATGAATGTATCTTTTTTCAAAATGTTTGGAATGTTCAGGCAGTTCTAACAAGCTCTTAACTATTCTAATATTTTCTGTTACATCATCCGGATGAGTAATTGAAAGAATATTCTTACTAATTAGTTCATCTTCAGAATACCCAACCATGCTGCAAAATGCTTTGTTTGCTTTTAAAATAGTTCCATCAAATTTTGAAATTGTTTTAGCTATAGCAGAATTCTCAAAAGCTAATCGAAATCTTTCTTCAGTTTCTTTCAAAGCTTCAAACATTTTGTGTGAGGTTAAGACGCTTTCATTTTTTTTTGAAGATTCCGGTGCTATGAAAAATTTTTCTTTTAGAATATTTTGATACTTTAAAGCATATGAAGCAATATGTGGTAGAAAACTTATTTGACGTAAAGTAATAAAATCAAAAGCACCAGCAGAAATATATTTTGATGCCATATTACTTTTTGAATTTTTAATTATCACAATGAGCGGTATAAAAGGTGCAAATTTATTTCTTAATTTAATTGCGTTTAAGTCTTGTAGATTTAAAGATGTTTGATCGACTACAATTATCCCATGCTTAACTTTTTTTAATAAGCTAAGAAATTCTTTTTCAGTTTTTAATAACTTTAATGAAGCTTTAAAATCAGATTGATAAAATGAATAAGATATTTTTTTAAAAACTGAATCTTTACTAGCATAAACAAATATTTTAGTCAATACTAAATCCGATAAAAGATATGATTATTATTTTTGGCGGCAGTCAAATATAAAATTATTTTTAGAATAACTTTCGGTAATATTAGCTGAATACAATATGATAAATGGAAAGATTAAGTTCAAGTTCCATTTATTTGCAAATTGAATTCTTATATCAATTTTTTATTAAAGAAAAAATTTATACAACCAAGAGGATCAATTCATTTTGTTACAAGCATTATTTAATTTTCAACAAAATTTATTTTCAAACTTTCATTTTTTCAAAAGCAAAAGTTCCAATAATAATTATAACAATTGAAAATAAAGTAATAATCCCTAAATCAAATGATAAAGTAAATTGTGAGGTGCCCAAAATTACATTTCTAAGTGAATCAACAGCATAGGTTAAAGGATCGATAAAAGTTAATGGCGCAAGCCATGCTGGCAGTTTGTTAATCGGGAATAATGCGCCAGATAAAAAGAAAATCGGAAATAACAAAAAACTTGTAATCAACTGAAATCCTTCCGGGCTTTCCATTCGCGAGCCAATTATTAAACCGATACTTACCATTGATGTTGTTGTAATTAGTAAAATAATTAGTGAGATAAAAAAAGCAATCAGCCCGAATTGAAGTCCTGGAATAATTCCTAACTTCCCAAAAATAATTCCAATTAAAAGAAGAATAAGAGATTGGATTAAAGCATCTGTTGCTCCTCCAATTATTTTGCCAATGAAAATTGAAGTTCTTGAAATTGGAGCGACAAGAACTTCCTTTAGAAAATCAATTTTCCTATCCCATACAATATAAACACCAAAAAATATTGAAGAGAATAAAACTGCTTGAATTAAAATTCCAGGATAAATAAATGTTTGATAATTTATTCCAGTAATTGAAACATTGGAACCTAGTCCTCCGCCAAAAATTAAAAGCCAAAGAATTGGATTGACAATCGAAGCTATAATTCTCGATTTTTCTCTTAAGAAAACTTTGAATTCTCTATACCAAATGGCAATTATTCCGTTTATCTCATTCATTTGTTTGACCTCAAATTCATTACTCGCTGTCCCCATCCGCCTTCCGGAGATTCTTCGCGGATTTCTCTTCCGGTAAAATGTAAAAATACATCATTAAGTGTAGGTGAATGAATTTCAACAGATTCGACTTTCCCAGCAGCTTGAAAAATTTGCTGAAGATTTTCACTTGCATTTATAACAGTTAAATAATATAGACCATTTTTGCTTTCTATATTTTTTATAAATGGAAACCTTCTCATTACTTCAAGATCAAGATTATTAATTTTCATAATAACCACATCGCCGCCAATAATTCTCTTCAAATTTGATGGAGAATCCAAAGCAACAATTTTGCCTTTATCAATTATTGCAAGCTTTCCGCAAAGACGATCAACTTCTTCCATATAATGAGTTGTTAAAATCAAACTTATCTTTTCTTCATTAGAAAGATGTTCTATGTATTTCCAAATATTTTCGCGTGATTGAGGATCTAATCCTAAAGTCGGTTCATCTAAAAATAAAACTTTGGGGTGATGCATTAAACCTCTAGCTATTTCTAATCTTCTTCGCATTCCTCCGGAATATTTTTTTACTTGATCATCTTTCCTATCTTCAAGATCGACAAGCTTAAGAACTTCTTTAATTCTTTGTTCACGCAGTGTTACAGGCATACTGTATAGCATTCCATGTAACTTTAAATTTTCATAGCCGGTAAGAATATCATCTGAACTTGGATCTTGGAATACAATTCCAATAGATTTTCTTACTGACGAAGGTTCGCGTACGATATCAAATCCATTTACCTTTGCAGTTCCCGAAGTTGGTTTAATTAGAGTTGTTAATGTCATCAAAGTTGTTGTTTTACCTGCCCCATTTGGGCCAAGCAAACCGAAAATTTCACCTTCTTCAATTTGAAGATTGAGATTATCTAAAGCTACTAAGCTGTCGTATTCTTTTCTAAGATTGAACGTCTCTATAATGTTCATAAAAATAAATTTTTATAATTGTAAATTTTATTTGTGAAATTATAAATTTGACAAGCAAGCGACAAATGAAAGTTTAGAAGAAATTTTGTAGGTATGTCTTTAATAACTATACTAAAACCACAGCGAAATAATTTTAATAAAAATCAATTGAATTTTTTGCAGATAATTTCAATTTGTCTGACTCAAAATTTTCTTTTTCAAATTTATAATACGGCAAATTAATTTTTTATATCTAAAATACTTCTAACAAGATTTTGCAATGCTCTTACTTCAAATGGTTTTGAGATGTAATGAGTTAAACCTTCAGAAAGAAATTTTTCTCTGTCACCTTGCATTGCGTAAGCCGTTACAGCAACTATTGGAATATTTTCATAACCGGGAAATTTTCTAATTTCCTTTGTAGTTTGGATTCCGTTCATTCCAAGCCCTAAGCCAATATCCATTAAAATTAAATCATAATTTTCTTGCTTGGCCATATTTATTGCAGTTTCGCCTTTTTCTGCAACATCAACACTACAAATTTTATTTAACGCCAGTTGAATTACCTGAATACTTGGAAGATCATTTTCAACTAACAAGACCTTTTTTCTTTTTTCAATTTCCATTTTTACACAATGATTTTTAATTATTTTTTTATTTCGCCATCTATAGAAATTTCATTCTAAACGGATGGAAATCTTACTGTAAATTTTGAACCTTTGTTAAGCATACTTTCAACTTCAATTTCTCCATTCATAAGCATGATAGATTTTTTCGAAATTGTGAGTCCAAGTCCAGTTCCTTCATGAGATCTATTTATACCTTCACTAATTTGTCTAAATTCTTCAAATATAACTTTTAATCCATCTTTAGGAATACCAATACCAGTATCGATAATATTTATTACAATCCAATTTTTATTATCGAAAGTTTCTTCCTCCGCTTCAATAGTAACGCCGCCGCTTTCAGTAAACTTTATTGCATTATTAATTAAATTATTCAGAATTTGAACTAGTAAATTTTCATCGAGAATTGATAATAATTTTTCTTTTTTAACATTTACGCGAATATATAAATTTTTTCTCGCTGCAAAAGCTTCAAATAGTTTTGCTGAAGCATAAATAATAGGGACTACATTTATTTCAGTTAAATTTAATTCAATTTTATTTGCTTCAATGCGGGACAAATCTAAAAGCTGGTTGAGAGTTTGCAACAGTCTTTTACCGCCAAGGTGAATTGACTCAATCATTCTTAACTGCTCTTCATTAGAAATATATTCCGATAAAATTTCAGAAAACCCAAGAATTGCAATTAGCGGCGTTCTTAGCTCATGGCTCATATTTGCCAGAAAGTTTGATTTTATTCTATTCATTTCTTCCGCTTTTTCTTTAGCTAAGATTAAAGATTCTTCAACTTTTTTTCTATCTGTAATATCCGAAGAAACTCCCATCAATGCAATTGGATTTCTGTTATCATCAAGAATTACCGATGTTGAAAGATATATTGGAAATTCATCTCCATTTTTTCTAACATTTAACAATTCGCCCTTCCATCCTCCTTTTAATGTCTGCGGAAATATTTCATTTAAAATTTCTTTGGAATTATTTTTCGATTTGAATATATCTGAACATTTCCCAATTAATTCTTTTTCGGTATAGCCATAGTTTTTGCAAAATGCCTTATTAACATAAGTTATATTATCATTCACATCTGTAATGCTTACACCTTCATTTATACTTTCTAGCGCATAAGCCAATAATTTAATTTTTTCATCTGCTGCTTTTTTAGAAGTTATATCTTCTTTAACCATAATATAATTAATTATCTCATCCTTCAAATTTTTAATCGGAGATACAACAACAGACTCTATAATTAAATCGCCAAACTTATTTTTACTTTGAATTTCTCCTCTCCATTCACTCTTAGAGATTATTTCTTTCTTAATATCATCTAACAAATTTCCCTTTCCAAGTAAATGCTCTAATGCAAATATTTTTTTACCTAATACTTCATTCAAACTGAAACCTGATATTTGAAGATATTTTAGATTAACATATTCAATCTCGCCATCCAATTTAAAAATAATTATTGATGCTGGATTTTGATTAATTGCACTAGAAAGTTTACGAAGAACCTCTTCAACACGTTTTCGTTCTGTTATATCTTGAACTGTACCAATAATGCGGATAGGATTATTTGATTCATCAAAAAAAGCTTCTGCTGTTCCATAAAGAAATCGGATTTCATCATTTGGCAAAATTATTCTAAAATCTATTTCGCCAGGTTTTTTGTTTGAAACAATAGAATCAATCCAATCTTTTAACAGCGTTTTATCATCTTGGTGAGTAACATCGAAAAGTAAATTAATTGAAGGATCTTTTACTTCAGTTGAAATGCCTAAAATTTTATAAGTCTGCTCAGACCAATACAATTTGTTAGTAATAAAATCTCTATTCCAAATACCAAGTTTTGTAATTCTTTGCGCTTCAGAAAGTAAATAATTTTTTTCGGACAGTTCCTTCTCGTAAAGAATTTGTTCTGTAACATCAATTGAAAATCCGCCAAGTAAGGTTGAACCATTATCTCTTTTTATTGGAAACTTGGTTGTTTTATATGTTCTAAAAATACCATTTATATTTGGAACAATTTCTAATTTGGTAAATAACCCTTCACTCAAAGCCCTTTCATCATCTTCAGTCATTGATTTTGCAAGTTTCGGCGAAATACTATTTACTTCAAATGCCGTTTTGTTTATTGCCCTTTCGCCAAATATCGATTCAAAATATTTATTTCCATAAAGCATTCTACTAAACTGATCTTTAATGAAAATTGCCATTGGAAGATGATCCATAAAAATAGAAAATCTTTCTTCGCTTTCTCTTAATAAAGACTCAACTTTTTTTCTATCTGTAATATCTCTTATAATTTCTTGAGCTCTTCCGTCAATTAAAATAGAAAGACTAATTTCAACATCAATTAAAGATCCATCTTTTTTTACCATCTTTCTTTCAAAATGAATGTGCTCACCCATTTTTGCATATTTAAGTCTAATTATTAATTGCTCTTTTTCTTGAGGCAAACAAGTATCTTTAATATTAATTGAAATGATTTCTTCTTTATTGTAACCCAGCATTTCACAAATTTTTGAATTAACAAGCAGAATATTTCCATCGGTATCTGCGAAAATAATTCCATCTGCAGCTTGTTCAACTAATTGACGGTATTTGTTTTCACTTTCCAATAATTCATAAATTAATTTATATTTTTCGGTAACATCCTGGGCCATTACAAGCCTTGAGTGAATTCCATTTTTCTCTTCCAACTGATGGAAAGTAACTTCGACGTTAATTATTGAGCCATCCCTTTTAACATGCCGGCTCGAAATTGAAGTTCCCATGGTTTGATTATGCCTGGCTAAATTCCCATAAAGCAGCGGAACATCCTCTTTGGGACGAATATCTTTAATAGACATGTTCAGAAATTCTTCTTTTGAATATCCGTAATGATTTATTGCCGCATCATTAACCATTAAAAATTTGAGAGTATCTAAGTCAGTTACCCACATTGGAATCGGATTATTTTCAAAAAGCTCTTTATAGTTTTTTTCTGATTCAACAATTTGATCGAATAATTTTTTCTTTTCATTCCAGTGTTTTAATTCTTCCGAAGCTTTTATTTTAATTTTATATGCTTTAAAAATGTACAAGAAGAAAATAGAAATAACTGTTGCAATCAAAATGATTAATATTAAAGTTTTAATCCAAATATATTTAATAAAACTAATGATGTTTTTTCTTGGTGTATTTACAACAACGCTCCATGAAGCATTCCCTAAATTCATTGTTGCAAATGATGCTATTTTTTCAATTTTATCTTTTAAAGAATATTTTATCGATCCAGTCTTTTGCAGCAATATTCCGCTAACATAATCAAAAGTAGAATGGCAGCTTTTGCAATCATCGTTTAATGAATGAATATTTCTTAAATTCATATTTAAATGATCGCAGTTATATAAAACTGTTCCAGTATTATCAATAATCCAATAGCTGCTTGAATTTTTTAATGAATTGTTTAAAAGATTTTTTTCAGAAAAAAAAATTATTTGAGTTTATCACAACCGAAACAAATGCCGAATAAGTTAAAGATTTTTCCCCTTTGTCTTTTTTATATATCGGTACAACAACACTAAAATAATTTATTGAATTATAACTTGAATCATGAAAGGGAGATTTTCTTACCGGAGAAATATAAATTTTGTCTTTATTTTGAATATCTGAGAAAATATCTGGCGTCAAATTGTCAAAATTAAATTTAGGATTAGTTGAACTTTTAAGCTTCATGTTCTTATCATATATTTTTATCGCTTCAATAAAAGGATAATTTATATGTTCAGCTAAATCATTTAAGTTTAGAAATTTATTTTGATTTACAGATTGGACGGCTTTATAATAATTATTAATAGAATTTCTTATTGCAGCTAAATAATTATTAATTTCGGATACTATATCATTCGATATATATAATTGATTGCCTTCGTACTCTTTTAATACTTCGGTTTCTGCGTTCTTAGAAATGTTATAAGAAATAAATATGATCCCAATAATTATTCCTGTAAGTAATGAAATAACTATAATTTTCTTTTTCATGGCAGAGCAATTAACTTAAATAAATAAATAAAACCACTAGATTGAGTTTTATAAATTTTAATAATTCGATAATTAAGATTTATACATGAAATTGAAAAAGCACTTTTCATAAGTTTCCCCAAATTAATTCCTGATTCTCTAACATTTACTTCACCATGAAAAATAAATCATTCTAATATTATTATTTCTAATTATAACCTTCTAATAAAAATTCACCTTTATTCTATAATATTATTAGACATTCTAATATAAAGTTAGTTTAATAGAGCTAATATTCAAAAGGAAATATGATAAAATTAAAATATTTATAATCCTACGAAAAATTGAAGATTATTTAATATTTTGAAATTCATATCCAAAGCTAAATACATACGTAGTTGAAAAACCGATCAACATATTTCCGTCTCTGCCTATTACCGTCCACAAACCTGGTGAGAATTTCCCAATTTTTAATATTCCGGGATAAATATCAATCGAGCAAAAATATTCTTTTACCCCACTTAAAACTACAGAAGCTAGAAGAGAATTATTTCTGTCATAAAAAATACCAGCATGCCAACTAGTTTCAATTGTTCTTTGGCGAACATCAGTAGCAACATCTACTAAATGCTTTGTTTTAAATCCCAAGCCGTAAGACAAATTATCTGTTTCATTTATTTTTTGTGATAATCCGAAAAGTGCGCCCATTCCATATCTATAAAATAGCGACCAATTTTTTACAAAAGGTAATTTCCACTTCATTGAAAAATACTGTCCGGCATTTAATCTTCCATTTGGCAAAGTAACCGAAGCTTGAAGAGACCAATCAGAAAGATTAAGTGTTTTGCTGAAAAATTCATTGATTGAATCAAAGCTGAAAAGCACAATTCCACCAAGATCAAAAATATAAATATCAGAAATTTCATCCACACTCCAACCTTCATTTGGCCCAGACTCAATAACTTCATTAAGCATATGATGCGCCATTAAAGTAACTGCTGATAAAAGCCATGGTTCAGGATAACCATGCATCTTGTACCATTCTTTCATCGCTGTAAAGAGCATTCCGCCACCGATTAAATGCTGCTGATAATTTGGGATCCACTGCATTTCATCTTTTTTAAAACTTATAGGAAGAAATTCTGTCCTTAAAAAAAGCGACCAACCGTAATGCCTAATACTATTAAATGGATCTCCCAAATTCTTTAATACTACATGAAGCATTCTTCCATATTCAAAATCCTGGATTCGATTATTTATCGCTTGAAGCTGAACAACATCATAACCTCCATTAATCGTCAACGTAATTGGATTGAAAAGAGATTCGCTTCCATAAGGCTTATTTGTATAAAAATAATTTTCCTGGGCAAGGATTTTTTGGTTTGCAAATATTACGACAACTATTAAAATAGTTAATTGACAACTTAACTTGAGCGGACAAAAAAATTTATTCATTAATGCCCCTTTAAAGACAATAAATATTTAATTGCAACAAAAATCTTTTTTTTAATACTAAAATTCCACAAAAAAATGATTATCATAAATTATTTTTTTATTCTTTCGATAATATTACAAATCACGAAGTTCAGAATACGATTTGACAAATGCACAATTAAATATTAGTTTTGATTTAGATTTTAAATGAAAAATTATAAAGAAAAATATAGCCCAACTTCATCAATGTGCACCACAACAGGTACAACCCCTACAGGTATGCATGGAGGCTGAAGCCAGGTTATATAAAAATTAACTAAGAATTTGAAAAACCGGCTTCAGAAATGAGGCCGGTTTTTTTATTATTAATTTGTAAACTAAACTTTAATTCAGGTATATAAAATGAAAATATTGAAATTCGGCGGTTCTTCAGTTGGCGATGCTGGTAGAATTAAAAATGTAATTGAAATTCTGAAGCAATCAATAAATGAAAATAAAAAAATTGCGGTTATATTTTCTGCATTTCAAAAAGTTACTGATAACTTAATTAAAATGAGTCAACTGGCTGCTTCTGGAAACACAGAGTATATTGATTATTTTAAAAAACTTGAAGAAAGACATATAGAAACAGCACAGGAAATTCTTGCTGTTAAAACTCAAAGCGGTATCCTTGCGCAACTAAAATATACATTAAATGAACTTGAAGATGTTTTACATGGTGTATTTTTAGTAAAGGAACTTTCCCCTAGAACTCAAGATTTTATTTTAAGTTTTGGCGAAAGGCTTTCTGCATTTATTATTGCTCATGCACTTATCGATAGAAATATCGAAAGTGAATTTCTTGACTCAAGAAACCTTGTAAAAACTGACGAAGCTTTTGGCGGAGCTAAAGTTGATTTTGAAAGTACCTATAATAATATCAAAGAATATTTTAAAGTACATAAAAAACTCCAAGTAATCACTGGTTTTATAGGTTCAACAAACGGAAATGAAACTACAACACTTGGCAGAGGCGGTTCTGATTATTCAGCATCAATTTTTGGTGCTGCTTTAGATGCTGATGAAATTGAAATTTGGACTGACGTTGACGGAGTACTAACCGCAGATCCCAAAAAAGTGAAAAAAGCTTTTCCACTAAAAGGGATGACTTATGAAGAGGCTATGGAACTTTCGCATTTTGGTGCTAAAGTAATTCATCCGCCAACAATGCATCCAGCGATGGAAAAGAAAATTCCAATAAGAATAAAAAATACTTTTAATCCAAGCTTTGAAGGAACTGTTATCAATGGATATTCAGATAAAAGTAATTTTTCTATCAAAGGGATTTCTTCAATTGATGACATTGCGCTTTTAAGAATACAAGGCGGCGGTATGGTTGGTGTTGCTGGAATTGCGCAAAGAATTTTTTCTGCGCTTGCCAGCAAACAAATTAACATAATTTTAATTACTCAAGCTTCATCAGAGCATTCACTTTGCTTTGCTGTTCTTCCAAAATTTGCAGCGGTGGCAAAAAAAGCTATTCAACAGGAACTACATTATGAGATAAAAGAAAAATTGATTCTTGACCCTATAGTTGAAACTGATCTTTCTATTATTGCAGTTGTGGGAGAAAATATGCGAAGGACTCCAGGAATTGCTGGAAAAGTTTTTCAAGCTCTGGGTAAAAATGGAGTTAACATTATAGCAATTGCACAAGGTTCATCGGAGTTAAATATTTCTGCAGTTATTTCAAGAGAAGATGAAGCAAAAGCATTAAATGCATTGCACGATGCATTTTTCTTATCAATTGCAAAAACTGTAAATTTATTTATTGTTGGAACCGGCTTAGTAGGTGGAACTCTATTGAAACAAATAGCTAATCAAACTGAATTTCTAGCTCGCGAATATCTCTTAAATGTAAAAATTATTGGCATGGCAAATAGCAGAAAAATGTTAATTGATTCAAACAGTATTGATCCATCGAAATGGGAAAATCGAATTAGCGAAGACGGCATAAAAACCAATTTAGATGTTTTAATTGAATATATGAAAAAGCTAAATCTACCTAACAGTATTTTTGTTGATTGTACGGCAAGCGATAAAGTTCCTTTGAGATATAAAGAAATCTTGGACTCTAGCATTTCGGTAGTTACACCAAACAAACGAGCAAATGCTTCCAGCTTTGATTATTATATTCAACTTAAGCAATCAGCAATTAAGCACAATGTTAGATTTTTGTATGAAACAAATGTTGGTGCCGGTTTGCCAATCATAAGCACTTTAAATGATTTAGTTTCCAGCGGTGACACAGTTATTAAAATTGAAGGAGTAATGTCTGGAACTTTGAGTTACATATTCAATTCTTTTAAAGATGGAAATACATTCAGTCAAATAGTAAAAGATGCAAAAGAAAAAGGCTATACCGAACCAGACCCAAGAGAAGATTTAAATGGAATGGATGTTGCCCGAAAGCTTTTAATACTTGCCAGAGAAACTGGATTATCATTGGAATTAAAAGATATAAAAGTTGAAAACTTAGTTCCTGAAAAAGCAAGAAATACAAAAACTGTAGATGAATTTTTTGAAAAGCTAAAAGAGTTTGATAGTGAATTTGAACAAAAAAGAAAAAGTGCTGGAAATAAAGGTAATGTTTTACGCTATATTGCACTATTAGAAAATGGCAATGCAGAAATTTCCTTGCAGGAAGTAAACGCTAAACATCCATTTTATTCTCTATCAGGAAGCGATAATATTTTCGCACTTACAACAAAACACTATCAAGACCGTCCGATAGTTGTTAAAGGTCCTGGAGCTGGTGCAGACGTAACCGCTGCTGGTGTATTTGCTGATGTAATAAGAATTTCAAATTATTTGAGTTAATAAGTAAAGTCACAAATATTGGAAATAGTTATTCTTAAAATTGTAGTTCAAAATTTTAAAACAAGATAACAATTAGAGAGATAAAATGTTAAACAATGAAAAAATTCCTGTTGGAGTGCTTGGTGCGACGGGAAGTGTCGGCCAAAAATTTATAGAATTATTATCAAACCATCCTTGGTTCGAAGTTACAGAAGTAGCGGCTTCAGAAAGATCATCAGGCAAAAAATATAAGGATGCTGTAAACTGGATACTTTCAACTCCATTGCCAAAAGATGTTGCCGAACTAATTGTAAAAGAATGTGAACCAAATTTAAAAAGCAAAATAATTTTTTCTGGATTAGATTCTAGTGTTGCTGGTCCAATAGAAGAGGCATTTGCAAAAGAAGGATATGTGGTTGTTTCAAATTCAAAAAATCATAGGATGGATAAAGACGTTCCACTTTTAGTTCCAGAAATTAATGCAGATCATCTGGAATTAATTAAAGCTCAAAAATATAACGGCGGATGCATCGTAACTAATCCAAATTGCTCAACAATCGGATTGGTACTTGCACTAAAACCGTTAGAAGATAATTTTGGTTTAGAGGCTGTAAATGTTGTAACAATGCAGGCGCTTTCTGGTGCGGGTTACCCTGGTGTTGCAAGTCTTGATACAATAGATAATGTCATACCTTTTATTTCTGGTGAAGAGCCAAAGCTTGAAACCGAACCGCTAAAAATTTTAGGTAAGCTTTCAAAAGGACAAATAATTAATAATGACATTAAGATAAGCGCTCAATGCAACCGTGTTTCCGTTGTTGACGGACATTTGGAATGCGTGCAGGTAAAATTAAAAAAGAAAGCTTCAATTGAAGAAATAAAAGAAGCATGGAAAAATTTTTCTGCCGAACCTCAAAAATTAAATTTACCTACTGCTCCATTAAAACCAGTTCATTACTTTGAAGAAGAAAAATATCCTCAACCAAGAATTCATAGAAATCTTGACAAAGGAATGGCAGCATCTGTAGGAAGATTGCGCGAAGATAATTTGTTCGATTATAAATTTGTTGTACTTTCTCATAATACAAATCGCGGTGCTGCTGGCGGCGCATTGCTTTGTGCCGAACTAATGAAAGCAAAAGGATTAATCTAAAACTCTATTAAAAAACTTAAAATTAAAAGATGAAAAAAGAAATAAAAGTTTTCGCACCAGCTTCCGTTACTAATGTAAGCTGCGGATTTGATGTCCTCGGATTTGCAATTGACTGGCCCGGTGACGAAGTTATTTTAAAAATAACTGATACACCAGGGATAAATATTTCTAAAATTACTGGAGAAGATGGTAGACTTCCTTTAGATTCGAAAAAAAATACCGCTGGTTTGTCTTTAATTTCTTTAGCAGAACATTTGAGATTTAATAAAGGAATCGAAATTGAAATCCATAAGAAAATGGCTCTTGGCAGCGGGCTTGGCTCAAGTGCAGCCAGTGCAGTTGCAAGCGTGTTTGCTCTGAATGAGATTTTAGATCGGCCTTTAACCAAAAATGAATTATTGCCTTTTGCACTTGAAGGAGAAAAATTAACTTGTGGTGGAATTCCACATGCAGATAATGTTGCGGCATGCCTAATGGGCGGATTTGTTATAGTTAGAAGTGTAGATCCTCTAGATGTAATAAATATAGATACACCAAAGGATTTATATTGTACGATTATTCACCCGCATCTTGAAATAAATACTTCAGACACGAGAAAGATTTTAAGAAAACAAATCCTTTTATCTGATGCTGTTAAACAGTGGGGCAACGTTGCGGGATTAGTTGCTGGTTTGATAAACAAGGATTATAATCTTATCAGCCGTTCGCTTCAGGATGTAATTATAGAACCTATAAGGTCAATTTTAATTCCTGGATTCAATGAAATTAAAAATGCTGCAATTAAAGTTGGTGCTTTAGGCTGCAGCATATCAGGCTCAGGTCCTTCCATATTTGCATTCAGCAAGACAAATTCAGTTGCCGAAAATGTTGGCGCTGCAATGAAAGAAGTATTAGAATCATTAGAATTAAACGGTGATCTTTATATCTCAAAGATAAACCAAGAAGGACCGAAAGTAATTGGCTAGAAAATCTCGTTGCAATGAGAAAACATTTTCAAATTTTATTAAAAATTTGCTATGAAATTTTATAGTACAAATAATAAAAATAATCTCGTTTCATTTAAGGAAGCTGTACTAAGCGGAATTGCAAATGACGGCGGTTTATACATGCCAGTTGAGATTCCTAAACTCCCTTCGGTTTTTATTAATTCGATTGACAAGATTTCGCTCAAAGAAATTTCATTTAATATTGCCAAACAATTCTTTGGCCAAGAACTGAATGATGAAGCACTTTTAGATATTATAAATTCGACAATTACATTTGATGCCCCATTAGTTCCGCTAAATGATGAATTAAATATTCTTGAACTTTTTCACGGACCTACATTGGCATTTAAAGACTTTGGTGCAAAGTTCATGGCAAATGTAATGTCATATTTGAATAAAGATTTAGACAAAGAAATAAAAATTCTTGCTGCTACTTCAGGCGATACAGGCAGTGCAGTTGCAAATGGATTTTATAAGGTGAAAGGGATAAAAGTTGTTTTACTGTATCCAAGTAAAAAAGTAAGTAAAATCCAAGAACAGCAGCTTACTACTTTGGGAGAAAATATTACTGCGCTCGAAGTCAAAGGTACATTTGATGACTGTCAAAGGCTTGTCAAACAAGCTTTTCTTGATAAAGAATTGACAAAGCATTGCACTCTCTCTTCTGCTAATTCAATAAATGTTGCTCGGTTGCTGCCTCAGTCATTTTATTATTTTTATGCTTACTCTCAAATAAAAGACAAAAATCTACCGTTAATAATTTCCGTACCAAGCGGCAATTTCGGAAATTTAACAGCCGGATTGTTTGCAATGGAAATGGGTTTGCCTGTTCATAAGTTTATTGCCGCAACAAATGCAAATGATGTATTCCCTAAATATTTGGAAACATCTGTATTTGAGGTAAAACCTTCAGTAAAAACTTTATCAAATGCTATGGATGTAGGAAACCCCAGCAACTTTGCACGTATTCTTAATCTAAATAATCACGATTATAATTTGATAAAACAAAAAATATTCAGCAGCAGTTTTTCCGACGAACAGACTAAAGATGCAATAAAAGAAATTAAGTCAAAATATAATTACATTATAGATCCACATGGAGCTGTTGGTTATCTAGCGATGAAAAAATTTCTTGACGAAAATAATTACAAAAAGTTAAACGGCGTGATACTTGAGACAGCACATCCCGCAAAGTTTGCGGATATAGTTGAAAGTGTTCTCAAAGAGAAAGTTGAAATTCCTGAACGGCTTAAATCTTGCCTAACTAAGAAGAAAATATCAATCGAAATATCTAAAGATTATTTAGACTTTAAAAATTTTATTTTAAGTAGCTAAAAGGAATGAAAAATGGATTCTAACAAAAGAGTTGCAATACTTGGCGGAGGAAATATTGGATTGGCAATAGCTAAAGGACTTGAAATTTCAAATTTATATCCTCCTGAAAATATTTATATAACACGAAGACATATTGAGCTTCTTGATGAATTTAAAAATAAAGGTTTCAATATTACAACTAATAATAAACTTGCAGTTAAAAACTCTGAAATATTAATTATTGCAGTACAGCCCAAGCAGCTTGATGAGTTATTAAAAGATATTTCACATGAAATAAACGCAGAAAATCATTTAGTAATTTCTGTAGTGTCTGGCGCTGGAATAAAAGTTATTAAAAAATTAATTGGAAAAGATGTTGAAGTTGTTAGAGCAATGCCAAATACAGCTATCGCTATCCAAGAGTCAATGACATGTCTTTCTGCAGAATCTAAAACAGACAATTCACTTAAAACTGCAAAAAAAATATTTGATTCAGTTGGAAAAACAATGATAATTGAAGAAGATCTTATGGTGCCTGCAACAGCTTTATGCGCTTGTGGAATTGCTTTCTTCCTTCGTGCAATTAGAGCGGCGTCTCAAGGTGGAATTGAGATCGGATTTCATTCAGACGAAGCAATTTTTATGGCTGCACAAACTGCTAAAGGTGCAGCTTCTCTTTTAGTTAATACCAAATCTCATCCTGAAAGCGAGGTTGATAAAGTAACAACGCCAAGAGGAATAACAATCTCGGGACTAAACCAAATGGAACATAATGGATTCAGTTCAGCAATGATAAAAGGAATAACTACCTCAGCTGACAAAGCCGCAAGGCTTTATAATAATGAATAGATATCTGAATTTATATTTATTATTTAGAATATAAATTAAATAGTAATATAATTTTGAGCACATTACTAAAATAATTTGAACTAATAATGATATAAACATTGACAGATAATTTTATAAGAATTATTTTTGTACAAGATAAATGATAAATGAAAATCTAAATATCGCAATTAAAATAGAGCTAATGGCAATGTGTCTTTGCTGTATGATGATGTTTTCGTCATCAAAGAAGGACACAGTTTAACTAAAAACTTATAAAAAATTAAAACTGAGCCCTTCCGAAAATAAATCGAGAAGGGCTTTTTTGTTAGATAAAATATGACTTAAAAAAATAAAAATATTTGAAGCTCTTATCGAGAAAGGTTGAGGGAACAGGCCCGGCGAAACCTTAGCAACCGCTCCAATATTATTGGAGGACATGGTGCTACTTCCTGCCCAATGCTGATTTAATCAGCAAGTTAGGGAAAGATGAGAGAAGAAGTTTTGATAACCTCTTCGAAAATCTTTCTGAAGAGGTTTTTTTTTGAAGTTATTTAATAAATGAAATTAGAGTATTAATAATCAAAAATCGAAAGGATAAAACTATGAGTACAAACGGAAAAAAGCGGAATTACCGTTTTGAAACCCTTCAGCTGCACGCTGGTCAACAGCCTGATCCAACAACAGGTGCAAGAGCAGTTCCAATTTATCAAACAACATCGTTCAACTTCAACGATTCTCAACATGCAGCGGATTTATTTGCGCTTCAAAAATTCGGCAATATTTATACTCGAATTATGAATCCAACTACTGATGTTTTTGAACAAAGAATTGCCGCTCTTGAAGGCGGAGTAGCAGCTCTAGCAACATCATCAGGACAGGCAGCACAGTTTCTTGCAATCTCTACAATTTTACAAGCTGGAGAAAATATTGTTTCTACTAGTCTTCTTTATGGTGGGACATATAATCAATTTAAAGTCTCTCTGCCGCGTTTAGGTATTAATGTAAAGTTTGTAGACGGTGATTCGCCAAATGACTTTGAAAAATTAATTGATTCAAAAACTAAAGCGTTATACATAGAGACGATCGGTAATCCAAAATTAAATGTTCCAAACATCAAAGAAATTGCAGATATAGCACACCGACACGGTATTCCATTAATTGTTGACAATACTTTTGGCGCTGCTGGTTATTTGGTAAGACCAATTGAACATGGTGCTGATATTGTGGTTGCTTCTGCAACAAAATGGATTGGCGGGCATGGAACTTCAATTGGTGGTGTAATTGTAGATTCAGGAAATTTTGATTGGGGAAACGGAAATTTTCCAATCTTCACTGAACCATCGCCAGGTTACCATGGATTAAAATTCAACGAAGTTTTTGGCAAAGGCTCGCAATTTGGAAATATTGCATTTATAATTAGAGCCAGAGTTGAAGGATTGCGCGATTTTGGACCAGCTTTAAGTCCATTCAATGCATTTCTTCTTTTACAAGGTTTAGAAACTTTGTCTTTAAGAATTGAAAGACATGCACAAAACGGTTTGGCTTTAGCAAAGTGGCTGGAAAAAAATCCAAATGTCGATTGGGTTTGGCATCCAGGATTAGAGAGTCATCCATATCATGAAACAGCAAAAAAGTATTTTAGAAATGGTCTCTTTGGATCAATGCTTGCATTTGGAATTAAAGGCGGTATAAATGCTGGAAAAGCTTTTATAGACAATGTTAAATTATCAAGTTTGCTTGCAAATGTTGGAGATGCTAAAACACTCGTTATTCATCCATCATCCACCACTCATCAACAACTTTCGGAAGCCGAACAGAAAGAAGCTGGCGTTTTACCTGAAATGATAAGAGTTTCGGTTGGTTTAGAACATATTGATGATATAATTGAAGATTTTGATGAAGCGATTAAAGCATCTCAGAATAGTAAAGTTCATGCTTAAATTATTTATAGACATTAGTGGCTGATATGCCACTGTGTCTATAACATTTAAGTTCTAACTTAGATTGATTATTTTATTAACATTAATTTCATATTATAATGGAAACAACTCTGAAAGAATCTGTAGAAATAATTGCAAAGACAAACTTCACTAATCTATATAATGAAAAAAATCCATTGATACTTGAATCTGGAGAGAAATTAGATTCAGTTCAAGTTGCATATCAAACTTATGGAAATTTGAATAAATCAGGTGACAATGCTATTCTAATTTGTCATGCTTTAACAGGAAATGCCCATGCTGCTGGTATTGTAACCGATGAAGAATTATTTAATTCTAAGGGTAATGAGTATTTATTCAAATATAACAAAATGCATCTTGAAAAATCTGGATGGTGGAATTCATTAATAGGCCAGGGTAAAGTTTTTGATACCTATAAATATTTTATTATTAGTTCAAATTTTCTTGGTGGTTGTTATGGAACTACCGGCCCAGCAAGTGTAAATCCTAAAACAAATGAAAAATATGGTTTGAACTTCCCTTCTTATTCTGTTAGAGACATGGTAAAAGTTCAATATCAGTTAATAAAACAATTGGGAGTAAAAAAATTAATTACTGTAGCTGGTGGTTCTTTAGGCGGAATGCAGGTTCTTGAATGGGCAATTATGTATCCAGAAATAGTTGAAACAATTATACCAATTGCAACTTCAGCAAAACACTCTCCTTGGTGCATCTCATTAAATGAAACTGCAAGAGATGCTATAATTAA
The DNA here is from genome assembly GCA_021824145.1 of Bacteroidota bacterium. GTDB lineage: Bacteria > Bacteroidota > Ignavibacteria > Ignavibacteriales > Ignavibacteriaceae > FEN-1297. Next base: position 178,915 of record JAKALM010000003.1, read on the forward strand.
TGATCCCGAGTGGAAAGATGGAAAGTATATCGATCAACCATTGAATGGATTAAGTTTAGCCCGTAAAATTGCTATGATTAGTTATCGGAGCAATATTTCTTTTAACTTAAAATTTGGAAGAGTTTTTTCTGAACATAAAAGAACTATTTTCAATAAAAGAAACCAATTTCAAATTGAAAGCTATTTGGAATATCAAGGGAAAAAATTAGTTGAAAGATTTGATGCAAATACTTATTTGTATATTACAAACGCAATGGATTTTCATGATGTAAGCAAAAATAGGAGTTCATTAGAAGAAGTTCTTAGAAGTATTAGTGCAAAGTCTTTAAATATTGGCATTTCAACCGATATACTTTACCCTGCAAGCGAGCAAATAGAAATTGCAAATTCGATCCCAAACTCAAATTATATAGAAATTAATTCAATATTTGGACATGATGCTTTTCTAATTGAGTTTGATCAGCTTAATTACCATATCAAAAATTTTCTGAATAATTGACTAAACAAATTTGTCGTTATGATCATATATAGTTTTCAGTGTAAATAACAATATGAATTTAGAATTAGAATTTTAATTTTGAAATTAGAATAAAATTTGAGGCATGGCGGTCTACTTGCGGATCTACATTCACCATGCCCCAAGGTGGGCTTAAAGAAGAGAGGCAAAATTCAAAACTTTTTTAGGATTTTTCTTTTTCAATTCAATTTAAATTCATTTAATTTTTTAAGTAATTCTTTGTAAATACTTAAACTTTGAATTAAAAATCTAACATTCAAAACGATATAAGGACAGGTTAATAGAAAAATCCGTCGCATAGTATATGCAATCTTCATTCCAGAATTTAAATTTTAATTTTTGTCTATTATTTTAATATCCATGAGAAAATTTCATTTGAAATTGGTAAAAATTCTCACAGCTTGGAAGTGCATAAAAATAATTTCCTAAACGTGAGAATAAAATTTATAATCTTTTATAAATTATAAACTACCTTTTAATTAGATTTGAATTGCTGTTTTTTTTCTTATTTGCTTTAAGTATTTTTTGAAAAAAATGGCATTATTTTATCTTAAGCTTTCTAAATTTTTTTAATTGTTGTTAATAAATTGGTTTTTTAAAATTCTCTTTTGTTTATCTTTGCAGAAAAATAACTTTTTTATTAAGGCATTGAGAACAGGCAAAGATTATAAATGAACATTAGCTATAAATTTGATTTTAATTTATTTGATTCATTTCAGGATATGTGTTTTGTTATATCCGAAAAAGGTGAAATATTAGTTTTGAATAAGGCAGTTTATAATACTCTAAAATTCACACCGGGAAATTTAGTTGGTCAAAATTTTTTTGATCTGATAGAACCTTCATTTATTGCAAAGGCGCAGCAAGTAATGAACTTCTGTGTTAAAGAAAACAGATCAGAAAATTTTTATACTAAATTCAATTCCGGAGGAAAAGTATTTGATATAAACATGTCAATAATTCCTTACAATTTTTCAAGTAAAGCAGGGAACCAAAAAGAATTTTTTATACTTGCAAAAGACATTACCGACCTAAGGCTTAAAGAAATAGAACTGATGCGATTTTATTACGTTGCTCAGAATACCGTAAATCCTGTTCAGATTGTTGACCTTCAGGGAAAAATGGTTTATGTAAATCCTGCATTTGTACAAGCTAGCGGTTACTCAAAAGAAGAATTGATAGGAAAAAATCCCAATATTTTCAGCAGTGGAAAACACTCGAAAAAGTTTTGGCAAAAGATGTGGAATACAATTAACAGCGGAAAAGTTTGGTTTGGCGAAGTTGAAAATCAGAAAAAGAATGGAGAAGCATTTTATACTCAAATCTTGATTTCTCCAATTTTAGATAACGAAGGAAAAGTAACAGGCTTTTTCGGAATACATAGAGATTTGTCTGAAAAAAAATTGCTGGAAAAACAATTAATTCATACGCAAAAAATGGAAAGTATTGGAACACTGGCAGCAGGAGTTGCTCATGAAGTTGGAAATCCACTTGCTTCAATTTCTGCTTTGGTACAAGTTGTACAGCGATCTACTACTGATGATTTTGCAAAAGAAAAATTAGAATTAATTAAAAAACAAGTAACAAGAATCTCAAAAATTATTAGAGACTTAGTTGATTTTTCCAGGCCATCAAACTACGAACTTCAGCTTACTGATATAAATCAAAATATTGTTGAAGCTGTTGAGATAATTAAAGTTGGTGCAAAAGCCAAAGATATAATTTTTGATTTGGACCTTAACAAAAAAATTCCTCTTCTCCCTTTGATTTCTGATCAGATACAGCAAATTTTTGTGAACATTCTTTTAAATGCTGTTGATGCAATAGCAGAAGTCGAAAATTCAAATTCTAGGAATAAAATTTCAGTAAAATCAGACACTAATGATGATAATGTTATAATTTCATTTTCCGATTCAGGCACAGGAATACCCGAAGAAAATTTAGCAAAAGTATTTGAACCTTTTTATACAACCAAAAAAGAAGGTAAAGGAACAGGACTCGGATTGTGGGTTAGCTACGGAATTGTTAAAAGTTTTCAAGGAGATATTAAAGTGACAAGTTCATTAAAAAAGGGAACTACATTTACTATTACATTACCAATTCAACCTTAATATAAAGGCAAATTTATATGGCAGAAAGAATACTAGTTGTTGATGATGAAGAAATAATAAGAGAATCGCTAACCTTTGTATTAAAAAAGGAAGGCTATATAGTTCAAGAAGCTGAAAACGGGCTTGTAGCCTATAATAAACTTCTGGAAGACACTTACGATATGGTAATTACTGATTTAGAAATGCCGGAAATGAAAGGCATTGAATTAGTAGAAGAAATAAAGAAATTAAATATTCAAACTTCAGTAATAATAATTACAGCATTCGGCTCATTAGATACAGCCATAAGCGCATTAAGAAATGGCGCAAGCGACTATTTGCTAAAACCAATTGAGTTTGATGAATTACTAATAAAAATTAGAAGACTATTTGATGTTAAAAATTTAATGCTGGAAAATAGAATTCTAAGAAAAGAAGTACAGCGCAATTTTGATTTTGAAAATATTATCGGGAAAAGTTCTTCTATTAAAAAAATATATGATATGATTCAAACTGTGGCTGAAACAGATACTACTGTTTTAATTACAGGTAAAAGCGGCACAGGCAAAGAATTAGTTGCAAGAGCACTTCATTATAACAGTAAAAGAAAAAATAAACCTCTTATTGCTGTTAATTGCGGAACGATTACAGAGAACTTAATTGAAAGTGAATTATTCGGACACAAACGAGGCGCATTTACTGGAGCTATTTCTGATAAAGAAGGATTAGTGAAAGCAGCTGATGGTGGAACACTATTCCTTGACGAAATCAGTGAACTTCCTTTACAGCTTCAAGTTAAACTTTTGCGAGTTCTTCAGGAAAAAGAATATACTCCGGTTGGCTCCACTACGGCATTTTCAGTTAATGTAAGGTTTTTAGCATCAACAAATAGAGAATTAAAAGAAGAAGTTGCTGCCGGCAGATTCAGGGAAGATTTATATTATCGCTTAAATATTGTTGAAATAAATTTACCTTCATTAAAAGATAGAGAAGAAGATATTCCTTTGCTTGCAGATCACTTCTTAAATAAATATAGACAAGAAATGAATAAAAATTTAAAAGGTATAGATTCTGAAGCAATGCGCGCACTTATGGCTTATGAATGGAAAGGTGAAATAAGAGAACTTGAAAATACAATTGAAAGAGCTGTAATTTTTAGTAAAGGTGATTTTATTACTTTGTCCGATCTGCCTCAGGCTTTTAACTCTAAAATAAGCACAACAGATTTTTCCAAAATGGGCTCGCTTGAAGATTCAGTAAGAAAGTTTGAGAAAGATTATATATATAAAGCTCTAGAGAATAATAATTTTGATAAAGAAAAAACAGCAGAGCTGCTGAAAGTTGGATTATCTACTCTTTACAGAAAATTAAAAGAATTAGATATAAAAGCTTAAATTTAGGCTCTTACAGCCTTTCTCAATTGTTGCAACAATTAAAAATTCATTTTTCAATAGCGGGAACTATTTTGTTTAATTGTATTGAACTATGCAGAATAAATTCCTAAAAACATAAAATACGTACCGAATTTAATATTTTATCCTTGTGATATATATCAGCACCACTTGGCACACAAATGGCAATCTTAAATGAAAACTCAATTTACTGAGGATAATTTTATTTTAAATTTTATCAGTTATTCCATAAAAGATATTAATAATGAAAAACATTATAGTATATAGTTCAGATACTAATATTTGTTTAAGCTTGCTGATGTATTTACAAAGTGATTATAATGTAACCACTACTACGAATTTAAATGTCTTGAAGATGATGACAAAGCATATTAAATTCGATTTGATAATAATGGATACTGATCCATCTAGAACAATTGAAAATGTATGTAAAGAAATTAGAGAAGATGATCCAAATTTACCGATTATACTAACTTATGTTTATGAAAATAACAATAAAATTTTTGATAGAAGTATTAGAAAATATACAAGTTCAATATTCTATAAACCGTTTGACTTAAGTGAAGTAACAAAACATTTAGCAACGTTGTTAGTTTAATTTATTATCAGGGGGATAGAGAAAGATAGGAGGCAAGATGGTAAATTTTACCAATATACTTGTTCCGACAGATTTCTCCGAAAATTCTTTGCAAGCTTTAGAATTTGCACACTATCTTGCGAAACAATCTAAAGCAAAACTCCATGTGTTGCACGTTGTTGAGCCATCTCCACATTCAGAAAATTCACAAAATAGATTTAGCGAAGAAAGGTTTGAGAAATCAAGGCTGCTCGATGCGGAAGAGGATTTGAGACGATTTGTTAATAAAATTTCACCTCAAGGCATAACAATCATTGAAGCATTACATCCTGGGAAAGCATATGAGCAAGTTCTAAATTATTCAAGAAAAAACCGGATTGATTTAATTGTAATTTCGTCTCATGGATGGACGGGATTATCTCATTTAATTACCGGCAATGTTACAAACAAAATTATGCGTTATTCTGATATCCCAACAATCTGCATTAAGTCCAATACTTTAGTTTCGCAAAAGGAAATTCCATCTGTTAAAAATACCTTTGCAGAGAATTGGGTAGGTTAATTTAATATATTCTAAACTGAGGGGTGTTCGATGAATATATTCAAGTATAATATCGTGTGTTTATTTGTTCTTCTTCTCTCTTTTAATTTGTTTTCTCAAACAAAAACTGATGGATGGGAAGAAGGAAGTAAATACAATAAACTTTTCAAGATTACTAAGATCGATACAGTTACCGGAATCATTCTGCAAGTAGAAAACATTCCTCCTATGCAAGGAATGGCTCAAGGAATAATTCTCAAAGTAAAATCCGGTAAAGATACTATCTTAGTTCACGTTTGCCCAAAATGGATGGGAGATTTATTGAATATTAATCTTCAATCCAAAGAAGAAGTTACTATCGAAGGCGGGCAGGCAAAATGCAATGGGAATACTGTTTTCATCGCAACTAAACTTACAACAAGCGGAATTATACTTCAGGTTCGGGATGAAAACGGAACTCCTATTTGGGATAGGCTAAGATAAATTAGTAAGTTTTTGAAAAGACTAATTATTTATAACAATTTTTTGTTAGGGGAAATTTATTATCCGATAAATTAAGTTCTATCCTTGTCTTTGCATTAGCTCAACAACCATTTTTAATTTGTCTTCATAAATTTCTCTAAGCTTTTCAAAATCCTTTTCAGAAATCTTTATTAAATCTGAAGTATTACTAATTGCCTGCTCAGCTGTTTTAATTCCCGGAATAACAGTTGAGATTTCTTTGAGCGCCAAAATAAAACTTAAGCTGAATGATGTTTTACTGATGTTATATTTCTCTGCAATCTTCCAAACATCTTCTAATTGAGCCAGAGATTGAGATAAAATTTCCGGCGTCAATCTAAAAGCCCGGTGATCATTTTTTTCAAACTTAGTATCTTTATTAAACTTACCGGTAAGCAACCCAAATTGAAGCGGCATTCTGGCAATAATTCCGTAACCTTTTTGATTTGCTTCCTTAATTACATCATAGCCTTTTTGGTTTATTATATTAAAAACAATTTGGAATCCGTCGCCAAGATTATTCTTCATTAAATATTCAGCTTCCGGAAAAGGATTAAAAGTATTCAGCGATAAACCCCAATAACGAACTTTTCCTTCTTTTTTTAATTTTTCCATCGCATCAATACATTCGCCATTCTCTAAATGATTAATTTTAGCCGAATGAAGCTGATAGAAATCTATCGCATCTCTTTTCAATCGCTTTAAACTTTTTTCGCAAGCTTCAAGAATATATTTTTTAGAATAATCCAGAATTATAGTATTGTCTTCGCCAATTCTATGACCAACTTTGGAGGCGACTAAAATATCTTTTCTGTTACAAAAAACATTTCCAATTAATTCTTCTGAATGGCCGAGTCCATAAAAATCAGCCGTATCATAAAAGTTAATTCCTAGCTCAAATGATTTTTTAAGAGCGTTGATAGAGACTTGATCATCAACTTTCCCCCATCCAATTGGTGTTTCGCCAGCCATTGACGGGCCGCCAATGCCCCAAGCACCAAATCCAATTTCGCTTACAGTTAAATCGGTACCGCCGAATTTTCTGAAATTCATTTTTGCCTCATTAATCTTAAACACATTTTATAATACAAATATAACTTCTGTTCTGTTTTAATTTAAGTGAATTTATTTTCTTTTGATTTTCATTTGAATATATTTTTGTATGAAAAGAATTTTAATAAAATTTTTAATCGCCTTATTCTTTCTATCAACAGAATTATCATTTTCGCAGATTAAAACCGACTCATCCGATCAACATAAAATCAATTACTTAAAACTTTCTTTAGTTTCGGGAATAACTGCCGGAGGATTTATTTGGGGATATGCTGTACAAAATAATCTTTGGTGGAAAGGCGATAAAAGCAGCTTCCATTTTGAATGGACTCACGATTGGGAATATGCTTTAGGCGAAGATAAGTTTGGCCATTTTTTCTTTCCGTACCTTGTCTCAAATATTTATTCGCAGGCATTTGAATGGTGCGGCATCGATACTGCAAAAAGTATTTGGTATGCAAGTTCTTTTGCTTTGGCTTATGAAACTTTTGTGGAAGTGCGCGATGGCTTTTCTAAGCAGTGGGGATTTAGCTGGGGGGATTTTACTGCCGATTTTCTTGGATCTTCGCTGCCGGTTTTACAGCATCATTTTCCTGTGCTGAAAAATTTTAATTTCAAAATAAGTTTTTATCCGTCGGATAGATTTAAATCCGGTTCGAACAGAGTAATTTTTGACGACTACGAAAGCACTTACGATTGGCTTAGCATAAATGTTTATAATTTTTTATCTGATGATCTGAAAAAGTATTATCCAAAGTTTATCAACTTTGCAATCGGGCACAGCGTTGAAAAGCTTGATAACAACGGCGGCGGCAATCATCGCTTTTATTTGGCGCTCGATTGGAACTTAGAAGGATTTCCAGGCGACGGCTGGTTCTTGAAATTGTTAAAGAAATATTTCAACTACTACCACTTTCCTTCTCCAGCAGTTCAAATTTATCCTCATGTAATTTGGTATGGAATAAAGTTTTGAAAAATGAACTTATTCTTTATTCCCTTAACATATATAAAATAAGTTAAAGGAGATTTACAGCACCTTATTATTTATAAAGATTGATAATTATCTAAAATTAATGGAATATAAACAAGTTATTATAAGTATATTTAATAATACGGTTTGAAGTAAAATAAAGCACTGTAATAAGTTTATTCTGATACGGTATAATATAAATCTTTTAATATTATGGGAAATATATGCAGGGAGAAAAACATAGGGTAGTTTATTTTTACTTTCTAATATTAAATATTACATTAGTTCTATATAGTTGTCATTCAAATCCTGATGGACCCTCAATAAATTTTTTCTACGGCAATAAAATTTTATTTACATCCAGCCGCAGCGGCAGCCCGCAGTTATATTATATGAATCCGGACGGAACAAATATAGTTCAGATAACTAATGGCAATAATGCCTCAACTTCGCAATTTGGTATATGGTCCCCCGATGCAAATAATATTGCGTTTAATTTTAGCGATACCAGTGCTCATTATGAAATACCGCCTATTTATATAATGACTCCTAGTGGATTAAACCGACGTTTGATAGGTTATGGAACTCAAATTTCATTTTCGCCAGATGGCAGCAAAATAGTTACTTCCCGATATAACGGACCTTTATATATTAATGACTTAAATACAGGGAGTTCAGAAAGAACCTCGTTTTGGGGAGGTGCACCAAATTGGTCACCCGACGGGAAATTCATAGTTTTTTGTTATCGTATAGATTCGTTGAATCAAAGTGAATTATCTAATGAAATATTTTCTTATCCGTCATTGGACAGTGTTAGGGTTATAGGGCCAAATTCTGCTTGTTTTTTGGCATGGTCACCTGATGGGAAATATTTTGCATATAGTGATACAGATGGAAACGTCTATACGATGACTACTGATGGTACGAATATAAAAAAAGTTACAAGCAATGAACCAGGTGTTCAATTCTTATATCCTCGATGGTCGCCAGACGGAAATAAATTGATATTTCTTGCAAGTTCAACAGATGGTTCGCATAATAGTTATTTATACATGATTAATATTGACGGGACTAATTTGCACAGAGTAATTGATGATCCGACAGTAACATCAGCAGATTGGTCTAAATAGATTTTTTTATTTACATACAATAATTAATTCATTCTTGGCTGTCATGGTCCAAACCATGACAGAATTTGGTTTTAAGTATTAAAGCGATTCAGTCACGAATTGGTCCGTGACGACGAGGGAAATTCAGTAAAAATCTAAAATTAGGAGAAATTTATGTTTAGAAATACTTCAACATTTATAATACTATTTATTTTAGGATTTTTTGCTTCAGTCAGCTATTCACAAATTAAGAAAAAGAATACTAATTCAGGTGCAGTAAATTCATCTTTACAATCAAAAATAAATTTGGAACAACCCATCGATAGAGCATATGAATCTGATTATGTAATTATCGGGACAATAAAAAGTATAGAAAATACACCTGCTCCTATATCTGAAATGTTTCATTCAAAGGTCATTGTAAAAATTGATAGTATCTTAAAAGGCACTTTAAATTTTAAAAATATTATTATCCGATTGCAAAGTGGTGCAGTTACAAACGACCTTCATGGTGGTACCGGAATTGTTTCCTCAATTGAGCCCAGGTTTGAAGTAGGTGAACATGCTGTTTTTTTCTTTAAAAAAATGGGAAACGATAATTACATCATCTCAAAAGGAATTCATGAAAGATATCAAAGTTTTGATGGGAAAGGATCAATTAAAGAATTAGCAAGCAATATTTTTTGGATTGATAATACAAATGTTTTTAAGATAGATAATGATGAAGTCTATTATTTTGATACAAGAATTAGTAAAAATGATTTTATTAAACAAATAACTAAATAAAAATATATATACCTAATTTGAAATAAAGAAAAGTAAAAAAATGAAAAGAATAGCATTATATATTTTAATAATTGTGGCTTATAATAAAATTACATTTTCATAATGTACATATACATATTGGAAATGCCCTATCTGTACAATTCATTATAACATTCAATCAGATATTCCCACTAATTGGGTTTCTGCAATAGCATCTGCTGCAGATGTTTGGGAAATGGCAGGTCCAGGATGCGTGGATTTAGAAGATCTATAAACTCAACATCATGAGCAAGATTAATAAAATTATTTGAATTTCCCCCGCTTGCAGCAAATTCTACATGCTTGCAGCTTATTTCGGCGCATTTAAGGTTGATTTCGATATACTTGCAGCCGCTTTAACCCAACTTGCAGCAATTCCGGCAAACTTGTTGCTGATCTTTACCGGCTTGCAGTTAATTTTATCCCGCTTGTAATAATTTTTATCGGACAAGAAACACATTTAACAAACTTGCAGTCAATTCCGGTGTACTTGCAGTTGATTCCTTCCCGCTTGAGTAGATTTTCCCCCGCTTGTTATTAATTTTCCCCAACTTGCTGTCCATTAGATTTACTTGTAATCATCTTTAACAAACTTGGAGTAAAATTTGACACGTCTGTAATTGATTTAATCTAACTTGCAGTTTACTCAACCAGCTTGGAATAAGTTTTATCGTGCTTGGAGTATATAGTATTTGGCTAGTAACATATCTTGCCGGGCTGTAATTAGTTTCTCCTGCTCGGAAGAATGTTTCGATTTACTTGCAGCAGATTTTGTTCTGCCTGATATTAATTTCTTTCTGCTTGCTGCTGGTTCGGTGAATCTGGAATATGTTTTAATTTGCACGTAGTTTATTTCAACACTTCATTCAGCAAAGTAAACTTATATCCTTTCTTCTCAAGCAAAGTTATTAATTCATCAAGCTTGTTATAAAACTTATCCAGCCGCCTTGGATCAGTGCCGGGATGAGTGAGTAAAATAAATCCGTTTAATCCGTTTGGATCTTTCTTTTCATAATTTAATATTCTTTGGAAAATAGTATCGCTGCTTAAATATTGTTTGCCAAGTCCTGGATAAGTCCAGTCAGCATTGGAATAACTTCCCGGAGTAAAATTAACAAGCGTTAATCCAATTTCTTTGCACCAATTATTTATTTCATTATTATGCCATTCAAACGGCGGAAGAAAAATTTGTGCATCTTTTTTATCGATGCCGAACTTCTTCATCGCTTCATAATTTGCTTTTAAATCATTTACAAATTCTTCTTTAGTAACAAGAGTTGAATCTCGGTTTGTCCAGGAAGCATAAAGCAAATGTTTATTGGAATGCCCGCCAAGATAGTCGCCGTCTTTCTTCAACTGCGTAATAATTTTTTTGAACTTTGGATTTCTGTAAAAGTCGCCTGTAAAAAAGAATGATCCTTTAATATGATGTTTATTTAAAACATTTCTTACTGTTTCCAAACCATCTGCAAATTCATGTCCGGTAAATACAAGATGAATTTCTTTTTTTGTAGTATCAGTTCGGATGATTGCGCCGTTGTCGTATTTATAATTTTTTTCATAAACCGGCTGTTTCCCCTCCTTCTGCATTGCCGATAAATAATAAGTTAAGCTTGCTGTACCGTCCATTGTCGGTTCATCAGTAGAATAATCTCCATAATCATCATGATAAACTGCAACATTAGATTGAAAATCTTTAAACTCATCCGGCTTATGAAGTTGAAGTCCTTCAAGTTTTTTAAATATTGTTGTGTAAACCGGGCCGTCAACCAATCCGCCGGGAATTTTAATATGTCCAACAACAGAAAAAGATGAATGAGGATCTTTAGGAGAAACTCCGTCTTCGGGAAAATCGATTATCATGCTTGTTCCCCAAATGTTACATCCGAAAAGCCAATCACGCAAAGCCGCTTCCATCGGTAGATAAGTTGGATCTTTAGTAAGCTCATAATAAAGATGGCATTGGGTTACAATTGCGGAAACAAGATTATTTGAACACCAGATAAACGGCACGCCGATTAAAAATGGGTTCGACTTCCCTATTTGATAAACTCGGTTAATTCCTTCTTTCAAAAATTTTATGAATTCTTTATCAACTTTTTTATTTGAAGTGTTTGAGAGAAAATAATGTCCAAGATTTATAAACGGATACCATTCATAATGCCGGGCAGTATCTGCGCCCATCCATGGAGTTACAGGTTCTTGCTTTCCAAAATCAACAGCGTCATCAAAATATTTTCTGTCGTGCGTAATTGAATTCAATTGAATCGCCGCAAGTTCCATATCGTCAACCCAATTTTCTTCTTCATAAAAATAAGAAGACTTGCATGGCGCAGTTTGTGCAACGCCAGGATGTTCTTTCCCAAATTCATAAGCGTCGATTGCTTTTTGTTTAATCATGTTCGCAAACTGCGGATAAAACTTTTTCATGATTTGTGAACCGAGAGCAAATGCCGAAGAAAATTTTCCCGCAGTGGAAGCAATTCCTGTTGTTCTGTTTTTATATTTGAATAAACCTTGCGGCTGTCCGTTGCAAAAATAAACCGGACGCTCAAGATCAATTCCATATTTAACTGAATCTTTATTCGGCAGCCTAAATCCGGCGTGGTCGCGGTCGTCGGCAATTTGATTGAACATCATATCTGGTTTTGGATTCATCTTTACAAGCCAATCTAATCCCCATTTTGCTTCATCAAGAATATCGGGAATTCCGTTCGACCCAGGATTTCCATTTGCATCAAACTTATCACCAAATGATTTTGGATTCTGCTGGTACGCAAACAGCATTTGAAAAACAGCATTTGCAGAAGTTGTAACATACTGAAGATAATCTGTCGCATCATGCCAGCCGCCAACTACATTTATAAAAGTTGAATCAAGCGGCGGATAATAAATAACGAAGCCATCGTGAGTATGACAAGAATCTTTCAGCACCGGATTATAGCCGCATTGCTGCTCGCGCATATATTTAAGCAGAAAATCGGCAGTACCGTCATAAACATCATTTGAAATTCTAAAGCTCGGAGACTTAGCACCGGCGGATTCTATATAATAAGCGCCTTTTTTTTCGAATGAAGAAAAATCTAAACGGAAGGTTGAAACAAATGGACCGTATTCACCATAAGCTTTTATTTTTTTTGATGACCAAATAACTTCACCGGTAAGTGCATCGTGAATTGAAAATTGTTGTGGAGAAATTTTTTCTTTGCTCACAAGTACCGCGGCTTTTTCGGATTTTTGCAAATAACCAATCTGATTAATTCTTATCCAGCTTTGTGAAAATGAAAAAACATTAAAAAAAATAATTGATAGGCTTACAAAAAAGATTTTCTTCATACTTAAAATATTTTAATTATTTAAATAAATTATTTCTTAACTAAATTTAAGATTAATATTTAACTGAAGAATAAAATATCTTTAAAAATAATTTTAGTAGCATCTTAACAAGAAATGCAATAATTTTTCAAAGAAAAAGTAAACACTTAACAAATCGCTCATAAATTAAATCTATACTAAAATAATTAATTAAAGGGCACAATTATGGAACAACAAAAGGTAGATATGTTTCTGATGTCTTACGGTAAATATTTCGAAGGTCATCAGCTGATGATGCTTCGGGATAAATTGACTACTTTAGACGATTCAAAATTCCTTCAGCTTCAAGCAGCTAATCTAAAAGATCCTACTACACTTCTTATTGTATCAATAATAGGAGGACACTTTGGTATAGATAGATTTCTTTTAGGCGAAGTTGGTTTAGGCATAGCAAAATTACTAACTTGCGGCGGACTTGGGATTTGGACTATGGTAGATTGGTTTTTAATTATGGGAAGAACACGCGAAATAAATATGCAGAAAGTTCAAAGCGTTTTATATTAATTATGAATGAATAAGAAAAATCTCTATACATTCCTTTTGCTATTTTCATTAGCAGGATATATTTGGATTGCATGGAATGTTGAAAGTGGAGCGCATAATAAACCTATTGCTGATTTTTGTTTGTTCAAGGCTGTAACTCATATTCCATGCCCTTCTTGCGGAACTACACGTTCTTTAGTTTTTTTGGCAAACGGTCATCTTAAAAAATCATTCATAACAAATCCTTTCGGAATGTTAGCTGCAATTGCATTGTTCATTATTCCAATTTGGCTTATAACTGACATTTTTAGAGGTAAAGAAAGTTTTTTAAAATATTACAAACTTGGTGAAAAACTCGTTATTAAAAATAAGTGGATTTCCGTTACAGCCGTTTTAATTGTTTTGTTAAATTGGATTTGGAATATCACTAAAGGTTTATAGATGAATGGGAAAAATAATTTTCTTTATGCACCAAATGAAGATGAATCTGAAAAAGCTTCCAATAGTTATATTCTATCCTTAATAGCATTGATAACAGGTTTTCCAATTCCGTTGTTTAACCTTGTTGCTGCAATAATATTTTATCTGGGAAATAAAAAAGGTACATACTTTGTGCGATGGCATTGTATGCAGGTTTTACTTGCTCATGTAATTACATTTGTTATTAATCTTATAGTAGTTGTTTGGGTTTTAGGAGTGCTGTTTTGGAATTTTAATTTAACTAATAATTTCATCGCCTTCATTATTACTGCAGCTGTTTTTAACTTAATTGAATTTATTGCTACTATTTATACGGCAATTAAAACGCGAAAGGGATTACACATTTCTTGGTTAGTTATTGGACCATTAACAGATTTGTTTGTGAAAGAATAAAATGCATAAAGCATATTTACAGCTTACTTTATTAATGCTTCTATTTGTTGGTATCTGGCAGTTACTAAGTAAGATTAATTTTATTGAATTTTTACAAATCGAAAAACTGACAAACGAAAGTGAGAAAAAATTAGGTCAAGTAATACTTGATTCTATCAGAAAAGATAATCATGAATTAAATTCTGATAGCGTTTGTATTTATGTTGAAAAAATGAAATCAGAATTGTGTAAAGCCAATAATATCCCAGATTCTTCGATTTCAATTTATATTTTTGAAAACGATAATGTTAATGCTTTTACTCTTCCAAATTCTACCATAATTTTATATACTGGTTTAATTGAATACTGCAAAACTCCTGAAGAATTATGTGGAGTAATTGCCCATGAATTAGCTCATGTGGAACATCATGATGTTATGAAAAAATTAACGAGAGAAGTAGGCTCGTCGATGTTATTAACTTTAACAGGCGGCGCTGCAAGTGGAGGAATTGGAAAAGAAATTGTGAAGATTATCTCTTCAACAGCTTTTGATAGAAAACAGGAATCCGAAGCAGATAAATCAGCTGTAAAATATATGTCAAATGCCGGTGTTGATCCTGAAAATTTTGCAAATCTTTTATTTCGATTGTCTAAAGATAAAAATAATTTACCGAAACAATTTGAATGGCTGAGTAATCATCCAAATTCAAAAGACAGAGCTGAAGAAATCTTAAAATTCCGGCAAAAGATTAACAAAAAATTTGAAAATAAATTTAGCGAAAGCAGTTGGCTTAAAGTAAAAAAAATTGTTGGTGAATCTTTCGAAAAATGAAGAAACCATTCCCAAAAAGATAATCAGTTAAATTGAGAATGGTTTCCGTAAGGCATTTAATCTTAATTATCAAATAAAATCAATTTAATTATTGATAAACGTATCCAATCTTTTAAACAAATTATTATGGATTAGTTGAAAGATAATCTTTATTATTATCTAAATAATCATGGTAAATTGCTGAACAAACTTCTCTAATTTTTTCTTCTTTGCTTAATTCAGAAAGATTTTTAATTGCTGCCAATCCGTAATCATTTCCAATATTATAAATTGACATTGCGGCGGAAAGTCTTGTAACAAAATCTTTGGATTGATCATTTAATATATCAACCAAAGGTTTAACAGTTTCTTCTATTTTGTATAAGCCAGCATAATGGATACAGCTTTTTACCAATCCAACGTTTGATGATTTCAATCCCATAACATATGATTTGATGTTATTCTCGCTCATTAATTTTTCTTTATCTCCAAGTCTTACCTTTCCAAATAAATTGGAAGTAATTAAAAGAACCAATACAAAGACTGTAATGTTTTTCAAATAAATAATTTTCATTTCACTCACCTTTGTTTTTATTGTCTCACTTAAATAGACTCAAGAATTAAAAAAATGATTACAATAAATGTGTGGGTGGAAAAAATGATAAATTAGCGGCCAAAAATCCTTATAAGAATCACTTTTAATAATAAAGAAAAAGTTTTTTGCTTTTAAGGAAACGTTATTTAGTAATTCAGCTATGTATTAAAAACCTAAACCGCAAGTAAAAAATTTAAATATTTTATTTCTTGACATCCTTTATCACCAACATTATTATTCTGCTGTAAAAATTTTATTAAGAACGTTTTTTATAATTTATTTATTAATAAAATAAAATGGCTGTAATTGGTTTAGATTTGGGCGGGACAAAGATTGCTGCGGCAATTTTTAACAACAACGGAAATATTCTTAAAAAAGAATTAGTTCCGCTTGAAAAAAGAAAAGGAGCCGAAGTTGGCAATCTGATCAAAAGCACCTTAATTAATTTGATTGAATATAGCCATCAAGAAAAAATAAATATTGAAGCTATCGGCACATGTGTCCCTGGAATTAGTTATTCAAAAACCGGAAAAGTTTGGGCGCCAAATATTTCTGGCTGGGACAATTATCCATTGTTTGAAGATATTAATAGTATTTTGCCGAATGAAAATATAAAAGTTAAAATTGACAGCGACCGAGCTTGTTATATCTTAGGAGAAAATTGGCAAGGTTCTGCAAAAGGTTGTAAAGATGCTATCTTTCTAGCTGTTGGAACAGGAATTGGCGCTGGAATTTTAGTTAATGGTGAGGTTTTGCGCGGTTCAAATGATATTGGTGGAGCAATTGGCTGGCTTGCATTAGATCGTCCGTTTCAACAAAAATATGTTTCTTGCGGCTGTTTTGAATATCATGCTTCAGGCGAAGGATTAGCAAAAGTAGCAAAAGAAATTTTGTTGGAAGAAAAAAATTATTTGGGAATTTTAAAATTAAAATCGGCAGACGAAATTACTTCTTATGATTTATTCGAAGCATATAAAGCTAACGACCCTGTTGCCATTAAAGTTTTTAATATTGCAATCGAATTTTGGGGAATGACAGTTGCAAATCTTGTTAGTTTATTCAATCCAGAAAAAATAATTTTTGGCGGCGGTGTTTTTGGGCCGGCAATTCAATTCTTGGATAAAATCTTTGCTGAAGCTAAAAAATGGGCTCAGCCGATCAGTATAAATCAAGTGAAACTTGAACCTTCACTTCTTGGAAGTGATGCTGGATTATTTGGCGCAGGATATTTAGCTATTAAAAATATTTAAAACTTTACAAAATGAAAAACAAAAATGTATAAAAGAAGTTTAGTTTTTGCGGCTGCTTGTTTAGGAATGCTTCTGTTCGGAATCGTAATGATTTCGCTCGGCACTATCAATACTTTTCTTACTTCTAAATTTAATTTGGATCAATTAACTGTCGGTTCATTAGCGGCGCTTCTTCCAATTGGAATTCTTTTAGGTTCTTTATTCTTCGGCCCAATCGTTGACCGATATAGTTATAAAAATTTATTAATCATCTGCTCCTTTATAATTTTTGTTGCTTTCGAAGGAATAGCTTTCGCATCATCATTTTTCATTTTGCAATTAGCGTTTTTTCTAATTGGTTTTGGAGGTGGAATAATAAATGGCGGAACAAATGCTTTAGTTGCAGATATTAGCTCCGAAGGTAAAGGCGCTAATTTAAGTTTACTCGGTGTTTTTTACGGAATCGGCGCGTTAGGAATGCCAACTGTTACTGCGTTGCTTTCAAAATTTTTTCCTTACGAAACAATAATAAAAGGCACTGGATTGATAGTTTTAATTCCTGTGGTTTATTTTTTTCTAGTTAAATTCCCTTTGCCAAAACAGTCCCAAGGCTTCCCTATAAAAAAAGCATTTGAACTAATTAAAGAAAGTTCGCTTTTACTTTTAGGTTTCATTTTATTTTTTGAAAGCGGCTTGGAAGGAATTGTAAACAACTGGAGTACAACTTATTTTGGGAAAGCAATTAATCTTACGACCAATAATGCTTTAATTACATTAACTGTGTTGGCAATCAGCTTAACAATTACAAGATTAATTCTCGGAGGATTACTTAAAAAAATTCCTTCTTTTATGGTTCTTTATGTTTGTATATTTTTTGCAGTAACCGGCAGTATAATTCTTCTTATCGGTAAAGATTTTGTCTCTGCAATTTTCGCAATGATATTTTTCGGAATTGGTTTCGCCGCGGCTTTTCCAGTGATTTTGGGATACATAGGAGAAATTTATAAAAATCTTTCCGGAACAGCTTTCAGCATTGCATTGGTAATCGCACTTATCGGGAATACTCTTTTGAATTATACGACCGGAGTTGTTTCGCAAACTTACGGAATTCAAAAATTCCCAATAATAATTATTATTTCTCTAATAATAATGATTATTCTTCTTTCAATTACATTAAGAAAGATTTCGACAAAAGTTAAAATTTAAAAACTAAGAATTAAAAATTTAATTTTATTAAAAGGAGCAATGATGTTAGCTAAACAATGGTTAGATAATTCAAGAAATGTAATGAATAAAATTGAATCGACTCAAATGGAAAATATTGAAAAAGCAGCCAAGATAATGGCGGACACAATCCAGGCAGGGCGTTGGGTTCATACTTTTGGCTGTGGACATGCAACTTTACCAATTGAAGAGATGTATCCTCGTATTGGAGGTTTTGTAGGATTTCATCCAATGATTGAATTGCCTTTAACTTTTTTTACAAATATTGTTGGCGGAATGAGTGTTCATCAATTTGTATTTTTAGAACGAGTTGAAGGCTATGGCGTAGAAATTATGAAAGGTTATAATTTCGATTCAAGAGATATAATGTGGCTTTTTTCCCACACCGGAATTAACAACGTTAATATTGATATCGCACTCGAATCAAAAAAACGCGGAATGAAAGTTATTGTTTTTGGTTCTGCAAAAGAAGCTGAAGGAAAACAAACACGTCACTCATGCGGCAAAACTATTTTTGATCTTGCTGATCTTGTTGTCGATACTTGCGTACCTATTCAAGATGCTTCAGTTGATTTGAAACATCATGTGGATAAAATTGGACCGGTTTCTACAATGGCTTTTGTAACTGCTGTATGGATGACTATTACAACTGTAGCAGAAATTCTTGAAGAAAGAGGAGTAAAACTTTTTATCCATCCTTCGCATAATGTTCCGGGAGACTTGACTGCAAGACAGCGTTTGGAAGAAGCATTAGCGGAATATAAACGAAGAATTGTTGGAGTTTAATTATATTTTTGTTTAACAAGTAGGAAGTAAACATTAAAATATGATTTACTCCTACTTCTAAAGTTAATAATTTAAAGCATGAAATTTTATTTTAATAATGCTTTAATATTATCCACTCTTTTTTTCGTAATTAACATTGAAGCTCAAAATAAATTTGTGTTTGAGCTAGCAACTGGAATTCCTTATAATTTCCCAATGCCGCTTACCATCAGACAGGCCGGTGAGAATAACATCCATCTTACTGCTCAATATGATTCACGTCCTTTTGAAGTTCCGATATTTTGGGATTGGCGAATTGGTTATTGGAACAACACCACCGGCTGGGAACTTGAAGCAATTCATCATAAACTTTTCTTAAATAACAAACCTTCCGAAATTCAGCAATTTGATATCTCACATGGAATAAATTTAGTTATAATCAACCGATGCTTTATAAAAGATGGTTTTATTTTAAAAGCCGGTGCGGGAATTTCATTAACTCATCCAGAAAATATTATTCGATCACAAAAGTTAAGTGAAGATAGTGGAATATTTAATCAAGGTTATTATGTCAGCGGCCCGGCAGTTTTATTTTCCGGCGGTAAAAGATTTTACTTTCAAGAGAATATTTTCGTAATTATAGAATCTAAACTTGCGTTATCATATTCAAATGTTCCAATTGCGAATGGCAATTCAGATGTTTATAATGTTGCCGTAATGCTTACATTTGGAATTGGAACTGATTTTCTTAAACTTAACTAACCACATTTTACAATGAAAAATATTTTAAATACGATTATTATTTCACTCATCGTAATCTTTTCTGCAAAACCAGATCAATACCAGCGCAATCCTAATATTGATGTGTTGAATTATACTTTCAAATTGTCATTGAGTGATTCAACTGACTCAATTACTGGCGAAGCTATTTTAAAAATTAAATTTCTTTCAGATGGAATTAAGAAAATAACACTTGATTTTGTTGATAAAGAATCAACATCAAATTATGGAATGATTGTAAGTGAAGTGAGTGAAAGCAATGTACCAATTAAATTTTTACAATCAGATAAAAAAATAATAATTGATTTTATCTCGCCTTCAGTAAAAGACTCTATAAAATTAATTTCAATAAAATATTCTGGCATTCCGAAAGATGGTTTAATAATTTCTAAAAATAAATTTGGTGATCGAACTTTTTTTGGCGACAATTGGCCTGACAGAGCTCATTACTGGCTTCCCACAATTGATCATCCTTACGACAAAGCAACTTGTGATTTTTTCATAACAGCACCTTCATATTATCAAGTAATTGCAAATGGAAAGTTAGTTGAAAAAATTAATTTAAATAAAAATTTTACTCTAACTCATTGGAAAGAAAGCGAACCAATATCAACTTATCTGATGGTAATCGGAGTTTCAAAATTTGCAGTTCAATATTTGCAACCGTTTGCTGAAAAAAACGAGAATGAGAAATGCATTCCGATTGAAACTTGGGTTTATCCACAAGATAGAGAAAAAGGATTTTATGATTTTAGTCGGGCCGAAAGAATTATTAAACTATTCACTAATTTAATTGGGCCATTTCCTTATGAAAAACTTGCTAATGTTGAATCAAAAACGATTTATGGAGGTATGGAGAATGCGAGTAATATTTTTTATTCCGAAAATGAAATTATAGGAGAGAGAAAAAATTTAGTCACAATTGCACATGAAACTGCACACCAGTGGTTTGGAGATGCTGTTACTGAAAATGATTGGAACCACATTTGGCTCAGTGAAGGTTTTGCAACTTTCTTCCAAAATGTTTTTATCGAACATGAATTCGGCAAAGACAGTCTGATCAATTCTATGAAACTTGAGCGGCAGCAAGTTATAAATTATGATGAAAGAAATCCGTATTCGCCTTTGGTTGATACCACAATAACAAATCTTATTGGACTTTTGAACATTAATTCATATCAAAAAGGAAGCTGGGTTTTAAGAATGCTGATGCATCAAATAGGAGAAGAAAATTTTTGGAAAGGAATTCAGCTTTATTATAAAACATTTAGGAATAAAAATGTTATGACGGAAGATTTTGAGGAAATAATGGAAAAAGTTTCCAAAGAAAATCTTAAATGGTTTTTTATTGAATGGATTTATAAACCTGGCTTTCCTATTCTTCAAGGAAACTGGCGATATGAAAACAAAAAAATAATTCTTTCGCTAAATCAGATTCAAGCATTCAATAATTCATTTCAATTTCCAATAGAAGTTGGCATTTTCTTTAATAATAAAACTAAACCAATCATAAAAATTGTAAAAATTGAAAAATCAAAAAATACTTTCACATTTAATTTTGATAAAAAACCTGATAAAATAGTTCTTGATCCAGATACATGGCTATTAATGAAGTCAGATTTCAAACAAGAATAAAAACATGATCAATTTAATTTTATATTATTGGATTAAATCTTTTTATTCCAATTATCATCCTATTATTAAATAATTTCAATAAAATTTTAGAATTAATGAAAACTCAAAAACAAAAGTCGTTCAAAAGAAATTTATTTGAGTGGGGAATAATAATTAGCATTATTGCGGTGTTATACTATACGGGATTATATTCTGTTGTGATTAGCCGCGTTCAACAAGTGATACTGCTTACCGGAATATTTCAACCGGAGATAAATATTCCAGTGGATAAGCAGCAGCCTGCTGATTTCAATTTAAGTTTAATTAGCACTAATAATAACTTTGTTAATCTTGGCCATTATAAAGGCAAAATAATTTTTCTCAATTTTTGGGCTTCGTGGTGCCCACCTTGCAGAGCCGAAATGCCAACAATCCAGAAACTTTATGATAAATTGAAAAACAGAAAAGATATCGATTTCGTTTTGGTTTCATTAGACAACAATTATGAAAAAGGAGAAAAGTTTATTCATGAAGAGGGATTCACTTTTCCAGTTTACTATCTAAACAGTAGGCTGCCAAACATTTATAACACGGAAACCATTCCATCAACTTTTGTTATTTCAAAAGAAGGAAAAATTGTTGCTAAGAGAATTGGGATGGCAGATTATGATACAAAAAAGTTTTATAACTTTTTAAATAGCCTTTAATGAACATCAGAACTTATGTTTGAATTATTTTTTCCTTTTTGTTCAAATAAGCTGTCCGGCAGTCCTTTATTTACAACATAATTTGAATAACTAATATAAACCTTTCCGGAAATCATTTGAGGTTTTTTCTTCTTACTATTTTCATCATTACGATCAAACTGTGTAAGTTTACTTCTCTCAGCATTAAATACAAACAACATTGAACTAGGCAATGGATATTTATTATCTCCATAATTTAAATCCATTGTAAATGTTCCGTTGGTTTTGGTAGTCGATTCAACTTTTAAGATTACATTTCTTTTCTGATCAATCCACATTGTTGTAAGAACTAGGTCGCCTTTATCATTTAATGGAATAATTTTTATTACTGAAGCATTACTGCCATCAATAATTTCATCTCTAACATAAATAGCCGTGTAATCATTTTTTAAGAAAGATAATGGTGATGTATAAAGTCCATCTCTCGGAAGCATTGCAAAACCTTCCGATTGGATATGAATTTTATCTGGCTGCTTAAAATAAATTTTTGCATTCATTTCAGGTACTTTTAAGAAACTTACATCTACTTTAATATTAACATCAACTGAATAATCCTTCACTTTATTAAACTCGTTTTTAAGATTACGGATTATAACATCGGGATTATTACTCTGAGCGAAAATAATAAATGGCAATAATAGAAAAGTGAAAAACTTCATCATAATTATCTCCAATTTAAGGATCAACTTTAGAACCCTTAAATAATTTTAAGTAAGAATATCTTTTTGACGAAAGATGAATAAAGTAAATCCAAAAAACACAATTATATGCGCTGCTAAAATAGAAACCGATTTAATTATTTCTGTAGTATCAATCGGATTGTCAAAGAATGAACTCCAAGTATTCATATAACTTGTAAAAAGATAAGGTTTGATTGATTGAAAAATATCTATATTGATTGCCGATATTATTAAAAAAATAATAATTATAGCCATGGTTGTAATAATAGGCCCAATTGCATTTTCAACCAGCGATGAAAATAAAAATGCAAGAGATGCTACAACTCCCATACTTAATAAAGCAAACCCATATGCCAGAAGAAACCTCCAGAAGATATCATTTTTTGCCAACACTATAATTGAACCGCTTTTAAGTACAATCAATTCTCCTGTTCCAAACAGAAAATAACCTAAACCAAGACTTATAACCGCCAACCAAAGGATTAATAAAAAAGTATAAATCATTCCAGCAATAAATTTTGAAGTAACTATTTCAAATCTTGAAATCGGTCTAGTTATTAAAATTCTATAAGTTCCTGCTGTGGCTTCTCCGGCTAGTAAATCTCCTGCGACAAGAGTAATTAAAAATGGTATATGAATTGCTAAACTATTTAAAATCAAATATGAAACAAAGTAAGTGTTTAAAAGATTACCCACGAAAATAAAAGTTTGTTGTATTTCTCTTGTAACAAAATTAAGTGAGCGTGTACCTTCAAACGAAATTGCAAACTCAATCATTGGGATGAGAATCGCAATGGCAATAAATCCAATATAAGTCCGCCATTTTTTAAATATTTTATAAAGTTCAATATTGATTAGTTTTATCATCCCGATGCCTTTTGCGTAATAGTCAAGAAATAATCTTCAAGTGAACGAGTTGGGATAAGAGCATTTACCAAAATTCCATTTTCAACAAGATATTTATTTAATTCAGCAACCTCATTTTGCGGCAGATTAAAAATCATTTTATTATTGGCTACTGTTTCAAGATTTTCATTCCATCTGGTTGTTGATAATAACATTTTAACTTTTTCTGAATTGTCGACTTCAACTGCAACTCTTAATTTATTTGCATTTAATAAATCCTCAACACGTCCTTCAACTTTAGCTGATCCTTTATTAATTATTATCATTCTAT
The DNA here is from genome assembly GCA_021824145.1 of Bacteroidota bacterium. Lineage (GTDB taxonomy): Bacteria > Bacteroidota > Ignavibacteria > Ignavibacteriales > Ignavibacteriaceae > FEN-1297. Next base: position 202,820 of record JAKALM010000003.1, read on the forward strand.
TTGCAACCAATTCTACTTCATATAAAATATGCGAGGAAAGAAAAATAGTTTTATTTTTTTCTTTACTTAGATAGATGATTAAATCTCTAATCTCCTTCATTCCTTGCGGATCTAATCCTGTGGTTGGTTCGTCAAGTATAATTAGTTCGGGGTCATGAATCAACGCTTGGGCAATTCCGAGTCTTTGTTTCATTCCATGAGAAAAAGTTTTTACTTTGCTTTTATATCTTTTTTCAAGCGAAACAAGCTCAAGCACTTCCATAATTTTTTTACTTGAAATTTCGCGTCCTGAAATTTTTCCGAGTATTTCTAGATTTTTATATGCAGAAAGATATCCGTAAAAATCTGGCTTCTCCACAATTGCACCAATTTTACTGAGGATTTCAATTCTATTTTCTTTAAGTGATTTATCAAAAATTTTAATTTCTCCATTATCAGGTGAAATTAATGACAATAACATTCTTATAGTAGTGCTTTTCCCCGCTCCATTTGGGCCTAAGAAACCGAATACATCTCCTTTGTAAACGTTTAAGTTTAAATCATCAACAGCTTTTACATCTTTAAATTGCTTACTAAGGTTTTTAATCTCAATTATTTTATTTTGTTCCAAAATTATACTCGAAATTTTTGAGTGACTAAAAGCAAATTAAATAAAATCAAAATTACATTATAAAAAAGTAATATATATTTTATCTAAAACATTATTTTTTACATAAACGGATAAAATCATAGTTAATCAAGATACTAAGTAATTAAATTTTGTAGAATACTGAAAAAAAATATCAATAAATTATAAATTAAAAATTATTTATTCGAATTAGGAGAAAAAATTCAATTTTAAATTATAATTTAGATTTATTTTTAATTTGTAAAAAAATTTAATTTGGTTTTTAAGAAAAATATTCTGAAGTTTGTATCAACTCAACCACATAGAAAAAATTTTTTAAAAATTTTTTTTGTTCTATTTCCTTTTAAGTTAAAATTATTTAGTTTGAATTTGCCTAAAGAAAAAATCAAACGCTAAAATTTTTGATAATGAATATAAATTTTTACCATTACAGCATTTCTAAAAAAATAAAGATAATACCAGATTTTGTTTTTTAAATAATAGATTATTACTTCAAGCGAAGGGAGTATATAAATGCAAATAAAAAGGTTTTTCACGAAAGAAGGAGTTGATCCTCTATCGTCAATCGAATTTTCAAAGAGGATATCTGAGATAAAAAATCCTGATGGCTCAAGTGTTTTTAAAATGGATGATGTCTCTGTTCCCGAATCGTGGTCTCAAGTTGCCACTGATATTATTGCTCAAAAATATTTTCGTAAAGCTGGCGTTCCAAAATTAGTTAAAAAAGTTGAGGAAAAAGGAGTGCCTGAGTGGCTTCAACCTTCTGAAGCAGATAGCGAAAGGCTTCAGCAACTCCCCGCCAAAGAAAGATTTTCATCTGAAACCGATGCACGGCAAGTTTTCCATAGACTAGCTGGTTGTTGGACATATTGGGGATGGAAAGCAAAATATTTTGATTCTGAACAGGATGCAAGATCATTTTATGATGAATTAATGTTTATGCTTGCAAACCAAATGGTAGCACCTAATAGTCCACAATGGTTTAATACAGGCTTACATTGGGCATATGGAATTACTGGCCCCTCTCAAGGCCATTATTATGTTGATTACCAAACAGGAAAATTAACCGCATCAAGTGACGCATACTCTCATCCTCAGCCGCATGCTTGTTTTATTCAATCAGTAAAAGATGATTTAGTAAACGAAGGTGGAATTATGGACCTTTGGGTACGTGAAGCACGGCTATTTAAATATGGTTCTGGTACTGGCTCTAATTTTTCAGATATACGTGGCGCAAATGAACCACTAAGCGGCGGTGGAAAATCTTCTGGATTAATGTCTTTCTTAAAAATTGGTGATCGTTCTGCCGGGGCAATAAAATCAGGCGGTACAACAAGACGCGCTGCCAAAATGGTTACCTTAGATCTCGATCATCCAGACATTGAAGAATATATTAATTGGAAAGTTGTTGAAGAACAAAAAGTAGCTTCAATTGTTGCAGGCTCAAAACTTTGTAACTTTCATTTAAATGCAATAATGAAAGCTTGTTATGATGAACATCCTGAAAATGATAGATTCAATAAGGCATTAAATAAAAAATTAAAACATGCTGTTTTTGAAGCTAGAAAGGCTCAAATTCCAAATAATTATATTGAAAGAGTTATTCAACTAGCAAAACTTGGTTTTAAATCAATAGAATTTCCAATTTATGATACAGATTGGAATTCTGAAGCTTATTCAACAGTTGCCGGTCAGAATTCAAACAATTCAATAAGGGTTACAAACGATTACATGAATGCTGTGTTGAATGACGGTGATTGGAATCTTTATTGGAGAGTTGAAAAGAAAAAAGCTAGAATTGAAAAACGAAATCCAAAACCAAGCAAAACTTTGAAAGCTAGAGAACTTTGGGACCAAATAGCTTTTGCTGCATGGTCTAGCGCTGATCCTGGAATCCAATATCATTCAACTATTAATGAATGGCATACATGCCCAGCAGATGGTGAAATAAAAGCTTCTAACCCTTGCAGCGAATATATGTTCCTTGACGATACTGCATGTAACTTGGCATCAATTAACTTAATTAAATTTTATGATACAAAAACTCAAAAATTTACTATTGAAGATTTTCGACACACAACCAAGCTTTGGACAATAGTTCTAGAATTAAGTGTTTTGATGGCGCAGTTCCCAAGTAAAGAGATTGCACAGCTAAGTTATGATTACAGAACTCTTGGTTTAGGTTATGCAAATCTTGGCTCTCTTTTAATGCAGCAGGGCATTCCTTATGACAGCAGTGAAGCATTTGCTATTTGTGGTGCTTTAACTAGTATTATGCATATGACAGCTTATGCAACTTCTGCAGAGATATCAAAGGAACTAGGACCGTTCAAGAATTACGAAAAGAATAAAGAAAATATGCTTCGTGTAATTCGTAACCATAGAAGAGCTGCGTACAATGTCCCAAATGAAGAATATGAAGGACTATCTATATATCCTGTTGGTATTGATCCTAAATTTTGTCCTTCGGATTTGTTAAAAGCTGCACGCGAAGATTCAGACCGTGCACTTGAATTAGGAATGCAATATGGCTATAGAAATGCTCAGGTAACAGTTATCGCTCCCACAGGAACAATTGGACTTGTTATGGACTGCGATACTACGGGTGTTGAACCAGATTATGCACTTGTAAAATTTAAGAAACTTGCTGGTGGCGGTTACTTCAAAATAATTAATCAATCTATACCACCAGCACTTGAAAGACTTGGTTACAACAAAGATCAGATTACAGAGATTGTAAAATATGCTAAAGGTTCAGGTTCGCTTGATGGCTGTCCATACATAAATCCTCAATCCTTAAAAGCAAAAGGTTTTACTGATTCTATAATTTCAAAAATTGAAAATACTTTACCAACCGTTTTCGATTTAAGCTTTGCCTTCAACAAATTTACAATTGGCGAAGATTTTCTTGTTAACAAACTCGGTTTAAGCAAAGAGGAAATTAATTCATTCGATTTTAATTTACTTACTTCACTCGGATTTTCTAAGCAAGAAATTGCTTCTGCAAATGATTACGTTTGCGGAACTATGACAATTGAAGGCGCTCCATTTTTAAAACATGACCACTACCCGGTTTTTGATTGTGCAAATAAATGTGGTAAAAAAGGGACAAGATTTATTCGTCCAATAGCTCATATTAAAATGATGGCAGCAGCTCAGCCATTTATTTCCGGTGCAATTTCCAAAACCATAAATCTTCCTAATCAAGCTTCTGTTGAAGATGTTAAAGATGCTTATATGGAATCGTGGCGGCTTGGAATAAAAGCAAACGCATTGTATCGTGATGGATCAAAACTTTCACAACCTCTTAATTCCATCAGCGAAGAAGAGCTTGAAGCTATGATAGAAGATAAAGAGCAAAATGATATTGTAAAAATTGCAGAAAAGATTATTCATCGATATATCGCAAAAAGAAGAAGATTGCCAGATAGAAGAACTGGCTATACACAAAAAGCAAAAATCAACGGACAATCAGTATATATTCGTACTGGTGAGTACGAGAATGGCCAGCTTGGTGAAATATTTATTGATATGCATCGAGAAGGTGCAGCTTTTAGAAGCTTACTTAACTGTTTTGCAATTTCTATTTCTCTTGGTTTACAGCACGGTGTTCCGCTTGAAGAATTTGTAGATGCTTTTGTTTTTACAAGATTTGAACCAAGTGGAATTGTAACTGGTAATGATAAAATTAAAATGTCAACATCTGTTATTGATTATATTTTTAGAGAACTTGCTGTTACTTACCTTGGCAGAAACGATTTAGCTCATGTGGATCCAGATGAATCTAAATCTAAAGTATCACCCAACATAGTTAAAAAATTCGTTGAGCCTGAATTTGTTAGCGAAGAAGTAGTAAGCGAAAGATTAGTTGAATTAGATAAGAATAAAGAAGTTACAAATTCATATAATTATTCACTCTCGTCAAATGAAATTAAACCAACAAAATCTTCTACAACTAAGAGTTCACTTCATATTAAAGTAAAACAAGCAATTGAAAAAGGTTATACAGGAGATGTTTGTACTGAATGTCAAAGTTTGACAATGGTTCGCAATGGTACTTGTTTGAAATGTATGACTTGCGGAGCTACTTCAGGTTGTAGCTAATGTAAATTTCCAAATTACTAATTTAAAGCCGTTCCTTTAAGAACGGCTTTTTTTTTTCTCAATCAACCTCAAAATCGTCGGCAGCACAATTAGCAGAAGCGGCAGCGCGATAATAAATCCGCCGATGATTGCAATTGCAAGCGGCTGGTGCATCTGCGCTCCGGTACCGATACCGAATGCTAAAGGCAATAAGGCAGTAATGGCGCCTAATGCCGTCATTAAGGTTGGGCGCAGCCTTAATGAAATTGCATTAACCATAGAATCATGCTTATTAACGATCCTTTTCATTGAATCCGCATATTGAAGATAAATGAAAATAGAATTTTCTCCTATGATTCCGACAATCATAATAATTCCGGTATAACTTCCAACATTAAGAGGCGTGCCTGTAATAAAAAGTGCAACGAAGCTTCCAGTTATACCCAGAATGGAAACAAAAATTATTGCGAGTGAGATCTTAATTTTTCTAAAGAGAAATAGAGAAACGGTAAATACTAAAAGTATAGCTAAGACTAAAATATTTATTAAATCACCAAATGCTTGCTGCTGCTCTGCATAGGCGCCGCCGTAAACAATCTCATAACCAGGCGGCAAATGAATTTCTTTGCTGATCTTCTTTTTTATTGAAGCAATTGTACTGCCGAGATCGCGGTTATTTAATCTTGCAACCACGCCGTAATCTTGCTTAAGATTGTCTCTGTCAACTTCGGCAACGCCTTTTATAAATTTCAGCTTTGTAAATTCACTTACCGGCTTAACAGAGCCGTTGTTAAGAAAGATAAAGCTGTTCTTAATATCATCCAGCGAGTTTAACAGCTTGCCGTCGAACATTCTAATATTATATAACTGATTTTGACCTAAAACATTTCCGACGACAGTTCCTTTTATTTTCGTATTAAGCTGATATTGCAGCTCGCTCGGTGTTAAGCCGTATTGAGCCAGTGCGGCATTTTTAGGTTGAAATATTATATTCGGACCGGCAATTGTAATTCCATCAAATA
>JAKALM010000019.1 GCA_021824145.1 Bacteroidota bacterium
GGGGATTGTTTTTAAGAATTTAATAAATCTGTCCAAAACGGATAATAGGCAAAGCTTTTTCTCTCTTTCTAATTTATTTTGGACAGCAATGTCTATATCCCTAAATTTAAATTGAATCCAAATCGATTTAGCCTTATTTTTGTATCGGGTTTTTGTTTATAAAATGATTCATAAATTAAACTAACTGGAGATATAATGTTAGAGAAAATAAAAGAACTGCTAGGAAAAGAAGCTGATTCATTATTAAGCTATAAAGCTAAATTTCCAAAAGAAAAAATTCATTTACCCGGACCGGATTTTGTTGACAGAATTTTTATGCAATCGGATAGAAATATAAATGTTCTTAAAAATCTGCAATGGATTTTTATGACTGGAAGATTAGCCGGTTCAGGTTATCTTTCAATTCTTCCTGTAGATCAAGGAATCGAGCACTCTGCCGGAGCTTCTTTTGCACCAAATCCTGAATATTTTGATCCTGAAAATATTGTTAAGCTTGCAATTGAAGGCGGCTGTAATGCAGTTGCATCAACACTTGGTGTACTTGGAATGACTTCAAGAAAATATGCTCATAAAATTCCTTTCATTGTAAAGATCAATCATAATGAGCTTTTAACTTATCCAAACAAATTTGATCAAATTATGTTTGCAGGTGTTGAGCAAGCTTACGATATGGGCGCTGCAGCTGTTGGTGCTACAATTTATTTCGGTTCAGAAGAAAGCGGAAGACAAATTGTTGAAGTAAGCCAAGCTTTTAAATTTGCTCATGAACTTGGTTTAGCTACGGTGCTTTGGTGTTATCTTAGAAATCCTGATTTCAAAACTAAAGAAAAAGATTATCATGTTGCGGCAGATTTAACAGGCCAAGCAAATCATCTTGGCGTTACAATTGAAGCAGACATCATTAAGCAGAAACTTCCAGAATGCAATGGCGGTTTTGATGCTTTGAAGTTTGGAAAGACAAGTAAGAAAGTTTATTCTGATTTATCAACTGAAAACCCAATTGATTTAACTCGCTATCAAGTAATTAACAATTATATGGGCAGAGCTGGATTGATTAATAGCGGAGGCGCATCAGGCGATAATGATTTTGCTGAAGCTGCAAAAACTGCTGTCATAAATAAAAGAGCAGGTGGTATGGGATTAATTTCCGGAAGAAAAGCTTTTCAGCGTCCAATGGCTGAAGGAGTAAAATTGTTAAATACAATTCAAGATGTTTATCTTACAAAAGAAATAACTATTGCATAGGGAAGTGTTAGAAAATGCAGTGCAAGCTGCTTCTTAATTAATTTAAATGCCTCGTAAAATCGAGGCATTTTATTATTTAAGATTCCGTAGATAATCGGCAATATTTCCTAAAACTTTTACGTCAATATTGTTAAATGATGGCATTATTACGTTGGGATATTTTGCCTTAAAATCCTGAAACCGTTTTGTACTCATGTATGAATTAGGATTTCGCAAATAGTTTATTAGCCCATCTCTTGACCAATTATCTTTTACATTATGAAGATCAGGTGCCATTTTTGTTCCAGAAAGGTCGCTTCCATGGCAGCTAGTGCAACCAAGACTTGTTATTAATTGTTCAGGTGTTTTAGCTTGTGCTGTTTGATCTGTTTGCGGCATGGCGCTTGGAGGAGCTCCTTTTACTTGTTCATCAGATCTATTAGTGTTTTTTTCTAAAAAAAATAATAAAAAGAATAATACAAGAACTGCAGCAATCCAAATTTGAGGTTTAGTCATTATTGTCCAAAATTTTTATTCTACTAAAAAATCAAAAAATATTTTATACTTAAAAATAAAGAATAACTGTGACATAATTAAAACAAAAAATGCATTATGTGGCTTTTGATATTATTACTCAATTTTAAATGATGCATTAACAACAGCAGTTATTTCTTTATCAATTGAGCTGATATCGTTAATTCCATAATCTGAAACCTGATTTGAATATTTAGGAGTAATTTGAAGGACGCCCATTCTTGCGCTTTTCATAGCACCAAGACTTCTTCCTGTTGCTTGTGCAATTTTTTCTGCACGAATCATTGCATCTTTTGCAGCTTCTGCTTGCATATCAATTTTTAGTTTTGCCAATTTTGTATAATAATATTCCGGAGGAGTAACATTAAAATTCACACCTTTTTCAATTACAGATGCAACATCTATTGAAAGTTGTTTTATTTTGTTTACATCATTTGATTGAATTTGAACCTGTTGATTGTAAGTGTATCCTTTAATGTTTTGAGTTTGATAGCCATTTGCACCAACCTCATAAATTGGAAAATGAGTAATGGCAGAAAGTTCAACTTTTTCTTTGGGAAATCCTTTTGAAGCTAAAAATTGAAGCAGCGCAGGCCTTTCATTTTCCAATTCTTTATATGCTGCTTCTGCCGTTGAAGATTGTGTAGTTAGAGTTCCTTTTAAAATTGCAAGATCAGAAACGATTTGCTTTGTTGCCGATCCAGTGACGGTTATAGTTTGGCTGGAACTATAATTTGATTTCCATGTCATTGCTAAAATTATTATACTAATCAGGAAAATAATTCCCCCGATTGAAACCGGTACTATTAAATTATTTTTATTCATATTCAAAATAGTTTTATGGATGGAATAAATTTATAACAACATATTGAAAACCCAAATAAATTACAACCGCAAGTTATTTAAATTCACAATTTTAAAAACTTTTTAATTTTATATTAAATGAAAAAATATTATGAAACAGCAAAACCGATTATCTAAAGAACAAAGTCCATATTTACTTCAGCATTCCTTTAATCCAGTTGATTGGTATCCTTGGAGCGATGAAGCTTTTCAAAAAGCAATTGATGAAGATAAACCTATTTTTCTTTCAATTGGATATTCAACTTGTCATTGGTGCCATGTAATGGAGAAAGAATCATTTGAAGATAACGAAATAGCAGAATTAATGAATCGAGCTTTTATTTCAATTAAAGTTGATCGGGAAGAGCGCCCAGATATTGATGGAGTTTATATGTCGATTTGCCAAATGCTTACAGGGAGCGGAGGCTGGCCACTAACAATAATAATGACTCCAGATAAAAAACCATTTTTTGCAGGGACATATTTCCCTAAAGAAAGCCGTTTTGGAAGAATTGGAATGCTTGAACTTATTCCAAGAATTAGTGAATTATGGAATACAAAACGGAAAGAAATAAATTTTTCTGCCGATGAAATAGCATCAAGCCTGAGCAAAAATATTCTTGATAGTAATGAAAATGATATTGATGAAAAAATTTTTGATTTAGCTTTTGATGATTTAAAAAATAGATTTGACGAACAATTCGGTGGATTTGGTAATGCGCCTAAATTTCCAACACCGCATAATTTCTTTTTCTTATTGAGATATTGGAATAGAACAAAGAATTCTGATGTTCTAAATATTATTGAAACTTCTTTACAAAAAATGCGTTTAGGAGGCGTCTATGATCAAATAGGTTTTGGATTTCATAGATATTCAACCGACAGACAGTGGCTTGTTCCGCATTTTGAAAAAATGCTTTATGATCAAGCTTTGTTAGCAATTGCTTATGCTGAAACTTATCAAGTAACAAAAAATATTTTTTATAAAAAAACAGCCGAAGAAATTTTTTCTTATGTTTTAAGAGATATGACTTCTTATGAAGGTGCTTTTTATTCAGCAGAAGATGCAGACAGCGAAGATGAAGAGGGCAGTTTTTATCTTTGGAAAGAAGAAGAAATAAAATCAGTTCTTCAAGAAGATTCAGAATTATTTATAAGAATTTTTGGTATAGAAAAAAATGGGAATTGGATTGATCATATTCATGAAGAAAAAAAAAGAACGAATATACTTCATCTTAAAGAAGAATTAAAAAAAACAGCTATTGAACTTAAAATAACTTCAGATGATCTTGAACAAAAAATTGAATCAGCAAGAGAAAAACTATTTAGTTATAGAGAAAAAAGAATTCATCCATTTAAAGATGATAAAATATTAACAGACTGGAATGGATTAATGATTACTGCCTTGGCAAAAGCAGCAAGAATTTTTAATAACCAAGAATATCTTAAAGCTGCCGAAAATGCTATGAAATTTATATTATTAAATTTGAAAACGAAAGAAGGACAGCTGCTTCACAGATATAGAAATGGAATTGCGGGGATAAATGCAAATTTAGATGACTATTCATTCATTATTTGGGCGCTTATTGAATTGTATGAATCATCATTTAAAACTGAATATTTAAAAGAGGCATTTCAGTTGAATGAAAAAATGATAAAATTTTTTTGGGATAATGATAAGGGAGGATTCTTTTTTACAAACTGCAATTCCGATTCAATTTTATTCCGGCAAAAAGAAATATTCGATGGTGCTATTCCATCTGGTAATTCAGTTGCAGTTTTAAACTTATTAAAACTTTCAAAGATTTCTAGCAATATTAACTATACTAAGAAAACGGAAAAACTATTAAAAATATTTTCGCAGAAAATTAGAATTTCACCTTCGTCTTTTACTTATGCTTTGCTTGGTTTTGAATTTGTAATTGGACCCTCTCTAGAAATTGTAATTTCTTTTGAGGAAATGACTGAGGAATTAAAAAAAATATTAGAAATTTTGAATAAAAAATTACTGCCAAATAAAATTTTAATATTAAATTCACATAGAGATAAAGAAATAAAATCACTTGCGCCATTTGTGTTAAATAAAAATCAAATAGACAACAAACTTACAATTTACTTGTGCGAAAATTATCAATGCAGAAAGCCAGTAACTAGTGCTAAGGAACTCGAAAAATTGTTGAATCAATTTTAAATATTTGTAGAAAGTTTTATTTGAGAAATGTAAATTTGCTCCAAAGTTTAATTCATAATTTAATAACATGGCTTTTATAATGTAAAATATTTTTTAAATGAGAGTATAATTGAACCAAGATAATAAACTTATCAGATCACTTTTGCAGAATGTTAAAGCAGGAAGCAATGCTTCTTTTGAACAGCTTTACCATATTTATTCTGGAAGAATTTTTACATTATGCTTTAGGCTTTTGGGAAACGCTAATCTTGCTGAAGAATTAACAAAAGATATTTTTATTACTGCTTGGCAGCAGATATCCACAATAAGGAATGATGTTCCATTTGCTTCTTGGATAATAGGAGTTTCTGTTTATAAGTCCCTTGATAAATTAAGAAACAGCGAAAAATATTTTAATTTCGAAGATGAGGAAAAGAAAAAAATTGATAAAAAAAATTATGTGTTGAGCGATCTTGAAAATGGTTTATTAACACTACCAATAAAACAGCGGATTGTTTTTGTACTTAATGTTTTGGAAAAATATTCTGAAGAAGAAATATGCGATCTTTTATTGTTAAATAAAGAGGAAATAAAAAACCTTTTAAGTGAAGCCCAGATTAAAATGAACGCATTTCAAAATTTGATTCAGAAATCAGATTCAGTTAATTCACAATTTGAAACTTTTTCAACGATCAATATCAATAAGGATATTTGGAAAAATATATATTCTGAAATTAATAATGTACATTTAAAAAATAATGATAATGAGTTGAATAATGATTCGTCGTTTAAAGATTATAATGGTATAAAAAATAAATTAGGCAAAAAAGAAAAGAAGTTCGGTTTATTTAACTGGATGAAAAAGTAATCCCTCTCGCAAAATTTCCAAACTACATTACTATAAATTGAAGCTGCATTAAGGAAAATACAGCTTCAAGAATATTTCTATTTTTTTGGTTTGTACATGTGTGTGCTTTGCCCAAAAAATGTTTCGGCAGCTTCCATTATTGTTTCAGAAAGTGTCGGATGCGGATGAATTGTCAATTTTAAATCTGTAACATTTGCCCCCATTTCTATTGCAAGAACTGCTTCTGCAATTAATTCTCCTGCCCCAGGACCGCAGATTCCTACGCCTAGTATTCTTTCAGAATCAGGATCGATAATTAATTTTGTAACGCCGTCACTTCTATCAAGCGTTGTAGCTCTTCCAGAGGCAGCCCATGGAAATTTTGCAATTTCAAATTTAATATTTTGCTCACGTGCTTTAGTTTCAGTTAATCCAGCCCAAGCAATTTCTGGATCAGTAAATACTACAGCTGGAATAGCTTGCGGCTCAAATGCTACTTTATGCCCTGCTATAGCTTCCACTGCAATTTTGCCTTCATGAGAAGCTTTATGTGCAAGCATTGGTTCGCCAGCAATGTCTCCAATTGCATAAATATTTGGATCATCAGTTTGCAATTGATGGTTTATAATAATCCATCCTTTGCTGTTTATTTTCACTTTTGTATTTCCAAGTCCTAAGCCATTTGTTACAGGCTTACGTCCAATCGACATTAAAACATAATCATAAACTTGTTCGGTTACATTCCCTTCGCCATCCTGAAAACTGACGTTGATTCCATCTTTTACTTCCTTCAATGAAAGTACTTTTGAGTTGACCATTACTTTTTCGAATTTCTTGTTAATGTTTTTTGCAAGAAATGCAACCAAATCTCGATCAGCTCCTGGCAGCAAGCCAGGCATCATTTCAACAACTGAAACTTTTGTTCCTAAAGCATTGTAAACTGATCCAAGCTCAAGTCCAATATAACCGCCGCCAATAACTAAAAGTTTATTTGGGATTTCAGGTAAATCAAGTGCAGTAGTAGAATTTAAAATCCTTTTACTTTCAATGTTTAAAAAAGGAATTGTTGCAATTTCAGAGCCGGTTGCAATTATTACCTTATCAAATGATAATTCTTCTATACCGCCGTCAAATTTTTCAATTTTTAATTTTGAAGAATTTACAAAGCTTGCAGTTCCTCTTATGAAATTAATTTTTCTCTGCTTAGATACAATTCCTAATCCACCTGTAAGTTTGTTGACAACACTATTTTTCCAGTCACGCAATTTATTCAAATCAATTTTGGGTTTTGAGAAATCAATTCCCCAATTTTTTGCTTCTTCAGCTTCATTAATAAGTTTTGCAACATGCAATAATGCTTTTGAAGGGATACAGCCTCTGTATAGACAAACTCCTCCAGGATTTTTTTCTTTATCAATTAAAGTAACTTCCATTCCTAAATCAGCGGCTAAAAACGCAGCAGCATAACCACCTGGTCCTCCGCCAATTACTGCTAATTTTATTTTATCCATTTGTTTCCAATTTTTTTTATATCATGAACATAATACAAACTCGTTATTATTATTTCATCTTGGAGACCGAGTTTAGATTTAAGTTCAAGAAATTTTACATTTTTAAGAATTAAAATTTTCTATCCTTCAATTAATAATTTAATCGGTTGTTCAAGAGCTTCGCAAACCCAGCGCAAGAACCTTGCCGCATCAGCACCATCAATTATTCTGTGGTCATAGGAAAGCGATAACGGCAGCATTAAACGCGGCTCAAACTTTCCTTCATTAAAAACTGGTTCAAACGAGCTTCTTGAAACTCCAAGAATTGCAACTTCTGGAGAATTAATAATTGGAGTAAAGGATGTTCCTCCGATTCCACCCAAATTTGTAATAGTAAAACATCCGCCTTGAAGTTCTTCGAGAGAAATTTTTCTTAATCTAGCTTTTTCTGCAATTGTGTTTAATTCAATTGAAAGTTCAATTAAATTTTTTCTATCAACATTTTTAATTACCGGTACAATTAAACCATGTTCAGTATCTACTGCAATTCCAATGTTGAAGAATTTTTTATATATAATTTCTTTCTTCTCCATGTCTATGCTGGAGTTAAACTGAGGAAATACTTTTAGAGCTGATGAAATTATTTTTAGAAGAATCGCTGTTACAGTTAACTTTCCGCCGGATTTTTCAATTCTCGGGTTGAATGTTTTTCTAACTTTTTCAAGTTCAGTTATATCCGCTTTATCATGCTGAGTAACATGTGGAATCGAAGCCCATGCATAACTCAGATGTTCGGCAGTTTTCGATCTAATGTTGCTCATAGATTTTTTTTCAACTTCACCAAATTTTACAAAATCGGGAAGCGGTTCGTATTTAACTCCAAATGTTGGTTGAGATTCTCTTCCTTCATTAAGTTTCTTTACAAAAGCTTTAACATCATCCATAGAAATTCTGCCAGATGTACCAGTGCCTGAGACCTTATTTATATCAACTCCAAGTTCTCTTGCAATTCTTCTTACAGAAGGAGCAGCCGGAGCGGCACCTTTTAATATTGGCGGCTGCTGGTCTCTTTCATAAGGAAGTATACTTTCACGCTCACCTTTTGGAACTTGTTTTTCAGTTGCAACAGTTGTTCCTGTTTTTTCTGAATGAGCAATTTTTTGTTGAACTGGTCTTTCTTCAACAAAAGATATTGTATTGGTTTGAACCTTAATTAGTGTTTGTCCAACTTTTGCTTTTTCACCGGATTTAATTAAAACTTCTGTTACAGTTCCAGATAAAGTTGCGGGCACTTCAATTGTAGCTTTGTCCGTTTCAATTTCTAAAATACTCTGATTTTTTTCTATCGAATCACCTGGTTTAACTAAAACAGTTAGAATATCTGCTGCATCAATATTTTCGCCTAATTCAGGTAATTTCATTTCAACAATTTGTCCTTCGTTGGATTGTTTCTGTGGTACTGACGCAGGCGTTTTTTCTTGAGTTGTTTCCGGATTCTTTATTTCTTGTTTCGGCTCCGTTTTTTTTGTTTCAATAAATGATATTTGGCTATTTCCACCATCATCAATTTTAATTAAGGTTTGACCAACTTTTACTTTCTCACCAGATTTAATCAACACTTCATGAACAATTCCTGCTGTTGATGAAGGAACTTCAATCGTTGCTTTGTCAGTTTCTATTTCAATTACACCTTGATCTTTTTCTATTTTATCACCCGGATTTACAAGAACATTCAAGACATCAGCAGTTTCTATATTCTCGCCAAGTTCCGGTAATTTAAATTCTGTAACCATTTTAAACCTTGTCTAAATTTTAATTGCAAAAAAATATAACCATTCAAAAAACATTTTGTTTGTAAACAAAATAGAATGTTGAATTATAAATAAATTGGATTTGGTTTTTCTGGATCTATTTCAAAATCCTTGATTGCTTTTTCAACCACACTATTTTTAATTTTATTTTCAATAGCAAGCGCATGAAGAGTAGCAACAACTATATGCTTAGCATCCACTTCAAAGAAATCGCGCAATCCAGTTCTACCTTCGCTTCTTCCAAATCCATCAGTTCCAAGACTAACAAGCGGACGTGGAAACCATTTCGCAATTGAGTCTGGTAATGCTTTTACGTAATCTGAAGCAGCTACAAAAACACCTTCCTCATCTTTTAACATTTTTGTAATGTAAGGAATTTTTGCCGTATCTGCGGGGTGAAGCATATTCCACCTATCAATATCAAGGCCATCTTTTCGAAGTTCTTTATAGCTTGTAACGCTCCAAACGTCCGTAGCTATTTTAAAATCATCTTCAAGAACTGTTTGTGCTTTTAAAACTTCGTTAAGAATTGTTCCGCTTCCGAAAAGCTGTGCTTTAAGTTTTAATGTTTTTTTGTTAGATGCTTTAAATTTATACATCCCTTTCAAAATACCTTCTTGAACACCATTGGGCATCTGCGGCATTTCATAGTTTTCGTTCATTACAGTTAAGTAATAAAAAACTTTTTCTTGTTCTTCATACATCCGTCTTATTCCGTCACGGATTATTACAGCAATTTCATAAGCAAAGGCTGGGTCATAAGCAACTAAATTTGGAACTGGATAAGCCATCAAATGGCTATTTCCATCTTGGTGCTGCAATCCTTCACCTGCAAGCGTTGTTCTTCCAGCAGTTCCTCCAACAAGAAATCCTTTGCAGCTCATATCACCTGCAGCCCAAATTAAATCTGCTGCTCTATTAAATCCAAACATTGAATAATAAACATAAAATGGAATCATATTTATTCCATGAGTTGCATATGCAGTACCCGAAGCTATAAACGAAGACATAGCGCCTGCTTCTGTAATTCCTTCTTCTAGAATTTGGCCGTTAGTGGCTTCTTTATAATAAAGAAGAGTTTCTTTATCAACAGGTTCATATAATTGGCCAACATGTGAATAAATTCCAACAGCTCTGAACAGAGCTTCCATTCCAAAAGTTCTAGCTTCGTCAGGAATAATTGGAACAATTAATTTTCCTATCTCTTTATCTCTTAAAAGTTTGGCAAGAATGCGTACAAAAACCATGGTTGTTGAAGCATCTTTACCTTCGGTTCCTTTATAAAATTCTTCAAATATTTCTTCTGGCGGAGTTTTGAGTGGGCGAACTGAAGTTTTACGAGATGGGACATAGCCGCCTAAAGTTTTTCGTCTTTCTTTAAGATATTTAATCTCAGTACTATCATCAGAAGGCCGATAAAAAGGAGCTTGTGCAACTTCTTCATCAGAAATTGGAATTCCGAAGCGAGTTCTAAATTCTGCAAGTTCGTCTTCATTTAATTTCTTTTGTTGATGAGTTATGTTTTTTCCTTCGCCTGCTTCACCTAATCCGTATCCTTTAATTGTTTTTGCAAGAATTACTGTTGGTTGGCCTTTATGAGAAACAGCAGCTTTGTATGCAGCATAAACTTTTTCCGGGTCATGGCCGCCGCGCTTCATTTTTCTTAATTGTTCGTCAGTCAAATTTTCGAGCATCTTTTGTAAGTCTGGATCATTATTGCATAAATGCTGACGAATATATTGGCCGCTTTCTACTGAATATTTTTGATATTGTCCGTCAACAATTTCGCCCAATCGCTTAACCATTTTTCCTTCAATATCTTTTGCAAAAACGGGGTCCCAATCACTTCCCCAAACTACTTTAATTACATTCCATCCAGTACCGCGAAAGATAGCTTCAAGTTCTTGAATTATTTTTCCATTTCCTCTAACAGGCCCATCAAGGCGTTGCAAGTTGCAATTAATAACAAAAATTAAATTATCAAGTTTTTCTCTTGCTGCAAGACTGATTGCGCCTAAAGCTTCAGGTTCATCAGTTTCACCATCTCCAAGAAATGCCCAAACTTTACTCCCGTTCATTTTCTTTAATCCGCGATCTTCTAGATAACGATTGAATCTTGCTTGGTAAATTGCCATGATAGGTCCAAGTCCCATTGATACAGTTGGAAATTCCCAGAAGTTTGGCATAAGCCATGGATGCGGATAAGATGAAAGTCCGGCTCCCGATTTAGATTCTCTACGGAAGTTTTCCATTTGCTCTTTTGTTATTCTTCCTTCAAGAAATGCTCTTGCATAAAAACCCGGAGAAGCATGGCCTTGAAAATAAATTTGGTCGCCATCATAATCTTCACCTTTGCCTCTGAAGAAATGATTAAAAGCAATTTCATAAAGCGTAGCCGCAGAAGCAAAAGTTGAAATATGCCCGCCTATGCCATGTTCAATTTTATTTGCTTTTACAACCATAGCCATAGCATTCCAGCGTATAAGACTCTTAATCCTTCTTTCAATTTCTCTATCTCCGGGGAATGGAGGCTGCATTTCTCTTGGAATAGTATTTATATATGGTGTGTTTGCAGAAAATGGAATTTGTACGCCATCCTTATGTGCTCTTATTTGAAGTTCTTGCAATAATTCTTTTACTCTTTCTGGACCGCCGTGCTCTAAAACGTAATCAAGCGAATATAACCATTCTCTAGTTTCTATGTCTAATTCATTTTGTTTATCGTTGTTCATTTAAAATTTCCTCACTCCATTTTATCAATTGCTGAAAAAGTTTTGATAATTTATATTTTTAATTTCAGATATAATACCTGAAAATGAATTTTATGAAAATTAAAGAACTAGAAATTAATCTCAATTCCTAATGTTTTATTTATTATGATATCAAGCCTTTAATAGGCTGAACGGGCAAGTGTTATCCGTAATTTTAGCAATTCAAAATAATTGTTTTGGCTTTGAAATACAAGAAAATGCACTTTTATAATTGATTTAAGTGATTTAGAAATCAAATACTTGATTTAAGAAATACAGCAATTAGATTTTAGTGTGTATCAGTTTTCAGATATTTATCTAACCAAAATCTTCTTAATTCATCAACCTCTTTTCTATGATTTTTTAAGAAATGATCGCCGCCTTCAAAAATTATAAGCCGGTGTGAAATTTTTAATTCAACCATTTTTTTTGCCATCTCAATCGATTGCAATGGAGAAACTGTTTTGTCGCTTCCTCCATGAATAATTAAATAAGGAATATGAGGAAGTTTATCAACAAAATTCATAATTGTTCTTTTTTGTAATTCTTCATCAAAATTTTTTCCGGTAATTAAATCTTTAAAAAGTATTTTCTTTTCTGGATTTACAAGTACATACTGTTTTAAATTAGAAATTGCACCACTTAAAATTGCACATTTAAAATTCGGATTTTTAAGAAGAGCTAAATAAGTCATCATCCCACCGCGGCTCCAACCCTCAATTCCCCAAACTTTTTTACAAGCTTGTGGAATTTCATCTGCAAGTGGAATGAGATTTAGAATATCATTTACATCGTCTCCACCAAGTTGCTCTTTTCCTTCACTGCCAGCATTTCCGCGGTATTGAGAAGCAAAAACTACATAACCCCAGCTTGCTAACTGACCATAAATTCCGCGAGCTGTAAATGTATCAATAGCACCTTCATCACGACTTCCACCGCGATTCCAAATTACACAAGGATATTTTTTACTTTCATCTACAGGCCGAGCAATATAACCCTTTACTTTTAATCCATCAGAAAGATAAGTTATTTTTTCAACTATTGTAGTTTCAAGAACATTTTTTCCCCATCCGCTAATAATCATTTTCTCTTGCTGAGGTGTTAATGAAATATTTTTTCTGTTTATTATTAACGATTTCATTTAAGTAAAGTTAAAATTTTTCTATTAATTAAAACAATATATGATTTAGAACAAATAAAATTTTCTCAAAAGACATTTAAAAACAAATAAACTTTTGTAAGTTTAGATTCAAAAAAATATTAAATTAAAATTTATGCCAAAGAAAAAAAATATTAAACCAGAAATAAAACCTGCAAATGAAAAAAAAAGCAGTAAAAGTTTAATTTGGAAAATTGCCCCAATAATTTTACTGGTTGCAGTTGCTGCCTATTTATTTTTACCTAATTTAACAACGAAAAATTCTGAGGATTCAGAATACGTGTTTAAAAAAGATGGAACTTTAACTTTTACAGATTCGCTTAATAATGTTAAAGCAAAAATTGATATTCAAATTGCTGCTACAGATTTCGACCGCGAACTTGGACTTATGTATAGAAAACATATGGAGGAAAATCATGGAATGTTATTTATTTTTCCTCAAGAAAATGTTCAAAACTTTTGGATGCGTAATACTTTTATCCCGCTTGATATGATATTTGTAAATTCAAAAAATGAAATTGTAACAATTCAGCATGCCACTCAGACTCTTTCAGATCAAACTTATTCTTCAACAGGTCCGGCACAATACGTTATTGAAGTGAATTTAAATTTTACAGATAAGTTTAATATAAAAGTTGGTGATAAAATAAACTGGTCAAGAAATAAACCAAGTGAATAATTAAACTAATTTTTATTCATTGCCATAAAGTTCTAGCTCAGTAAGTTCACAAATAATGTGGGCAATAGTTATATGCCCTTCTTGAATTCGCTGAGTATTTGATGATGGAATAATGATTGGTAGATCAACAATTGATTTTAACTTTCCGCCGGTTCCGCCGAGGAATCCAATCGTCCTAATATTCTTTGTTTTTGCTTTTTCAACTGCTTTAATAACATTTGGAGAATTCCCGCTTGTTGAAATTGCAATAAGAACATCGCCGCTGTTTCCTAATCCTTCAACATTTCTGGCAAAAACATTTTCATAACCAATGTCGTTCCCGCCTGCAGTTAAATTGGAAGTGTCTGTTGTTAACGCAATTGCTGCAAGTGCTGGTCTATTAATTTTATGATTTAATCTAATCATTAATTCTGTAGCAATGTGCTGACAGTCTGCTGCGCTTCCGCCGTTGCCGCAAAGTAAAATTTTATTTTGTTTTTTATAAGCATCAACTAGAAATTCTACTGCTAATAGAATGTCATTAGAACATTCATTTTCAATTTTAATTTTTGTTTCTGAACTTTCTTTTAATGAATCGGTTATAAATTTCTTTTTATCCAAACTTGCCTCAAAAAATATTTTTATAAAACTAAATTTTATTAAACTGAAATAGGAACTTTGAAATGAATTGCGTCAGCAAAATTTTTTATTAAATTCCAATTATTTTCATTCTCAAAAAAATTTCCGGTGACAATTATATTTGCACCGTTGTTAACTTTTTCTTTTGCGTCTTGTGGAGTTTTTATTCCTCCACCAACAATTATTGGGATATTACAATAATTAGAAACTGCATTAATCATTTCATTCGGTACAGATTGAGAAGCGCCGGAACCAGCCTCTAAATAAATTAATTTCATTCCTAAATATTGTGAAGCTAACGCAGTTGCTGCCGCTATTTCCGGTTTATTTCTTGGTATTGGTTTGCTTCCGCTTATATATTCCGCTGTTGTTACCGATCCCGATTCTACAATAATATATCCGGTAGAAATAGGTTCGATATTTTTCTTTTTTATCATTGGTGCTGCTAAAATATGCTTTCCAATTAAATGTTCGGGATTCCTTCCGCTCACAACAGAAAGAAATAGAATTGCATCCGCTGGTTGGTAAACTTGATTTACTTCTCCGGGAAAAATAATTACTGGAAGGTCTGTTGAACTTTTAACTTTCTTTAGAAAATTCTCAAAATCTCCGTCGATTAATAAACTTCCGCCGACTAAAAAACCATCTACTCCGCTTACTTCACAGTACTTTACAAATTCAGTTAATTTATCATTAGATAATTTATCTGGATCTAGGAGAATTAAATATGCCGCTCCTTTTGAGGAAATGATTTTTAGAAGTAGCTCGTAAATCATATTAAATTATATATGTTATAATGAAATATATAAATTTTTGTTTTATTAAAAAATTTCTCTTTTAAAACTTTTATGATTTCATGCTCAATGAAATTCTTTTCCTATCCAAATCTATTGAAATTATAGTTACATCAATTATATCCCCAACATTAATTACATCAAGAGGATTTTTAACATATTTGTTGGCAATTTGCGAAATATGAAGCAAACCATCTTGCTTAACGCCAATATCCACAAACGCACCAAAGTCTACTACGTTTCTAACCGTTCCTTTTAATTTCATTCCAACTTGCAAATCTTCCATTTTTAAAACATCACTTCGAAGGATTGGTTTTGGAATGTCTTCTCTTGGGTCGCGGCCAGGCTTTTTTAAATTCTCGATTATATCAATAAGAGTCGGTTCGCCAATTCCAATTTCTTCCGCTAATTTTTTTGTTCCTTTTTGTTTAATGAATAATCCAATCAGCGCACCGGATTCTTTTATATTAGTTATGGGTAAATTGATTTTTTCTAAAAATTTTTCTGTTGCTTGATATGATTCTGGATGAATGAAAGTGTTGTCCAATGGATTTTCGCCATTGCGGATTTTTAAAAATCCTGCCGATTGTTCAAAAGCTTTTTCGCCAAGTCCAGAAAATTCAATTAACTCTTTTCTAGTTTTAAACTTTCCGATTTTCTCACGGTGCTTAACAATATTTCCAGCAATCCTTTTATTTAATCCTGAAACGTAAGTTAATAATGATTCTGAAGCTGTATTGACATCAACTCCAACATAGTTAACGCAACTTTCGACAACATCATCTAATTTTTCAGCAAGAAGTTTTTGATCAACATCATGTTGATACAATCCAACACCAATTGATTTAGGGTCAATCTTTACCAGCTCTGCAAGCGGATCAAGCAGTCTTCTTCCGATTGATATATTGCCGCGTTGGCTTGCTTCTAAATCTGGAAATTCTTTTTTGGCAATCGCCGATGCTGAATAAACCGAAGCGCCGGCTTCATTAACAATAATGTATTGGCATTTTAATTTGTATTTTTTTATCAGCTCGGCTATAAAAAATTCTGTTTCTCTGCTTGCTGTTCCATTGCCAATTGAAATTACATCAACTTTATACTTGTTAATAAAATTTAAGACTGTTTTTTCTGCTTCTTCAATTTTATTTTGCGGTGGATGAGGATAAATTGTCGAGCCTTCAAGATATTTTCCTGTTTCATCAATTATTGCCACTTTAGAGCCGGAAACAAATCCAGGGTCTATTCCCATAATTATTTTACCAAGCAAAGGCGGCTGAAGCAAAAGTTGTTTCAGATTTGAAGCGAAAATTTCTATAGCATGAAGATCAGCTATTTCAGTTAAATGATTCCGAACTTCTTTTTCAATAGATGGAAAAATTAATCGTGTAAATGAATCCTCTATTGTTTGATTAATAATTTCCATAAAAACAGATTCGGAATATTTTAAGAATTTTTTGTTAACCAACTTCAATACCGATGGTTCATCAAAGCTTAAACTTATTTTAAGTATTTTTTCTTTTTCTCCTCGATTTAATGCCAATGTCTGATATGGCTTTATTTTGGAAATATCAATTTTAAATTCATAATAAATTTGATAAATCTCTTTTTTGTCCTTCTCTTTTTGCTTTTCGCTTATTTGTTCATCTGATGATTTTTCTTTTGCTTTTTCAGAGTTAACAACCGAAGTTTCTGATAAATATTCTCTCACAGCTTTTCTAACTTCGGCATCGTCACTTATCATTTCTGCAATTATGTCTTTTGCTCCTTGCAGCGCTTCCTCTATTGAAGCAACGCCAAGTTCTTCATTAATAAATTCCGAAAGTTTTTCATCAAAATTCCCTTGATAATTTGGGTTTCGCAAAATAAAAATTGCAAGCGGCTCAAGTCCTTTTGCTTTAGCAATTGTGCCGCGAGTTTTTCTTTTAGGTTTGTAAGGAAGATAAAGGTCTTCTAACTCTTGCAGCTTTATGCATTCCATTATTTTTGATTTTAATTCATCAGTTAGTTTACCTTGTTCTTCAATACTTTTTAAAATTGTTTCGCGGCGTTCTTCAAGAAGGATTAAATAATTTTTTCTATCTTCAATTTGTCTTAAAATGTCTTCATCTAATCCGCCAGTAGCTTCCTTCCGGTATCTTGCGATAAATGGAATTGTTGCATCTTCAAGAAATAATTTAATTACAGAATCTACTTGTTCAATTTTAATTTTTAGTTCATTTGCGATAATTGCCGGAATATTCATGATTCACTTGAAGTTAATTAAACAATAAATAATTAAAGGTTTCAAAGAAAAAGCAAAGAAATTAATATTTCAACTTGATATTAAACTAAATTTTTGCAAAAGAGATTTTTTATCGAATAAATTTTAGAGAATTTTGTAAGCAAGGGTTATTTATCTCACAAAAAAATAATCAAAAGCATTTTCATGTTGAAATAAATTATCTGGTCAGATATTATACCAAATATAATCTTAAACTTTTCTAAAAATCATTTAAATAATCCCGGAGGAATTTATGAGAAAATTACCGAATATTATTCTTACATTTTTCTTTTTTATTTCAATTATAAATTTGGTAAACGCGGAAACAATAATTAAATCAGAAAAAGCTTATTCAATAAAAGCTACAACAGTAAAATATGTAAGCGGAAATGATACGGTAAGCGCTTATTTGGCTGTTCCCAAGGGTAAAGGGAAATTTCCCGCATTAATTGTAATTCATGAATGGTGGGGACTAACTCCATGGATGAAAGGCAATACCGAAACATTTGCAAAAAAAGGTTATGTTGCGTTGGCGATCGATCTTTATCACGGCAAAGTTACATCCGACCCCAAGGTTGCTGGAGAACTTGCACAAAGTTTGCCAATGGAAAGAGCAATTACAGATTTAAAATCAGCATATTCATTTCTAAAGAACTTGTCGGAAGTAAATACAAAAAAAATCGGATCAATTGGCTGGTGCTTCGGCGGAGGATTTTCATTTCAATGTGCTCTAAATCTTCCGGGACTTAAAACCTGCGTAGTTAATTATGGGAAATTATCTTCAGACGAAAATCAAATTAAAAATATTCATTGTCCTATTCTTTGTGTTTTTGGAAATGAAGACAAAGCCTTTCCTCCGGCAACTGTAAATGCGTTTGATAAAGCAGCAAAAGCTGTTGGATTAAATGTGGAAGTAAAGTTTTATCCTGGTGTAGGGCATGCATTTATGAATCCTGGGAATAAAATTGGCTATAAAAAAGAAATTGCTGATGAGGCTTGGAAAGATATTTACTCATTTCTTGATAAGACCTTGAAAAAATAAATTTGAGCGAAACTCATTTTTAAAGTGAGTTTCACTTTTAAAATTCTTATTTTTTCACTATTAAAGTTTTATTGTAATTAATTAAGTGAAGATTTAACTTCTTCTTTTTATAACTTTGCTCTGCATTTCCAAAAGAAATGGGGAGAAAAATAATCTACTCAAAAAGTAATAAGGGTTCCGTCATGAATAAAGAACAAACAAAAGATTTCGAAACTAAATGTGTCCATTCTGGTATAAGCGAATATGAATTTGGTTCAGTAGTTCCTCCAATATATCAAACATCAACTTTTAAATTTAAATCTGCACAACACGGTGCAGCACTTTTTGCTGGAGAAGAAAAAGGCTACATATATACAAGGATGCTAAATCCCACAGTTGAAGCGCTTGAAGATTCAATCGCTGATTTGGAAGGTGGTTATAAAGGCCTTGGATGTGCAAGCGGTATGGCGGCAGTTCATACGGTATTTGGAAGTTTGACTCAAGCTGGTGATCATGTGGTTTGCTCAAGCGCAGTTTACGGACCAACAACAACCCTATTAAACACAATTATGAAAAAGTATGGAGTTGAAACTACTTTTGTAGATTCATCAAATACTGAACTAGTTCGTAAAGCAATCAAACCAAATACAAAAGTTGTTTATATAGAAACGCCGGGAAATCCTACTTTATCAATTTCCGATCTTGGAGCGATTTCAAAAATTGCTCACGCTAATAATGCAATTATGGTTGTAGATAATACTTTTATGAGTCCTGCTTTGCAAAGACCGATTGAATTTGGCGCTGACATTGTACTTCACAGCTTAACAAAATTTCTAAATGGGCATGCTGATGTGGTTGGTGGAATTATTGTTGTTAAAGATGAAGATACTTACAAACATTTTAGAAAACATTTAAACCAGTTTGGCGGAGTAATTGACCCATTTAATTCTTTTCTTGTTCACCGCGGACTAAAAACCTTAGCAATAAGAATGCAGAAGCATTGTGAGAGTGCTATGGTTGTTGCAGAATATCTTGAGAAGCATCCGTTAATTAGAAAAGTTTTTTATCCTGGATTGAAAAGTCATCCTCAATATGAATTAGCAAAGAAACAGCAACAAGGTCCGGGCGGAATGATTTCATTTGAACTTGAAGGCGGATTTGAAGCCGGGCAGATTATGATGAATTCTGTTAAGCTTTGCCAGCTTGCTGTAAGTCTTGGCGGCGTTGAATCATTAATCCAGCATCCTGCAAGCATGACTCATTACTCGATGGGAAAAGAAGCAAGAATGGCTGCTGATATTACTGATGGCTTGGTTAGGCTTTCAGTTGGAATTGAAAATGTAAATGATATTATAAAAGATCTTGAACAAGCTCTTGAAAAAGTAAGCGAAATAAAATATAAAGATGTAGAACAATCTTTATTAAAAAAATGATTGTAAATAAAATAAAATATTTTATTGGTGAAATTTTAGCACTTATCATTGTTTTATTTCTTTCATCTTGTTCTTCAAAGATAAAAATTGTTGATTCACCGATTTCATTTTCTCAAAAGAGAATTGAATTGACGAAACAATATATTGTGCAGCATTACGGAATAACGCCAAAAGACATTTCAATCATTCCTAAAATTATTGTCCTTCATTGGACTGCAATTGGAACTTATGATTCTTCATTTGCAGTATTTAATAAAGAAACATTAGAAGGATCAAGACCCGATTTAGTTTCGGCCAGCGATCTAAATGTTTCCATTCAATTTTTAGTTGATAGAGATGGTACAATCCATAGATTAATGCCGGAAACATGGATGGCACGACATTGCATCGGATTAAATTACGAATCAATCGGAATTGAAAATGTTGGCGGTGTTAATGATGTCGATAATTTAACAGATGCTCAAATAAAAGCGAATGTCCAACTTGTAAAGTATCTTGTCAAAAAATATCCGACGATAAAATATTTAATCGGCCATTTGGAATACAGAGATTTTGAAGGAACAAAATATTGGATGGAAAAAGATTCAACTTATAGAACTGTTAAATATGATCCGGGTGAAAGATTTATGACTGCTGTTAGAAAAGATGTTGCAGATCTTAATTTAAAAGGTCCATCGGATATTACTAAAGAACATACAATTGAGGTTAATACAGTTCAATAATTATAAATGGGTTTATAAAATAATTAACTAATTTCAAACAAAATGCGGGATAAAAAATGGAAACACAAAAAGCAGAACGCCTTCTTTCGCTTGATGTCTTTAGAGGAATAACAATTGCCGGAATGATATTGGTAAATAATCCAGGGAGTTGGGGACATATTTATCCTGCGCTTGAACACGCAGCTTGGAATGGTGTAACTCCTACTGATTGGATATTCCCTTTTTTCCTTTTCATTGTTGGAGTTGCCATAACTTTTTCATTATCAAAAAGAAAGGAAAGAGGAGACAATCAAAAAAAATTAATGATCCAAATTTTTAGAAGAGCAATTATACTTTTCGTCCTTGGCTTGATAATGTACGGATTTCCTTACTTCAATTTAGCAACTCAAAGGATTCCAGGTGTACTTCAACGAATATCGGTTTGCTATTTTATTTCCTCTTTTATTTTTCTAAAATTTAATTTAAAAACTATTTATTACATAGCTGGCTCGCTTCTTTTTATTTACTGGGGAATGATGACTTTAATTCCAGTGCCGGGAATTGGTTATCCGAATCTTGAGCCGGCAACTAATCTTGGTGCTTGGCTCGATCGCACAATACTTGGGCTTGGTCAATTGTGGAAAGGATCTAAAGTTTGGGACCCTGAAGGAATATTAAGCACGGTTCCAGCAATTTCCACTACCTTAATTGGAGTAATAACTGGCTATTGGCTTCAACGAAAAATTGATCCGGCAACAAAAATTGTTTGGATGTTTGTATTCGGTAATATAGGCTTAGTCCTTGCAGCAATTTGGGATATTTGGTTTCCGATTAATAAAGGAATCTGGACCAGCTCTTATGTTTTGTTTACCGGTGGAATGGCATTATTATTTTTAGGAATGTGTTATTGGCTTATTGATGTTAAAGGTTATAAATGGTGGACGAAACCTTTTGTTGTTTATGGCATGAATGCGATAACCGTTTTTTTTCTATCCGGAATTGTAGCAAAAACTTTAACCTTAATTCAAATTACTGATGCTGGAGGCAAAACAAAATCATTGATGGGTTACTTATATAATTCATTATTTACTTGGTGGCTTAACCCAATTAACGCCTCGCTTGCCTGGGCTTTGCTGAATGTTCTTTTCTGGCTTGGAATCCTATGGATTTTATACGCTAAAAAGATTTTTATTAAAGTCTAATCATACATAAATTTCATCCCATAATTTTACTTGAATTTTTGCCGGAGAGTTTTTCTCTCCGGTTTTGTACTCCCAACTTTTCGTAATAAATTTTTATGAAGATATTTTTTTATTCATGCTTGCTTGTAATTTGTTTTATGAATGCTTCCTTTGCGCAATCTAAATTTGGAATAGAAGCTAATGGTGTGGCGGCATTTCCTCAAAGTGATTTCGGAGATTTCTATAAGATTGGAACGGGAGGAAGAGTATCTCTATTTTATAATTCGAGTGACAGATTAAGCTTTGCTTTAACTAGTGGTTATCTAAATTTTAATTTTGATAATGAAAAATATAACTCAAACGTAAAAAGCGTTTATCCAAACTCTCAGAATGTAGACTTCAATATTAGTTTTAAAACAATTCCGCTTATGTTGGAAACAAGATTTTATTTATCCGATAATGAAATCAAACCATTTTTTAGCGTTGATCTTGGAATTCATTTTCTAAATTTTAGTTTACCTTCAATTGTTGATACAAATGCAACTCAATTTACAACAATATCAAAATCAGAAATAAAAGTTGGTGTAGGAATTGGAGCCGGAATTCTTATTCCAATAAATAATAATATAAAATTAGATTTTACTGCAAAATATAATTCAATAAATGAACAGACTCAGCAGTCATCAACATATTATTCACAATATACAGTTACAATTAATTCAAGTGATACGCCGGTTACTTTTTATTCAATTACTGCTGGCGTTTTAATAAAATTATGAAGTCTTGCAAATTTCTAAATGAGTTATTGAAACATTATCTTTTTATTTTATTCAACCATTAATTATTTTTCACAGCAAAATAAAATGAGGCTAAGATGAGATTTGAACGTTCTGCAGGAATATTACTTCATCCAACATCTTTACCAGGTAAATTTGGAATTGGAGATTTAGGGCATGAAGCTTTTAACTTTGTAAACTTTTTAAAAGCTGCCGGTCAAAATATTTGGCAAGTTTTTCCTCTTGGTCCAACTGGCTATGGCGATTCTCCTTATCAATGTTTTTCTGCATTTGCAGGGAATCCTTTAATTATAAGTCCGGAGAAACTTTACGAAAATGGATTTCTTTCCAAAGAAGATTTAGAACATATTCCGCATTCAAATCCTCATCAAATTGATTTTGGAAAAATTATCGACTACAAAAAAAATCTTTTAAGAAAAGCGTTTGAAAATTTTAAGTTGAACAGCAATGGAACAAAGGAATCATTCGAATTATTTTGTGCTTCAAACGATGAATGGCTGGATGATTTTTCATTCTTCATGGCTGCGAAAAATTATCATGGCGGTGGTGTTTGGACAAATTGGCCAAAGGAATTAATTGTTCGAGAAAAATCTGCTATGAAATTGTGGAGAGAAAAATTAGCTGACGATATCCTATATCATCAATTTGTGCAGTTTCAATTTTTTACTCAGTGGAAAGAATTAAAAAAATATGCAAATGAAAATGGGATAAAAATTATTGGCGATATGCCCATATTTATTGCTTACGACAGCGCTGACCTTTGGGCGCATAAAGAACTTTTTACTGTTGATGAAAATGGAAAACTTGAAACTGTTGCCGGAGTGCCGCCAGATTATTTCAGTGAAACGGGACAGCTTTGGGGAAATCCGCTTTACAGATGGAAAGTAATGGAGAAAGATGATTTTCTTTGGTGGCGGCAAAGATTTTCTCAGCTTCTAGAAATGATTGATATTATTCGCATCGATCATTTCCGCGGATTTGATGCATATTGGGAAATTCCCGGCGATGCACCAACGGCTGTAAAGGGAAGATGGGTAAAAGCTCCCGGTGAAAAACTTTTCAATACAGTAAAAAAATATTTAGGCGAGCTTCCTATTGTTGCTGAAGATCTTGGTGTAATTACAAAATCTGTAACTGCACTTAGAGAAAAATTTAATTTTCCCGGAATGAAAATTCTTCAGTTTGCATTCGGTACAGGAATGGAAAGAAAATTTTTACCTCATAACTTTGTTCAGAACTGTATGGTATATACCGGATCTCACGATAACGATACGACCAGAGCTTATTTTGAAAAAGCTAAAGTTGAAAATCATGATATTTATAATCACGCCCAGAGATATTTAAATTATTTTGGAGATGAAATAGTAAAAGAATTAATTAGAGCTGCATATTCTTCAGTTGCAGACTTAGTAATAATTCCGATGCAGGATATTTTGAATCTTGGAGGTGAAGCTAGAATGAATTTTCCAGGCAAGCTTGGCGGAAATTGGACTTGGAGATTTACTTGGAATCAAGTTCATCACGATCTTGCTAAATATTATAAAGAGCTTGCAGAACTTTATGAAAGGCCTTCAAAACCAGAAGATAATGTTGATATTGAAGTAGAAGAATAATTAAAAAGTTTTCAAGTTAGCAAGTTCAAAATATTTATAAATTAACCTAATAATCGGTAACCTGAAAATTGGTCATTCTAGTAATTAATTTTCTTAACATATAAAAAAGCAGGGTAACTTAAGATTACGTAAATTAAAGCAAAAAGAGAATTAAGCGGATCGCCTATAATATCTCCAATCAAAAAAATGAATGACCCAATTAGAAATACCATAGTTGTCCAAGGATAGCCCCAAACTTTAAATGGACGCGGAATATCAGGTTCTTTTTTTCTCAGAACAAAAAGTGCTGAGAAACCGGCAAAATAATTTGCAACATAAAAAAATGCTGAAAGACCAATCAATATTTCAACTGTTCCAGAAGAAATGAGCAGGACTGAAAATAAAGCACTTATCAATAATGCTGCTCTTGGTGTACCTGTATTACTCACTGAAGAAATTTTTGTAGTAAAAAGTCCGTCGCGTCCTAAGCCGTAGATAATTCTAGTTGCAATCAGTAAAACAGCATTTAAAATTCCTAAAAGAGAAACTATCGAAAGAATGGTAATAATCTTTGCTCCTTCATTCCCCCAAATAGATTGAGCCGCATCGGTTGCAGGTGCAATTGATCCGGCAAGTTTTGATACAGGTAGAACATAAAGGAATCCCAAATTAACTAGAATGTAAATAATAATTGTTGCAAGTACACCGCCAATAGCCGATTTTGGCAAATTCTTTCCCGGATTCTTATCTTCTTCAATAAAATAAACAGCACTGTACCAGCCATCGTACGTAAAAATTATTGATTGCAGCGCAATTACAAAACCTATAAATAAAGCAGTAATAGAATTTGGAATTTTAACAGTGGAAGATATTGTTGTATTTACATGGCTGCCAAATAAAAAACATGCAATAACCAATACGATAAAACCAATAGCTTTTAATAAACTTGTAAGCTCTTGAGTTTTACTGCCAGACTTCAATCCGATCCATTGAATGAAAGCAAAAATTAATACAATTATTATTGCGATTGTTTTTATGTCATAAGATAATTCAGGAAAAAGAACAGAAATAAATTCTCCAATGGCAATAGCTATTGAAGCCAATGAAGCGCTTGTTGCAATCCAGTCGCTCCAGCCTATTAAAAAGCCAGGGTAATCACCAAATGCTTTTCTAACAAAAACATACCAACCTCCGGCTTTAGGATACATCGTTCCAAGTTCAATAACAGAAATAGTTCCAAGCAGAGCGTAAATTCCTCCAATAACCCATGCAATAAAAATAAGCCATGAACTTCCAAGTTGAGAAGCAACCATTCCAGGAGTTCTTAAAATGCCAACACCAATCGTTCCTCCTATTGTTACAGCTATTCCAAAACCCACCCCAAGAATTTTTTTTAACTTTTGATTTTCATGTACTTCTGAATGAAGGGGAGAGCTATTCATTTTTTATTCCAAAATTATTTGTGATGAACTTATAGAAATCATATACACGAAGCAATAAAATTAAATTATTAATTTGTTTCACCTCATTCTGTGACCGATATCTAATTTGGTAACCGTGTGCTAAAGTATTAGTTGGATTATAAAAGTTATTTAGTAAATTAAAATTATATTATACTGATTATTTCATCCCGAAGTTACGTTGCGGAAGTACTACTTCTAATAAAATTTATTTAATGAGTGATTTTATTTTCTATTTAAAAACATTTTGCGGCTAAACACTTTTTACTATAATAATTGAAATTTGAAATTCGATCTTGCATTTAACAAAATTTACCCAATTTAAAAACTTAACAATAAAATTAACTTAGGAGAATTAATGAAGAAAGTAATACTAGTTATGTTTTTTTTTAGCTTATTATTAGCTGGCTGCTCGGCTAGTTCAACAACAAAAGAAGAATCGTACTCAGCGAAGAATATTCCGCCAGGTCAGTGCCGATTGGTTGCTTCCGTAGTTAAGATAGACACTGTTTTATCAAGTATTAATGAAAAAGATCCGTGTTCTAAAGCGCCGTGTAATGCATGGATATTAGTTAAAAAAATTATTGGATATGGAGCTGGCTCTGTGGGCATAAATGTGGGAGATACATTAAGAACAAAGTTTGCTTTTACACTCGATTCTACAAATCAAAAAACTTTTCCTTCGTTAAAAGAAAATCTTCCGGGTTTGAAAGAAGGTTCCGTATTCGAAGCTGATGTTCAATTAATTCCTTCAAATCCTACGGATAAAAATAAATTGAAGGTTTACCTTGTTTATGGATACAAAATAATCGAATAAAATTTATGAATTTGATAATTGAAAGGATAAAAATGCAAAAGAAAAATTTTTACATATTAATATTATTTGTTAGCTCTTTTTTATGTCAATTTGTTTCTGCTCAAGTATTGTTTAATAAACAAAATAATATACAGCCTCAATTTATTAGTGGAATTCAAGTTACAAAAGAAAATCTTTCTTCAAGAAAAGAATGGGAGTTTATGAGATTAAGAGATCCTTATACAAACAAAATCCCAGATAATATTTCTATGCTTGAAAGAAAATTTGCAAAGATGCTTCCAACCAATAAATTGCTCAAACTTCAGAAAAGAAACCAAACATTTTCATCAAATTGGACTTTTAGAGGACCTTATAATCAAGGTGGAAGATCAAGAGCAGTTGCTGTTGATGTGAATAATTCTAATGTGATTTTGGCTGGAGGAGCTACTGGAGGGATGTGGCGTTCTACAGATAATGGGCAAAGTTGGGTAAAAGTAACACCTGCACAGGATTCAGTTCAAACAGTAACGTG
The DNA here is from genome assembly GCA_021824145.1 of Bacteroidota bacterium. Lineage (GTDB taxonomy): Bacteria > Bacteroidota > Ignavibacteria > Ignavibacteriales > Ignavibacteriaceae > FEN-1297. The sequence goes on from JAKALM010000019.1 coordinate 26,693, forward strand.
TATAGTTCAAGATACTCGAGCTGGAAAAACAAATATCTGGTATTATGGAACAGGCGAATATTCTTCAAACCTGCAATTGCCAGATAACGGTGCTGGTTTTACAACATTTTTAGGAGCGGGAATTTTTAAATCGACCGATGACGGATTAACATGGAACAGACTAACATCGACAATGCCGAACTATTCACCGACATTTACAAATCCTTTTCAAATTGTTTGGAACTTAGCTATCGATACTTCCAATAAAAGCGAAGATGTTATTTACGCCGCTGTTTATAGTGGTATTTATCGTTCATCTGATGGAGGCGCAAGTTGGAGCCAAGTTTTAGGCAACGGAAATAACTCTGTTTATACAAACGTTGCTGTTACAAGCAATAGTGATGTCTATGCCGCTTTAAGCAACGGAACTGTTCAAGGAATATGGCATTCTACAGACGGAGTAAATAATTGGACTGATATTACACCTTCAAGTTTTCCAACTGTCTTTTCGAGGATAGTAATCGCAAACTCACCAAATAATTCAAATATACTTTATGCACTGGCAAATACTCCAGGAAGTGGGATGTCAGGCGACCCTTCAAATGGTTCTGATGATTATCATAGTCTTTATAAGTTTAGTGCTGCAACAAACCAATGGACTGATCTGACAAATAATTTGCCAGACTGGAATGGAAACGTTGCTGGATATTCTTCTCAGGGTGGCTATGATATGGTAATTCGTGTTAGTCCTGCAGATTCTAATTTTGTTATAATAGGCGGTACTAATTTATATAGAACAACTGATGGTTTTTCTACTAAACTAGGAAATACTAATTGGATTGGCGGCTATTCAACAGCTAACGATATTTCTTCATATACAAATCAGCATCCGGATGAGCATGATCTTTTTTACTTACCTTCAAACCCGAAAGTTGTTTATTCCGCTAATGACGGCGGTGTAAGCTATACAACTGATGCAACAGCTTCAACAGTAAATTGGACAAGCATGAATAATGGTATAACAACTACACAGTTTTATTCGGTTGCACTTGATCATGCAACAGTAAATTCTCCATTGATTGTCGGCGGAATGCAGGATAACGGAAATATGATGGACACAACTTGGAATGAAAATTCTAGCTGGGTAACTCTTCCTTATGGCGGTGACGGTTGTATTTCCGCAGTAGCTGATGGTGGAAACTATATTTATTTCTCAACTCAAAATGGAAATATTATGGAAGGAAAAATATCTGATCAGACTGGAGCTTTAATTAAACCAGCTGGTGCAAGTGGATATCTCTTTGTAACTCCTTATGTTCTTGATCCGACCAATACAAGTATTATTTATATCGCAGCTGGAGGAAATATTTGGAGAAATACTGATGTACAAAGCATACAAATTGGAACAGATAGTGCAACTACAATTAACTGGACACAGTTTACAAACATTGATACAAACAGCAACATCAGTGCTCTTGCTGTATCTACTTCTCCTGCGCACATCCTTTATTACGGCACAACAGATGGAAAAATTTTCAAAGTAATTGGTTCTGATAACGGGAATCCGACTTCTCAAAATATTACTTCTTCAAGCTTTCCTGCTGGATATATAAGCAGTATTGCGGTTGATCCATCGGATGCAAACAATATAATGGTTGACTTTTCAAACTATAACATTCTTAGTATTTTCTATTCATCAGATGGAGGAACTACTTGGTCTGTTGTGGCAGGTAATCTTGAACAAAATTCAGACGGAACTGGAAATGGTCCATCAATTAGAGCAGTTAGAATTTTGAATTTAAATGGTAGTAAAATTTATTATGCTGGTACTAGTACTGGTTTGTACGCAACTACAATTTTAAATGGAATGTCAACCACTTGGGTTCAGCAGGGGACTGATAATATAGGTATGATTGATGTTGAAGCAATTGATACAAGAGATAATGATGGAACAATTGCGGTCGGTACTTTTGGTAATGGCGTTTACAGTACAAAAGTTGCAGCAACTGTAATTAATTCTCAAAATTCTGTACCGTTTACATTTTCACTTTCGCAGAATTTCCCAAATCCTTTTAATCCTTCTACAAATATTAAATATAGTATTCCCAGTTCTGAATATGTTAAGCTAACAGTTTATAATATACTTGGACAACAAATAGCCATACTAGTTAATCAAGTTCAAGCTGCCGGTAATTATGAGTTGAATTTCGATGCTTCGAAACTCTCAAGCGGAATTTATCTCTATAAATTAGATGCCGGAAGTTTAACCAACGTAAAAAAGATGATTTTGATGAAATAAAAACTTAAAAATTCTTTTTAGAAATTAACCACTAACCATTCTTTACATTTAAAAAAAGCCCTAAAAATTTTTTAGGGCTTTCATTTTTTAAATAAATAATTTGTAGTTTAGAACCGCTTTATCATTACTTTTATTTTTGAAAGGAGTATATGACAGACAAGCCTAATTCTAATGAAGGGGAAAGCACTCCAAGAACATTTAAACGAGAACTTAAGCTTCTTGATTCGACAATGATTGTAATCGGCTCTATGATCGGCTCAGGTATTTTTATTGTTAGCGCAGATATCGCAAGAACTGTCGGATCTCCAGGCTACTTGCTTTTAGTTTGGCTGATTACCGGTTTAGTTACTATAAGTGCTGCGTTAAGTTACGGTGAACTTGCAGGAATGCTTCCTCATGCAGGTGGACAATATGTTTACTTGCGCGAAGCTTATAATCCACTGGTTGGTTTTCTTTATGGCTGGACTTTATTTCTGGTAATTCAAACTGGAACTATTGCCGCAGTTGCTGTGGCTTTTGCAAAATTTACTGCTGTACTTTTTCCTTGGTTTGGCGAGTCAAATATTCTGTTTCAAGTTTTGGGATTGAAAATTTCTTCAGCACAAATTTTAGCAATCATTTCAATTCTGGTGCTTACAAACATCAATATTCGTGGTTTAAGAACCGGAAAAATCGTTCAAGATATTTTTACGTCAACAAAAACTTTAGCTCTATTTGGATTAATTGTGCTTGCTATTTTCGTAGGGAAAAATGTTGTTGCTGCTGGAAATAATTTTTCAAACTTTTGGAATCCAAGCTGGTCTCATCTTTCCAATGGTAAAGTTGTTTCAATAGAACCCTTATCTGGAATAATGCTGCTTGCTGCGATTGGTGTTGCAATGGTTGGTTCACTTTTCTCAAGCGATGCGTGGAATAATATTACTTTTACTGCGGGCGAAGTTGTTAATCCAAAAAAAACTATTCCTTTAAGTCTATTTCTGGGAACTTTAATTGTAACTATTTTGTATATCCTTGCTAATTATGGATACATCCTTGTTCTGCCGCTACATGGAAATCCCGGCGGAATTGATACGATTGATAGAGGAATTCAGTTTGCAACTAGCGATAGAGTTGGAACAGCAACAGCTTCTTTAATTTTTGGACCTACAGCAGTTGTAATTATGGCAATCTTAATTATGATTTCAACATTTGGATGCAACAACGGATTAATACTATCCGGTGCGCGGGTTTATTATGCAATGGCAAAAGACAATTTGTTTTTTAAAAAGATTGGAACGTTAAATAAAAATTCTGTTCCCGGAGTTGCACTTATTGTTCAGACGATATGGGCAAGCATTCTTTGTTTATCCGGAACTTATAACGATCTTCTTGATTACGTTATCTTTGCAGTATTAATTTTTTATATTCTAACGATTTTCGGAATTTTTATATTAAGAAAAAAACGCCCTGACGCTGAACGCCCTTATAAAGCATGGGGTTATCCTGTAATTCCAGCTGCTTATATAATAGCTGCCTTAGCCATTTGTATTGATTTGTTGATATTCAAACCCATGTATACTTGGCCGGGAGTTGTTATAGTTTTGCTTGGTATTCCTGTTTTCTTTATCTGGAAAAGATTTGCTAAGAAAAATGGATGATGGAAGATGGTTGATGGAACATGGGAAATATGAATTCAAAATTAATTTATTAAAATCAGGATAAATTAATGAATCCCAAAACAGAGGAATTACTTCAAAGAGTTTTTAAGTTTGGAATTGATGTTCTAAATCTTTTGCTAGTTCTTCCAAAGAATAGGGTTTATGATGTGATAATTTTTCAACTGGCAAAGTCATCTACATCAATAGGCGCTAATTATGAAGAAGCTCAAGCTGCAGAATCAACGAAAGATTTCATTCACAAGATAGGAATAGTTTTAAAAGAAATTAGAGAAAGTAACTATTGGCTTAGGGTCTTAGCTGCAATTTCGCCTAGAAATACTTCTAATTCGGAATTAAAAAGGTTACTGAACGAAAGTGTTGGACTAAGAAAAATCTTTACTACTATAAAAATGAAAGCAGAGAAAAAATGAAATACTTTAAACTACATCTTCCATCTTCTATCAAACATTTTCCATTAACTTTTCACTTTTAAATTGGGAGTCTAAATGAAACAAACTCAAGATTCAGCTGTTCAAACCGAATTTAAATATAAATGGTTTGTTCCCGGAGATATCAACGGCTTCTTCGGATTAATGATTGATAATCTTACTGTACTTTCTTTCCTTGCCGGCATTCTAATTTTTGCTTTTAAATATCCTGCCGATATAGTTTACGGAAAAATGTTCCCAGGAACCGCTTTCGGTGTTCTATTTGGCGACCTTGTTTATACTTGGATGGCGTTTCGTTTAGCTAAGAAAAAAAATAATCCTAATGTAACAGCGATGCCGCTTGGATTAGACACGCCTTCAACAATCGGAATTGCTCTTACTGTTTTAGGTCCGGCTTTTGTTTATTTGAAATCCAAAGGAATGGCTGAACATGATGCAGCAATGATGACGTGGTACATCGGAATGGCTACCATGATAATTATTGGCGTATTTAAATTAGGATTTTCATTTATAGGAGGCTGGGTTCAGAAAATTGTACCGCAAGCAGGTTTGCTCGGAAGTCTTGCCGGCATTGGTTTGGCTTTAATAGGCTTTGTCCCTTTAATGGATATTTTCGGACTGCCGATTATTGGTTTGATTTCTCTCGGATTGATTTTATATACCTTGGTTGCAAAGATAAATCTTCCTAAAAATTTCCCCGGAGTATTTGCGGCAATATTAATTGGAACAGTTTTGTATTACATCTTTGCGCCGATGGGACTTTTAGGCGGAAGTTTTTCTTCGCCATCTATGCAGCTTCATTTCGGTGCGCCAATACCAACATTAGGATTTGTTAATGGCTTTTGGGAAGCATTAAAGTATTTGCCAATTGCTTTGCCTTTTGGAATTCTTACTGTTGTTGGCGGAATAAATGTAACAGAAAGCGCAAGAGTAGCCGGAGATGATTTTAACACAAGAGATATTCTTCTTACCGAAGCATTCTCAACTTTAATTGCAGGAGTTTGCGGCGGCGTTGCTCAGACGACTCCCTATATAGGTCAGCCTGCTTATAAAGCGATGGGAAGCCGTGCCGGCTATACTGTGCTTACTGGATTATTCATCGGGCTTGGGGGAATACTTGGATATGTTTCTTTCTTTGTTGAGTTTATTCCTCGCGCTGTACTTGCACCGATATTAATTTTTGTTGCTCTTGATATTGCTGTACAAGCTTTCAAAGCTGTTCCGCCAGCTCATACAACTGCGGTTGCATTTTCATTATTTCCGAATATTGCACGGCTGCTGCAAATTCAGCTAAGCAATCCAGATATTGTTCCGCTTGCAAATTTTAATAACATGCTTACTCTTCCGGGAAAAACTTTGCCACAGCTTTTGGTTATTGTTGCGCTTGGAAATGGATTTATTTTAACCGCAATGCTTTGGGGTGCATTTGCGGCAAAGCTGATTGACCGGAAGCTGAAACAGGCGAGCATTTATTTATTAATAACTGCAGCGTTCACTTTCTTTGGAGTAATTCACTCTGCTAGCCCTGATGGCAATATGTATTTGCCCTGGCAGTTGAGCGGAGTATCTCAGCAGATTCCATATCAGTTTACAGCGGCTTATGTGGTGCTTGCGGCAATGCTGTTCTTTTTATCTTATACCAGACAAAGTAAAGAACCGGTTGTAGAGGAATAAATTTTATTAGTAGATACCCAACGTCTCTAAAAGTTGGGTATCTATTTTTAATTACTTAAAACTTCCCAGCCGCGTTTGTTCATTTGGTAGAAAATAATTCCACCGAAAACAAAACCGCCGATAAGAAATAAAATACCTAAAGGTAAGCTGCCGAGAATAATTTGGCCAAGCCCGAATAAGAAGCAATAAATCATTGCAACGCCGCTAATCCAATTTATCAAATTAAGAATTCCATCCTTTGAAGGAGTAATATCTGAAGCTTCCTTTGCTATTGGCCCCCACATTGTTGAGTTTGGCCTTACTCTTCTATAAAACGAAAGTAATTTTTCTTTCGGTTCTGAGTCGGTTAAGTACGTTACAATTAACCAAACAGTGGTTGTAAAAGCAACTGTAATTAAAAGTAAATATGCAAATTGTTTGGGATCGTTTTCATCAAAATGAAAACCAAATTGAAGTACGAGAGAAACTACAAACGCAGCAATCATAGCAGAGATTTCGCTCCAAGCATTTATTCTCCACCAGAACCAGCGAAGGATATAAACCAAACCTGTGCCTGCGCCAATTGCCATTAGGAAACGCCATGCGTCTGCTATTGAATCCATGTAAAAAGTAACGATGGCAGAAAGAATCATCAAAACCATTGTTATGGCTTGAGAAAAATTAACGTAATGTTTCTCAACTTTTTTCGGGACTAATCTTCTGTAAACATCATTAACTAAATAACTCGCACCCCAATTTAATTGTGTTCCTATAGTCGACATGTAAGCTGCTGCGAATGCTGCAATCATTAAGCCGCGTAAATAAGCAGGCAAATCAGAAACTAATATTCTTATATAACCTGTTTCAGGATCAGCTAAAAAGCTTGCATCATGCTGAAGCCGAACAACAGCGACCAACGCTACAATAATCCATGGCCAAGGACGCAAAGCATAATGGGCAACGTTAAACCATAAGGTTGCAAGCAATGAATGCTTTTCATTTTTTGCGCTGAAAATTCTTTGGGCAATATAACCCCCGCCGCCTGGTTCAGCGCCAGGATACCATGATGCCCACCAATTAACTGCAATAAAAACAAAGAATGTTATCATCGGCATCCAAGTAGAATTTAAATTCGGAACCATAGCCAAAATTGAGCTTGACGGATCGCGTGCTTTGTCAATTGCATGAAGCTGACTGATAAGTGAGCTCATTCCTCCAGTTGCATTAACAGCAAAAACAGCCAGCAGAATTACCATTCCCATTTTCAAAACAAATTGAAATAAGTCCGTCCATAAAACTCCCCACAAACCAGATAAAGTTGAAATTGAAGCAGTAATAAACATTATTGCAATCGCAATTCCGAGAGCTTCAATTTTATTTATTCCAAGAACAAGCATCATAATTTTTACAATTGCAAGATTAACCCATCCCATAATAATAAGATTGATTGGAAGTCCGAGGTAAATAGCACGGAAGATTCTTAAAAAGGCGGCCGGCTTTCCGCTGTAGCGAATTTCTGCAAACTCACAATCGGTAAGAACACCGGCGCGGCGCCAAAGTTTGGCGTAGAAGAAAACAGTAAGTATTCCGCTGAAAACCATACTCCACCAAATCCAGTTGCCTGCAATACCATTCTTTGCAACAAGACCAGAAACTACAAGCGGAGTATCTGCTGCAAAAGTAGTAGCCACCATTGATGTTCCTGCAAGCCACCAAGTTACATTTCTGCCGGAAACGAAAAAATCGCTTACACTTTGTGTAGCTCTTTTTCTTAAATAAAGTCCTACACCAAGATTGAAAATAAAGTATAGGGCAATTACTATCCAATCAATAAAACTTAGCTGCATTATAATACTCCATTTGTAATTCAAAAGTGAAAATGCAGTAAGCAACCTAAGAATTTTAAATTTTATTTTCTAATGGAAATGAAGAATTATTTTTACAAAATAAAAACTTGACAAAAAAGCCCAATCTCGTTAATAGATTGGGCTTTCTAATTTTGAAGTGGAACTTGTTAACTCATCAAAGCAGCAATTGAAGCTGTGTTGACGATATCTTCGGCGCTGCAGCCGCGGCTCAAATCGAAATAAGGTTTGCTTAATCCTTGAATGATTGGGCCGATTGCTTCACATTTACCTAAGCGTTGAGCAATTTTATATCCAATGTTTCCTGAATTCAAATCCGGAAAGATAAGAACATTTGCTCTTCCAGCAACATCACTGTTTGGAGCTTTACGTCTACCAATAGAATCAATAATTGCAGCATCAAATTGCAGTTCGCCGTCAATCATAAGATCAGGGCGTTTGCTCTTTGCAATTTTTAAAGCTTCAAGGACTTTATCTACCAATTCATGCTGAGCACTTCCTTTAGTTGAAAACGAAAGCATAGCGATATAAGATTTTTCACCTGTAAGCTTTGCATGATTTTCTGCCGCTGAGATTGCAATATCAGCAAGCTGTTCTGCATTTGGATTTGGAACAACTGCGCAATCTGCAAATGTATAAGTCTTTTCTGGAAATACCATCAAAAAGAAACTTGATACAATTGAAATACCTTGCGGCATTCCAACGCATTGAATTCCAGCTCTTAAAACATCCGCGGTAGAAGCTGTTGAGCCAGCAACGCTTCCATCAGCTAAGCCTTCTCGAACCATCATTGCGCCAAAGAATAAATCTTTCTTAATAGTTTCCTTAGCTTGTTCAATTGTTAGTCCTTTATTCTTTCTTAAGTTAAAATAAACATTGGAGAAATCACTAAGCTTTTCAGATTTTGTTGGATCTATTATTCTAACTCCGGTTAAATCGATGGCAAGTTTATTAGCATTTTCTCTAATTTTATTTTCTTCACCCAATGTAATAATTGAGGCAATTTTCTCTTTGCTTAAAATTTCTGCAGCTTTTAACACTCTTTCGTCGTGAGATTCTGGCAGAACGATCGTCTTTTTAATTTTAGATGCTTTTTCTTTTATACTTTGTATTATTGTATTTTCCATAAACAATCCATGTTAATAAATAATTTACAACCAGTTGTGTGAATTAGATTGTAAGCCGTTGAAACGGCTCTAATAAAGCATGTTTTTCATATTAACCCACGGATTAATCCGTGGGTTAATAAAATCACTCTTTAATTTAGTAACTGTTTCAACAGTTTCCTATGATTAATTTTTAATTCACACAACAGGTTAATTTACAATCCAAAATTAAGAAAATTAGAATTGAATAATTGAATAACTTGGTTTTAAATTGATTATTTTTAATAAGCAAAAATGGTAAGTTAGTTAGTCAATTTACGTTGATTATTGATATGAAAACTTCTAAATTCACAATCTTAATTTTTATATGATAGCTGAAAACATATACGAAGTTAAGGAAAAAATTAAAAGAAAATGCGCGGAAGTTAATCGCGATATTTCAGAAATAAAACTAATAGCAGTTTCGAAAAATTTTGGTATTGAAGAAATTGAAGAAGCTTTTAATGAAGGCGTTATAGACTTTGGTGAGAATAGGGCTCAAGAGCTGGATATAAAATTTTCGAGACTAGGGAATAAGATTACTTGGCATTTTATAGGTAATCTTCAAAGGAATAAAGTTCGGTTCGTGGTTAATTCTTCTGATTATATTCATTCTGTAGATTCTCTTTTAATTGCAACAGAAATAAATAAGCGTGCTGGATTGATAAACAAGATCCAAAAAGTTCTTTTACAAGTTAACACTACGAATGAGGAAACGAAGTCTGGCCTTACAGATTATAATGAAATCAAAGATCTTGCTAATTATTGCATGGATTTTCCAAATATTGAACTGATTGGATTGATGACGATTGGCCCGTTAACCGATGATATAAATTTGATTAGGAAAAGTTTTAGCCAATTACGAAAAATAAAAAATCGGTTAAATGCAGATAACATTAATATAAATGAATTATCGATGGGAATGACATCAGATTATGAAATTGCAATTGAAGAAGGTTCTACAATGTTAAGGATTGGTTCAGCAATTTTTGGGCAAAGAGATTATTCAACAAGCTGGAAGGAGAAGCTATGAAGGTTTCCCCAATAAGCATTAAGAAACAAGAATTCAATAAAGTTTTAAGAGGATATGATAAAGATGAGGTTCAAGCATATCTTGAAAAACTTTCTGAAGAATTCGAAGCTCTTCAAAAAGAAAATGAATCTTTAAAAAATGAAGTAGAAGATTCTGCAGCTAAATTGGCAGAGTTCAGAAGGATAGAAAAAAACCTTCAAGATACTTTACTAAAAGCTCAGGAATCATCATCTAAATCAATTGAATCAACAAAAAAACAAGCAAGCTTGATGATAAAAGAAGCTGAGATAAAAGCTTCGCAACTTGTTGAAAAAGCTAAAGAAAGTGCAAACGAAATAAGAAGTTCAGTAATAAATTTAAGAGAAGAAAGAGATTTAATTATTGCTAACTTAAAGTCTATAATAAATTCGCAGGCAAAACTTCTTGAGCTGAAAGTTGAAGATGCCGGTGAAGAGGAAATTGGAATTAAGGAAATTGAAAAACCGAAAAAACTTGATATAAATGTTGATGATGTAGTAAATAAACTTTTATAAAATAATGGATGATATAATTTCTAAAATACACGATGCACTAAAAGTTATTCGTAAGAAAACGAATGAAGAATTTCCGGTGGGAATTATTCTTGGCACTGGTTTGGGCGGTTTGGTAAAAGAAATAATGATTGATTTCGAAATTGATTATGCAGATATCCCCCATTTCCCGATGTCAACAGTAGAATCACACAAAGGCAAATTAATTTTTGGTACGATTAATAATACAAAAGTTGTCGCAATGCAAGGCCGCTTTCATTATTATGAAGGTTACTCAATGCAGCAGATTACTTTTCCAGTGCGAGTGATGAAATATTTGGGAGTTAAAACTTTACTAGTTTCAAATGCTTGCGGTGGAATGAATCCTCTTTTCCAAAGAGGAGATATTATGCTTATGGTAGATCATATAAATCTTCTTGGCGATAATCCTTTAATTGGGAAAAATGAAGATGAGCTTGGGCCTCGTTTCCCAGATATGAGCGAGCCGTATAATCATGAACTTATAAAACTTGCCGAAGAAGTTGCATTAGAAAATAAGATCAGAGTTCAAAAAGGTGTTTATGTTGCAGTCCCTGGGCCGAATCTTGAAACTAAAGCCGAGTATAGATTTTTAAGAGCAATTGGTGCGGATGTTGTCGGGATGTCTACAATTCCAGAAAATATTGTTGCCAATCATATGGGAATGAAAGTTCTTGGAATTAGTATAATTACAGATGAATGTTTTCCCGATTCACTTCGACCAGCTAAAGTTGAAGAAATAATTGCTACTGCTATGAAAGCAGAACCAAGAATGACATTAATAATGAAAGAAGTAATTAAGAGGTTATAAATGGAAAGTAAAAAACTCCATTACTATTTTACACCCGCATTACTAGGGATATTAATGTTTGCTTCAAACTTTATGAATACAAACCTTTTTAAGTTCGGCGATAATAATTTTGCAGTTTGGTTTGTTATTTCTGTAATTTGTTTTGCTTGCGGCTGGTTTATAAACAAAACCCTTGGCTGGCGATACGGTGGCAAAGTAGTTTTCGCTATGATTGTTGCTGTTACTATAATCAGCTTACTTATGATTTCATTTTTTAGAGATTACTTTGCTGCAAATGAACTACTGACAGAGAATTTGATACTTTATAGCCTGAGAGATATAACTCTTGGCGCCATGGCATTTTTTGGAATGGCTGTCGTTGAAGTTCTAACTACTCAAAGAGATTCGTTGGTTCTTAAAGAGAAACTTAAGACTTATGAAGACCTTGTGAAAGATGCAAAGAAAGAGGCTGAACTGGAAATTAGAGAAGCAAAAGTTACTGCACAAAAAATAATTAATGATGCTGAATTGAGCGCGAAAAATACTTTCTTGAAAAAAGAAAGAATTGAAAAAGAATTGAAAGAATTCATTCAAGCTGAAAAAGAATTAATAAAAAAGTATGAAAATATCGGTTAACCGATAAAACCAAATTATAAGTCCAATTAAAAATTATTGTTGAAATGTTTAAGCAAAATTTAGAAAAAATAAATTACCCGGAAATTGAAGAAAAGATTTTAAAGTTCTGGCAGGAAAATAAAATTTTTGAAAAAAGTATCTCTTCAAGAGATGAATCCAAACCATTTACTTTTTATGAAGGCCCGCCAACAGCAAATGGAAAGCCTGGCATTCATCATGTTATGGCGAGAACGTTAAAAGATTTAGTTTGCCGATACAAAACACTTCAAGGATTTCGCGTTGAAAGAAAAGCCGGTTGGGATACTCACGGCTTGCCTGTTGAAATTGAAGTTGAGAAAAAGATTGGGATAAAGCATAAAAGCGAAGTTCTTGAATACGGCGTTGAAAAATATAACCAAGCCTGCCGCGATTCGGTTTTCACTTATCTTGATCTTTGGGAAAAGATGACAACGCGAATGGGTTATTGGATTGACCTCGATACCGCGTATATTACTTTAAAGAATGAATATATTGAATCAGTTTGGTGGGCACTTAAAACTCTTTTTGAAAAAGGATTAATTTATAAAGATTATAAAATCGTTCCGCAAGATCCAAAATCAGAAACGGTTCTTTCATCTCACGAGCTTGCACTCGGTTATCGCGAAACAAAAGATCCATCGGTTTATGTATTTTTCAAGATAAAAGATAAAGATGAATATTTTCTAGTTTGGACAACAACACCATGGACTCTCATTTCAAACGTTGCTCTTGCTGTAGGTAAAGATGTTGATTATGTGAAGATTAGTCATAAAGACAAAAAAATAATTTTGGCAAAAGAGCGATTATCTGTTATCGATGGTGAATATGAAATAATTGAAGAGATAAAAGGCGAGAAGCTTGAAGGAATCGAATACGAGCAACTTTTCAGTTACATAAAAGTAAATGGAAATCCTGTCTTCAAAGATAAGAATGCATTTACTGTTTGCCTTGGTGATTTTGTAAGTACAGAAGACGGTTCCGGTATTGTTCACATAGCGCCGGCGTTTGGTGCGGATGACTATGAACTTTCCAAAAAATATAATTTGCCAATGCTTCAGCCGGTTACACGAGGTGGTTTATTCACGCCTGAAGTAACAGACTTCGCTGGGCAATTTGTAAAAGATGCCGATAAAGGTATCATTCAAAAAATGAAAGAGGAAGGCACGCTTTATAGAAAAGAAACTATAACGCACTCTTATCCTTTTAGTTGGCGCCATGAAAATGTTCCAGTAATTTATTATGCAAGAGAATCATGGTTTATACGGACCACTTCAATTGCTGATAGAATGGTTGAACTAAACAAAACAATTAATTGGCAGCCGCCGGAAGTAGGCGCAGGAAGATTTGGCAATTGGCTTGAAGAAAATAAAGATTGGGCTTTGTCGCGTGATAGATTCTGGGCAACACCACTTCCAATTTGGTTAAGCGAAGATGGCGATATGTTTGCCGTCGGAAGCATTGAAGAATTGAAGAACGGTTTCATTGAAGAAAGCGGGAAAAGAACTTCTGTAAAAGATGTTGAGAATATTGACCTTCACAAACCATTTGTTGATAAAATTCTTTTTGAAAAAAATGGAAAGCTTTATAAACGAACTCCAGAATTAATTGATGTCTGGTTCGATTCCGGTTCTATGCCGTTTGCACAATATCATTATCCATTTGAAAATAAAGAATGGTTTGAGAAACATTCCTTTCCGGCTGATTTTATCTGCGAAGGAATTGATCAAACACGCGGATGGTTTTATACACTTCATGCAATTTCCACAATGCTGTTTGATAATGTTGCTTTCAAGAATATAATTGTTAATGAACTTATCTTGGATAAAAACGGATTGAAAATGTCCAAGTCGAGAGGCAACACAGTTGATCCGTTTATGCTTTTCGATAAATATGGTGCAGATGCAACAAGATGGTATTTAGTTACTAATAGTCCGCCATGGCGACCAACTTTGTTTGATGAAGAAGGTTTAGTTGAAGTTCAAAGAAAATTTTTTGGAACGCTGCTTAATACATATTCGTTCTTCGCATTGTATGCTAACATTGATGAATTTGAATTCAAAGAAAAACCAGTTGCGTATGAAAAACGGCCGGAAATAGACCGCTGGATTATTTCCAAATTAAATTCTTTGATAGTTGATTATGAAAAAATGATGGATGAATACGATGTAACAAAAGCGGCAAGAGCTGTTTCTGATTTTACGATCGATCATCTTTCAAACTGGTACGTAAGAAGATGCAGAAGACGATTCTGGAAATCTGAAATGAACGAGAATAAACTTTCTGCATATCAAACTTTATATGAATGTTTAGTTGTTGTTGCAAAATTAACTTCACCTTTTGCGCCATTTATTTCAGAAGAGTTATTCCAAAACTTGAATTCCGTTACAAAAAATGAGATGTTTGCTTCGGTTCATTTAGCGGAATTTCCGAAACCAACTTTTTTTGAAAAAGAATTAGAAGATAAAATGGAAATTGCGCAAAAAGTTGTATATCTTACACGATCGATGCGGGCAAAAAACAATCTTAAAGTTAGGCAGCCACTTTTAAAGTTAATGGTAGTAGTTGATAAAGATAAAAGAGAATCACTTAGAATGATGAAAGAAGTAGTTCTTGATGAAGTAAATATAAAAGAATTAATTGTATTGAATGATGATTCTGAAATTGTAAATAAATCAGCTAAAGCAAACTTCAAATCTATTGGACCTAAGTTTGGCAAAAAAGTTAATCCGGTTGCGAATGCAATAAAATCTTTTAACAAGAATGAAATTTCAATGGTTGAAAAAGGTGAACCAGTGAAAATTCAAATTGATGGTGAAGAAATTATTTTGACAAAGGATGATGTGGAAATAATAAGTTCAGAGATTACAGGCTGGCTTGTAGAAACACAAGAAGGCGTAACAGTTGCTCTTGATACTGAACTTAATGATAATCTAATTGCAGAAGGTTTGGCGAGAGAATTTGTAAATAGAGTCCAAAATATGAGGAAAGATGCCGGGTTTGAAGTAACAGATAGAATTAAAATTAAATTTAATGGAAGCAGCAATATTGTTGAATCAGTAAAATCATTTAGCGAATATATATCCAATGAAACACTTGCCGAAGAAATTAAAAATGAAGAAAAATTCGGCGGTGGTTTTCATCAAGAATGGAAAATTGGAGAATATGATTGCTCAATTCAAATTGAAAAGGTGAATCCCTAATTAAAGGAGACCATAACATGGCAAAAAAATCAACTACACATAAAACTGCAGCTAAACAATCAACTAAAAAAGCTGCTAAACAAAAACCGGCAATTAAGAAAAGCCAGTCAGCAGTGAAAAAAGCCGCAGTCAAAAACGCTGCAAAGAAGATTGTAAAGAAAACTGAAGCGACTAAGAAAACTACCAATGCTAAGAAAATAACTAAACAGAAAACTATAGAAAAAAAGACAGGAACAAAGACAAAAATGCCAAGAAAGAAGACTGTAAAAGAAAAAGTTCATGTAGAAAATCATGGAGTACCAACTGTAATTGAAGAACATCCAAAACCAATAACAAAAATTAAAGGCTACGGACAGAAAGATTTGGAGCATTTTAGGCAAATTATTTTAGCTAAGCGAGATGAAATTATTGAGCAGCTCCAAAATTTGAAGGAACAAATGCTTGATCCTACAACTGGTGAATATATCAATGAAAATTCACCATACTCTTTGCATATGGCTGAACAAGGAACCGATGCTATGGAAAGAGAAAAAACATTTTTGTATGCACAAAGAGAAAATAAATTTCTTGGTTATCTTGAAGATGCTTTAAAGAGAATTGATGCTGGAACTTATGGAATTTGTATCGAATGTATTGATGAACCGCAGTACTTGTGCGACACTTGTCCTCTAATTCCAAAAGCAAGATTGGAGGCTGTCCCTCACAGTCAGCTTTGTTTACCTATAAAACAAAGACAGGAAAAAAGATAGCTTCAATATAAGTTTGGCAAATAGTAAGAAAGATATTTCGAGTTTTTTAAGGCATGGAGATTAAGTATGAAAGTTTTATTTGTCTCTCTTGCCGTTATTTTGATAGATCAGATTTCTAAATTTTATGTAAAAGGGATTAGTATATCCTTTCTTAATTTAAACTTGAATGGAATGTACATTGGCCAAAGAATTCCAATTATTGGAGATTTTTTTAACATTACGTTTGTAGAAAATCCGGGAATTGCATTTGGTATTGATCTAGGAAATTCTTTTAAAATTCTGATCTCAATTTTTTCAATTGCTGCAAGTGGGTTGCTATTATTTTACCTTTATAAGAGCCGAAAAAAAACATTAATTTTAAGACTATCTCTTGCACTTATTTTAGGCGGTGCAATTGGAAATCTTTTAGATAGAGTTTTTTATGGTATTATTTATGGCTATGCGCCTTTATTCCACGGCAAAGTTGTAGATTTTTTTAACCTAAGATTTTTCGATCTTTTTATGTTCAACAGAATTTTTGGCAGTTATGTTTTTAATATTGCTGATATTTCTGTTACAACTGGTGTTATATTATTCCTCTTTTCACTTAACAAGAATGGATTGAATGAAAAGGAAGAACTTGATACCGCTCAAAATTTTTTAGTAGAAAATAAGGAATAGTTTGAAAGTTTTATATATTTCTCTCTCCATCGTTATTGCAGACCAAGTTTCTAAATTATTGGTAAAGGGATTTTCAATTCCATTTTTGCATATTCAATATATTGGTATGTATTCCGGACAAAGAATACCAATCATTGGAAATTTTTTCCGACTTACTTTTATTGAAAACCCAGGGATGGCTTTTGGCTTTAATCCAGGCTCTAATATGAAGCTGTGGATTTCATTATTCTCTTTATTTGCAAGTATTGGCTTGCTGATATATTTGTATTTTATAAGAAATAAAAGTTTATCCCTTCGAATTGCAATTGCATGTATTTTAGGCGGTGCGGTAGGTAATTTAATAGATAGAATGTTTTATGGAGTTTTCTATAATTATGCGCCTTTGTTTTACGGCAGAGTTGTTGATTTTTTAGATTTCGATTTTTTCAAGTTTAATCTTTTTGGACGCAGCTTTGATCGCTGGCCAATTTTTAATTTTGCAGATGCATCGGTAACAATTGGAGTTCTGATATTGCTGTTTTTTTATCGCTCCGCAAAAAGTGAAGACCAAAAAACTGAAGAACTTCAGGCCGAAACAAATTCCTCTAATAAGGTTGAGTCTAATTAATTATTTTTTCCTAATTTTTTTCTCGCTTGAACGTATTCTTTTAATTAGAGTTTTGTAATTTCCATTTTAATAAATATTCGGAATCAAGTGAGAATTCCCTTTTTATGTCTAAAATTATTAATGAAAAAAAATATTCATTTAAAATTCCTGATGGGAAAAAGAAAGAACGATTAGACGTTTACCTAACAAACGTGCTTGAAAATGCAACCCGCTCAAGAGTTCAAAAACTAATCGAAGCTAAACTTGTTGTTGTTAATGGTAATTATGTTAAACCAAGTTATAAAGTTTTAGCCGGCGATATTATTGTAGCCACAATTCCAATTTCGCCAAGACCTGAAGAAGCAGAACCGGAAGAAATTCCATTAAACATTATTTATGAAGATGATTATCTTCTTATTGTAAATAAGCCTGCCGGAATGGTTGCTCATCCAGCTTATTCAAATTATACTGGAACATTGGTTAATGCGCTGCTTTATCATTCGCAAAAACTTAGTAATATAAACGAACCAGGCAGACCTGGAATTGTACATCGAATTGACAAGGACACAAGCGGCCTGCTTGTGGTAGCTAAAGATGATTGGACACACGCAAAACTTGCCGAACAATTTTCCAAACACTCAATTGAAAGAGAATACTGGGCTGTTGCATGGGGAATATTTAAAGAGAAGAAAGGCGAAATAAATTTAAATATTGCAAGAAGTAAATCAGACAGAAAAAAATTCACGTCAAGTAAAAGTGAAGGAAAAACTGCGGTTACTTTTTATGAAGTTATAGATGAATTCGAATTTGCATCTTTAATAAAATTGCGATTGAAAACTGGAAGAACACATCAAATAAGAGTTCATTTATCAAGCATTGGCCATCCAATTTTTGGCGATCCGGCTTACGGAGGCAGACAAATTATTTATGGATCAAACCTTCCCAAAATTAAAAACAGAGTTCAAAATTTACTTGAAATTATGCCAAGGCAAGCACTTCATGCAAAAACTTTAGGATTTATTCATCCGCATTCAAAAGAATTTGTAAGATTCGATTCCGAGCTTCCAGATGATATAATTTATTTAATAAAGAAATTAACAATTAAAGAATAGGCGCATCAATAACATTTTCTATTTTAATTAGTAAATTTGTAATCGAAATAATTACTTGCGAATAATTTTAAAATAAAAATAAAATGCTTTTAATTTATAATACTTTAACCAGAACAAAAGAAGAATTTAATCCGATCAACCCACCTAATGTAAAAATGTATGTTTGCGGCCCAACTGTTTACGATTATTTTCATATCGGTAATGCACGGTCCTTTATAATGTCAGACATTATTAGAAGATATCTTGAGTATAAAGGGTATGAAGTTAAATTCGTAATGAATCTAACAGACGTTGACGATAAAATAATTAAAAAATCGATTGATCAAAAAAGAGATGCAAAATCAGTTGCAGAAGATTATTCAAAAGCATTTTTTGAGGATATACAAAAATTAAAAATCAAACCGGCAAACGATTATCCAAAGGCTACAAATCATATTAAAGAAATAATCGATCTGATTAAAAAGTTGGAACAAAAAGGATTCGCATATAATATTGACGGCAATGTTTTTTATAATGTAAATAGATTTAGTAATTATGGAAAACTTAGCGGGAAAAAAATAGATGAACTTGAATCCGGTGCGCGAATAGAAATTAATGATGAGAAAAAAGATCCGCTTGATTTTGCATTGTGGAAAAAAGCAAAAGAAGGAGAACCGTTTTGGGAAAGCCCGTGGGGGAAAGGCCGCCCTGGCTGGCATATTGAATGCTCGGCAATGAGTTGTAAACATTTGGGTGAAACATTTGATATCCACGCCGGAGGAAATGATTTAATTTTTCCGCATCATGAAAATGAAATTGCACAAAGTGAAGCTGCAACGGGTAAAAAATTTGTTAACTATTGGATTCATTTCGGTTTCTTAAATATCAATAATGAAAAGATGTCCAAGTCACTTGGTAATATTTTTACAGCGAGAGACATTCTAAAAATATATTCGGCTGAAGCAGTTAGATTAGCATTTGCACAGACTCATTATGCCGGCCCGCTAAATTTTAGCGATGAACTTTTATCTTCGGCAGAAAAAGGTTTGGAAAAATTAAAAAACCTTGCTGAGAAAATAGAAGAAGAAATAAAAGAAAATAGGCAAGAAGGGATTGTGCCAAAGTTAGATTTTGAAAAATACAAAAATAATTTTGGAACAGCGATGGATGATGATTTTAATTCGCCTCAAGCATGTGCTGTAATTTTTGACTTTGTTCGCGATGTAAACAGGGCAATTGCAGAAAACGAAAATATCAGTTTAAAATTTTATTTAAGCGTAAAAGAATTCCTTCAAAACACAGCGGAAGGTGTTCTTGGAATTTTAGATTTTTCCGAAACAGCAAATCAAAGCAACGGCGCCCTAGAGAATGATTTGATTGAACTTTTAATAAAACTTCGCCAAGATGCAAAGCTGGAAAAAAATTATGTCCTTTCAGATAAAATAAGAAATGAATTGAAGAATATTGGTATTGAACTTCAAGATTCTAAAAGCGGAACAACTTATAAGAAGAATAAAAAATAGAAATATAGATTGTAAGATTTTCGTTTTGCATAGGGAAAAATTTTGAAGCAGCTTAAGCAAACTTTCACTCGTTCAATTTTAATTAATCAAGAAGAAATTTCTTATAATCTTAGCTATAGCAAAAAAGCTAAATATATGAGAATGCAAATAAGCCGCGCTGGCGGTCTTGAAATAATACTTCCGCGAGGCTTTGATTTGGTTGATGCAGAAAAATTCATTCAAAATAAATCCGGCTGGATTAAAAAACATTTAAAACATCGAACATCTTTTCAAGATAAATTTTCTCTTTTCGGCAATGAAATAAAAGTAATTCAAGAATTTGATTTTTTTATTCGTAATCATAAAATAAAATTTGAAAAGAATGAATTAAAAATTGTAAGTCCGCAGCGAAGTAGAATAGAATTAAAAAAACTTTATGAAATCTGGTTGAAACATCAAGCGAAAAAATACTTATCTGAAAGGGCAGAAGAGATTGCTGCAGTTAACAATTTTAGGATTAATAAAATTACAATTCGCGGACAAAAAACCAGATGGGGAAGTTGTTCTTCAAAAGGGAATCTTTCTTTTAATTTTAGCCTTCTTAAATACAGAAAAGAAGTTATTGATTACGTGATTGTTCACGAACTTTGCCATCTGCGCGAAATGAATCATTCAAAAAAATTTTGGCTTTTAGTTGGAAGCATATGCCCAGAATATAAATTGTTACGGAAAGAATTAAAGGGCTTTTTTGAAGCTTAAAAATAATGTGAATCATTCATAAGTATAATTCATCTAACGAACAAATGAAAAATATTGAAATAGAATACCAAGGGAAAGAAAATATGTTAAACGAAATTTTTGAAAAGAAAATTCTGCAAAATGGAATGACCTATAAAGGATATACTAAAAGTATTATTGAAGAAGTTGGCAACACAAAACCGGAAATATTGAATGAACACGATTTAGAATTATTTGAATATAAAAAATTAAATATACAGCGAAGCGCCAGAATTGAAAAAATTTATGATGTATCTGATGAATTGAAAAGTGAAATTCAGAATATAAAAGACAAGCAAATCTGGATGGTTATTACAGAGGCTTGGTGTGGTGATTCGGCACAGAACCTTCCGTATATTGCAAAAATGGCATCGCTAAATTTCAATATTGAACTAAAAATTATTTTGCGGGATTCCAATCTTGATGTAATGGATTTATATTTAACAAACGGAGCGCGAAGCATTCCAAAACTGGTTGCGTTAGATGAAAATGGGAATGAATTATTTACTTGGGGACCGCGGCCTAAAGCTGCTCAAGATCTAATGAAACAATGGAAAGATGAAGGTATTGTTAAACCAGAACTTTATGAAAAACTTCACTTATGGTATGGCAGAAATAGAGGGAGAGAAATTGAATCAGAGTTTCTTAAAATTATTTCTATGATGAATCAAGTTCAGGTTTAATAAAGCTAAATGAAAATTCCTATTATTAAAATATTTTATTAATAATTTCGCACCATTTAATTCTTCCATTTGTTATTTTGTAACTGCATTTTTTATTAAAGGAATAATTAATGAAAATAGAAACAATTGCAGTTCACGCAGGAAGAAATATTGATCCTTCAACTGGTGCAGTTACTCCTCCAATTCACCTTACAACAACATTTGAACGCGAAGCAAACGGAGAATATCCTAAAGGATTTAATTATTCAAGAAGTAATAATCCCAACAGAGAATCTTTAGAAAAATGTTTAACAGAGCTAGAAGGCGGAAATGAAGCCGCCGCATTTTCGTCTGGTTCTGCTGCAACAATGAGTGTCCTTCAATCATTATCGCCTGGCGATCATGTTTTGGCTTGCGATGATATTTATCATGGTACGCGTCGCCTTATTAAATTATTTGAAGAGTGGGAGATTAAATCAAGTTTTGTTGATTTAACAAAAATCAAAAATCTAAAATCAGAAATTAAAAAAGAAACAAAATTAGTTTGGATTGAAACTCCGTCTAATCCTTTGCTTAAAATAATAGATTTAAAAAAAGTTTCAGACATTGCTCATCATGCTGGTGCTATTGTTGTTTGCGATAATACTTGGGCAACTCCTGTGCTTCAATCGCCATTTAAATTTGGTGTTGACTTAATTATGCATGCAACTACAAAATATATTGGTGGCCACAGCGATATTTTAGGCGGTGCAGTTATTTCAAAAAGTGATAATAAGTTTTTCCAAAAGATTAGAGTGATTCAAAAGTCGGGTGGTGCAGTTCCATCGCCATTCGAATGCTGGCTTACTTTGCGCGGAGTTCAAACGTTGCCGCTGCGGGTTCGTGCTCAATCGGAAAGTGCAATGCAAATAGCTGAATTTTTGAATTCGCATCCTAAAATTACAAAAGTTCATTATCCTGGTTTGGCAAAACATCCTGAGCATCCGCTTGCTTCTGTTCAAATGAAACTTTACGGCGGAATGATTTCGTTTGAAGTAAAAGGCGGAAAAGATGACGCGATGAGAGTTGCATCAAAAGTAAAATTATTTATAAGAGCAACAAGTCTTGGTGGACCAGAAAGTTTAATAGAACATCGAGCATCAGTTGAAGGACCAGAAACTAAAACGCCGCAATCACTTTTAAGATTATCTATCGGATTAGAACATCCTGATGATTTAATAGAAGATCTTGAACAAGCATTGACAAAATAAAAAAACGAAATAGGAGAGTGTTAGAATCATGAAAATATTAAAATTAATTATTGCCGTTTCTGTTTTCACTTCTTTTTCAATTAATGCACAAAGTTTGCTTACAAGGTATTCTGATTATGGCAGCATGATAGTTACACACCTGCACAACGCTTCATTTCCTGATACAGGAAGAGCGAACGGCCATACATATAATAATCAACTATTTCCTTTTAAAGATCATTATGATGACAGCACAGTTGCAGTATTTGTACCTAAAGGTTATCAGAAAAAAAATGAAGTTGACCTTGTAATTCATTTTCATGGGTGGAGTAATAATGTTGACAGCACATTTGTTCAATATAATCTTATTCAACAATTTATTGAAAGCGGCAAAAATGCTTTACTTGTAATTCCAGAAGGGCCAAAAAATTCACCAGATTCCTACGGCGGAAAGTTAGAAGATACAGATGGATTTAAAAAATTTGTTAAAGAATTAATCGACACTCTTTATCAGAAAAAGATAATTTCCACACAAAAAATTGGGAAAATAATTTTATCCGGCCATAGCGGAGGTTATCGAGTAATCGCTTTTATTTTGATGCGAGGCGGATTGGATAAATACATAAAAGAAGTTTATTTGTTTGATGCCCTTTACGCTGAAGAAGAAAAATTTGCTTATTGGATTGATCATTACAAAGGCAAGTTAATCGATATTTATACTGAGCACGGCGGCACTAAAGAAGATTCACAAAAATTTGCAGATGACTTTAAAGGGTGGGGAATTCCATGTGCATCTTTTCTAGATGAACAAAAAGTAACTCCAGCTGATTTAAAAAATAATAGAATTATTTTTATCTATTCAGATCTTCAACATAATTTTGTGGTTTCCGCTCGAAACGAATTTAGAGATTATCTTAAAGCAAGTTGTCTTGATGATATAAAATAATTAATTTCTACTGCGAGAATAAAAAGTAAATTTAAAATAAAAATTATTGTTTAAATTTATTTTAGTTTGACTTAAGTTTACTATCATTAATTAACCGGGGACCGGTATGAAAGAAGTTCAAATAGAAAAAAAAGCGGAAGAAAATATTTTCCTCAAAACGCTTCACGAAGTAACTCAGCCATTTAAAGATTTATTTAAAGCATCGCGAGCAATGTGGGGTTTAAATTTATCTTATCTTCTTGAAGGAATAACTTATTTCGGTGTACTTTCACTTTTAGCAATTTATTTTAATAATTATGTCGGCTTGAATGATATTCATGCCGATCAAATGGTGGGAATACTAACCGCGGGAATAACCTTGAGCATGTTATTCTTAGGCGCAACTGTCGATTTGATTGGAGTTCGAAAATCATTTTTGATTGCACTGTCTCTAATGCTTGTCGGAAGAATATTGTTGGCGTTAGCTCCTGATCTTTCAAACTCAAAGGGACTTTGGTCAGGCATTCACAGCATTGCCATGTTTGGAATTTTCTGGATAATTCTTGGTTATGGAATTTATCAACCCGCTGCTTATGCAGGTGTTAAACAGTTTACAAATGAAAAAACTTCTGCTATGGGTTATGCAATGCTTTATGCAATTATGAATCTTGGCGGATTTCTTCCCGGAATAATTTCGCCACCAGTTAGGCAGAACTTTGGAATGTTGGCAGTGTTTTGGGTTTATGTTGCGTTAACTGTGGTTGGAATTATTGTTGTAGCTATTGTTATAACAAAGAAAGCTGTCAAACAAGCTACGTTAAATTTAAGTGAAGATAAACAAAAAGAAGTTGAAGAAGAGAAAGAAATGACTTTTAAAGAGAAAGTTAGATATTATCTTAAAAACTTTCCGTTAAAAGATATGAGATTCCTTTTCTTTATTTTTGTTTTAATACCAGTTCAGACGCTGTTTGCACATAACTGGCTTACGCTTCCGCAGTATTTCAGCAGGGCTTTTACGGGAATGGTAAAAAATAATTTTGAGTTCTTTGTAAACTTGAATCCTATTTTGATATTCATTTTAACGCCGATGATTGCAGCTCTTACTTCTAAGCGAAATGCTTATAAGATGATGATTGTCGGTACTTTTGTAATGGCTTCGCCAACCTTCATTTTAGCTTTTGGGCCAAGCTTATACACAGCATTTGCTTATCTAATTATTATGACAATTGGTGAAGCAATGTGGCAGCCAAGATTTTTGCAATGGGTTGCAGAAATCGCTCCCAAAGGTATGACTGGAATTTACATGGGCATTGGACAGTTTCCATGGTTTTTAACTAAAGTTATAACTAGTTTATATGCTGGCTGGTTTTTGATGAAATATTGTCCCGCCGGTGTTCCACCTTCAAGTATGAATACTGAAACTATGTGGCTGATTTACGGTTTCATTGCTATTATTAGCCCAATTGGATTATTCTTAGCAAAAAATTGGATGATGAAAGGATTTAAAACTAAAGTAGAAAATTAATTTCACTTAAAATTAAAAGATTAGAATTCCTCAAATTAACTTAGGGTGTTATGATGAATGTTCTACTGTTTTTAGCTTTAGCAATTTTGTTATTTTATATTGCCAGTAAATTTTATGCTTCATACATAGCAAAAAAATTAGGGGAAAATCCTAACAACCCAACACCTGCAACAATTCAAAATGATGGAAGAGATTATGTCCCTTCTAAACGTTATGTTGTTTTTGCTCATCACTTTTCTGCTATTGCCGGTGCAGGCCCTATAATTGGACCAACAATGGCAATATTGTATGGCTTGATTCCCGCCTGGATTTGGGTTGTATTCGGTGGAATTTTTTTTGGTGCTGTTCATGATTTCACTTCTCTGTTTATCAGCATTCGAGAAGGCGGCAAGTCAATGGCTGAAGTTGCCCGAAAAACTTTAGGCAAAACAGGTTTCAATCTTTTCATTTCATTTACAATATTAATGCTTGTACTAGTTACTTCATCATTTCTAAGTGCAACTGCAATTTCATTAACTTCTTTATGGCCATTAACAAAACTGGGCGTTTCGGGAAACAATACAGTGCTTCATACTGTTGTTAAAGATGGTGTAACTTATGGAAGAATCGGAGGTATAGCTTCTACATCGGTAATATTTATTACTTTAATGTCGCCGTTACTTGGCTGGCTGATTTTTAAGAAAGGGATAAAAACTTTATTAGCTTATGCTCTTGCATCATTTATATGTATTGTCTCTGTTTTATTAGGAATTATGTATCCAGTAAGTTTATCTCCAACAATCTGGATGCTTATTATTTCAGTTTATGTTTTGTTTGCTGCTGGAGCTCCCGTTTGGACAATTCTTCAGCCGCGGGATTTCATAAATGTGCAAATTCTTTATGGTGGAATTGTTTTAATGGTATTTTCACTCATAACAACGGGATTCAGCGGTGCAACTATTTCAATGCCCAACTTTAATATTTCAGAAGGTGCAAAAAGTTTAGGATTCATCTGGCCGATGATGTTTATTACAATCGCTTGCGGCGCAATTTCCGGGTTTCATTCTTTAGTTGCCGGAGGAACAACAAGCAAACAGCTTTCAATTGAAGGCGATGCGAAGAAAGTTGGATTTAACGCTATGCTGCTTGAATCAATTCTTGCCGTTTGCGTTTTGCTTGCAATCGGAGTCGGTTTAAGTTTTGTTGATTATAAATCAATTGTTTGGCCGTCAGATCCATCTGTAAAATCAAATCCGATTTTAGGTTTCTCGTTGGCTGCCGGACATTTATTCAATCAAGGTGTAGGAATTCCGATTTCACTCGGAACTGTTTTCGGAATTTTATTAGTTGAAGGTTTTGTAATTACAACTCTTGATGCTTCAGTAAGATTGAACAGATATTTATTCGAAGAACTTTGGTCTATTATTTTTAAAGATCCGCCAAAATTATTAAAGCATTATTGGTTCAATTCTGGATTGGCAGTTTTACTAATGCTGCTGCTCGGTTATTCTAATGCATTTTCTGTTTTGTGGCCTATTTTTGGAACAGCTAATCAGCTGCTTGCAGCGCTTGCATTGCTTGCTGTTTCAAGTTGGCTTCTGCTGAAAGGCAAAAAATATTTCTTCGCTCTTTATCCAGCAATCTTTATGATTGTTACTACAATGACGTCTCTAATTATCCTTCTTGAGAGCTATATTAAAACTAAAAATTTTATCTTGATATTCGTTGATATATTAATGTTTATTTTAGCCATAGGAGTAACGGTTTTAGTCATTAAAACTTTTCTAAAACCGATAAAGAAGAAAGAAGTATTAGCTGAAGAAAAAATTACGCAGGCAGTTTAAATAGTTTTGGAGTTCTTTAATCTCATCCTAAGATTTAAGAAAAATACTATAATTATGGAAACAAACCTAAAGTATGAATTCTAAAAAAATTTTAGTTTTAAGAATTTTTATCGGTTGTTTATTTCTTTTTTCCGGATTAACAAAACTTTTTCCACTATTAGCATTCGAAGTTCAGCTAATCGTTCATGGAATTACAAGCTGGTTTGTTGTTACTTGGCTATCAAGATTCATTGTTGCTGCGGAAATTTTTCTCGGGCTTTCATTTTTCCAAAAAAATTACTTAAAACAATTTTTTGTTCCTGCCGCAATTGGTTTACTAATAATTTTTAGCGTGGATTTAATTCACCAAATAATTGTTCGTGGGTTTGGCGGCGATTGCGGATGCTTTGGACAAATTTTAACGATGACTCCGCTTGAAGCACTGATCAAGAATATCATTTTGATTTCTGCTCTTATCTATTTGAATAGTTTATTAAAAGAGCAATCATCAACAAAAATTTTATTTCCGGTATCATTCATTTTAGTTTCTTTCTTGCCGGTGTTTCTGTTATTTCCGCCAAGGCATTTTCTAATAAAAACCGGCAGCTTAAATCAGACATCTTCGTTTAATTCTTCAAATGACAAATCGACAGATAAAACTTTAGGAAATTCTAATACAAAGTCAGAAGTTCAAAAGAAAACCACGGTAAAAAAGATTACAAATATTACGTCGATAAAAAATTTTAGCCATGGAGTATATGCTGATTTGACAAAAGGAGAGAACATTGTTGCAATGTTGAGTATGAACTGCGGAAGCTGCGTTGAAGCCGGTTTAGAAATTGGTAAATTAAAAAATGAAATCAAACTGCCGCCGGTTTATTATTTGCTCTTCGGTGAACAAAATCAATTAGCGGAATTCTTCAACAAGACGAAAGTAAAATTTCCATACAAAATTTTAGATGAAGAAAATTTCTTTTCGCTTGCCAAAGGTTCCGCGCCAAGGGTTTTCCTTTTGCGGAATGGAAAAATTATTGACGAATGGGATTTCAAAAATTTTACCGTTGCCGCTCTCAAACAGGCAGTTGAAAAATAAAAAATAACCGATAACTTATCTTACATTTTTTCCCTGAATGGAAAAATGCATACAACATTCCATAACTCCATCATTCCAGTTTCCCGAAGTCTTAAGAAATTGAACTTTTATAAATAATTATTTCTTTTCTGCTTCAATTCTAAATGAATGAGTTATCTTTACTGATTTTTCCAACATTGCGGTAACGCTGCAATATTTTGTCTGCGAAAGATCGATTGCTCTTTCCACATCTTTCGGATCGATGTCTTTGCCGTAAAAAACAAATTCAATGTGAATGCTTGTAAAAACTTGCGGATGGGTTTCTGCCACTTCAGCGCTTATGTTCATTTCAAAGTCATCAACTTTGACTCGCTTTTTAGAAAGTATCGAGACGACATCGCTGCCGGTGCAGCCGCCAAGACTGATTAATATTAATTCTTTCGGCCTAATGCCTGCATTGCTTCCGCCAAAATCTTCGGGGCCATCCATTGTTACCCAATGATTCGAATCAGTCTTGCCTGCAAAAGTTATCCCTTTGATTTGTTTAATGTATGCTTTTCTGCTTGCCATAATTTATTCCTTCATTTAAAATTTTGTACTTCAAATAAATTCATGAACATCAGTGAAATAAAATTTCATTAATGATGATTGCATGAATTATCTTCTTTTATTTCGAGTTTGCCGTTTAATAATTTCAAAACAGCATCATCGGCAATTCTTTCATCCGTTAAAATAGGAATTATATTGTTCGATTTTAAGTCCTCTATCACGCGCATGCCGCCACTTTGAAAAATAACGTGGCTGCAGTCTTTTAAGCCGTCAACTAAAGCTTGATGACTATGATGCCCTTCGCCATGATGCTCTTCATGATGAGATGCCCCGCTAATTCTGTGGTGAGTAAAAGTATTTTCACGTAATTCTTTATTCATAATTCCGGATTCGTTTGTTTCATAAACTAAAAATGAACGGCATCTTCCAAGATGTCCGGTAACATGTTTTTGATCGTTAGTTGCAACTGCTATTTTCATTTTATAGACCTCTAATAAAAATAAAATTTATCAATGAATATGATAATAAAAAAACGAATTGGATTCTGTTAAATATAGTTGGTGTAAATTATTATTACCGCCTTTTTTAGGTTAGTTAAAATTATTTTGTAAGATCCATCTTTTTCGTTGAAATGAAATTGCCTGATTCTATCTGATATATGTAAATTCCGCTTGATATGTTAGAACCATCGAAGTTAACTGTATAATACCCTTTTGATTTATACTCATTTACAAGCGTTCTTATCTCTCTTCCAAGCGCATCAAAGATTTTTAAACTTACAAATCCATCCTGAGGTAATTGATAAATAATAGTTGTAGTTGGATTGAATGGGTTTGGGAAATTCTGATTTAGAAAAAAATTAAATGATTTGGAAAATAAGTTTTCATTTTTTTCTTTTCTCATCTCCCCATTTACGCAAAGCTGTTCAGATGCTGCTGATTCTTTTGTATTGTTAACGGTTTTTATATAATAATAAATATTCTACGCGCCTGGTACTAATATATCCCAGTCAACCCAAGAAGTTGCATTTTTATCAGCACCACCAACTTTATAGAATACTCCAGCCCCACCACCTTGCTGATTGATACTTCTATAAATATCATATCGCGTCCAAAAATCTTGATTTGATGTATATTGCCACTGAAGTTTTGCATAACCATCTTGTATTCCAACTGAAAAGTTAGTGGGAGAATAAGGCTCAAACTTATCTGTTGTCGGAGAACCCTTGGAGCTGATAAGTCTTGGTTAATTTAACCATATGTGATAACATTGTAAATTATGTAGGTTATTAAAAAAATCTTTTTCATTTAATACGCTTTACTTAATTATTAAAATACTATTTGAAAGAAAAGTTGGATAGAACATTGTGCCATCTTCTGCTATAGCTGGGGAAGCACCAAGAGAAGGCTCATCTTTTATGGGAAGTTTCCATGTTATATTTCCACTTGAAGTAATTGAATAAATATAGGAATCGCCATAATCTTTTATCAGCCCCGCAAAAATGTTTCCGTTCTTATCACAAACGATTGGGCTGGTAACATGATAGCCATCTAAAGAAACTTTCCACCTAAGGCTGCCATTGTTATTTAAAGAAT
>JAKALM010000004.1 GCA_021824145.1 Bacteroidota bacterium
TTGAAGTAAGAAGATCATTGAGCCAATACCATGTCATGGTAGATTCAACGGTAGTAATGTTTTCATTACCGAGGTCCGAGAAGTATTGAACGAAGTTATGGCTGACATTTTTAATATCAGCTTGCTTAACAATATTGCCTGAGGAATCGACAGTAGTTAAGTAAGAAGTAAATTTATGAAGATCGATGCCGGTGTAAAACATTTGATACCTCCAAAAGTTTTGTTGATAGTTGGAGAAAACTAATTTATTTTTTTACTTATTGGAAATATCACGCCGTTAGCTACTTACAATAAATGGAAAAGTGTTGGATAAAAAAATAGCCAAATACATTTATATTTTTTCAATATTATATGCCTTGGGAACAATAATATTTTTCCCAAAATGGTTAGTAGACGATGCTTACATTACTTTTAGATATGCGGAAAATTTAGCGAATCATTTTCAATTGACATATAATGTAAATTCTCATCCCATTGAAGGATATACTGGTATTATCTTACCTGTTTTCATTGCCATAGCAATAAAAATTGGTATTTCACCTATTGTCGCGACTCATGCAATTGGAATAATAAGCTTTATTGCTTCGGTCATTTTCCTTGTCTTATTGCTTAAAAAAATAAATATCAGCGACCTTGTTTGTTCAATAACAATTCTAATATTTTCCTATATGCCGATTATTTATACCCATATATTTAGTGGATTGGAAACGATATTATTCTTATCAAACTTAATCATAGTAATATATTATTCAATTGTGCTTCTTAGTAATAATTCTAACAAAAATACTTCCTTTGTTTTATTTGGTCTGCTACTTCTCTTTTTAAGTTTTGTACGTCCTGAAGGAGTTCTTTTTAGTATTCTAATTACCCTTTTTTGCGGCATTTATTATTATACCGAAAAAAAATATCTCTTTAATAAATTTACTGTGAGTATTTTATCAGTGTTTATCATTCCATTCATAGTTTACTTTCTTTGGCGATGGAATTATTATGGTCAGTTTTTCCCCAACACTTATTATTTAAAGGCTAGTAATTTTACTTTTGCATACGAATCATATAAATCGTTTATTGAATTCTTTGAAAAATATTTTGCTCTACCTTTTATAATTTCTTTATTCCTAGTAGTTATAAATATTGACCGATTATGGAAAGAGATAAGAAATAATGATAGTAAGATATTGTCAAAAGAATTTATGTTTGTTTTATTACCAACACTTCTTTTTACAATAATATTGCTTCTCCAATATTTTTATACGGATTTATTAATGGATTTTTCTCACAGATTTTTCATCCCAACTCTTCCTGTTTTATTAATATTATTTGCCGTCTTATTAACTATTGGATTTAAGAATTTAAGTAATCTTTCTATATCAAACCCTTTAACTTCTAAAGTATATATTATTTTAATAGTATGCTTTTTCTTTTTGCATTTTCAATCCATAATTCCAGATATGAAAAAAGAAGTAAATCTTGATGCAAGGATGAAATTACTTTTGGAAGAAGTACATATACCAACTGGTAAATACATAGAAGAACATTTTAATAAAAATGCAACCTTGCTCGTACACGCTGATGCTGGGGCAATCCCATATTTTGCAAAACTTAAAACTATTGATTTTGGTGGTTTGAATGACGACTATCTT
The DNA here is from genome assembly GCA_021824145.1 of Bacteroidota bacterium. Lineage (GTDB taxonomy): Bacteria > Bacteroidota > Ignavibacteria > Ignavibacteriales > Ignavibacteriaceae > FEN-1297. The sequence continues at coordinate 1,644 of JAKALM010000004.1, forward strand.
TCACATCGGAACAGATTAAGTGAAAAACAAATGATAGATTATTTTTTTGATGTTAATGCTGATGTTCTTGCAATAACAAGCTTTAATAGAAATAAACTAGAAAGAAAAGAAGGCTCTCTAAATTGGAATACGTTAAAAAATACTTTAAAAGATAAAAGATTTAACAATTATACTCTCGTTAAAATTTTTAGTTGTAGTGTGTGGACTTATTATGAATTTGTTTATGTTAAGAATGAAATATATAATAAAAAGTTTTTAGACAAGGACAAATAAATTATAGAATATATTCGGCAAAGTAGCTAACAAGTGGCTTCTAATAACAAGATAAATTTTATTTTTAAAAAGCTTTGTTTTATAAAAATTTGTTAGGCTGCTAAATAATTTTTGGAGTATTGTCATTGAATAAAAACTTTATGGCAACGCCATTATTGTGGACTCAAGCCGACCGCATCTTCGATACGGTCGTTTGAAGTAATTAAAAAGTTAGTTTGCAAAACTAAGTTGCTCTTTAAATGTAGTTAAGTAAACGAAGTAATTAATAAATTATTGGCGTTGGCTTTTTATTGCTGCATTGCTGTTATGGGCGGCGGGCTAAACGCAACTACGTTATACTGCTATAATAGTTCAACAAATAAGCAAAGAAATGATTGATTTAATTCCAGTATTTTTTTAATTTCCATCTGTGCCAGATAGGCACACAAAAAGGAAAGTTAATAAATGAAATATTTTGCTTGGGATGAGGATAAAAATAATTTCTTAAAGAAAACAAGAAATATCTCTTTTGAGGAAATTGTTTTATCTCTTTCTAATAATAAATTATTAGAGGTAGTTGAACATCAGAATAAACAGAAATATCCGAGCCAAAAAATGTTTATAGTTGATGTTAGAGATTATGCATACGTAGTTCCATTTGTTGAAGACGAAAAGAAATATTTTCTTAAAACAATATACCCAAGCAGAGAGGCAACCAAAAAATATTTAAAGAAAGAAGAAGAGGAATAGACATGAAATACTTTGATGAAGAAGAAAAGGAATTAATAGAATCTTACAATAGAGGCGAATGGAAGCCGATTAAAAAGAAAAACCAGAAAGTTTATGTTAAAGCTGCAAAAGAAAGTATAACAAAAAACAAAAGGATAAATATTCGTTTAACTTCAAAAGATTATTACGATATACAAGTAAAAGCGGTTGAAGAAGGAATTCCCTATCAAACATTAATTTCAAGCATTATTCATAAATACAATAAGGGGGAATTAAAACCTTCACAGCATAAAAAAGCGGTATAACCAATGGCTCAAGGGCGACAGCGTTTTCGCATTTGGCATTTTAGTAATTTTTGGCTTTGTTGTTCCGTGTTAAGTTTCTTATTCTATGTTGCTCTGTTAATAAAAAATTTTATAAACATACAGTAGTTGGTAATGTTCGCATCTTTGTTTTAGGGCTCCAGATAGCGGCAATTTGTTATTTATCTTGGTTATAGAAGAAAAACTTGCTCGAAAGTAAAATTTAAATTTCAATGCTTCTAATTTAGCTATTGAATATATTTTTATAGAATACATACCGGTGGAATAACTCTTCTAAAAAAATTTTGTTACTCAAATAAAATTAAATAAATTTTATAATTATCAAACTGAAATTTGAATAATAAAGGAAGTGTAGAATTAAATAGAAATAAAATCTTTTGTTTGAATCATTTAATCAATAATTTGTGTTAGTTAAAGAAAAAATAATTTGATTTAAAATGAATTCTAGAATAGAAAGGGAAGCATCATGGAAAAGTACATGAAAATAATTTGGGTTATAATATTTTGGGGATTTGCAGAATCAGGCTATGCACAAAGCGGATGGGCGCAGCAAGTAAATCCAATTGCACCAAGTAAAACAAATGTATTAGGTAAAGTACAATTTGTAAGCGTTACTGAAGGATGGATATCTGGAGCTAACGGTAATTTACTGCACACTACAAATTCAGGCACAACATGGAATATAGTTAAGCCATTTCCCAATGACACAGTTTCATCAATCGGCGATCCTTCAATATCAATGTGGTGGGTAAATCAAACGCACGGCTGGAAAATTAATTGGTTCGGAACAAATCTTAACGATGCACATGGAGCAGTACTTCAGCAAACTACAGACGGAGGGATTACATGGACGAAAAAAATATTTTCAACTACTGCAGGAGATGCCGGTTTAGAAGTTCAATTTGCAGATGAGAACCATGGCTGGATATTGATATATAATTTTATAAGTGGAAATCCACAATATCTAAAAACTACTGACGGCGGAAGCAGCTGGAATCCATTTATAGGAATGGGCATATTTTATTTTGCAGATGCTAACAATGGATGGGCAATAAGCGCTGCTGGTGCGCAATCGAAACCGCCATATAAAATTTATCATACTACAAATGGAGGAAACGACTGGGTTGAACAATATGTTGACAGTACAGCCGGAAGCTTTAATGCAATTCAATTTACAGATATAAACAATGGCTGGGTAGTTGGAGAAAACAGCAAGATTCTTAAAACAACTGACGGCGGTAATCATTGGATAAAAGTTACAAATACCGGAATCAATTCTAGTTCAATGAGTAAATGTGTTTTTTTTCTTGATGCGAATACAGGATGGATTGGAACTAATGATGGAGATATAAATAATAATCCCGCAAGAATTTTATTATATACAACTAACGGAGGAACAACTTGGACAAAGCAGAATCCTCCGATTTCAAATGCTGTATTTAGTATTTATTTTTTAAATAGCAATACCGGATGGATTACTGCAGATAATTGTGTCCAGAATTGCGATCAACCGGATTCATTAATAATATGGCAAGGAGCTATATATCATTTTAGCGACGGATTATCAGGAGTTGAAGATGAGAATAATACTGTTCTGAATAATTTTGATTTATTACAGAATTATCCGAATCCATTTAATCCGACTACAACAATATCTTTTGTAATAAGTCAGCAAACATTTGTAACTCTGAAAGTTTATGATGTAATGGGTAAGGAGGTTTCAACATTGGTGAATGAAAATAAAGCGGCAGGGAAATATAGAATAGATTTTGATGCGAGCGGGCTGACGAGCGGAGTATATTTTTATAAATTACAAACCGACAAACTTGTACAAACAAAAAAACTTTTATTATTAAAGTAAAGCATAATTAGGCGTTTATAAATTTAGGATATAAATAATATCTAAATAATTTATTGATAATCAAAACTCAGCGCTAATACCTATAGAAGGTAAAATACCAATAGACTTTGATTCATCAAGAGAATTGGTTTTATAATCCCAACTAATACTAGCAACATTTCTATGGTTATAAATATTTTGAATATCCAGATAAGTTATGAGCGCCCATTTGTTAAGATTCCATCTTTTATCAACTCTTATATCCAAAGAATGAAGAGCAGGGAATCTGCTGGTATTATAGTCTGTTACATTTTGCAAGCCAGAGTTATTATAAGGAGTATAAGGATTGCCGGTGGCTAATCTAAATTTAAAAGATGCTTCCCATTCATTATTAAAAATATAACCGCCGCTCAAATTGAATATCCAAGTTTGATCATAACTACCTAAACTTTGTACTTTGTTTAAAGCAGTAAAAACTGTTCTGCTATATGTTAAGCTCAAAATGCCAAAATAAGGTATCTTTGAATCTTTCTTTTGAATTGAAAGCTCTACGCCTTTGGCATTTCCAAAACCATTGCTTATTAATGGGTCTAATCCAAAAGAAGCGAAATTATCGGGACTTCCTCCAAAGCCTCCACCAGTATTAGCCAAGACTAAATATGGCCTGGTTATGCTAGCTGGGTAATCTTTATAATTTTTATAAAAAGCTTCAACTTTTAGACGAGTATCCTCGCGAAGAATTTGCTGGTAGCCAAGGATATACTGATCAACAAGAATTGCCTTTAGATTTTTATTTATTGGATTGGCAACCAGCCAAATATATGAGGGGTTTTGCCTATACATGCCTATGCTGAAATTTATATTTGAAAGATCGTTAAGATTATATCTTGCAGCAAAACGAGGACTAATATAAAACTCATCATTTATTTGACTGTAATAATCGCCTCTTAAGCCAAAATTAATATTAAACCTATCCAATAATTGTGAGGAAAATTCAGCATACAATCCGAATGAAGAATATGTATTACTAGTATTAATTGAAGCAGGCAATAAAGTATCGCCAAAAGTAGATATGAAAAAAGGTAATTTAATATTAGCAGAGAAATCATTAAAATCTGCAGTGCCTCCGAAATCAATTTCGGATGATTTTGAAAGTTTAACCACTGCATCAACTTTTAATTCATTGAATCCTTCACCAGATTTATCTATAAAAATTGGATTTAGAAGAGTATCATTTTGGTATGAATCATAATATGTATAATTTCTGCTTAATTTTACATTATAAAATCCGTTTTCAAAAAGATGCTGAAATGAAATTCCGGCAAAATAAATATTCTGATTACTGCCTAATATTTTAGAATTTTTGTAAAGATTATCTGAAGTGGAGTTATTAAAATTTACAAAATCCAAAGCGCCAAGAAAAATAACAGATAATTGATTTTTTGAGTCGATATTAAAAGTTGCTTTAGATAATGCGTCATAGTATTCTGGGACAAAATTAAATCCAGCAGCATTAAATATAAAATCTAAATAGCTTCTGCGTAAAGAGAAGATAAAACTGCTTTTATCTGAAATTGGACCTTCAAGGTTAAGACCGAATTCGGAAGCTGAAACAGTAGCCTTGCCGCCTAATCTGTCTGTTCTTCCATTGCGTAAATCAATTGACAGAACGGAAGAAAGCTTATTGCCATAATTAACTTGAAAGCCGCCAGAAGAAAAACTAGTTTCGCGAACAAAGTCCAGATTGATATAACTAATTGGTCCACCCGTTGCGCCTTGTGTTCCAAAATGATTTATATTAGGGATAACAAAACCGTCAACAAGATACAAGTTTTCGGAAGGGGCGCCGCCGCGTACAACCAGATCATTTCTACCGGCGCTTGCTTGAGCTACTCCAGGCAAGATTGACAAAGCTCTAACAACATCTTCGAAACCACCAGGTGATCTTCTAATTTCCTCATAATTAAGATTAGTAAGGCTATTGAATTCGTCAGAGCTTTTTTGAAAATAATCTGAGCTAACAGTTACACCTTGTAAAGAAATCGGCTCTTCGGAAATTTGAAATAATAAATTAGCAGCTTTTACATAATTTACTTCAACATCAGTCTTTGTCTCGCTTTTATAACCAACTGCAGATGCCCGTACTTGATAAGAACCATTTTCAAGGCCACTTATAACAAACTCTCCATTTGCATCTGTCGCTGCCCCTAAAGGTTTACCGATGATTGTAATATTTACACCTGGTATTGGCTGCAAGGTTGTTTTATCAATTACTTTTCCGGTAATTATTCCATTGTTTTGAGGTAATGCATAAGAAATAAATAATAGAGCAATAGATAATATTTTAAGTAATTTCATAGTATTTAAAAAATTTAATAACCTGTTGATGATTTATCTGAATTCAGAACCTTTAGCTATATAATTTCTGAAACTAAATATTTGTATCAATTTACCTATACAAAAAAAACATTTTCATTAAAAATACAAATTGTTTAATTGTAAATGTGAATAATAAAAAGACAGCAGAAATTTAATTAAAAACAAATTTTAGATATTGCATGTTTTTGTATAAAGAAATAAAATCTGTGTTAAAGGTGAATTTTACAGAATAATAATTAAACTAAAAGATTAAAAAATTAGTCAAATAATAAGAATTAAAAAGTTCATTAGAATAAAACGGAAACACCAGTGCACGAAAAATATTGGATAATATTATTTAACATAATTAATAACATCTTTGGGCTAGGAAATGATTTATCTAACCAGTTGTGTGAATTAGATTGTAAGCCGTTGAAACGGCTCTAATAAAGCATGTTTTTCATATTAAGGGGCTGTCCAAAAAGTAGAGTAGAAGTCATTGCGAGGAGTGAAACGACGAAGCAATCTTTTGTTTTTAATTCAAAATTCAGATCACTTCGCTCCACTCGTGATGACAAAATTACTTTTTGGACAGCCCCTTAATAAAATCACTCTTTAATTTAGTAACTGTTTCAACAGTTTTCTATGATTAATTTTTAATTCACACAACAGGTTTATCTAATTTAAGTTGCATCAAATTAAAAGGCTTTGCCTATTGATATTAATGAATAAAGTAAAAATTAAAGGAGAAAGAAGATATGTTAAAAAGTTTAATTTATAATCTATTTATTTTGTCGGGATTACTATTTGCTGTTAATGGGCAAAATATGGCGCCATCTGCAAAAGATCTAATTCGAATACAAGATAAAGAATTAGGAATTTCATTTGTAAAGAGCGGGGCAGTAAAGCAGATTGACAACACAACTTATAATATATCATTAACATCATCAGAAAGCGGCACAAGCAATAATGCAATTGCTGAAGTATCAGTTTCAAATAGGCTTTATGTAGATTTGCCAGGAAGCTATGGAGGAAGATTATATCTAGATTCACCAAATGCAGGAAAATTAATTCAAAATATAGTGGAAGCAGATACAGTAATAATTAACCAGCAAAGTTATAAACGAGAATACTGGGTTGTATATGCCGGAATGGGAATGTGGGATTGTGTAATTAATTGTTATGCCAAACGAGACGGGAAGTATTATATGGTTTCATTTATTCAAGATAGACAAATAGGCAAGCCTGGTGAAATAATTGAAAGTAAACAGTTAAATTCAGGAGATTTAAAATTACAGGCTTTATCATTTCTTAAAGATGATACAAATAATTCGATAAGCGAGTACTATAAATTGCTTTCATCATTTCAAATTCAAAAATAATAACTCGGGAAAAAATCAAATGAGAAAATTTATACCATCAAATTTTATAATTATTTTAATTACTATAATTTTATTACCATTGAGCAGATCAAAAGCACAAGATTCTTTAATCATAAGCGGAAAAGGGATGTATCTTTGGCAGCTATGGTCATCAAACGGAGGAGGCAAAAATTTAAACTCGATAATAACAAAATTAAAAAGTGAAGGCATAACTTGGCTTGTAATAAAAATGGCGGATGGAGACAGCTATTACAATAGTCCTAACCATTCACTGTATAATTGGGTAATTCCTAATTATGGAAGCATGGACAGTGTAGTTTCAGTATTTCATGCAAATAATATAAAACTTCTGGCATTTCAATATGTTTATGGAATCCCGCATCGTTGGGGTAATCCTGCCTCAGAAACAGATGTAGCAAATTCTATTCTTGATGTAAAAGGGATAGACGGTTTGCTTATAGATGCTGAAATAGAATATGATACTTTAGCAACACGATATACAGCAGCGCAAGCATACTGCGACAGCATTCATGCACATCATCCAAACGCATTAGTGGGGTTGACTGCATGGGCGCGAATAACCGGACATAATACGTTCCCATGGACTACATTTCTTGACCGAGTTGATGTTAATATGCCTCAGACGTATTGGGCAGCAAGACCGACTTCACCGCAAAATGAACTTAGTTTAATGAGCAGTCAATTTTCTTATTATACACAAACATGGGTAAGTCTGGGAGACACGGCAGCAGATAAACCAATAATGCCGATAGGACAAGGAGAATATTTTGGATATGGAAGCGATGTAAAGCAAGGTGATGTTGCAAGTTTCTATAATTTGGCGGAGATAACTTATAATTATCCCGGTATAAGTCTTTGGGAGTATAATCAAATTAGCCATTCATATGTTTGGAGTGAATATTCAACAGCATGGGGAGTAACAAGTGTAGAAAATAAACCGGATATTCCTTTGCAGTACAGTCTTGCGCAAAATTATCCAAATCCATTTAATCCTACTACTACAATATCATTTGAGATTAGTCATCAGTCATATATAACTTTAAAAGTATATAACGTGTTGGGTAAGGAAGTGGCTACACTTTTGAATGGAGAAAAATCTGCCGGAAAATATAATGTTGAATTTAATGCGGGCGGACTAGCAAGCGGAGTTTACTTTTATAAATTGCAAGCTGGAAGCTTTGTGCAAACGAAGAAATTAATTTTAATGAAATGATATTGGTTGCTGGATGTATGATGGAAAGATGGAGTGGTGAAATAAGTGAATGGATGGATTCTGGATGCTTGATGCTGGATGAGAAGGATGGAATGATTGAGCGGGGAATGGAGGAATGGAATATGAATGACTGGTGATGTAGAATTTTTGAATAATGTATTTTGTATGTTTGGAAGAATCTAATTATATCAAAATTATGATTTATGGGGAATAAGTACATAGATACATGTTATTGCAGTTTTTAAATATAATAGGATAAGATTTATGAAATCTTTGATCATATTTTTCATCGCAGTAATTGCCTCATCAAATATTTTCTCTCAAGAAAAGTCAATACAAACGGGATTGTATTTAGTTACTGCAAAAGATTCTTGTTATGGGCAGAAAAATAATCATACAGCTATATATGATAATGATACTTTGTGTTTGGAACAAAAGCCGGTATTTACAGTAAAGGATATTTCTTATTGCGATACTGCAACTGCAAATTTAGATGGAAATGAATTATTCGTTTTGAATATAGCTTTGAATGATTATGCTAAGATAAAATTTAAAGAAATAACTGAAGCGAATGTCGGGAAGAAAATGGCAATGGTAGTAGACGGCGAGGTTATTATGGCGGCTGTGATCAGAGATCCGGTAACAATCGGAAGAATGACTGTAAGCGGGGAGAATAAAGAGAAAATAAATGAATGGGCAATGAAGATCTGGCAAGCAATGAAGAAAAGGTAAAATAAAATTTTACATTTTTTAATTTGTTATAAATTATTTTATGAAATTATTTACCCGAATTTTTATAATTCTTTTTTTAATACCTATTAGCTTAAGTTTTAGCCAAACTTATTTTGGTAATTTTACTTCATATAAAATTCAAGGCAAGTCAATTAGAATATATTCTGATTCGAGTTCAGTAAATCTTATATTCTATCAGCCGGATATATTGCGAGTTGATTTTTATCCAACTGTTTTAACTAAGATAGATTCTTCTTTCGCAGTCATACAAGATACAGCAACTGCATCAGGGTTTTCAGTTACTGAAAATGATACAACTTTGGAAGTATCTTCTCAATTATTGAAAATAATCTGCAATAAAAATCCTTTACGATTTTCATTTTATAATTCAAATAATATTGAATTGCTAAAAGAACCGGAAACCGGCGGAATTGAAACTAATGGAATTCAAAGAAGCGTAAATTTTATATTAAATCAAGACGAACATTTTTATGGAACAGGAGAACGAGGAACTTCTTTAGATAAAAGAGGACAAGCATTCGACAGCTATAACAGTCAAATTGGCGGATACAATTCGCCGCTGCCTACAATGAATATTAATATTCCATTTATAGCCAGCAATTACGGCTTCGGAATTTTTTTTGATAACACATATAAAGGAAGATTTGATTTAGGATATTCTGATCCAACTAAATTTTCATATACTGTTTATGGAGGCGAACTTACATTTTATATAATTGCAGCGCCGAATATTCCAAATCAACTTGAAAAATATACATGGTTAACAGGAAGGCAGCCGCTGCCGCCAAAGTGGGCTTTCGGATATATTCAATCAAAATTCGGATATAGAAATGAAGCTGCTGCACAGACAATGATTCAGACTATGAGAAATTATAAAATACCATGCGATGCGATTGTACTTGATCTTTTTTGGTACAGAAATATGGGAGATGTTTCATGGGATTTATCTAACTGGCCAAATCCAAATTTGATGATGAGTGATTTTTTTAAAGAAGGAATAAAGACAATTGCAATAACTGAACCGTACATTACCTCAAGTTCGAGCAATTATACTTTTGCTAATAATAGCGGCTACTTTGCAAAAAATACTAATGGCAGTTCATTTGTTTTTAACAATTGGTGGTCGTGTGGTTGCAATGCATCATTAATTGATATTACAAATCCAAGCGCACAAAGCTGGTGGTGGAGTAAATATCCGATTTTTATGGATACTTTGATGGCTGGTTTTTGGACAGACCTTGGAGAACCTGAAAGAGATGATGTTTCAATTCAATTTTTTATCGGGAGCGATAATAAAGTTCATAATATCTATAATCTGCTTTGGGCAAAAATAATTTATAATGGATTTAAGAATTATAGACCGGATCAGAGAATATTTAATTTGACAAGATCAGGATTTGCAGGCATACAGAGATATGGAGTAATACCGTGGTTTGGAGATGTTGGAAAAGATTTCGGAGGGCTTGCAGTTCAAATTCCAATGCTGCTTAATATGGGAATGTCAGGGTTAGCTTACCATAACTCAGATATTGGAGGATTTACAAACGGCAAAACTACTCCAGAGCTTTACACAAGATGGATGGAATACGGGACATTCTGCCCAATAACAAGAGCGCATGGATATGACGTAATTCAAAATACTGAGCCATGGACATTTGATGATACAACATTAGCAATCTGCAAAAAATATATTCAGCTACGATATGAATTACTGCCATACATTTACACAATGGCATATGAAAATTACCAAACAGGAATGCCGCTTGCTCGTCCATTATTCTTCAGTTTTCCAAATGATAATAATCTTTCAAATGAAAGCTCATCATACATGTGGGGAGATAATTTTCTAGTTTCGCCAGTTGTTCAGTCAGGGCAGACATCAAAAACAATTTATCTTCCAGAAGGAAATTGGATTGACTATTGGAGCGATAAAAATTATTCCGGCGGGCAAAGTATAACTACTTCAACTCCTATTGAGAAACTTCCATTATTTATAAAAGAAGGAAGCATTATCCCAATGCAGCAAATCATGGATTACTCAGATGAATATCCACTTGATACTTTAGTGCTGGAAGTTTATCCTTCAAAAACATTGCAAGCTAAATTTAATCTTTATGAAGATGACGGAAAGACGACGGCATATCAAACTGGGAACTTTGCACAAACTGAATTTCTTTCAAATGTAACGTCATCAAACTCAAATATGGATTTGAATTTTTCTATCGGACCTTCAATTGGGAATTATTCTGGAAAACCAAAACAAAGAATTTATGTAATAGATTTTCACTTAATAACAGGTAAGCCAAATTCAGTAAGCGTTAATGGGAATGAAATACAAGTTGATTCTACATTTCAAATTATGCGTACATCAACTTCCGGATATTTTTATGATGAAAATGAAAATAAATTGTATGTTCAAATATTAACAGTGCCGGACAGCAGCTACACCATAAAAGTAAAAAATATTTTTGTTGATGTTAAAGGAAAGAAAAATTTAGGCTTGTTAGAATTTAAACTATCGCAAAATTACCCGAATCCATTTAATCCTACGACGACGATTAATTATACAATTGCAAAAAGCGGTAATGTTAAATTAGCTATATACAATATTCTTGGGCAAGAAATAGAATCTCTGGTAAATGAATACAAGAATGCTGGAGAATACAAAATAGAATTTGACGCTCATAATCTGCCGAGCGGAATTTACATTTACAAATTAATATCTGGGGATTTTATTCAAAGCAGGAAAATGATATTTATTAAATAACATATGAAGTAAAATTAAATTATAACTAATGTGAAAGACGCATACACTACTGAGAAAAAGTTCGATAAAAAAGATTTTCAAGAAAATTATTTATCAAAAGGTACTTATGAGAAATGTGATTTCTTAAATTGTAATTTTTATAATTCAGATATCTCTCAAATAACATTTATCGACTGTAATTTTTCTTCTTGCAACTTAAGTATGGCTAAAGTAAATGATACTACATTTAACGGAATTAAATTTGAAAACTGTAAAATGCTCGGGCTGCATTTCGATAAGTGTAATGATTTTGGTTTATCATTCAGATTTGAAAACTGTATATTGAATCATGCATCTTTTTTTAAGAGAAAAATTAGGAAGACTATTTTTCGCGATTCAAAACTTATAGAAACTGATTTTTCCCATTGCGATTTAACAAACTCGGTTTTTGATAATTGTGAATTATCAAGAGCGATTTTTCAAAATACAATTTTAGAACAAGCTGATTTCCGGACATCTTATAATTTTATTATTGATCCGGAAAACAATAGAATTAAAAAAGCTAAGTTCTCATTAAACGGGGCGGCAGGACTGTTGAATAAATATGATATTGAAATTGAGGGTTTATAAAATTGTTATCAAAAATAACAACTTTACATGAAAAGAAATTTGTTGGGAAGAAGATTAAAATGTCTTTTTCACAAAACAAAACTTTTGAGTTGTGGCAAAGCTTTATGCCGCTAAGAAAAGAGATTCAAAATGTTATTGGTTCAGAGCTATATTCAATTGAGATTTATGATAAATTTTTCTTTAATAACTTTGATGCTAATAATGAATTTGAGAAATGGGCTGCTGTTGAAGTAAAAGATTTTGACAAAAATACTCCTAATTTTGAAACGCTAATTTTGCCAACCGGGCTTTATGCAGTTTTTATACATAAAGGTGCGGCAAGTGAAGCGGAAAAGACTTATGAATATATTTTTAGGACTTGGCTGCCGACTTCAAATTATTTGCTTGATGCGCGTCCTCATTTTGCAGTAATGGGTGAGAAGTATAAAATAGATGATCGAAATTCAGAAGAAGAAATCTGGATACCGATAAAGAGAAAATGAACTTCAAATTTTGTCTATCTGAAATAATGTTATTAAAAATTATTGCTTTCATTTTATTAAATATTTATATTTAATCAAGCCTAATTCTTTAAGTGTAGTAAAAATATTTAAATCGAATCTGAATTAGTTTTATTAAGATTGATTATGAAGAAGTTTGATTTAGATGAAATAAATGAATTACGCATTCCGCTTAATTATCCTTTCTTGAATAATATAAAAACATCTAGGAGTAATTCATTTAAGTTTAGTTAATTATGTATAAATAAAAATGGAGGAAGAAATGGGTTCAAAGTTGTTTATTTGTTCTTTGTTAACAGGATTATTTTTAATCCTTGTGCCAATGCAAGCAGATGCTCAATTTAAAGATTACTCGCTGAAATATGGTGTTCACTTTGACGGCTTACTTCCAATAAATGAATTTAATAATTGGGAATACGGGGTAAAAACTTCTTATTGGGGAAGAGCTTTCATTAGAATGGAATTGACAGATTTTTTGGAAGGGGATTTAGGTGTTGGGTATGGAGAGAATGCGGGTTTAGATTATAACCATGCTTATTATAAATCTGTAATGTTTCCAATTGATGTAAGATTTCATTTAAGTCCTTTCAATCTTTCCGATTGGAATCCTTATTTATACGCTGGAATTGGAGCAATGTACTATGATAATAAAATTCTTCCAGCTGTAACTTCGCCAAAAAATGTAAATAAATTTGGATGGAGTGGAATAATACCGGTTGGATTAGGAGTAGAATTTAATTTATTTGAAGGAACTCTACTAGATATTTCCGGTGGCGCAGCTTATTCTTTAACTGATAATCTTAACTACTTTAAAGCAGGCGACCCTTACGATGCTCATTTTAATTTAGGAATAGGTTTAACATTTCCAACAAATGCAGGAAGCTCAGACAATGATAATGACGGACTTACCAAATCAGAAGAAAAAGCATTTGGTACAAATCCGGATAATCCAGATACTGATCATGATGGCTTAAGTGACGGCAGTGAAGTAAATTTATATCATACAAATGTTTTGAAGGCAGACACAGATGAAGACGGCTTAACTGATGGGGAAGAAATAAATAAATATAAAACAAATCCATTAAAGGCTGATAGCGATGGAGATGGATTAACTGACGGTGAAGAAGTAGATAAGTATAATACAAATCCATTGAAAGCTGATACAGATAATGATGGATTAAACGACGGAGAAGAAATTAATAAATATAACACTAATCCAAATAATCCTGATACTGATGGAGACGGATTAAATGATGGTGCAGAAATAAATAAATATAATACTGATCCTATAAAATCAGATACAGACCGGGATGGATTAACTGACGGTGCAGAAGTATTAAAATATCATACAGATCCTTTAAAGCTGGATACAGATGGAGGTACTGTTAATGATGGCGTTGAAATAGCAAGAGGGACAAATCCTTTAGATCCAGATGATGATGTAGTAAAAATGAAAGCACCGATTGTATTAGAAGGAGTAACATTTGCAGTTAATTCTGCTGAATTATCTTCTGAATCCGAACAAAGATTACAAAAAGCATTAACTACTCTTCAAAATAACCCAGAAATATATGTTGAGATTAGAGGATATACTGATAATACAGGAAGTCGTGCGAAGAATATAAAATTGTCTCAGAAGCGAGCCGAATCAGTTAAAAACTGGCTTGTAAATCACGGAGCCGATAAAGATAAAATAACTGCAATAGGAATGGGACCAGACAATCCAATAGCTCCAAACAATACGCCAGAAGGAAAATTGAAAAACAGAAGAATTGAATTTGTACGAGTAAAGTAAAATTCGGATAAAGAAAATGCCTCTGTAATTTGCAGAGGCATTTTTATATCAGTACTTAATTTTATCTTCTAAAATTATAATTTCGCACCAATGAATTTAATATTCCGTATTATCATACCTATAAAAGAGAGAATCCAATCAAAAAGATTTGCCAAATAAATAATTAAATTTGTGGTTAATGTTAATTTGAAAAAAGAGAAAGATAAAGATAAAGTCATAAAGAATAAGCAGCATAAATTTAATTTATCTTTATAACTACAAGTTATGAATTAACTCACAAACTAAACACAAAACAAAGCTATTTTTAATAAGTACTTTTTAATATTAATTAACTTGTAAATACTATTATGAAAAAATTAAAGATACTTTCCTGGAATGTTAATGGATTAAGAGCAGTTCATAAAAAAGGTTTTTTAGACTGGATATTAAATGTTAATCCAGATATTCTATGCATTCAAGAAACAAAAGCTCATGAAGAACAACTACCAGATGAATTAAAAAATGTAAATGGCTATCAATCATATTTTTGTTCAGGTGAAAGAAAAGGTTACAGCGGCGTTGCTATTTATACAAAAGAAAAACCTTTAAGTATTAAAAAAGGATTTGGAGATAAAAAATTTGACAGTGAAGGAAGAATTTTAATAGCTGAATATCCAGGTTTTTATCTATTTAATATTTATTATCCAAACGGGAAAGCAAGTGCTGAAAGACTTCAATATAAAATGGAATTTTATGATGCATTTCTTGAATATGTTAATAAACTGAAAAAAAAAGGTAAAAAAATAATTATTTGCGGCGACGTAAATACTGCCCATAAAGAAATTGATATTGCGCGTCCGAAAGAAAATTCAACTGTGTCTGGATTTCTACCAGAAGAAAGAGCTTGGCTAGATAAATTTTTAAACAATGGTTTTATCGATACGTTCAGAATATTCAATCAAGAGCCGAATAATTATACTTGGTGGGATATGGTAACTCGTGCTAGAGAAAGAAACGTGGGCTGGCGAATTGATTATTTTTTCGTTTCGGAAAATGCTAAAAAAGACGTTCTAGATGCTTTTATTATGGCTGATGTAATGGGTTCTGATCACTGTCCAATCGGAATTGAGATAAGTAATTAGTTAGCAGAACAGCTTTTTCGGTTATTCTTTTTATAAATCTCAAATAAAAAAAACACTATTTAATTATTATTTTCTGCTAGATAGAAAACTTGTCAATATGATTTATTTCCCACATTTGGGAAGAGAAAATATCATTTTATAGATAAAATTAACAATATTACCCTCTAAAAGCTAAATCTATACTTATAAATCTAAGTTTCAAAATGGCACGGTTTGTGGATTTGCCCTTCCGGTCTTTTATTTTTTAATTAAGAGATGAGGCAATGACAAAAGAAAAAGAAGTTCAACAAATTACTGAAGTCACGGTTCGATTTGCCGGTGATTCAGGCGATGGTATGCAGCTTACCGGCAGTCAATTCAGCGAAACAACTGCAATTTTTGGGAATGATTTAAGCACACTTCCGGATTATCCGGCAGAAATTAGAGCTCCAATAGGTACAGTTTATGGGGTAAGCGGTTTTCAGCTTCACTTCAGCAGTGCCGATATTCATACGCCAGGCGATAGACCAGACGTATTAGTTGCTATGAATCCTGCAGCAATCAAGAAAAATATTGGCGAATTAAAACCAGGCGCAATGATAATTGCAAATACAGATGCTTTTGATAAAAAGAATCTTCAATTAGCAAAATATGAAGCAAATCCTTTGGAAGATAATAGTCTTAAAGGTTTTGAAGTTTATCCAGTTCCAATTACACATTTAACAAACAAAGCACTTGAAGGAACAAAACTTTCGCAAAAAGAAATTTCAAGATGTAAAAACTTTTTTGCTCTTGGATTGATGTATTGGCTATATAATAGACCACTTGAGCCAACACAAAAATGGATTCAGGATAAATTTAAGAATAAGCCAGAATTTATTGAAGCAAATACAAAAGCTTTAATTGCCGGATTTAACTATGGTGAGAATACAGAAATATTTACAATTAGATATCATGTTGAACCAGCAAAACTTCCAAAAGGAATTTACAGAAGCATATCTGGAAATGAAGCAACTGCACTTGGATTTTTAGCCGCTTCAGTTAAAAGTGGACTTCCACTTTTCTTAGGTTCATATCCTATTACTCCAGCTTCTGAGATTTTACAATATCTAAGCTATTATAAAAATTTTGGAGTTAAGACATTACAAGCTGAAGATGAAATAGCTGGAATTACATCAGCTATTGGCGCTGCTTATGCTGGTAATTTAGCTTTGACAACTACAAGCGGTCCTGGCTTAGCGTTGAAAACTGAGGCTATCGGTTTAGCAGTAATGACTGAACTTCCATTAGTAATTGTTGATGTTCAAAGAGGCGGCCCAAGTACGGGTTTACCAACAAAAACAGAACAAGCAGATCTACTTCAAGCAGTATATGGAAGAAATGGTGAATCACCTGTTGCAGTTGTTGCTGCATCAACACCAAGTGATTGTTTCAATATGGCTCTTGAAGCATCTAGATTAGCTATTAAATATATGACTCCAGTGATTCTTTTGACTGACGGATATCTTGGCAACGGTTCTGAACCATGGAATGTACCTCATGTAAAAGACCTTCCGGAAATTCCTGTTAAATTCAGAACAGAAAAAGAAGGATTTGCGCCTTACTTAAGAGATGAAAATCTTGCTCGTCCATGGGTAAAACCTGGAACTCCAGGATTAGAGCATAGAGTTGGTGGACTTGAAAAGGCAAACATTACTGGAAATGTAAGTTATGATCCAGATAATCATGATTTGATGATTAAATTAAGAGAAAAGAAAGTTAAGGACATTGCTAAAGATATTCCATTACTTGAAGTTGATGGGGACCAGTCAGGCGAACTTCTTGTACTAGGCTGGGGTGGAACATACGGCGCAATAAAAGAAGCTGTTATAAAGGCTAGAGATGGAGGATATAAAGTTTCTCAAGCACATCTTAAATATTTAAATCCTTTCCCATCTAATACAGAAAAAGTATTGAAATCATTTAAGAAAATTTTGATTCCAGAAATAAATCTCGGCCAGTTAGCAAAATTGATTCGAAGTGAATTTTTGATTCCTGTTGAACAATTTAATGTAGTAAGAGGATTGCCATTCAGAGTATCTGATATTGAAAATAAAATTATTGAAATGTTAGGAGGAAGCAATGAGTGATATAGGCAAAGAAATAAAAGAAATTAAATTAACAGCAAAAGATTTTGCAAGCGATCAAGATGTGAGATGGTGCCCAGGCTGCGGTGATTATTCAATACTTGCACAAGTTCAAAGATCTTTTCCTGACATGATTGGAATTAAGAAAGAAAATATTGTTTGGATTTCAGGCATTGGATGTTCTTCAAGGTTTCCTTATTACATGGATACATACGGATATCATACAATTCACGGCAGAGCTCCTGCAATTGCAACAGGAGTAAAAGTTGCAAACCCCGATCTATCTGTTTGGGTTGCGGCAGGTGACGGCGATTTGTTAAGTATTGGCGGCAATCATTTTATTCATGCATGCAGAAAAAATGTAGATCTAAAGATTTTACTTTTCAATAATAGAATTTATGGATTGACAAAAGGACAATATTCACCTACTTCAGAAAAGGGTAAAAAGACAAAAACTACTCCTTATGGAAGTGTTGATAATCCTTTTAATCCTGCGGCGCTTGCATTGGGTTCTGATGCAACGTTTGTTGGAAGATCGTTAGACGGAGATGCAAAGCATTTACAAGCGATGATAAAAAGAGTTGCAGATCATAAAGGTGCAGCTTTTCTTGAGATACTACAAAACTGTGTAATCTTTAATGATGGTGCTTTTGATAAACTTACTGATAAGAAAACTAGAGACGATAATGTTTTATACCTTGAACACGGCAAACCAATGATATTTGGAACTAATAAAGACAAAGGTATTGTATTAAGAAATGGTAAGCCAGAAGTTGTTGAAATAGGTGAAGGTAAGAATAAAATTGAAGATATACTTGTACATGATGAGCATGATGAAAGTTTTATGATTGCAACGATGCTTTCACATATGACTGACAACCCAAATATGCCAACACCAGTTGGAGTATTTCGGCAAGTTAGCAAACCAACTCTAGACGGCGCAATAGAAGAACAGATTAAAGAAATCACTCAAATGAAAAAAGAAGGTGATTTGGAAAAAGTTTTATTCAATGGAAATACTTGGTCAGTTAATTAAGAATTGAATAATTCTTTTTAGTTAATAAAAAAGGATCCGGCTGGCGGATCCTTTTTGTTTTAAATTAATAATTACTTAAGAAGAATAATCTTGGTTGTTGTTATTTGATCAGCAACTTGTAAATTTGTTAAATAAACTCCGCTCGAAACATTAATCCCATTTTCGTTTTTACCATCCCATCTGTAAAGATAATTTCCAGAAGATAAATTTTGATTTATTAATTTCTTTACTAATCTCCCTTGTAAATCATAAACAGAAAGTTGAACTAAAGAATTAGTTAGATTAACCGGAATGTTAATAGAAAATGTAACAGTAGGATTAAATGGATTTGGAAATGCTTTTATAGTTAAATAACTAACTGGAATATTTTTCTGATCTTCAACAATTATTCCGGTAATGAGGTTTTCACCTGTTCCTTTGCTTGAACCATAAAGATTTGCGAGATAATTATTAACCCACGCTGGCCGAAGCGCTGAAATTAAAGCTGAATCTTGCCATTCTTGATCGGTTAATCGCAAGAAGTTAGTTGAAGTATATTCATAATAACTTATTACTGGACCAATAAAAGCTGTAAGCTGATTTCCGGGAAGCGGAGCTACAAATACGCCTAAATTAACTGGTCCAGTTCCCACGTGCTTTACCCATCCCATAACATTGCCAGAACAATCAGTGGGGGTTGTATGAACATCGGCAACAATGTAATTTTTATCAAACATTTGAAAATCATTATTCCCATAATATAATGTATTATACCATCCAATGAACGGCGGCAAATTACCATTGCAGCCAGTATTAACCGGATTAAAAGTATGTTGTAAAAATAGAATTTCATCAGGGGTGAATTGTGTTCCGTTCAATTCTTTGAGTGAAATGTTGTAAAGTGTATCAGCAATTTTTCCTAAATTATCAAAATAGTTCCAAATTCCAAGCATCAAATATTTTTGAGGGATGTTCAGACTGTTGAAATTTGATTTAGCAACTTCTGCTAGTGTTTCTAAATTTTTATAGAATTCTGGAAATGGTTCGATATAAGTGTAAGGAAATGAACATGTTGTCATGCCTGTATAAGATTGCTTTGCATATAATAAATTATCATGCCTTAGTTCAGCCCAAGAAGCTAATTGCGTATTTAATTTTTCCAACCAAAACCCAGCGGTTTGCATAAATGGAGGCAATTCGCTTTTATCAAACGGCGGATTTAATGATCTAATAGAGTTTAGCCATAAATTATAAAAACTTTTATTCCAGAAGTCAGTATCATAGGAATCAATAAGATATCGAAGAGCGGCTAGATTTGCTGCATAATCATATTTTGTAATTTCATTTTGTAAAAGCTGAGCAGCAGCGTTATTGCCTAAAGCAAACATTGGATCAAGAGAAGAAGGGAAAAGTCTACATGATGTTGTTCTATCGTAAACTACATTTCCAAGCACGTAAGAATCAATGATAAATCGCTGACCAAACATTAGGAAAGAAGACGCAGGAATTATACTATCAGGCTTCATTGGATTTTCTGCAAGCAACTGAGATAATATCATTTGATAAGCAAAGGACTGATTTTTCAGAGTATCTTGAAAAGTGACTAACTTGAGACTATCCAGCAAATCGCCGGCATTTTTTAGACTGACTGCATTTTTCAAATAAGAAAGATCATCAATTGTTATATTATCCTGATCTCCGACGAAAAATTTTATGACACTTTCAATTAAATTATAAGTGCTGTTTACATTTGTTCTATCAAAAAGTTCACGAATTAATAATGCATCAATTGTTTGCCTTTGAATTGATTTAAAAATCTCAGCTGAGTCTGCATCAGACAAAGCCCTTGGCTGAAGCAAATAAATTTCAATTCTTCCAAGCCACATCATAGCTTTAAAATAGTTAGCAAGAACAGGGTGTAAAATATCGGCATAATGCCCGCGAGGTTTAAATTGGCTCCAATCATACCAAACTTTGACCGATGAAAATAAAGTATCCTGCTCAATTCCATTTGCTAAATTAATTTTAGAAATAACGCTGTTAATTTTATTTGAATTATCAGGATAAACCGGATTTACTTGCTGGTTTAATAAATTTAGTGGCACGGTAATATAAAAATCGACATCTTTCAACATTTGAGTCATAGCAGAATTATTAGAATATTCAGATGCCAAACTTGGAATACCCGAATGCATTTGCTTTAACATATTAGTAACAGAATCAATAAGAATGCTAAGTTCAAAATCTTTTAAAATGTTATCATAAGACATATGTAAAGCATGAAGTATTGCATCTGTTGAGATATAAACAGGCAAGTCTTTAGAATAAATGTCTGTAAATGCGTCAGCAAAAGAATTCATTGTAAGTCTTTCACTTACCACAAATCCATTCTGCTGAATTAAAGACCTTTCATACGAGGTAAGATTATACTTTGCATTAATACTGTCAAAATAAACTGCTGAATTGAAGTTAAGTTTTATGTTTGAAGAAAATCTTCCGGCGCTGTACAATTGAAGCAACGATTGAGTTGAGATATTCTGATGAGTTTGTAGAAATTGCTTATAAGCATTCAAATTAAAATTTTGAGCTTGAATTTTTGAAATGGAAAACAAGCAAAATATAATACTTACAATTATTATTGGTTTTTTCATATTAATAACCCCAAGTACTTAGTGAATTATAACCAAAAGCAATTCTATATTCAATATAAATTACTTCATCCGTTTGTTTCACACTACAGCAATTTATTATTTTTTTTATAATTTTGCATTTAGACTTCAAGAGCTGCGGAACAACTCTTGACATATAATAATAAGAAGATTATAAAAAATATAATTGAATATTAAGTCATCTATTTTGAGCTCATATAAATATTCAATTTAAAATTAACTATTAATTAAAAGAATTAAGCCTATGGAAAAAGAAGTATTAGGGTTAAATGATGTTACCATTAGATTTGCCGGAGATTCCGGTGATGGAATGCAGTTAACCGGATCGCAGTTTACAAACACAACTGCGCTGGTGGGGAATGATTTAAGTACTTTACCAGATTATCCAGCCGAAATAAGAGCGCCAGCAGGTACAACTTACGGAGTAAGTGGCTTCCAGCTTCACTTCAGCAACAGAGATATTCAAACTCCAGGCGATGCACCGGATGTTTTAGTAGCAATGAATCCTGCTGCACTTAAAGTAAATTTAAAAGATTTAAAGCCAGGGGCAACAATTATAATTAATATAAATGCATTCGATTTAAAAAATCTTAAACTTGCAGGATATGAAAACAATCCTCTTGAAGATGATTCGCTTAAAGGATTTGAAGTTGTTCAAGTGCCATTATCAAAGCTCACTTCAACAGCGCTTGAAGAAAGCGGACTTTCAGCAAAAGAAATTTCGCGCTGCAAAAACTTCTTTGCTCTTGGTTTAATGTATTGGCTTTACAGTAGACCTGTTGAACCAACCCTCAAATGGATTAAAAGCAAATTTAAGGAGGAACCGCTGCTTGAAGCCGCAAATGAGAAAGCGCTTCTTGCAGGTTTTTATTATGGTGATAACACAGAACTTTTTACTGCAAGGTATCATGTTGAGCCGGCAAAACTTCCTAAAGGAATTTACAGAAATATATCTGGCAATGAAGCTATAGCCTATGGATTTATCACGGCTTCGGTAAAAACTGGATTACCATTATTTTTAGGTTCTTATCCAATAACTCCAGCCTCAGATATTCTTCATGAATTAAGTAAACATAAAAATTTTAATGTTAGAACATTTCAAGCTGAAGACGAAATTGCTGCAGTGAGTGCAGCAATTGGTGCTTCTTTCAGCGGAGCACTTGCAATTACAACAACAAGCGGTCCCGGAGTAGCTTTAAAGACCGAAGCTATAGGACTTGCAGTAATGACAGAACTTCCCTTAATTATAATTGATATACAAAGAGGAGGGCCAAGTACAGGACTTCCTACAAAAACGGAACAATCGGATTTACAGCAGGCAATCTTAGGAAGAAATGGAGAAGCTCCAGTTGTGGTTCTTGCTGCATCAACACCGACTGATTGTTTTTATATGGCTATTGAAGCATCCCGAATTGCCACGAAATATATGGTGCCGGTAATGCTTTTATCGGATGGTTATATTGCAAATGGCTCAGAACCATGGCGTATACCAGAACCAGAAATTATTCCTGAAATGAAGGTGAAATTTAGAGAAGAGAAAGAAGGATTTTTGCCTTATTTAAGAGATGAAAACTTATCGAGACCATGGGCAATTCCTGGAACTCCAGGACTAGAACACAGAATTGGCGGATTGGAAAAATCAAACATTACAGGAAACGTTAATTATGAACCAGAGAATCACGAGTTTATGGTTAGGCTAAGAGCGCAAAAAGTTAAAAACATTGAAAATGACATTCCTGAACTTGAAGTTGTTGGTGATGTTGATGCAAGCATTCTAGTGGTAGGATGGGGCGGCACTTACGGTTCAATAACTGAAGCTGTTGATCGACTTAGGCAAAAAGGGATTAAGATCGCACAGGCACATTTCAAATATTTAAATCCATTCCCTAAAAACACCAAAGAAGTATTGAAGAGATATAAAAGGATAATTTGTCCAGAACTAAATATGGGGCAGTTATCAAGATTTTTAAAAAGCGAGTTTCTCGTAGAAATTGACTCATTCAACAAGATTCAAGGTATTCCATTTAAGACAATTGAAATAGAAAATAAAATTATTTCTGTTATTGGAGAATTAGTATGAAAGAAGATAATTCAGCAACGGTATCTCAACATATAAAATTAACTGCAAAAGATTTTACTTCATCTCAGGATGTAAGATGGTGTCCAGGATGTGGTGATTATTCAATATTAGCGCAAGTGCAAAGAACTTCACCAGAAATAATTGTTGATAAAGAAAATGTAGTTTGGGTTTCAGGAATTGGATGCTCATCACGTTTTCCTTATTATATGAATACATACGGAATTCATGGAATTCACGGAAGGGCAGCTGCTATTGCGACAGGAGTAAAATTAAACAATCCAAAACTTTCTGTCTGGGTAGCTACTGGAGACGGAGATTTACTCAGTATAGGCGGAAATCATTTTATACATGCCTGCAGAAGAAATATTGATTTAAAAATTATTTTGTTCAATAACAGGATTTACGGATTGACTAAAGGACAATATTCTCCAACGTCTGAAAAAGGGAAGAAAACTAAAAGCACTCCATTTGGCAGTGTTGATTTTCCGTTTAATCCCATTAGTTTAGCACTAGGTGCCGAGGCAACTTTTATAGCTCGCACACTCGATAGAGATCCCAAACATCTTCAAGAGATAATTAAGGAAGCCGGTGCTCATAAGGGAACAGCATTTATCGAAGTATTCCAGAACTGCAATATTTTTAACGACGGTGCATTTTCCTTATTTACAGATAAAGAAACAAAAGCTGATAACGTTTTAGCTTTAGAGCATAAAAAACCAATGATTTTTGGAACGAATAATAATAAAGGAATAAGACTAAATGGATTAACACCTGAAGTCATTGATATATCTAATGGGAAATATTCTATAAATGATGTTTGGGTACATGATGAAACTGACGAAAACCCAGCACGAGCATTTATTCTTTCGCAATTTTCTGAAAGAGAAGGTTTACCTTTACCGATTGGTGTTATTAGAAAGATTAATAAATCTTCGTATGACTATGACTTTCACCAGCAAATTGAAGAAGTTAAAAAGCAAAAAGGGATTGGTGATTTACGCAAGCTTTTATTCAGCGGGAATATGTGGGAAGTGAAATAATTATTTAACATAAAATTTTTTTTTGGAGACGAAATTTTTCTATCTTAGTTCTAACAATTTATTGTAAATAGAAAACTTTTAATGATTGATTTTGAGCAACTGAAAAAAATAATAGAAGATAATAATTCTTTCCTTCTAACAACACATGTGAATCCAGATGCCGATGCTATTGGATCGGAAATTGCGTTTTATTTTATTTTAAAAAAGCTGGGGAAGAAAATTTTTATAATAAATCATAGTGAAACTCCATATAACCTTTTATTTCTAGATTCAGACAAAGTAATTGAAAAATTTGATGAACAAAAGCATAAAACAATTTTTGAAGAAGCAGATATATTAGTTGCTTTAGATTTCAATCGTTCGGATCGCATTGTGAGGATGCAAAATATGTTTAATGAATCTAAAAAACTAAAAATTTGCATCGATCATCATCAAGATAAAGAAAATTTTGTTGACCATTTTTTTATTGATACTGACTACTGCGCCACAGGGCAAATCATTTATAATCTGATTAAGAAAACTGGAATAATAAAATTAGACTATGAAACTTCTTATCCAATATATGCTGCGATAATGACTGATACAGGATCATTCAGATTTGAAAGAACTACTCCGGAAATTCACAACATTGCTGCTGATCTTATTGAACATGGAGTTATTCCAGGCGAAGTGTTTGATAAAATTTATGACCAAAGCAAATTCAGCAAGATAAGACTGCTTGGTGCAGCTCTTGATTCAATGCAGCTTTATGGCAAAGATAAAAAAATATCTTATATGATTATTCGACAGGAGACTTTTAAAAAACTAGACGCAATTGAATCGGATACTGAAAACTTTGTTAATTACAATTTGTCTGTTGAAGGTGTAGTTGTTGGTCTTTTGTTTATAGAGCTGAATGAAGGGTTCAAAGTTAGTTTCAGATCAAAAGGTACAATACCGATGAACAAATTGGCAGCTAAGTTTGGCGGCGGCGGGCATATAAATGCTGCCGGCGCTAGAATACGCAATGGCAATCTTGATGAATTTATTCCAAAAATATTAAATGAAACTGAAAAATATCTTTAAATAAATAATTAGGGAATTCAATGTTTAGAATAAAAATAAAATCAGGCGATAAAAAAATTTCTTATCAACCATTAAGCATTAGCGTTAAGTTTTTAATTGATGAAAAAAATCTAAAGCAGAGTTTAGAAAATGTTGCAAAGGTTTCAAATGTAAAACTTTCAGAACTTCAGAAAAAAAGTTTTATTTCAAAAGAAGGGAATGAAATTAGAATTTCTAAACATGACGGCAAGCCTGACGAACTATTTATTACAAAAGTAAAAATAGACGAAAATTTTTCTTCAGATTATTTTAGAAATTATTTAGCTGGTTTTATTCAGAAAATAGCGGACGAAGAAGTAAAATATTTACACATTTCAATTCCAAAGTATGAACATTTTAAAAAATATTTTTTAAGTGAGCAATATTTCTATCGAACCTTCATAGAAGGACTATTTTTAGGTAACTACTCATTTGATAAATATAAAAAAGAAAAGAAAATAGAAAAGCTACTTGAAATATTTTTCTATGCAGATGATATCAAGAATCTTAATACAGCAATAAATAAAACTTTGCATTTAATGGAAAGTGTAAATTTTACTAAAGATTTACAGAATGAACCATCAAACGCTTTAATTCCTTCTATACTTGCCGAAAGAATTTCTTCAAAATTAAAAGCTGCCGGTGTTAAAGTTAAAATATTTGATGAAAAAGAAATGAAGAAAAGAAAAATGGGCGGAGTTTTAGCTGTGGGCAGCGGAAGCAATAATCCACCTAGATTTATTGTTCTTGAATATAATGGAAATACAAAGAAAAATAAAAGTAAGTATGTAGCTTTAGTAGGAAAAGGTGTTACATTTGATTCCGGCGGAATATCTATTAAACCTTCATCTAACATGGGAGAAATGAAAGCGGATATGTCTGGTGCAGCAGTTGTTGCTGGAACAATTTTAGCGGCTGCAAAAGCTAAGCTTCCCATTAATATATTGGGTGTAATTCCTTCGGTAGAAAATATGCCGTCTGGTAAATCTTTTAAACCTGGTGATATAATTATGACGGCTTCTGGAAAAAGTATTGAAGTGATTGATACTGATGCGGAAGGACGAGTAATACTTTCAGATGCACTTGATTATGCCTCTAAAGAAAAACCAGATGTAATTATTGATTTGGCAACTTTAACTGGCGCTTGTGTTGTTGCGTTAGGAGAGTTTGTCGGCGGTTTGTTTACTAAAAATGATGCTCTTGCAAACGAGCTATATAAAGCAGGCGAGCAAACTTTTGACAGGATTTGGCGTTTACCTTTGTGGGATGATTACAATTATTTAATAAAAACTGATGTTGCAGATATAAAAAATCTAGGAAGCAGATGGGGAGGTGCAATTACTGCGGCTAAGTTTCTTGAAAATTTTGTTGATAAAAAAATTCCGTGGGCACATTTAGATATTGCCGGTCCTGCTATGGCAAATGATTTTAACAACTATACGAAAAAATATATGACAGGATTTGGGGTTAGGCTGCTGTTTGAGTATCTGGGAAATTTAAAATAATAGAATTTTTGTAATTACGAAAATATTTGATACAGATTTATAGAAACATAAAAATTAGTTAATGTAAACCAACTAAACTCAAGTGCGGTTACTTATTTTTCCGTCCTTAATCTCAAACACCGTATCTGCAAGTTTTACAAGCTCTGGATTATGGGTGACAATTACAAAAGTTTTTCCAAACTCATTTCTTAACTTGATAATTATCTGATGGATGATTTCGCTGTTTGCTGAATCAAGATTGCCAGTCGGCTCGTCGGCAAAAATAATTGAAGGATCGTTAGCAAGCGCCCTAGCAACTGCTATTCTTTGCTGCTCGCCGCCGGAAAGTTCTGATGGTTTATGATGAGCCCTATCTGAAAGTCCAATTGATTCTAAAAGCTCATAAGCCTTTTGAGTAGCCTTTTCAATTGAAACGCCATAAATCATTTGAGGAATTGCAGTGTTTTCAACGGCAGTGAATTCGGGAAGAAGGTGATGGAACTGAAATACAAAACCAATATTTTTATTTCTAAATTTTGTAATCTTGTCGTCGGATAATTTGAATATATCCTGATCTTTATAATAAACTGAACCACTATCCGGCCTATCGAGCCCGCTTAGAAGATGAAGGAGTGTGCTTTTACCAGCACCGGAAGCGCCAACAATTACAGATATCTTTTTTTCTTCAATCTCAAGTGAAATTGATTTTAAAACTTCTACCTTAATCTTTTTATTGCTCTGATAAGTTTTAACTAAATTCTCTGCTTTTAAAATCATTTTATTATTCCCATTTTATAGCTTCTAAGGGATCGACTTTGGCTGCACGTCTTGCTGGAATTAATGATGCAAGAAATGACAGGAGCATTGCGGCGCCGGAAACAAAAAAGAAATCAGATATTCTAATTTGGAGTGGAAGCGCATCAATTTTGTATTGGGTCGGATCCAATGGATAAATTTTATAACGCAACTGAAGATAACAAATAAAATATCCTAATAATAATCCGGCAACTGTGCCAATAATGCCTATTAACAAACCTTCATACATAAATATTTTCAAGATTGATTTTTCTCCAGCTCCCATTGATCTTAAAATACCAATATCTCGTTTTTTTTCAATAACTGACATTGAAAGAGAACCAAGTATGTTAAATGTTGCAACTGCAACAATCAAACATAAAACAATATATGCTGTCCAACGTTCAATTTTCATTACAATATAAAGTTCTTTATGAAAATCGTACCAGGTGTTTATGCTAAATAAGTTTTTATCAAGTTTATTTTGAAGTTGAGATTTTACATTATCAGCTTCATTCAGATTATTTAATCGAACATCGTAACCTTGAACATTACTTCCATATCCTAAAAGATTTTGTGCAGTTTCTAAATTTGTAAATATATAAGATTCATCATACTCATTATTATTAGAACTGTAAATTCCAGCGACAACAAATTTTTGACTTTTAGGTTGCGCCATTTGTGTGATTACATTTTCTATTCCTACCGGAGAAATAATTGTAACAGTATCACCTACAACTGATTGAAGGCGATCGGCAAGTGTTAAGCCAAGAATTAGTCTTGGCAATCCGTTATGGAATGAAATATCATAATTACCAAAAAGCATGTTCTTTTTTATTCCATAAATATTGTTTCCAGATTTTTCATCAATTCCTTTAAGATTAATAACTTGTGTTTGTCCATCGTTATAAGCTAAAACTTTCCCAGAAACATAAGGTGCAAACATTTGAATGTCGGAAATCGATTTCAACGATTGAACAATTTTGTTTTGCTGTCTGAAGCCTTCCGGCGATATTATTTCAATTCTAACATGAGGATCAAAGTTTATCAAGAATGAAGTTACGAGACTGCCAAATCCATTGAATACAGAAAGTACAACAATCAAAGCAGCAACGCCGATTGTAATTCCCAAAATTGATATAAATGAAATTATAGTAATAAAATTAATTTTATGTTTAGAAATTAAGTACCTTTTCGATATGAAAGATTCAAACTTCATTAACTGAATCTCAAAGTTGAAACTGGCTGAACTTTTGACGCAATGTAGCTTGGTACAAATGATGCAGCAATACATAATAAAAAAGTTATAATTGAGACGCCTATAAAATTATGATATGAAATTAGGATAGGAACATTTGACATAAAATAAACTGAAGAAGGGATTGAAATTATTTTATATTTAAATTGGAGATATGTCAATACAAAAGCTATAACATTTCCAATAATAATTCCCGTAATTGCCAAATAAATTCCTTGATAAACAAAAATAGAAATTATTTGCCTCTTGTTTGCACCAAGTGATTTTAAAATTCCAATCGCATTCGTTTTTTCAAGAACAATCATCAAAAGTGTTCCGATAATATTGAATACAGCAACGATTATGATAAGTCCCAAGATTATTGGAATCGGTTTTTTCTGAAGAGAAATCCATGTAAAAATATTTCTGTGAATTTGGTAAATAGACCTAACAGCATATGGATAGCTTAAATGATCAGATAAATAATTAGTCAAACTGTCAATTTTGGAAATATCGTTCACTCGAATATCATATCCACTAATTTCGTTCCCAATGTTAAAAAGCTTTTGTGCACTTTTAATATCAGTATAAGCAACTAAATCATCAAAAGCAGCCATACCGCTTTCAAAAATTCCAGTAATTACAAACCGTTGAATATTTGGTGGGTTCTGCGGCGAAGGTATTTGATTTTTATTCAAAGCAAAAACAGTTACTTTATCACCAACTTTAACCATTAATTTATTTGCAAGTTTCTGACCGATTATTATTGATGGAAGATTTTGATCATCATATAAATTAAAATTTCCATTGATTATATCTTCTTTTACTCCTTTCCAATGATCCTCTGGACGAATTCCTTTAATGCTAACTCCATCTTTAATAGTTTTGCTGCTAATAATAGCAAGTTCAGAAACAAATGGATTTATACTAGATACATATGGCTGTAATTTATTTTTGAGAATTGGAAGCGCATAATGGTAATCAGGCAATGTTTGCGAGAAAGAGGAAATTTGAATGTGTGAATCAAAATCAATTACCTTGTTAGTTATTGTTTTTTCAAACCCATTTAAGATGCTCAAAGCAATTATTAAGGTAGCTACACCAAGCGCTATTCCTGTTATGGAAATAGTTGATATAAAAGAAATGAACTTTGAATCCTTTTTAGAGAAAACATAGCGCTTTGAAATATAAAACGAAAAGGACATTTTTCAGGATAAAATTATTTTATAATAACAATTTAAATAAGAAAGAGATTACAAAAAAATATTGAAAAATATTCGAAAATAAATTTAGTTCTTTTGGTTTTTTACGTGCTATAAATTATATTTGACAGCTAAATTGAAAAAGATTTCAGTTGAATATTGAAAATTTGAATTTATATCGGGGCGTAGCGTAGCCCGGTTCATCGCGCCTGCTTTGGGAGCAGGAGGTCGCAGGTTCGAATCCTGCCGCCCCGACTTAAAAATAGTTCTTAGATTTATTGAATGGAATTTTTTAATTATAATTCGTTAATTCTGATCTAATTGAAAACTTAAGTATTTCAAGATAAAACTATTTATTTAAGCGCCCATAGCTCAATTGGATAGAGCAACAGCCTTCTAAGCTGTAGGTTAGTGGTTCGATTCCACTTGGGCGTACGAATGTTTTGAAGAATGTCAAGTTGAAAAATCTTTATTTAAGATAATTCAATCATTCTTTTTCATGGTGGGCATAGCTCAGTTGGTTAGAGTATCAGGTTGTGGCCCTGAGGGTCGTGGGTTCAAATCCCACTGCCCACCCCAAGAATTTTTTGAAGAAATAGATTATTTATTCCATTTAATAAAACAATTTTTAATAATGGCCCCATCGTCTAATGGTTAGGACATCGCCCTTTCACGGCGGTAATATGGGTTCGAATCCCGTTGGGGTCACAAGAAGCCTTAAGAGAAATCTTAAGGCTTTTTCATTTTATACTATATTGGGGATGAAAGGCTTGGTATAAATTCATTTTTTACAAATTCTTAATAATAACCTAATCTTATCTTAACATTCCTTTATTATGTCATTAAAAATTTTTAGAGTCTAAAAACGAATAAATGCGAAAGTTTAATGAGGTTGATTCAAATCAAATTAAACTATTCTGAAGAAAATTCGATAGTAATTGTAGATATCATCACGCGGTAAATTTCTAATTATTGATATTTTTAATTTGAGTTATTTGAGTTTTATTTAAGATTTTACGATAAGTAAATTTTTGATTGAAAGGAAAAATAATTATGGAAAAAAAGTTAGAAATAAAAAGACAAAATAATCTGAGGAATAATTATAGGTCAAAGTATGGATTAGAAATCCAAAACTATAAAATTATACCGCAGCTTTATAAATTTAATATAAAAGAAGATAGCATAAGAGATAATGAGTGGGATCAAGAGTATTATATTATTTATAATTCTTATGCACTTGAAGAAAAAGATTCTTGATTTATAAAATTTTTAAAATAATTTTTTAGTCCAGAAATCAATTCTATCTTTTACATGCTGTGGATTGGGGGAGCCTAAAGTTATTTTCTTTTCTAATGATGATTGCATATCTAAACATTTCAAAGATGATTCATCAAATATTTCTGAAACCGACCTTAAATCTTCTAAATTTGCTGTATTAAAATTCTTTCCATCACTTTCAAGCTTTGCAACTACGTTACCGACTATTTTATGAGCTTCGCGAAATGGAATTCCTTTATTAACAAGCCAATCTGCAAGATCAGTTGATAAAGAAAAATCACCTTGGAGCTCTTTCGTAAATCTTTCTATGTTAAACTCGGCTGTTGAAATCATTCTGTTCATTATTTCAAGAGAATCTTCGTAAGTGAAAGAAGAATCGAACAAAGGTTCCTTATCTTCTTGTAAATCTCTATTATAACTTAAAGGAAGAGATTTCATTGTTGAAGAGAAACTGATATAATTGCCATAAACTCTTCCTGTTTTACCTCTAATTAATTCAGCCATATCTGGATTTTTTTTCTGCGGCATTAATGATGAACCGGTCGTATAGCTATCGCTAAGTTTAATGAAATTCCATTCTGATGTTGACCAAATAATTATTTCTTCTGACAATCTGCTTAAGTGCATCATTCCAACTGAACATGAATGTAAGAAATCTAAAATAAAATCTCTGTTGGAAACTGAATCAAGTGAATTACCAGTAGGAGAATCAAATCCAAGTTTTTCCGCTGTTAAATTTCTATCAAGCGGAAGTGTTGAGCCTGCTAAAGCTCCCGAACCAAGAGGGGATTGAGAGAGATTGTTTTTTAAAAATTCAAATCTAGTTTTATCTCTTTCGAGCATTTCCACATAAGCAAGCAGATGAAAAGCAAGTGATATTGGCTGTGCTCTTTGAAGATGAGTATATCCCGGAATTAAAGTATTAAGGTGTAATGAAGATTTTTCAAGAAGAGTTTTTTGAAATTCGATTATTAAATTTATTATTAAAGAGCATCTTTTCTTTACCCATAAAGTTAGATCGAGCGCAACTTGATCATTTCTGCTTCTTCCTGTGTGAAGCTTACCAGCTGTTTCTCCAATCAATTCATATAAACGTGATTCAACAGCGGAATGGACATCTTCAAATTTATCGGGATCTGCTTGCCAGCTTTTATTCTCCCATTCTTCAGAAATCTGTTTAAGTCCACTTATTATTTTTTGGGCTTCACCTTTTGTAAGAATATTAATTGAAGAAAGCATTTGCGCATGTGCAATGCTTCCTTCAATATCTTCATGCAGAAGATTTATATCGTACTTTAGTGAGGACGAAAAATTTAACGCCTTTTTGTCAAGCATTTCTTTAAATCTTCCACCCCAAAGCATTTAAGCAGCTACCTCTTCTTTTGAAGAATTTTTTACTTGTGCAATTGTTTTGTAAGGAAGGCCATATATTTTTATAAAACCTTCTGATGCTTTATGGTCAAAAGTATCTTCAACAGTGTAAGTTGCAAGATTTTTATTATAAAGACTGAAAACAGAATTTCTTGATAATGTTTTAATGTTTCCTTTGTACAATTCCAATTTAACTTCACCAGTAATATTTTCTTGTGTCGAATCTACAAATGCCATCAAAGATTTGAACAATGGAGAATACCATAAACCGTCATATATTAAATTAGCAATTTTATTTGAAACATCCTGCTTATATCTGAAAGTTTCTTTATCTAAAATTAATCTTTCTAATTCAGAATGAGCATGATGAAGAATAATTGCTGCCGGGGCTTCGTAAATCTCTCTGGATTTAATACCGACCACTCTATTTTCAATCATATCCAATCTTCCAATTCCATAAGCAGCGCCAAGATCTCTTAATTGGGAAACCAGTTCAACTGCATTCAACTCTACTCCATTTAAGGTAGCAGGAATTCCTTTTTCGAATCCAATTGTAATTACTGCTGGCTGATCTGGTGCGTTTCTCGGATTTACTGTAATTTGATAAGCATCTTCCGGAGGTGCAACTGTCGGATCTTCAAGTACACCGCATTCAATTGCCAATCCCCAGAGGTTTTCATCTATTGAATACGGATTATCTTTGGTTGCTTTAATTGGGATTTCATTTTTCAAAGCATATTCCATTTCTTCTTCCCGGCTTCTGAATTCCCATACTCTTAAAGGTGCAATAATATTTAAACTTGGCGATAATGATTGAACGCCAACTTCAAACCTTACCTGATCATTACCTTTTCCAGTGCAGCCGTGAGCAACCGAATCAGCACCTTCCTTAATTGCAACGTCCACAAGCATCTTAGCTAGAAGTGGTCTACCAATTGCTGTCGCCATCGGATAAGTTCCTTCATAAAGAGCACCGGCTTTCAAGGCTTTCCAAGCATAATTAGTGATAAACTCTTCCCGTAAATCAAAAATATAAGATTCAATCGCACCAGTTTTTTTTGCTTTTTCTTTTACGCCTTCAATCTCTTTTACTTGACCAAGAAAACCAGTTGCTGTAATAATATCAGCATTATATTTTTCACTTAACCATTTAACCATTACCGAAGTATCAAGTCCGCCTGAATAAGCTACAACGATTTTTCTTTTTGACATTTTATTTCTCCTTCTAAATATAAATTAGCCGACCTGTTCGGTCATCATTTTTTTTACCATTGAAACAATATTTGGAATATATTTTTGTGAACTTGGAATGACGAGTACTGTATCGTCGCCGCCAACAGTTCCCAATATTTCCGGTGAATTAAGTCTATCAACAAAATGAGCAATACCTTGTGCACGGCCAGATAATGTTCTAATTAAAACCATCGATTCATTATGCTCGACACTGAGGATTTCAAATCCAATTAACTTGGCAATTTGTTTTCCGGATTCATGTGAATCTAAAATGTATCTCGGTCCGTGTTCAGTTATAGTTCTAATTACACCAAGTTCGGCAAAGTCACGGCTTAATGTTGCTTGTGTAACTTGAATTCCTTCTTCGCCAAGAATTTTTACAAGCCCTTCATGTGAAGAAATATTTTTGTTGTTTAATATTTCTTTAATTCTGTTTAGTCTTTTTAGTTTTGCAGACATATATTCACCTTTAATTATTAAACTTTCTTTTTTGAAATTTCTGTTACTACTTTTTCTAATGCTGAAATAAATTTCTTTATTTCAAGTTCGGTTATGATGAATGGCGGTAGAATTCTTAAAACTGATTCACCAGATGTTCCTACCAAAACACCTTCTTCAATTAATTTTTTAGCTATTTCTTTGCAAGAAATTCCTTGAACGAATTCCACCCCAATAATTAAACCTTTACCTCTTATCTCTTTAATTGAAGGTAGACTTAATTCTTTAATTGAATTCATTAAAGAATTTCCATACTGTTCAATTTTACTTAAAAGTTTTTCATCAAGAAGGTCTACAACTTTGTTTGCAGCAGCAATTGCAATTGGATTACCGCCAAATGTTGAACCGTGATTTCCTGGTTTTATGTAATCACCAACTGCTTTAGAACAAAGTGTTGCACCTAGTGGTAAACCATTTGCAATACCTTTTGCACTAGCTACAATATCGGGAATAATTCCGTGGTGTTGATAAGAATAAAATTTCCCGGTTCTTCCAATTCCTGTTTGAACTTCATCAATAATTAATAAAATGTTATTCTCTGTGCAAAGGCTTCTTAATCCTTTTAAATATTCAGTTGAACCGAGATTTACTCCGCCTTCACCTTGAATAGTTTCGATTAAAACTGCAACAGTGTTTTTGTTAATTGAATTTTTTACAGCATCCAAGTCGTTGTATGGAACGTGAGTAAATCCTGGAACGAAGGGTTCAAATCCTTCCCAAAACTTATATTGCCCTGTAGCTGATAAACTTCCATAAGTTCTACCATGAAAACCTCCAAGCGTCGAAATAATTTCATTTCTGCCTTGGCCCCATTTCCTAGCAAGTTTTATTGCAGCTTCAATTGATTCCGTTCCAGAATTGCTGAAGAAGACATATTCAAGTCCAGATAGGTTTGATAGTTTTTGAGCTAAATTTTCCTGCGGAGATGAAGCAAAAAGATTTGAAACATGCCAAAAAATTTCTACTTGTTGTTTTACAGCAACTGAAATTTCCGGATGATTATGGCCAAAACTTGTAACAGCAATGCCGCAAAGGAAATCTAAATATTTTTTCCCAGCAGTATCATATAGGTAAGCACCTTCACCTTTAGCTATTTCAATAGAATATCGCGAATAAGTATTAAGCAGTTTTGAGTAATTCATATTGTCTCTCGTTAGAATTTACTATCCAAGTACCATTTTTAGAATAGTTATTTAATTCGTTACCAATCCAGATTTTATTAATTCCTTTTTTTAGTAAATCAATGCAGCTATGAAGTTTTGGAATCATTCCATCTTTAATTTCGCCGTCAACAATTCCGGTTATAATTTCGTTTTCAGTTAAAGATTCTTTAACACTTCCACCGAGAATTACACCGGCAACATCAGAAACAAAAAATACAGTATCTATTTGAAGTGCTGCTGCAAGGCTTTCGGCAAATATATCGGCATTTACATTCATCAAGTTTCCTTTTGTATCGGTACAAACGCTTGAGAATACTGGAATGACATTAGAACTTATTAAATCTCTTATCCAATAAATTGAACCAACTAATTCAGGTTTGCCTACAAATCCTAATTGCTCTTCAAAATATTTAGCGATGAAAGTTCCTCGGTCAATTCCAGAAAGGCCGGTTGCTTCTAATCCAGAGGAAATTAATTTTGCTGTTAACTGACTGTTTAACACTCCTGCTTGAACAGCAGCAACAACTTCCATTTGTTCTTTAGTTGTTACTCGCTGTCCATTTATAAATTTAGTTTCAAGCCCAAGTTTTTCGGACCATTCAGATATAGTTTTTCCTGCACCGTGAACTAAAATAATTCCGTCATATTCTAATTTTAAACTATTAAATATTTTTATCCATTTGTTTGTAGATAAAAATTCATTTATTGTCTTCCCACTAATTTTAATTAAAGCTGTTTTCATAAAATTTCCTTTCGAGATTATGTTCTATAATCAGCGTTAATTCGGACATATTCTTCGGTGAGGTCGCAAGTCCACCACGTAGAATTTTCAATTCCATTATTAATATCAATGTTGATAGAAAATTCCGATTGAGAAAGAATTTTAGAGGCTTGTTCTTCATCCAGAACCAAAGAATAATTTGGCAGAAGAACCGGAAGATCGTTAAATAAAATTGAAACTTTTGAAGGTTCAAAATCAGCACCACTTTGGCCAGCAGCGCTTAAGATTCTTCCCCAATTTGCATCAGCACCATAAATAGCTGTTTTAACTAAGGAAGAATTTGCAATTGATTTACCTATAAGATCAGCATCAACTTGTGATTTTACATTTTTAACATTAACTGTAACTAATTTAGTTGCACCCTCGCCATCAGATACAATAGATTTAGCCATCAAAATACAAAGAGAAGTTAAAGCTTCCTGGAAAATTTTCATATCTTCAGTATCTTTTTCAATTGCAACTCCAGAAGCACCATTAGCCAAAAGTACAACCATATCATTTGTACTAGTTTCACCATCTACAGAAATTTTATTAAAAGATTTTTGAACTGAGTTTACCAAAAGTTCAGAAAGCAAAGATTTTTCTACAGCTGCATCAGTTGAAATGAAACCAAGCATAGTAGCCATGTTAGGCATAATCATTCCGCTTCCTTTGCAAATACCGCCAATGATAACATTACTTTTCTTTAACTTAACTTCATAAGCAAATGATTTAATTTTTGTATCTGTAGTCATAATAGCTTCTGCTGCGCTGAAACCGCCTTGCTCAGAAAGTTGATTTACAATTTCATCAATACCGGATTTAATTTTTTCCATCGGCATTTTCTGTCCAATTACTCCGGTAGAACTTATTAAAACTTCATTAGTAAAAATATTTAGTTTTTCCGCACACCATTTTTGCATATCAAGAGCATCATTAAACCCCTCATCACCAGTACAAGCATTTGCGTTACCAGAATTTATAAGAACAGCTTTTGTATGTTCACTTTTTTTAATAACTTCTTGAGAAATAAGAAGCGGAGCTGCTTTTACTTTATTCAAAGTGAAAGTTCCGGCAGTAGTGCATGGCAATTCGGAATAAATTAAAGCTAAATCTTTTTTCTTTCTTTTAATGCCGCAGAAAATTCCAGCAGCTTTAAATCCTTTTGCAGAAGTTACGGAGCCATTTTCAATAAGCTGATACATTTTTAGCTCCTTGAAATTTTATTCCTAAATTATCATCCCAGCCAAAGAGTTTATTCATATTTTGAATAGCTTGTCCTGAAGCTCCTTTAATTAAATTATCAATTGCAGAAGTTATAATTACAACTTTATCTTTTACAGAAATATTTATATCGCAGTAGTTTGTGTTAACAACCCAGTTTAATTGTGGAGGAACTTCTCTTAATCTAACAAAACTGGAATTTTCATAAAATATTTTATAATAATTTTTAACAGTTTGTTCATCAATATCATTTTTAAGGTGAACAGAAGTTGTTGCATAAATTCCAACAGAAACAGGAAGTAAGTGAGTTGTAAAAGAAAATGGAGAATCAAAACCAGACTTCTTTAACATTTGTAAAATTTCAGGTTGATGTCTATGCTTATTTACATTATATGCTGAAACATTTCCATCCATTTCAGACATCATCAACTCTTGTTTTGGAGTTTTGCCAGCGCCGCTAGTTCCAGAATATGCAGATGTACTGACAGAAATTATTTCGTCATTAAATCCAGAAACTAATGGTAATAATCCAAGTAGTGTTGCTGTTGGATAACAACCGGGATTTGCAACTAAACTGTGATTGGAATACTGAGTTCCATAATAATCGGCAAGACCATATATTTTATTATTTAAAAGAACCGACGAAGAATGTTTCAGATTATACCACTTTTCATATTCGCTTTTTGAGTCTAATCTATAATCGCCACCAAGATCAATTACTTTTTTCCCATTGCCAATTAAAGCAGGAACATATTTAAGTGCTTCTCCATGAGGGAGAGCGATAAAATATAAATCGTGTAAATTGGAAATGTTATCAATGTTTTCAATAGGTGAGTCATTAATTTGTCCAATTAGTTCTGGAAACAATTCAGAAAGTAATTGACCAGATGTTTTATTACCATAAACTTTATATTCAATAACATAAGGATGCGAAGTGCAAAATTGAATTAACTTTTTCCCTGTGTAACCACTTCCACCAATAATACCGATAGAAATCATATTTTTAAATCCTTTTTAATTTTTTTAATATTTATGAAATGAAATCAAAATAATGAATATTTTTACCCCATAAGGGGACGGTAAAATGGAAGGTTTGTAGATGAAGTTAATTTATATTTATAAAATTTTTGCATTCGTAAAAAATTAAATCTTTTCAAATCATTGGTAGTAAACATAAAATAAAAAAAATATTTTGTCAACTAAAAAATGAATAAGAATACATTTAATGTCTAATATAGCAAGGATTAATGGTGCTAATAGAATAATAATACGTTAATAGTTATAATTATATAAATATTCATTAAAGTATTCGAATTAATTTGTCGAGTATTAACAATGAAAGAATTTAGAATTGAAGATTAAAGTATTTATAATAAATTGAATAATAATACTATTGAAAAGTTCTTGTTTCTTAAGGGGAAAATTTATAAATATTCAAAAAATAAAAAATGATTTATTTCATTTTAAGAGATATAATAAGTTCAGCAAACTCTCGAAAAGCGCCATTTCCACCTTTATTTTTACAAATATAATTAACCATTTTTTTGATTTCTGGAAGTCCATCGGAAGGAGTAGCAGATAAACCAACTAATTTCAATAATTCTACGTCGTTAACATCATCGCCAATAAAAGCAACATTTTCTGGTTTTAAGTTATTTTTTTTAAGAATTTCTGGGAAAATTAAATGTTTCTTTTTTACACCTAAATAAAGTTCAGAAATTTTTAATTTTTCAGCTCTTTTTATTACTGTACCAGATTCTTCGCCAGTTATTATCCCGGTTTCAACAGCAGAAATTTCTCTTAATCTTTCCACTCCCATACCATCCCTAATAGAAAATCTCTTAAGTTCTTCACCTTTCGCAGAATAATAAACGCCAGTATCAGTAAGAACTCCGTCATTGTCAGTTAATAATAATTTAATTTTTTTTGCTTTGTTCTTTAATGCTAACTTATTATTTTTCAAGTTGTTGCTTGTAGACATAAAATTTTCGCTCCATTATCAGGGAATAAGATATAAAAAATTGAAACTTTCATCCACAAATTTAATCATCAATTAAAAATTTCAAATCATATTTAATGGTAAATTATGAAAATTATTAAACCAAAAAAACTTTCAAAAGGCGATGTGATAGGAATTATTTCACCTGCGTCTTCACCTGATGACTTATTAAAAATTGAAAATGGGGTAAAATATTTAGAAAAACTTGGTTATAGAACAGAAGTAGGCAAAAATGTTGGAAAATATCACGGATATCTTGCAGGAACTGATGAAGAAAGATTAGAAGATTTTCATTACATGTTTAAAAACAAAAATATTAAAGCGATTATGTGTGTAAGAGGAGGGTACGGTTCGCCAAGATTGTTAGATAAAATAGATTTTAAATTAGTAGAAAAAAATCCTAAAATATTTATTGGTTATAGTGATATTACAGCTTTGCAATTAGCAATTCTTAAAAAAACAGGATTAGTTAC
Source organism: Bacteroidota bacterium (assembly GCA_021824145.1). Taxonomy (GTDB): domain Bacteria; phylum Bacteroidota; class Ignavibacteria; order Ignavibacteriales; family Ignavibacteriaceae; genus FEN-1297. The sequence continues at coordinate 42,016 of JAKALM010000004.1, forward strand.
ATTTGCAGGTCCAATGTTAGCAGTTGATTTTTCAGATGAAGTTAGTGCATATACAGAGGAAATGTTTTGGTCAATTATTACTTCTAATAAAAAATTCGGTAAAGTTGAAATGCCTGACGATGAAAAAATTTTTTCACTAGTAAATGGAAATGCAAAGGCACGAATTGTTGGTGGAAATTTAGCATTATTTACATCTCTTATTGGATCCGAATATTTACCAATAATGAAGGATAAAATTCTTTTTCTAGAAGAAGTTGGAGAAATGCCATATAGAATTGATAGAATGCTAAATCAGTTGAAAATATCTAAAATATTGAAACAAGTTAAAGGAATTATTTTAGGAGCTTTTAATGATTGTAATGAAACTGATCCGACAAAAAGAACTTTAACATTGGGCGAAGTAATTTCTGATTATTTGGAAAATTTGAATGTACCAGTCATTTATAATTTTAAGCATGGGCATATAAAAGACAGCGCAACAATTCCCTTTGGTATTATGGTAAAATTAAATGCATCCAGAAATTTTGTTGAGATTGTTGAAAATGCAGTGAGCTAAATTTATTTTAATAATCTATAAAAGTAAAATAATTTGAAGGAAATTTTTCAGCAGCAATTTTAGCCGAATTATAATCCTGAAAAATTCCAAATACTGTTGATCCACTTCCAGTCATCAAAGCAAACAACGCTTTAGACTTATATAATTGTAATTTTATCTTTTTAATTTCCTGATATTTTTCATAGACTATGTCTTCGAAATCATTAGTTACTTTATTTTTAAGTCTTGAAAAATCTAGTTGCACGTTAGAATTTATACTTCTTAAAAAATCATTATGATTTTTGAGTTTCAAATTTTCATAAGCCCACTTGGTTGAAATATGGATCCCTGGATTTACAATTAGAATGGCAAAAGGAATACTAAAATTAATGTTTTGAATTATTTCACCTCGCGATTGTGCAAAACTAGGTGTTGGATTTAAAAAGAAGGGAGTATCAGAACCAATTTTTAAAGCTAATTTCTTTAATTCATCTTCGGCAATGTTCAAATTATAATATTTATTTAAAGCAATTAAAGAAGCTGCGCCATCAGAACTACCACCTCCCATACCAGCACCAATTGGAATGAGTTTTTCTAATTCAATATTTATATTGAATTTTTTACCAGATAATTTTTCCAATAATTTAACTGCTTTAATTATTGAATTATTTTGTTCGTCGGCAATTTGTTTGAGATTGGATTTAAAAGTAAATTTTTTAGATGGAGATATTGTAAGAGTATCAAAAAGTTTTATCGGATAAAAAATTGTTTCAATATCATGATAGCCATCTGATCTTTTTCTTAAAATATTTAGACCAAAATTTATTTTAGCTGGAGTTTTAATTATTATTTTTTCCATCAAGTAATTCTTTAATCTTTTTAATATGTTCTGGAGTCGAACCGCAGCATGCTCCAATAAACGAAGGTGATTTTGCTAAAATATTTTTAACAATATTTTTATATTTATTAGGTGAGACACCGGAGCTAATACTGTCGTCAGTATATTCTCCTTTTCCACAATTTAAATATGTTCCCCAAGTAAAATTGAAATTAGATTTATTAAAATATTTTACAAATGTTTCTTGCCTAATACAATTTAGGGAAATTGCGAGCGGCGAATAATCTAAAATATAATTAATGATTTCATTTACTGATTCACCAGAAAGTAATTTTAAATTTTCATCCGTAAACAAACTAATAACATAAGGTATTTTGTTACTGCTGCAGAAATTGCAAATTATTTTTATTTCATCAAAATGACTTTGTGTTTCATTCAAGATAAAACTGCTTCCATATTTCATTAAAAGTTCAATATGTTTTTTATGATTAGCTTCAAGTAATTTTTTAGATACCTTTCTCTTTGCTTGATAACAATCTTCCGCCGGCGCATTTGAACCGGCAATAAAAATTGGTAAATCCTTTGCCGCTTCAATTGCATGCTCAACGCTTTGTTTAACTAGATTATTTATATCAATTTTATTTTGGTAATTCTCAATTGCAATAGGATTTGTTCTAAAAGTATTAGTTGTTATTATATCTGCGCCAGCAGAAATATAATCTTTATGAATCTTTATAACATCATCAGGATGAGTAAGATTTAACAATGACATCCACATTGAACCTTCCGGCTTATTTCCTATTTGCTGAAGCATACTTCCCATAGCACCGTCTAAAATAAGCGGCCTTTTTATTCTTCGTGCAAGTGCAAAAGGATTTATATCAGATTTTATTTTGAACATCTTTAACAAGTAATCCTTCAAAAAAAGGTTTAAGCTTTACAATAACCTGATCAAACTTAACATTTTCAAGATTTGGTTCTTCAGTTATAACACAATCGAATTTAGTATTATACGGCGACCAAATCATATCTTGTGTTTTATATTTTACATAAACTCCGAAAGTTGAAACCCTAAAAGCAGAAGCTAAATGAACAGCAGCAGTATCCGGAGTAAATAAAAAGTTTAGTTCTGAAATCATTGCAGCAAATTCATCAAATTCATTCGATAAATAATAATGATATTTATAACCGCAAATTTCTTTAGCAATTTCTATATCAAATGGAGAAGACAACAAAATAATATTTACATCAAATGTAGAAAAATATTTCAACAATTTTTTGTAATTATCAACACCCCAAAATCTTGCTATGCTTCCAGCAGAGATATTTATTCCGACTAAAAATTTTCTTTGTAAATTATTATTTTCTAAAAATATTTTAGTTTTATTTAAAGAAATATTGCTAGGGTAATATTGAACCTTTGTATTTACATGATCTGGTTCAATATTGAATAATTTAGTTAATTCCAATACTCGGCAAATTATGTGATTATTTTGTCGATTGAGTTGCGGGATTGTTTTAGTAAAAATGTTTTTATTTTCTTTTTCCAAACCAAATTTATTATTAGAACTTGCTAAAGCAATTAAAAAACTTACTGTAGTAGAAATATCATCATGCGTATCAACAATAGTATTTATTTTTTCTTCTCTAATTAATTTTATAACACTAAAAAATCCTTTTATACCTTTTTCAAAAATAATTAAATTGTCTATATCTGGATTGTTATTAAAAGCTACATAATTTTTCCTATCAGCTAGAACAAATATTTTAGTATTTAATTTAGATCTCACTTCATGCAGAAGGGGAGTAGTTATTAAAGCATCTCCAATTCGGTTTAATCTGATGAACAAGATTTTTGTAAAATCATTATTATTAAAGTCATGAATTTTCCTTTTGTTAATTAGTAATAAAAGGTTTAGAAGTAAGTTCTTAAAAAAATATTCAAGCTTTTTCATTTTTATCTAATCAATCTTTTACTTTTTGCCAGAAGTGAAGAAACTTTTTCGCAAATAATATCCACAGATAAATCCATGAAACATTCATGTTTATAAATGCATTCTTGAAGGTTACAAATTCTGCAAAATAAATTTTCATTGATTACATAATCTGATAATTCTGAAAATGGTCTATGAGATTTTGGATCCGTTGGGCCAAATAATCCTATTGTTGGAACTCCTAGTGCCGCAGATATATGCATTGGTCCAGAATCGTTTGCAATTATTAAATTACAGTTATTAATTAAACCTGACATTTGTTTGACACTTGTTTTTGGTGACAGCACACTCAAATCTGATAAATTATTTCTTATAAAATTTGCATCTTCTTCATCACCAGGTCCCCAAATAATTAGAAACTTTGACTTTATTTTCTCCGAAATTGCTTTGCAAATTTTTACCCACATTGAAGCGTCGCATCTTTTTGATTGCCATCCCCCAGATGGAATTATACCAATTATGTAATCATTATTAGAAAAATTATTTCTAACAAATTCTTTTCCAAATAAATCATCTTCATTAGAGACATAATAATGAATATTTTTTGAAATAATTGGAATTGAAAGTGCATTTAATAATTCAAGGTTATGTTCTGCTGAATGATGTTTACCGCGCTCTGATGTTGCTAAAATATTATATGCATATTTTCTTCCCCGATAACCAAATCCAACTCGATATTTTACACCAGATAAAAAAGTAATTTGAGCACTGCGTGGATTTGACCATAAATCAAGGATCAAATTGTATTTTTCTTTTCGAATTCTATACGCAACTTTAAGAGGAAATTCTGTCCTTTCTATTGTTAAAACTTTGTTTACCAAAGGATTATTTTCAACAGCATCTTTTGCAAATGTTTCGGTTAGAAAATCAATTTTAACTTTGGGAAAATATGAGATTAAATTATCAAGAATTATTGTTGAAAGAACGATATCTCCAATTCCCCGCGGCTTAATACAAAGAATTTTATTTATTTCTTTGGGTTTAAATTTCTTCATTCTTAAATAATTCACTTGATAATAAACTTTTATTTGAACTAAATATTAAATTAGAAATTTTAATGTGCATTTAGCCAATTATCTCCGATTCCCATTTCGACCGTAATAGGAACATTCATTGGAATTGTATTTTCCATAAGTTTTTTTATTATCGGTTTCACATCTTCAACTTCGTTTTTATGAACATCAAATAAAAGCTCATCGTGAACTTGTAAAACCATTTTTGTCTTAAACTTTTTCTTCGATAGTTCTTTGTGAATATTTATCATTGCAATTTTAATCATATCTGCGGCAGTTCCTTGTATGGGCATGTTGATGGCAACTCTTTCTTCAAACTGACGGACTACATGATTACTGCTGTTTATATTTCTTAAAAATCTTCTTCTGCCAAGAAGTGTTTCAGCAAAACCTTTCTCTCGTGCCTTCAGAACACAGTCATCCATGTAATTTTTAACACGTTTGAAAGTATTAAAATATGTTTCAATAATTTCTTTTGCGTGAGTTTGAGTTACGCCTAATCTAGTTTTTAATCCAAAAGGACCAATGCCGTATAAGATTCCAAAGTTAACTTCCTTAGCTTTTCTTCTCATATCAGGTGTAACTTCTTCAGGTTTAACCATAAATACTAAAGCAGCAGTACTTCGATGAATATCTTCACCATTCTTAAAAGCTTTTGTTAAACCTTCATCACCGGTGATACTTGCTAGTATTCGAAGTTCAATTTGACTATAATCAGCGCTGAGTAAAACATAATCTTTATTTCTTGGTACAAAAGCTTTTCGTATTTCTTTCCCTAATTCAGTTCTTATTGGAATGTTCTGAAGATTTGGGTCGATGCTTGATAATCTTCCTGTTGAAGCAACAGTTTGATTAAAACTTGTGTGTATTCTTCCAGTTTTAGGATGAATTAAATCTGGAAGTGAATCGGCATAAGTTGATTTTAGTTTTGAAACTTGTCTATAGTCTAAAATCATTCCGATAATTTCATGTTCGCCTCTAAGAGCTTCAAGAGATCTAGCGTCTGTTGAAAAGCCGGTTTTAGTTTTTTTGCCTGTTGCTAAATTTAATTTATCAAATAAAATTTTTTGAAGCTGTTGCGGGGAGTTAATATTAAATTCTTCGCCGGCTAGTTCAATTATTTTTTTCGAGTAGTTATCAATCAATATTTGAAGATCTTTGCTTAAAGACTTAAGAGCATTTTTATCAATATTAACACCTTCTCGTTCCATATCTTCTAGAACAGGCGCAAGTGGAAATTCAACATCATAAGCAACTTTATTTAGATTATTATTTTCAATTTCTTTTTTTAATATCTCATAAAGCCTATATGTAATATCAGCATCTTCTGCTGAATAGTTTGAAAGTTGGTTGAGTTCAACATCAAATATTTTTGAAGGATCTTTTTTTGTCCCGATTAAATCAGAAAGTGGAATAGGTTTATATTTTAAATATTTCTGCGAAAGTTCATCCATCCCATGCTTTTGGTCTGGATCTATTACATAACTTGCAAGCATTGTGTCGAAATAAAAATTATTTACTTCAATTCCTTGGCTTCTTAAAACGGAAATATCAAATTTCCCATTCTGACAAACCTTTTTGATTTTCTTATCTTCAAAAACAGGCTTGAAGATTTTAATAAAATCTTTTAAAGGAAGTCTATCTGAAAGCTTATCAGCAAAGAGATCATTATTATTTTGATATGGATTTATAGCAACAAAATATGCTTCATTTGGCTTTACTGCGAATGAAGCTCCAGCAATATTTAAAGTAAAATAATCAAGACTATCGGTTTCTGTGTCGAAGACAAAAAGCTGCTGCTTAATTAATTTCTCAGCTAGTGCTTTTGCTTTTTTAGCATCCACAATTAATTGGTAATTAACTTTTGATTTTTCAAATATAGAAATATCATCATTTACTGCACTCTCAATTTCAGATTCTTCTTGAGTTGCATCTTCATAAATCTTAAGAAGTTTTGTATATAATGATTTGAATTCCAATTCTAAAAAGATTGAACGAAGTTGATCAAAGTTTGGCTTTTCAAACTTTGCATGTTCAAAATTCATTTCAAATGGGACATAACAATCTATTGTTGCAAGCTCTTTAGATATGAAAGCACTTTCTTTTCCTTCAAGTAATTTTTTCTTAGTACCTTCTTTGCCAACTTTATCAATATGCTCATAAATATTTTCGACTGATCCAAATTCTTGAATAAGTGGGATTGCTGTTTTGGGTCCTATTCCAGCAACTCCGGGAATATCATCAGAACTATCGCCGATCAATGCTAAGTAATCAATCATTTGTTTTGGTTCAAATCCAAATTCATCTTTTACTTTTTTAACATCGTAAATAACTATTTCATCAGTTGACTTTCCTGGTTTAACAATTTTTACTTTGCTGCTAACGAGCTGATTAAAATCTTTATCTGGTGTAAATACAAATGATTCCAATCCTTTTTCAGTTGCTTCTCTAACTGCAGTACCTATTAAATCATCTGCTTCATATTTTGGAAGAATATAAATTGGAATCTTCAAAACTTCTATGATTTGTTTTATTCTATCAATTTGCGGAATCATATCTTCTGGCATTGCGGCGCGGGACGATTTATAACTTGCAAATCTTTCATGTCTAAATGTTTTTTCTTTAGAATCGAAAGCGACTGCAATGTAATCTGGTTTGTTCCCTTCAAGAATTTTAATTAGTTGAGAAACAAATCCGTAAACTGCTGAAGTAGGTTCTCCTTTTGAAGTTACAAGCGGGCGATTTATAAATGCAAAGTATGCTTTATAAGTAAGTGCCATTGCGTCTATTATTACAAACTTTTTATTCTTCATAATATTTAAAGAATTAGATTTTACAAATTGCTAACTGTTTTTTTAGATTTATATTTCCAGTAAAAGTAAAAAGGTAAACCAAGTAAAATTAATAACAAACCCATCGCAGCTTCATTAGTAGCTGAAACAACAGTATTAAATAAGTAAATTACCGAAAAGATAACAAAGACTGCCGGAACATATGGATAGCCCCAAACTTTATAAGGCCGTGGAGTATGAGGCATCTTTCTTCTAAGAACGAAAACTCCAAATGCACCTAGCGCATAAAATAGCCATGCAGCAAAAATAACATAGTCTGTAATTGTATCAAAGGTACCGGACATTACCAGCACGCAAGACCAAATTCCTTGAACCACAAGTGATATATGGGGCGTGTGAAATTTAGGATGGATCTTACCAATACTTTGAAAGAATAAATTATCTCTAGACATTGCAAACTGAACTCTTGCAGTTGATAAAATACTTCCGTTAAGTGCGCCAAATGTTGAGATGATTACCGCAATAGAAATTATTGAAGCTCCGTTTGATCCGAAAATGACATTTGCTGCTGAAGCTGCTACTAATGGAGATTTTGCCATAACATTTACTGGAAGTACATAAAGAAAAGCGATGTTTATTAAGACATAAACTCCCATTACAATTAAAGTACCAAATAATAATGCACGCGGAACATTTCTTTGTGGTTGTTTTATTTCGCCAGCAACAAATGTTACATTATTCCAACCATCATACGCCCAGAATGCACCTGAAAGAGCTAAGCCTATTAATACAAAAATATTTTGTGTGATATTTTGCGGTATGGAGAAATTAGTATAAACATTTGAGAAACTACCGTGTCCAAATGAAAAAAGCAAAATAGAGAGAATGATTATAGAAGCAATTTTTATGAATGTAATTATAGTCTGTACAATTCCTCCTAACAAAACGCCGAGATAATTAATAATGGTTAAAAATAAGATACAAAGTATGGCAACCGCTTTAGTTCCGAATTCAATAAATGGGTGGATGCTGCCAACTACTGGAATATAGATTGAAAAGTTCTGTATTGATTGAGGTAGATGCGGATATTTTAAAAAGTATCCAAGATATTCAGCAAATACATAGGCGATAGCAGCCTGGCTCCCAGTTTGAATTACCGCTAAAATTGACCAGCCGTAAAAGAATGCTGTTGCATCCCCATACATTTTTCTGAAGTAAGCATATTGTCCTCCGGTTGCATCAATCATACCGGCAATTTCTGCATTTGTTAAGGCACCGATAAAAGTTACGATGCCGGCAATTATCCAAACAAGAATCAGAATCTCCGGAGACATTAGCTGACCAGCCATAGTAGCGGGTTTCCTAAAAATACCTGAGCCAATCATAGATCCTGCAACTATCATAACTGCAGCTGTTAATCCTAAGCCCCTTACCAGTTCAGTCTTCTTTCCAGAATCGATCATAATGCCCCATTAACTAGTTATAATAATTTATGAAAATAATTATTTGATTTATAAGTCCAAATTAGAAAAGAAATATTTCCCAAGAAAATATTTTTTACTTTTATTAAAAAGTTTATTTTGTAATATCATTTTAAAGTAAGGTTTTGTTTGTCCATATTCTTGGAGTGTGTTAAGTGTATGATTGAAAATTTTATTTTTGATAAGATTAATAATAACCAATTCATCGGATGGAGAGTTTAATATTGAAGAAATTAAAATTACCGAAACTTCATAATCAAATATTAGCTGCATTATTACTTGGCGCTATCTTCGGTTCAATTTTTAGTATAAATAAAAATAAGCTTGTTATTACTTATAAGGCAGATAATAATATCAAAAAAGAAATTGTAAAAGGATGGAACCAATTTTGTTTTGTAATTCCAAATAAAGTAGATGCAGTATGTTTTGGTAGTAATCAACAGCAAGAAATAATATCTTATAATTCCAAATTAAAAAGAGAAGGTAAAACCGCTAATGTATTTGTTTCTGGGGCTAAATTAATAGAAGGCAATTCTAACAATTTCTCTCGATTATATACTAACGTTGTCTCAATATCAAAAGAAGGAACAATTGCAACTGATATAAAATGGATTGGAGATATCTTCATACGTTTATTAAGCATGCTTGCAATTCCATTAGTGTTTGCTTCACTTACTGTTGGCGCTGCAAGTCTGGGAGATATAAAAAAGTTTGCTAGAATCGGTGGTAAAACAATTTCGTATTATTTAATCACAACTGCCGTTGCAATAACTATTGGATTAGTATTAGCTAATATTGTTAAGCCTGGCGAAAGGATGTCTTCTGAAACTAAGAATAGAATGATATCAGCCTATACAGAAGATGCATCATCTAAAATAAGTGATCTTGGGAGCTATAATATAAATCAGCAGATAGTAAACATTATTCCTAAGAACCCTATTAAAGCTTTTGCTGATGGTGATATGCTTCAGATTATTTTCTTTTCAATATTTCTTGGATTGATATTATCACTCATTTCAAATGAAAAAGCCTCACCATTAATTAAATTCTTTGATGGATTGAGTGACTCGATGATAAAGATGGTTGATATAATTATGATAATAGCTCCAATTGGAGTATTTGCATTGATATCGGCGACGGTAGGAGAATTTGGATTTGACATACTTCAAACATTAATATGGTATGCTGCAGTGGTTATTGTTGGTCTATTAATCCATACTTTCGGGTTTTATTCATTTTTGTTAAAGATGTTTTCTAAGATTAGGATATTCACATTTTTTAAGGGAATTAGAAGAGCACAAGCTATTGCCTTTAGTACAAGTTCAAGTGCAGCAACATTACCAGTAAATATGGAATGCTGCCAGGAAAATCTTGGTATTTCAAAATCAATTACAAGTTTTGTACTTCCACTTGGTGCAACAATAAATATGGATGGAACTGCGCTTTATCAAGGTGTAGCTTCAGTTTTTATAGCTCAAGTATTTGGTATTGAATTAAACATAATGCAACAGCTTACAATAATAATTACTGCAACATTCGCATCAATAGGAACTGCGCCTGTGCCAGGAGTAGGAATAATAATGCTTGTTATAATTTTAAAATCTGTAGGTATTCCCGAAGAAGGAATTGCTCTTATTATGGGTGTTGATAGAATACTAGATATGGCTAGAACAATTACCAATGTTACCGGAGATGCTGCTGGCGCAGTAATAATAGCATCATCAGAAAAAGAAATTATTCATCCAGATCTATCTAATGCATGAAAAAAAGGAATCAATAAGCGAAAGTGAAATTGATATATTGAATTTTTAAGTAATGTAATCTACATTATTAAATCTTTATTGGAAAAATTAGAATGGTTAAAAACAGAAAATTCTCTTCATTCAAAGAAATAGTTCAAGCAATGGGATTGGTTTTTGGGGACATTGGCACAAGTCCAATTTATACGTTAACTGTTATATATGCTTTAACTCCACCAACTTATGAAAATATAATTGGGATATTATCACTTATTTTTTGGACTTTAATATTGTTAGTCACTGTAGAATATGCGTGGCTTGCCATGAGCCTAAGTATAAAAGGAGAAGGCGGTATAATTGTATTAAAAGAAATATTAGCAAGTGGTGTTAAAACAGGTAAGAGAGCTGCATTTGCAACCTTTTTAGGATTTGTTGGAGTATCTTTATTGATGGGGGACGGAGTAATAACTCCTGCAATAAGTATTTTATCCGCTGTTGAAGGTTTAGAATTAATTCCAGGAATTGGCCATATCTCAGTTACAACAATAATTATAATTACTTGTATTATTACTTTTTTTCTGTTTCTCTTTCAATATAAGGGGAGTGGGAAGGTATCATTTACTTTTGGACCGATAATGATTCTTTGGTTTTCTTTATTATTGATAACCGGTTTGTATTATATATTTGACAATATTGATGTAATTAAGGCAGTAAGCCCCTACTATGCGGTTAATTTTATGATTAAAAATGGTATAACTGGTGTGCTAGTACTAAGTGAAGTAATTCTTTGTGCTACTGGAGGAGAAGCATTATACGCTGATATGGGCCATCTAGGCAGTGAACCGATACGGCATGCATGGTATTTTGTTTTTGCAGCACTTGTAATTAACTATTTTGGACAAGGTGCATATTTAATAAAACATCAAGTTAATAATATTGTTTTATTCTCAATGTTTAGATCAATCTCTAAAGTGCTGTATATTCCCATGCTTATTCTTACTTTAATGGCAACAATTATTGCATCTCAAGCTATGATTAGTGCAGTAATGTCTTTAATATATCAGGGAATTACGACAAGAGTATTTCCTTTAATGAAAATAAAGTATACATCTATAAGATTGAAATCTCAAATTTATATTGGAAGTGTTAACTGGGTGCTAATGATTGCCGTAATGTTTATGATCCTGATATTTCAAAGGTCTGGTAATTTAGCTGCAGCATACGGATTTGCAGTAACAGCAACTATGACTATAAGTGCTACTTTCATGATATGGATTTTTAAGATAAGAAAGAAAAAAGCAAAGATGCTTATAGCTATAATTGTAGCAGTGGTGGACTTCCTTTTCCTTATCGCTGTATTTAATAAATTACCTCATGGGGGCTATTGGTCAGTTATAATAGCAGCAATACCATTCTTTATCATTCAACTTTGGACTAATGGCGGAGCCGCAATGCATAAGTCATTCCGACCTTTAGCAACTGAAATATTTAAAGAAAGTTATAACCAAATATATCAGCAAGGAAATATTTTAAAAGGCACAGCATTATATTTTACAAGAAGTTTAGAAGAAATACCTCCATATATTGTTCACAGCATGATTAGGTGTACTATTATGTATGAGAAGAACATCTTAATTGCTATAAAAACAACTGATATGCCTTATGGTATAGAATTCATTCAAATAGATAATATTGCTAACGGATTATCAGGAATCAAAATATTATATGGATACCAAGAGATACTAAATATTCCTCAAATATTAAAAGAACATGGGGTTGAAGAAAAAGTTATTTTTTATGGCGTTGACGATATTACTACTAATAAGCTATTGTTAAAGCTTTATGCTTTTATGAAAAATATTACTCCTTCTTTTGTAAGATTTTACGACCTTCCATATTATAAACTGCATGGTGTAGTTACAAGGTTGGAACTTTAAAATGTTTGATCAAGATGGAAAATGGAAGAAGTCTTTGGTTAATAAATAAATGATTTAAAGAATATGTAGAATATTTATTTTTTTTGTTAAAAATATTAGGTGTTACTATGAGGAAAGAATTATTGATATTTGGAGCTTATGGAGCTTTAGGTCAAGGTGCCATAAAATCATTAATTAAAAATAAATATGATAAAATTTACCTTTTTGGTTCATATGCTAGTAAACGTAAGAAATTTGAAATTGATAACGCTGTAAATATTGATACTGAAGATTTATCTGTAGAAGCTAATGTAATTAAAGCTTTCAAGTTTATTAATTCTAGTAAAGATAAGCTGTTGTTTTTGTTCAGCACAATTGGAGGTTTTACTGGAGGAAAATATATCTGGGAGACTGAAGAAACTGAATGGGACAAGATGATAGAAATTAACCTTAAGATAAATTTCTTTTTAGCAAAGCATTTTGCAAGCTTGGTAAAAGATTCAGCTGGAGGATCAATATGTTTTACCTCTGCATATACTGGCTTGCATCCAGAATCAAAGAAAGGGGCTTATGGAGTTTCAAAAAGTGCATTATTACATTTAGTAAAAACTCTAGCTATTGAAGGAAAAGAAATAAAATTAAGTGCAAATGCTATTGCTCCATATATTATTGATACTCCAGATAATAGAAAATGGATGCCAGATGCCGATTTCCTTAAATGGATTAAACCTGAAGAAATTGGTGAACTCGTAGATAGCATTTTTGATAATTATTCATATCTTTCAGGTAATATAGTAGAATTAAAAGATAGAATTGATAACAATGGTATTAGATAAAGAATTGTAATTTTATGCTTTAGAATAAAACTTATATTGATTTTTATAACAATAAATTCGCATTCATTTAAATAAAAAACGTTTTATGATTCACAATCCGTTTTATAAGAAAAATAATTACACATTAATGTTGGGAATCATAATTCGATAAATACCTATAATGAAATTTAATACAATTTTGGTTTTATTTAGTTTTAATGCTATTGCACTGCTTGCTCATCAATTAGTAAAAATACAATTTGAAAATCTTTTAATTTCCTATTTTATAAGATAACAATGTATTTAATAGAAATTAGTAAATAGATATTTAAAAACATTTCTCTGCTTTAAAAATTCATTATTGATATTAAACAGCTAAACCTTAATTATTTTTTATATATCAAGTAATTACTACAACAAAAAAAATAATAATTCTTTTTTCTTGACATATCTTTTACATCTTTGTATTTTCATTCCGATGAAATCAAGGGAAAAATTTATATACTGTTAAATTCCGCACATAATTAGACAATAAATTTTCCCTTTTTATTAAAGCAAATTAGAAGATCTATTTTTTTAATAGTTAAAAGGGTGATGAGTGTTGGAAAAAAATTATATAATTATAAAGGTAATTTGAAATGGGGTTATACAATTTCCCAAAATATTTCAAAATATTTTTCTTGTATAAAGAAGTATGTTCAAATTTGAATATCAAAAAATCGATTAGAAAAAAAATAAACCAGCCGAAATATTTATCCGAAGAAATAAAAAGGTTGAAAGGAGAATTGGTTAAAATATGACAAAGATTAATAAAATTGGTTTTGTTAAAAATCGATATTCCCATATACTCATATTGTTTATAATATTTCAAATTGTATTTATAGCATCAGCAAATTCTCAGGTAAAACTAGCACAAACTGGATTTGGGTTCCTTGATGTGAGTTTAGATGCTCGAGCAACTGGTATGGGTGATGCTGTAACTACAACTGGAGGAGTATCGACATCAATGTTCTATAACCCTGCTGGAATAGCCAGTATGAAATCAATGTTTGAAGCAGGTTTTAATAGAATGAATTGGATTGCTGACATAAATTATATTTCCGGTTCAATTGCATATGCGCCTTTCAATGGAGATTACGGTGTAGTTGGATTAAGTTTTATTAAAGTCAATTATGGCTCGTTTAATTTTACAAGCATTGCTGCAAACGATCAAGGATTTATTGATCTGAATGGTTATCCAGAACCATATGCCTTAGCTGTACAGCTTGTTTATGGTAAGCAGCTTTCGGAAGAATTTTCTGTGGGAGGAAGAATAAAATTTGCGAATCAGAATTTAGGCAATAGCCAAATTCCAGTTTATACTCAAGTAATAAAAGATTCTGTTTTAACAACAGACACTTCTTACGCAATTAAAGATTATTCTCTTAGTGTACTGGCATTTGATTTCGGAACAATTTATAAAACTGGATTAAAAAGTCTTGCCTTCGGAATGTCTATAAGCAATTTCTCGAGAGAGATAGCTTATGAACGAGAAAACTTTCAGCTTCCATTAACTTTCAGATTTGGAATATCAATGGACGTTATAGATTTTTTCCCAAGTATGGCAGAAAACAACTCCTTTGTTGTATCAATTGATGCAGTGCATCCTCGTTCATATTCAGAGTTTATTAATATTGGTGGTGAATATACTTTTATGAAAACTTTTTCTCTAAGAGTTGGTTACGTTACAAAGCAAGATGATTATGGATTAACAATGGGTTTAGGAGTTTCTAAATTCGGATTTGCTTTTGATTACTCATATACACCGCATAAAATTTTTAATAATATCCAAAGATTTTCACTTAGTTTTTCACTTTAAGATAATTAGAAAGTGAGAAACTATGTATTTTGAATGCAATCCAAGAATAGGAGATTAAAAATGAAATTCAAACTTATCTTATTGATAAATTTAATTTTGTGTTTTTCTTATTTAGTCATTGCCGGAACAACTGGAAAAATAGCCGGCAAAGTGACTGATGCTGAAACAGGCGAGCCACTGCCTAGTGTAAATGTTATTATTGAAGGAACATCAATGGGAGCTGTTACTAATATTGACGGTTCATATGTTATACTAAATGTTCCACCTGGAAGTTACAATGTTAGGTTTAGCATGGTTGGCTATGAAAAGACACTTGTTGAAGGTGTTAGAGTTGAAATTGACCTTACTAGCACGGTAAATACTCAACTACATACTTCTGCTGTAACAGTTGGTGAAGTTGTAGTAACAGCACAGCATCCTGTTGTAACAAAAGATGTTTCAAATAGTGTTATAAATATTCAGACAGAAGCAATACAGACTCTTCCAGTTCAGACAGTGTCGGATGTCCTATATCTACAAGCTGGAATAGAACAGGGAAGTAGCGGAATAATTGTCAGAGGCGGAGGTGCAAATCAGACAGTTTATATGGTTGATGGATTCAGATTGAATGATGAACGATCCAACATACCATATTCTGCGGTTAGTTTAGCATCGGCAAAAGATATTCAAGTACAGACGGGAGGATTCAACGCAGAATATGGAAACGTTAGATCTGGTATCGTAAATGTAATAACAAAAGATGGAGATAGAAAAAGATATTCAGCAACTTTAAATATTAATTATGCACCAGCTCAGCAAAAGCACTTCGGATTATCGCCGTATGATCCTAATTCTTATTTTAACAGACCATATACAGATCCAGCTGTTTGCTGGACTGGAACTAATAACGGAGCGTGGGACCAATATACTCAAGAAAGTTATCCAACTTTTCAAGGTTGGAATGCGGTTGCACTAAAAACTCTTCAAGATAACGATCCTTCAAACGATTTAACTCCTTTGGGAGCACAAAGATTATGGGAATGGCAGCACAGAAGAGTTGGAGATATTAACAAACCAGATTACACTATTGATGCTGGATTTGGCGGACCGGTTCCCTTTATTGGTGAAAAGCTTGGCGACTTACGCTTTTACGTTTCTTACTTTGCCGAACAAGATATGTTTGTTGTTCCATTATCCCGCGATGCTTATACTGATAACCATATTGAAGTTAAACTCAATTCGAATGTTACAAAAGACATAAAACTAACTTTAATGGGAATCTACGGTGAAGATAATTCAGTTTCTCCTTATGAGTGGACAACAGTTCCTAATGGTTATTTAATGAGAAGCCAATCTGAGGTTGCAAATCTTCTTACCAGCACAGACGGAATGAATGTTCTATATATGCCGGATAGATATAGTCCAAGCTCAATATATCGAAATGTTTTTGGCATTACACTTACACATGTTCTAAGCCCAGAAACTTTCTATGATATTTCACTTCAAAGAAATGAAAATAGATATAATACTTTTCAAGCACAATTAAGAGATACATCAAAAATATTTCAGCCAATTCCCGGATATTATGTTGACCAAGCTCCATTTGGTTATTGGGGATACAGTACTGGATCAATCGATGGAGTTATGAGCATGGGCGGATGGATGAATTTAGGTCGCGATCAAAGTATAAATGCGACTTATTCAATGCTATTTAGTTTAACAAGTCAGGTTGATAAATACAATCAAGTTAAATCCGGATTTCAATTCTATTATAATGATTATGATATTAATTCAGGTACTTATAGTCCATCAATGTCTACATGGACAAGAAATTTACAGTATCATATTTTTCCATATAGATTAGGCGCTTACGCTCAAGATAAATTGGAGTTTCAAGGATTTATTGCAAATCTTGGAGTAAGATTAGATTATTCGAATCCTAATACTGAATATTTAAATTTAGATCCATATAATAATTTGTTCAGTGCTGGTGCAGGAAATCAAATAGAGCAAATTGCACCAAAAGTAAAAGCAAATTCAGAAATGTATATCAGCCCGCGTTTAGGAATTTCACACCCAATAACTGAAAACTCAAAGTTATATTTTAACTATGGACATTTTGTATCGGAGCCATCATCTTCATATAGATTTCTTATTCAACAAGAGTCCAATGGCCAAGTTGATTATCTGGGAAATCCAAACATGAGTTATGAAAAAACAATTGCTTATGAGCTAGGCTACGAACAGAATGTTTATAATACAGTGCTTTTTCATTTAGCAGCTTATTATAAAGATGTAACAAATCAGCCAGGATGGATTTTATATCAAAGCATAAATACTTCTGTTAATTACAGAAGAGCTGCAAATAATAATTATGCTGATATCAGAGGTTTTGAAGTTACATTGTCTAAAGTAACAGGTGGATGGTTAAGAGGTTTTATAAATTATACTTATGATGTAGTTACTTCAGGCTATTTCGATATAACTCAGTATTATCAGGATATTAATAAACAGCGTGCTTATCTATTGTTGAATCCGCAGCAATCAAAACCAGTACCTCAACCTTATGCAAGAGCAAATGTTGAGGTTGTTACTCCAGATGATTTTGGTCCAAAATTCATGGGTACAAATCCGTTTGGTGGATGGAGCTTAAGTATTTTAGCAAATTGGCAAGCAGGAGCACATGCAACATATAATCCTAACAATATTCCCGGAGTTTCTAATAATGTGCAGTGGGTTGATTATTATGGTGTAGATATGCGTATTGCGAAAGATTTTAGAGGGTTTGCAAACTTAAGCGGTCTTAATTTCCAACTTTATTTAGATATTACAAATGTGTTCAACTTCAAGTTTCTTAACATGGCAGGATTTGTTGATTCATACGACTACCAAGACTATTTATCTTCATTATGTTTTCCATGGGAAACAGGAGAACATCAAGGAAATGATAAAATTGGTGATTACCGGCCAGGCAACGTAGCATACGATCCTCTGCAGCCAAATCCTAATAATGATCCCAAAATAACAGCAGCAAATAATCAAAGGAAAGCAACAAAATCTTATATCAATATGCCAAATGATGAATCCATGGCGTTTTTAAATCCTCGGCATTTCAGTTTGGGCATTAGAATTAATTTTTGATATAATTTATTTGCATAAAAAAGGAGTATTATAATGTTTCTTATAAAAAAATATTTAATCAATTTAATTTCAATTATTTGCTTAATTTCTATTACACCTTCTCTAGTTGCTCAAGTATCAGAAACCCAGACACGGTATATTCGAGTGGGTTCACTTCAAAGCAAGTTTACAGCAATAGGAGCTGAACGCGCATGGAATAACGTTTATTATGAAGGATTAACCTGGCCTTCGGATTATCTTTATCAAGATAATGCTGTAATTGAACGAACATATATTGGATGTCAAGACTTTACTGATTCTAAAGGTCAACATTGGGACAATTATTGTAATGGTCTGAATACTGCATATGCAAGAATTACAGTTTATCCAATGGAAATTAAAGAAACTGCAAAATTTCCTAATCCAATAGTATATGTTGACGGTATAGATGTAAGTGCTCCTTATGCAGGAGATGTTGACAGCATTGATAACAATCAAATAGCAGATAGAATTGTTACTAACGTAGTTAATACTTCAATGGGTATTACAATGACTAGAAAAGTTCTAGCTTTCAGTCAGCAATACCACGATAATTATTTTATAATTGAATATACATTTAAGAATACAGGATATGTTGATGCTAACAAAATAAAAGTACTAAATGCAACAGTAAAAGGATTTCGTTTCGGATTTCTGAATCGGTATAGCGTATGTCGTGAAGGTGCAGATAAAATGGGTTACGATCAGGAATATGGCAAACACAGTTGGACTACGAGACGTGGGGAGGATTATTCACAACATGTTAGTGAAGTTTCCAATTTAACGGAAGCGAGCCCTCTTCCTCAATGGTTAAGAGCAGGTTTCGAATGGACTGGACAAAGAGCAGAAAACACATATGACAATATTGGCTCGCCAGACGTAATAACGAAAACTGGAAGATTATGTTCACCTCAATTTGCTGGAATAGTAACTCTTCATGTAGATAAATCTGCTTCTGATAAAACTGATGATGCTAGTCAACCAGCTGTACTTGGATGGCATGCAGGAGATACATATCCAAGTTTAGGAGATATGTCTTTATCTACAGCACCGCAACAAGCTGATATGTATAATTTCTTAAGTGGCATACCATATAAAGGTCTTGGTAATCCTACAGAGCGATTTGATGAAAAATATATGTCAAAATATCCAGATCCATGGAAAGTTCATAATGATGGAGGGGGAACAGGAATGTGGATTTCGTATGGGCCTTGGGATATAAATCCGGGTGATAGTGTTGTTATTGTATTAGCAGTAGGAGTTAATGGATTAGACCGAACAGCTTGCTGGCAAATAGGAAGAAGATGGATGCAGGCATATAATAATCCAAGCGATAATGGCCCGTTTGTTTTACCAAATGGAACAACAACAACTGATAAAGATGTTTATAAAGATACATGGGTTTACACTGGTAAAGATTCAATAATGAAAACGTTCAGCCGAGCGGTAATAAATTATGAGCTAGGATATAAAATACCTGAACCGCCATTGCCTCCACCATTATTTGATATTAGATCAGGTGGTGATAGAATTTCTTTAACTTGGGATCGTAGTCTTTCAGAAAGTAGTCCAGATTTTGGAGGTTATAAAATATTCCGTGCAGTTGGAACTCCCGATACTACGTTTGATGAAATTGCATCACTTCCACCTGGCACTACACAATTTTCAGATGTATCAGCACAAAGAGGATTTTCATATTATTATTATATCTGTGCATTTAGTAATGGAACTGATAATTCTAGTGGAGTTCCAAATCCTACTGGTATTTTGTTAAGCAGCAGGTTCTATACTAAAACTAATATTGCAGCATATTTAAGAAGACAAGCTGGTGAAACTTTATCTGGGATAAGAATTGTTCCTAATCCATATAATATTAGATCTGCTCAGATGCAATATCCAGGTGAACCAGATAAAATAATGTTTTTAAATATACCAGGACACTGCACCATAAGAATTTATACTGAAAATGGTAACTTAATAAAAACAATATACCATGAAGATGGAAGCGGTGATGAAACTTGGAATTCAAATACTTCATCGGGACAAGTTGTAGTAAGCGGAATTTATATTGTACATTTTACAGTTACACAAGATTACACAGATCCAGTAACGGGCCAATTAAAATACAAGGCTGGTGATACAGCCTATCAAAAATGTATTATTATTCGTTAAACAGAAATAAACATATGTATTTTGATAATGGAATAAAATGTGGAGAAAGCATGAAAAAATATTTTAATAAATTCATTGTAATAATTACTATACCGGCAATTGTTTTTATTTCATTTTTAGCTGGATGTTCAAACGAAGTTACGCCAAGTTTTTATACAGATCCATCACCAAGTTCACTAGGTGCAACTCCATCAATTTCATCAATTGATCCTCCTAATTCAGCATTGGCAGGAGTAACTAATATTACAATTACAGGCAGTAACTTTTTATCTAATACATCTGCAATAAAAGTATATTTTGGAAAACAAGCTGGAACGATCATTTCAGCAACATCAACACAGCTTACAGTAATTCCGCCAAACACACCTGGAACTATGAAAATAAAAATAAGCACTAATACTGCTGTTTTATTTAGTAATACTTATGATTATGTTTTAAATCCTTCCGCGGTTGATTGGTATCCAGATTTAAAAGATCATACAAACCAACCAATGAATATTATTGTAGATAATTCCGGAAATTTATATTCATCTAATTATGCAATGGGGATAGTTCAAATTGCACCAGATAGTTCGTCAATTCTTTATTCTGCAAAAGGTGGAGAAACTTACTGGACAAGAATGAGAATGGGCATCGGGGGAGTATTATACGCTGCGAGAGGTAACCAAGCAATATTTACAGTACCATCTGGAGGCGGTAAAAATTCTGCTTATGTTGTACTTTCGCCAACTACCTTAAAACTTTCGCAAATTGAATTTGATCCTTCCGGAAATTTATGGGCAGCAGGAAATAATTCTGCAATATATAAAATAAAGCCTGATAAAAGTTATTCATCATACCCGTTCAACTATAATGTAACTGCAATGAGAATATTCGTTAGCGGAGGAACACCATATCTTTATGTTGCTGCTCAAAAAGATTCTTTAACAACTATTATGAGAATGCCGATAGATGCCAACGGCAATCTTGGTACTTCTGAAAATTATTTTGATTTTTCAGGTAATTATGGAAGTGGATACTTAGTTAATGATCTTACTTTTTCAAATGATGGCGAGATGTATCTGGCAACTAATCTGCCATTACCAATAGTTTATATTAATGTTGATAAATCATTTGGAATACTTTATTCAAGAGTTCTATTAAATTCACCGGCATTATCATTAGCATGGGGAACAGGAAACTTTCTTTATTATGTACGCAAGCAAATTAATGATGCATCTGGCAATTTCTTGCTTCCTCAAACAATTGTAAAATTGGATTTGCAGAAAACTAGTGCGCCATATTATGGTATGTAACCGAATAGTAGTTTTAAAAAAATAATCCCATTTCGTTATTCAGAAATCGAAATGGGATTATATATTTCTTAGAAATTCGAAAATGAATTTTCTAACAAAACAATTTAGTAGGCATATTTATTTGAGTAATGCCATCTTTAAAGTCTTTATTTCAGATGCCGATTCCATTTTTACAAAATATATTCCACTTGCAAGCTTACTACCATCAAATATAAGTTCATAACTTCCTGGTTCTTCTATCCCATCAAAAAGATTTTCTACTAATTGTCCAATCCAATTGTAAACATTAACAATTATTCTCTCGGAATTAACAACTTCATATTTAATGGTTGTTGTAGGATTAAATGGATTGGGATAATTTTGATGAAGTGAAATTGCTTCTTGGTTTGCAAAATTAATTTCAATTTTTTTAGAATACTTATAATTTCCATTATTATCAATTTGTTTTAATCTATAAAGAAAATCACCTTGGGAGACGGTATTGTCAATAAATGAATAAAATTTTTGCAAGTTGCTGTTGCCAGCACCTTTAATAAATCCAATTTTTTTCCATTCAGAATATTTTTTATTATTTTTTTCAAAACGTTCAACATCAAATCCATAATTATTTACTTCGTTTGAAGTAGACCAATTTAACTTGATTTGATTATTAATTTTAAATGCTGAGAATTCATTTAACTCAACAGGTAGCGCCTGTAAATACGAATCAGTAGAATTCACTGCTTGGGAAAGATTAATTTCGCCATATTGAACATAATTTGTCGATTGATTATTTACATAAGAATTATTTCTGGCAATTGATCTTGCCTGCTGAAGTGAAATATTGTAACGATTTGCTAAATACGCAATTTGTCCAGCTATATATCCATTAGAAAAACTTGAACTATTTGAATTTGTAATAGGATCAATTGAAAAGAATTCAACTTTATAACCTGTAACTAAAGTATCTATACCTGCACCAGTAGAAACAGCAGCTGCATTTGGAATATCAAGAGTGCAGACATAATAAAAACTATTTGAACCAGCGGGCATAAAAAGCAAAACATTTGGGTAATTTTTTGCTGTATCATTAACTGCAGAATTGAGTCCAGTGTAAGACCTAATTACAATTTGATAATTATTTTGATTTGCATATTGTATTGCCGAATAAGCTGAATTGTCTATATGAAGATCAATTTGCGATGGATATTTTGTGCCATCATAACTAGAATATCCTAAAAGAAAAGAATTCAACACATCGGTATCATGAGAAGTATATCCAGTTAAACCTGATACCAGAACTTTTGTTACAGTTTGCGAAAAAATATTTACAGATAAAAACATCGTTACAACTAATTTTAGTAAATTATTTATTTTCATACTCACATTACCTTTCACAAATTCATTCTATATACTTTCGCTCGATTTTATTTCTAATGATTTCGGCCCTGTATCTTAGTAATTAGATTATCGAAGAATAATTTGAAGATTTTAATAGAATTGAGTTCGGTAGTTTGAAAAAATTAAATAATATTTTTAATGGAGAATAGATTCGATAATCATTTTGGGAAATACTCAGAGGTAATAAAAAATTATCGAATTAATATTATGTTATTAAAATCTTCTAATAAAATTTAGTATTTAAGCTTGATATTTTAAGTGATGGGAAGTTCTTTGTTTTGATTTGAAGATATTAAAAATAGCTTTTGTGTTGTTATACACATTTAGCGCTGATTATATAATAAATAAATTTAATCATGTAAAATATTTTAGAGATAAATATTTAGTAGCATGAAAGTAATTTTGGAAGGTTAATAAATTGATATTAATTGATTGTAGTTTTAAATATCAAAAATTAAAAGTGAATTATTATTTACAAAATAATTTCTTCAACTATAATTAAAAAAACTTCAAGGTCTCACATGAGACCTTGAAGATTTAGCGAAGTGATTTAGAATATTATTAAAATACTCAATCACAGAACGGAATTAAAAGAATTTACTATTTCATCAAAATCATTTTAATGTTTTTTGCAAATGAATTTGATTTCAAGCTAACAAAATATATACCGCTAGCAAGATTTTTACCGTCGAATTTTACATCATAACTTCCAACTTCTCTAACACCTTCAAATAAGGTTGCTACTTCTTGTCCAATAAAATTGTAAACTTTTATTGTAAGTTTTTCTGAAGAAGGGACATCATATTTTATTGTAGTTGAAGGATTAAAAGGATTTGGATAATTCTGATGCAACTGGAATGTTAAAGGTTTATTAAAAGTAATTTCAATTTCTTTGGAATATTTATACGATCCATCATTATCAATTTGTTTTAGTCTATATAAATATTTTCCTGAAGAAACTGAGTTATCAATAAATGAATATTCTTTTGGAGAATTACTGTTTCCAGAACCTTGAACGAAACCGATTTTCTTCCAAATATTTTCCGAAGCTCTTTCAATATCAAAGCCGTAATTTTTTACTTCAGTGGAAGTTGTCCATTTAAGATTTACAGCATTGTTAACAACATTTGCACTGAAAGATGATAATTCTACAGGCAATGGATTAGTAGAGCCACCAATAGTCCACTTTGAAAATTGGTTTGTAACAACAGAGACAGCATATAAAGGCGGTGCAAGTGTGGTTGCATTTTGAACATCACCAACTTGAGTCCATATACCAGCATCATTACGATATACTAAAACACTTGTCGGATCGATACCATTTTCATCGTCACCAGGCCAATATAAAGTTAATGTTCTTCCATGAACAGGCTGATTATCTGCAGTAATAGTCCAATTACGGGCAATACTTGAATTTGAACCGACAGTAATTATACCAGAACTGCCAGATACTCGCGTAACTGCTACATTTCCTAAATCATCAGTTCCAGCATTTAAGGCAACACCAATTCCTCCAAAAGTTGATGCAGTTTTATGAACAGCTCGAGATGTTGTTAAATTACCTATTATATATTTACCAACAGTTTCTCCGGATAAAATACCAGCCGTACCTAAAGTAATAGTATTTGAACCAGTATTAAGATTACCATTTAAAAGTGAAAGTGTTCCATTTATATTTATATTTCCAAGAATATCAACACCTTCAGCTTTATTTATTTCTAGATTTTGGAAAGCACCATTGCCAGCTATAGTATCAGCAAGTAACGAAATTTTTCCATTCCCTGAATGCATTCCACTGTTATAAATGTGACCATTTGCTGTTAGAGTATGTCCGCCATCTGCTAGAACTGCACCATTATTAATTGTAAGAGGAACATTTGTCCCAAGTACTTTGTTATTATTCAATGTTATGGTTTGACTCGCAATTATAATGCCTCCAGTTGCAGAAAATGGAGTTTGCCATTCTACCCCAGCATTTCGTGAAGCTGATGTATTATATCTAAGAGCAGCGTTACTTCCATAGGTTAGTGTTGTAGATTTGCCAAGGCTTAATGTAGCGGAACCTTCGAAAGAAAATATACCGTTTACTGTAATATTAGTTGTTGGTGTTTTAGCACCAGAACCAGAAAGAGTTAGATCATTTGGATATGTCCCAAATAGAACGTCCTGTATACCACCATTATAGTTAATATTTCCTGATAGAAATTGGGTTGAGCTAACGGTTGGTGTTATTGTGATGAAAAGAGTTCCAGATGGTTTATTAACTGTAATAGCATGCCAAGGCTTTTTCCCTACATTGCTAATGGTTTGATTTCCAGTACCTTCAAATGAAATATTGAGATAATCTTGCGGGATCAAATCACCTGAATAACTAAAATTACCACCAACGCTTAGATATACACTGCTACTATTAAAGGTTAATTTACCAGCTCCTCCAAATTCTCCAGTTACACTAAATTGAATTCCATTGTTCCAAATCAAATTGCCAGTTACCTTAATTCCAGCACAAATATAATTTGCATCCATTGTAACATCATGGTTAGTATTAATTATAACCGAATCTCCAGAACCCGGAACAACACCACCAACCCAAGTTGTGGTTGCACTCCAAAGACCATCTTTAGCACTTGTAATTGTTGCTGCATTTGTTTCTAAAAACACAGATAACACAAAAAAGGTAATAACCGCAAATAATAAAGAGACATAAGATTTTGCTTTATTATCTTTTTGATTTTGAAATTCAAAAAAACTTCTGTAATAGCGATTCATTTTGTACCTCGACTTTTTTTTATTAATTATTCAAAAGAAAAAACTGGATAATTTTTTCTTATTATTTTTTTTGTGTACCGGTACAACTCTTTTACTTATTTCATTCAACCACTGAAAGTTTAGATAATAACAGTTAAAAATTTATTATTCCTATTACTTCCAGATTATTGAATTACTTTGAAAAAATTTTTTCTATTTACAAGCAAACTCAATTAGCATACCATGTTAACTCTAAACAATTTTGATTATAACAAGCTTTTTTAATAAGGGGCATTTATTTTGAGGATAAAAAAATTGTACGGTAAGTAAAAGATTTATACTCTTCTATAAAATGGTCTGTTTTTCATACACAATATTATTTTTATATAAAATTTAGGAAGGTAGTGCAATATTTAAAGATTGGGAAGCTTATTCTAGAGTAATTGATTTTTGTAATGATGTATTTTCTGATTTGACTGCGGTTGATTGAAATTCTAATTAATTTAATGCTGTAAAAAATAATAATTGTATTGTTCGCAAATTATAAAATTTTTATTTAGTTTTGATTTATAAAATTTTACATTATTATTAAATAAGAAAGTATTTGAGCAGATATAGAACCTGCCTTAAAATGCACCTAGATAGCTCCAAATTTAATTCGTTTGAAAAATTGAAAATTATAAGGAAAACATTTGCTAGTTATTGAAGCTTTGGTAGATAAAGTAATAGAACTAGATAACCAAATATTTTTACTAAAAATTCATTGTCCGGAAATTGCAAATTCAATTAAACCAGGACAATTTTTGAATGTGCGCGTATCAGAAAATATTTATCCATTATTAAGACGCCCTTTTAGCATCTGCAATGTTGAAGGCGATTATTTTTATCTAATGTTCAATGTTTTCGGGGAAGGCACAAAAATATTGGCAAGTAAAAAATATGGTGACTCAATAGATATTCTAGGACCTTTAGGAAACGGATTTAATTATATTGGAGATTATGACACTGCCGTAATTGTTGCTGGCGGATTAGGAGCAGCCCCATTCCCATATCTAATCAAAAAAATTGAAAAAGGAAAAAACATCATTTCATTTATAGGCGGAAAAACTTATAGAGAAGTAATTACACATGAAATGAAAAATATTTCAATTGCAACCGATGACGGTTCTTTAGGATTTAAAGGAAATGTAGTTGAACTTTTAAATGAGCATTTGGAATTATTGAAAAAAAATAAAATTAAAATTTTTGCATGCGGTCCTAATTCAATGTTAAGAGCCTTAAAAGAATTTTGTTTAATAAATAATTTCGAGTGTGAAGTATCGACAGAAAGCGCAATGGCATGCGGATTTGGGATTTGCCAAGGTTGCCCAATCGAATCGACAAAAAATCAAGATAAATATTTGTTGGTATGCAAAGATGGTCCAGTTTTTAATGTTCGGGATATAATTATATGAACATTGTAGATCTTTCAGTTCAAGTAGGACCATTGAATTTTCGCAATCCAATTTTATTGGCTTCGGGTACTGTTGGTTATGGAAATGAAATGTCGGAATTTTTAGACTTAAATAAAATTGGTGGAATAGTTACAAAATCATTAAGCTTAAAACCAAGGAAGGGAAATCCACCCCAACGAATTGTTGAAACGCCATCAGGGATGTTAAACGCAATTGGATTAGCAAATGTTGGTGTAGAAGTATTTTTAAAAGAGAAAATACCTTTCCTAAAAAAATATGATGTACCTTTAATCTGCAATATAGCTGCAAGTACTATTGAGGAATATGTTGAGTGCACAAAAATTCTAACCGAAGAAGAAGCTATTTCGGCGTTTGAAATAAATGTTTCTTGTCCTAACGTAAAAGAAGGTGGTTTACAATTTGGGAATGATATTTCTGCAGTTGGTAAGATTACAGAAAAGGTAAAATCGGTTACAAGAAAACCTGTGATTGTTAAACTTTCGCCAAATGTATCTTATATTTCAGAATTTGCAAAAATTGTAAAACAGGAAGGTGGAGATGCTATTTCTGCTATCAATACTTTAGTAGGAACTGCTTTTGATATAAATACACGAAAGCCGAAAATTAAAAATGTAACAGGTGGTTTATCGGGCCCTGCTATAAAACCAGTTGCATTAGCAAAAGTTTTAGAGATAAAACAAAAAGTTGATATACCAATAATTGGTATTGGTGGCATTATGAATTGGAAAGATATAATTGAATTCATGATTGCTGGTTCATCTGCAATCCAAATCGGTACATTGAATTTTATCAATCCAGCAGCACCAATTGAAATGCTGCAATCTTTGGAAAGTTATTGTATGAAAAATAAAATTGAAAAGATATCACAATTAACAGGGTCATATCAAATTTAAGATTATGAACGTAGAATCTGCATTAAATAAATTATACTCGCTTCATAACTTTGGGATTAAATTAGGATTAGAAAATATTTCTAATTTTCTTGAACTGATTGGAAATCCTCAAAAACAATTAAAAACATTTCATATAGCTGGCTCAAACGGAAAGGGAAGCACTTCCTCTTTTATTGCAAGTATTTTGATGGAATTTGGCTTCAAAGTTGGCTTATATACATCACCTCATTTTGTAAAATTTAATGAAAGAATTGTAATTGATGGCAAACAGATACCAGATGAATATATAGCCAATTTTATTAAAGATTATTCCGATTATATTGATGAAAAAAAACTTACCTTTTTTGAAGTAACAACTGCAATAGCGTTTAAATATTTTTTCGAACAAAAAGTAGATTTCGCAGTGATAGAAACAGGGCTTGGAGGAAGACTTGATGCTACAAACGTATTATCTCCATTAGCTGTAGTAATTACTTCAATTAGTCTTGAACATACTAATATACTTGGTAATACAATTACAGATATTGCCGGAGAGAAAGCTGCGATAATAAAAAAACATTCGAAAGTATTTACAGGCAAATTACCATCTGATGCAGAAAAAGTTGTTGAGAAAAAATGTAATGAAACAAACAGCAACTTGTATAAAATTGAAGATTATATAAATGTAAAGAATGAATTAGTTGAACTTTATACAGAAGAAGTTGAAATTGACAATTGGGATATTCCGCTGAAAGGTGAATATCAAAAATTTAATGCAGCTTTAGCAGGACTTGTAGTATCAAAAACTTTATTGAAGAATGATTTTAGACCGATATTAAAAGGTATTCATAATGTAATTAAAAACACAGGAATACAAGGAAGATTTGAATATTATTCGATGAGTCCTGATATAATTTTTGATTCTGCACATAATCCAGAGGGAATAGAGAACTTCCTTATTGAATTTCAAAAAGATCAAACCAAATATCAGAAAAAAATTTTGCTTTTTGGTGTAATGAAAGATAAATCTATCAAAGAAATGCTGATTAAGCTTAGGGACCATTTTGATGAAATTCATATCACCGAAATTAATTATGAAAGATCGTGCAAAATTGCTGAACTTCAGAAAATTGCTGATGAAATAAAATTAAAAGTTTTTCCGGAACAAGACTCAATAAAATTATTTAACAGCTTTAAAAAAGAAAACCGTGAAAATTGTTTAGTAGTTTTAGGAAGCATGTATTTATTAGGCGAAATAAAATCATCAATTATAAAAAATAAAATTGCTTGACATTTTTTTTAAATAACACTATGTTTCAATTAAACCTCTTGTTCCTTTCAATGGTAATTAAACAATAGTTAAATTTAATTTAATGGCCGCGTAATCAAATCCGGTAAATCTTTGAAAAGAATATTTTTATTTATAATCAAATTCAATTAACTAAATAAATTGGGACGAATAATATGCCAATGGACATCTCTGAGCTTAAATCGAAAAAGATTGTAGAGCTCAATGCAATAGCTAAGGAATTAGGAATTTCCGGCTACAGTGATCTGCGAAAGCAAGAACTAATTTTCAAAATTCTCGAAGCTCAAACTGCAAAGGACGGTTTAACTTTTTCAAAAGGTGTTTTGGAAGTTTTGCCTGACGGTTATGGTTTTCTTCGATCATCAGATTATAACTATCTTCCTTCACCGGATGATATTTATGTTTCTCCTTCACAAATAAAAAAGTTTAGTCTTCGTACAGGCGATTTTGTAAGTGGACAAGTAAGACCGCCAAAAGAAGGCGAGAGATTTTTTGCCCTTTTAAGAGTTGAAGCAGTTAACGGTCTTGAACCTGAAGGGATAAGAGAAAGAACTTTATTTGATAACCTTGTTCCTGTTTACCCTACAAGAAGAATTAATCTTGAATCTGCACCAGGTGAATATTCAATGAGGATAGTGGACCTTCTTTCACCAATTGGAAAAGGTCAAAGAGGTTTAATTGTATCTCCACCTAAAAGCGGTAAAACAATTCTTCTCCAAAAGATTGCAAACTCAATTACAAGAAATCATCCCGAAATTAAATTGATTATTCTTTTAATTGATGAACGACCTGAAGAAGTAACTGATATGGAAAGATCAGTTAAGGGTGAAGTTATCAGTTCAACTTTTGATGAACCCGCAGAGCGTCATGTTCAAGTTGCTGATATGGTAATTGAAAAAGCAAAAAGATTAGTTGAAGCAAAAGAAGATGTTGTTATTCTTCTTGATAGTATAACTAGGCTTGCACGGGCTCATAATATTGTTGTTCCACACAGTGGAAGAATTCTTTCTGGTGGTGTTGATGCTAATGCATTACACAAACCCAAAAGATTTTTCGGAGCAGCCAGAAATACTGAAGATGGCGGCAGTTTAACTATTATAGCTACTGCTTTAATTGATACTGGAAGTAGAATGGATGATGTTATCTTTGAAGAATTCAAAGGTACAGGTAATATGGAATTGGTTCTAAATCGTGACCTAAGTGATAGAAGAATCTTCCCAGCAATTGATGTTAACCGTTCTGGCACTAGGAGAGAAGATTTGCTTATGAAAGAGGACGAACTTGCGAAAGTTTGGATATTAAGAAAAATTCTTAGTGATTTTAATCCTGTAGAAGCAATGGATTTCTTGTTAGATAAAATTCGTGGTACTAAAAACAATAAAGAATTTTTGAATAGCATGAATAGTTAATCAGTACTGCATGTGAATTTTTACACCAAGGTTAGTTGATCATTAAATGTTTTTATTTTGAATCTAATTTAAGGTACAAAGGGAAGATTACGCGCTAGTTAGTTTTAAGTTTCTAATTATTAATTTTCTATTTTTTAAGGAAATTATTGATTGAGCTAAATTTGACTGCAATTAAAAATATCATATATATTTATAGTCATAATGCATTTTTATATTTCTGATATGACAAAAAAAACTTATCTATACGTAATTTTGATTTTCACTTTTTTAGATCTAGGAAAAACATTCAGTCAAAATCATCAAGCCTTTGCTTATTATGAAACTCATTTTAACTGTGCTGATTCATCGATTGATTATTTCTATCTATATAGAATACCCTACAATCGATTTGTATTTACTAGGGATAGGAATAAATACTCAGCAAATTTCAGAATATCAATTGAAATAACCGATACTTTAGCAAATCATATAACTAGGCAAATTGAAGATAAAGAAATTTTATCAGAAAATTATGATGAAACAAATTCATCTAATAATTATTTTCAAGGCGAAGTAAAATTTAATCTAACTGCTGGTAAATATATTTTACATCCTATAATTACAGATATAAATTCTAATAGAGATATAAAATTACCTACTGTTAGAGCTGATTTAAGCAAAATTAATCAACAATCCTTTTATGATCCATACATTGTAAACCACGATTTGATTAAATGCGGAGATAAATCATTTTATCAAATCACTAATTTTAATAACAGCATTCCGTTTAGTGAAAATCAATTTAATTTGATCATCCCAACTAGAGATACGTCTCTAAATCAAATATATGTGAAGCTATTAAATAATAAAGACACCGTTTTCAGCGGAGCAGTGAATGAATCATTTACAAGTGCTATTTCACCAAAGGAATGTGAAGATAAAATATTTTTAGGTTCATCAAATAAGATTCTATCAACTAAAAATTTTATATTAAAAAATTTCAGCCATAAACTAATTGAGGGAAATCTCAGAATTTATATTTCAAAAAATAAAAACTTGAATGAAATAGCGCCTTTTATAAAAGATGTAATATGGTTTAATAAACCTATTACGTTAAGAGAAAGCAAGGAGGCAATAAAATTATTAAAGTATATAGATAAAGAATCAGTAGTAGATTCTTTACTAAAATTTAAGACGAAAGATTATCCAAAAGTCTTATTAAATTATTGGAAAAAATATGATCCTGATACTTCAAGTGAATTTAACCCATTAATGAATGAGTACTATCTACGGTGTGATTATGCATTAAAGAATTTTTCTACGTTATCTGGAAAGAACGGCGCTGAAACAGATCGAGGGGAAATTTATATTAGATTTGGAATGCCAAAAAATATTGAAAGGGCATCAAACAAATACGGTAAGGTTGTTGAAAAATGGATTTATGATAATCCATATAGAGTTTTTGAATTTATTGATCAAAATGGTACCGGAGATTATAAACTGAGAAAACAAAATGAATAAATTTGTTTTTACATGTGGAGATATTAATGGGATTGGGCCAGAAATTGTTATAAAAGCATTAAACAAAATAACTCAGAATCCTAAGGATAAGTTTATTTTTATTTGTCCAGCAAATGTATTTGATAAAAATTCAAAAATTATAAAACCAAAATTTGAATTTAACTATTCGGATTTTAAAGAGGAGAAATTTGATTCAAAAGTAACTGTATTAGATTATGGCTATTTTAAACAAAAGATTGGTTATCCTACTATAGATTCTGGAAGAGCTGCTTTTCTTTCAATTAAAAAATCTTTTGAATTAACAAGCAATAAAATTGCAGATGCTGTAATCACTGCTCCAATTTCTAAGTTGGCAATAAATATGTCCGGTGAAAAATTCGCTGGACACACCGAAATGTATGCAAAATGGTGTGGTATAAATAATTTTGTTATGACTTTTCTTTCTGAAAAAATGAATGCAGCACTGGCAACCATTCATGAGCCAATTAAAAGAGTCCCAGTTCTTATTACGAAGGAATTAATTATTAAAAAAATAGAAATAATTATTTCTGCACTAAAAAATGATTTAAAAATCGCTTTTCCTAAAGTTGCAGTGCTTGGATTAAACCCACATGCAGGCGAGAATGGATTAATTGGAGTTGAAGAAAAAGAAATTTTAATACCAATAATAACAAATAAAATATATTCTAAAATTTTAGATGGACCTTTTTCACCAGATGCATTTTTTGCAAATCATCTTTATAAAAATTATGATCTTGTTTTAGGAATGTACCATGATCAAGTTTTAATACCTTTTAAGCAAATTAATTTTGGAGGAGGAGTAAACTTTACTGCAGGCTTACCAATAGTAAGAACCTCGCCGGATCACGGCACGGCATTCGATATTGCCGGAGAAGGAAAAGCTAGCGAATCAAGTATAATTCAGGCATTTAATTATGCAAAAAAAATAGTATTAAATAGAAAACGCATATGAAATCAGTGGAGAAATCAAATATTTATGATAAACTTCCCCTTATCTACGAATATTTGATGAAAAAAATAGAGTATGATGTATGGGCAAGATATTTAAATTCTATTGTTCAAAATAAAATTAAAAAAGATGTAAAAGTATTGGAGTTAGCGGCAGGAAACTGCACACTCGCA
The DNA here is from genome assembly GCA_021824145.1 of Bacteroidota bacterium. Classification (GTDB taxonomy): domain Bacteria; phylum Bacteroidota; class Ignavibacteria; order Ignavibacteriales; family Ignavibacteriaceae; genus FEN-1297. The sequence continues at coordinate 75,438 of JAKALM010000004.1, forward strand.
ATGAACTTTACCAAATATTTTCCCAATATTATTGCGACTGATTTATCAAAGAATATGTTAAAAAGTGTTGTTCAAAATAAAACTCCTAAAGTTTGCTGCGAAATGACTCAATTACCTTTTAAGAATAAATTTGGATTAATTTATAGTACCTTTGACAGCTTAAATTATTTAACAAGTAAAAAAAAACTTCTAAATTTGTTCAAAGAAGTCAATGGAGTACTTGACCGCAAAGGTGTTTTTACCTTTGACGTTAGTCTTGAAAAAAACAGTATAAATCATTCCAAAGTTGCGGAACGAATTGGAAAGTTTAAAAATATTAAATATAAACAGAGCAGCAAGTACAATCCTCAATCTAAAATTCATACTAATACTTTTTTAATCGAACTGCCAAATGGTGAGATATTTAAAGAAATTCATAAACAAAAAATTTTCCCATTTGAAACATACTTTGAAGTAATTTATAAATCCGGATTTACCATTTTGGAATGCTATAAAGCTTTTACATATTCCCAGGGGAATAAAGATTCAGAACGAGTTCAATTTATTTTAAGGAAAGATTGATATAAATGTTAACGATAAATAATGTTGCTTTCAGCTATCCTACTCAGCCTGTATTTGCTGATTTAAATATCACTTTAGAAAATGGAGAATTTAGTTTCCTAATAGGGAAGAGCGGTTCAGGGAAAAGCACTCTTCTTCAATTAATTTATATGAATTTGCTGCCTGATACTGGCGAAGTGAATGTTGCAGGTTACAGTTCTAAAAATATAAAACCAAAAGATCTTCCTTTTTTAAGAAGAAAACTTGGTGTAATCTTCCAAGATTTTAAATTATTTAGAGACCGAAATATATACGAGAATATTTCATTTGTTTTAGAAGCAACCGGAATTTCAAAAAAAGAAATAAAGAAAAAATTGAATGATGCACTTTCCGAAGTTGGGTTATTTCATAGGCGGTTCAGCATGCCAGATGAATTGTCTGGAGGTGAAAAACAAAGAGTTGCAATTGCTAGAGCTATAGTTAATGAACCAATTTTGATTCTTGCTGATGAGCCAACTGGAAATCTAGATCCTGAATCTGCAAACGAAATATTAGAAATAATAATGAAAATAAATAACCGTGGCACTGCAGTTCTTTTTGCAACGCACAATTATGAAATTGTTAAAAGATTTCCCATGAAAATTTATAAATTAGAAGATGGGAAAGCATTAAAAGGTGTAATTAAGCAGAAATAGAATTTTTCTTCTCAACTCTTACTTCAATTGCTGAAACTATATTTTTAGTTACTTCATCTACCGGCAAAGAACCATTAATATAAATTACCATATTTTTTTCTTCATAATGATCTAAAACTGGTCTTGTTGTATTTTTAAATATTTCCAATCTATGTCTAATTACTTTTTCAGAATCGTCTTCGCGCAAATAAAAACTATTTTTCGCACCGCATATTGGACATTCATCTTTGCCATTAATTTCGTTTAATGAAAAAATGTTTCCACATTTTTTACAAGCTCTTCGATTAGTTAGCCTTTGTACTAATTCTTCTTCATCTGCAGTAATAGTAAGTAATAAAACATCAGTAATATTTAATTCAAATAATATTTTGTCGAATGCTAAAGCTTGAGCAATAGATCTTGGAAAACCATCTAGAATAAATCCATTTTTACATTTTGGATTTTGTAATGTATCTTTAATAAGTTCAATCATTATATCATCAGAAACAAGTTCACCTTTATTCAAAATATTTTGTGCTTGAATTCCCAAAGGAGTTTGATCTTTTACTGCTTGTCTAAGGATATCACCAGTAGAAATATGGGGTATATTAAATTTAGTAGAAAGTATCTTTGCTTGTGTCCCTTTTCCAACTCCCGGAGAGCCAAATAAAATAATTCGCATTTTATTTCCTATCTTTTTTGAGAAAATTATTATTATTAAAAGATTTAATCAAGCATATGAATTTGATTAACACTTTTACCGTATCAGTAAATTTTATTTACGATGTGCGGTTCCTGAATAATAAACGGAAAAAGCATCCGGTTTAGATGCTGGAGCAATTTCAAATTTAACATTTAATTTTTGATTATTAATTTTTGAATAAGTAATTCTATATCTAGGACTATTTGAAGAATAATTACTTAAAAATATCAATTCATTATGATCATCAGAGAAATTTATAAAATAATTTATAACATGACCTTCATTATCAAAAGTAATTGCGTTTACTGCGCTAGTTTCCGGATTTTTATAAATAATGGTCAAGTCTTCAAAAACAAAATTATTTTTATCTTTAGTTGACTGAAAACTTGTAGAACTTTTTCTAATAATTATTTTCTTTTGCAAATCAAATTCAAATGAAAAACTTCCAATTCCTTGGCCAGGTTCTCCCGATCCTTCACCCATCCATTCACCTAAAAGGAAATGAAATGGTTTCCAATCATATTCTTTTTTAAAAGATTGAGCTGTACTAATTGAATTGAATAATAAGATTAACACTAAAAAAATGAAAATCCGGCTTATAATATTTTCCACTTTAAATTTGACTATTAAATAACAATAAATATGAAATTTATGATTGATAAATTAGTCTAAAATATCGTATAATCACAAAATATTTTAAAGAATTTTACTCCTAGAAAATATTACTAAACATTGTTACTCTTTAATGTTCGTATTTTAGAAAAAAAAGTATTGAGTAATTGCATACTTTCAGATTCATATAATCCAGAATATACTTCTATTTTATGATTATACTTTCCCTCTTCAGCAAGGTTATAAATTGATCCGCAAGCTCCGAATTTCGGATCGAATGCAGCAAAATATATATTTCGAATTCTTGAAGCCAATAATGCACCAGTACACATAATGCATGGTTCAAGAGTTACATATATATCGCATTCATTTAAACGCCAACTACCTAAATGATTAGAAGCTGCTGTTATAGCAATCATTTCAGCATGAGCGGTTGCATCTTTTAATTTTTCAATTTGATTAGAACCACGTCCTATAATTTTATTATTATGTACAACTACTGCACCAACAGGAACTTCATTTTCTGTTAAAGCATGCTCAGCTTCTTGTAAAGCTGAATACATAAATTTATATGAATCCTCAGAGAATATCATTTACGACTATAATTCTAACTTAATTTAAAAATTCACTTATTAAAATAATTAATTTCTTATTTGGAAGTAACGTAACGGAAAAGTAAAGTTGAGTGATTAAATCTTAAATCACTTACTTAGTACGCCCAGAAGGATTCGAACCCTCAACCCTCAGATCCGAAGTCTGATGCTCTATCCAGTTGAGCTATGGGCGCATAAATACATTTGAATAAAACGTTAGTAAAAATAATAACGTCCATAACTAGAATCAATTTAACGAATAAAAGCAATTTCTTAAGAAACTCATTTGCTGAAAACATATTTCATGGAAAATTATTATATTATCAATGAATATAAATAATAAAAAAAGGTAATTGGGGATGAATTTTTTTAGGCTGCCACCAATTTAGACATTTGTAGAATATCTAAAACCAATAAAAATTAAAAAATATAAGAAATTTTATTTAGTTATGTTGTATAATATCTTATGATTGTTAAATTATTCGCAGTTAAAATTGTATTAGTTTAAAATGAAGCAAGCAGAATATAAAATAGATAACCAATTATTTGAAAAAATATTTAATGAAATTCCTGACCCAACTGCACTATGGACAAAGAAACCAGATGGAAAAATAATTTTAACTATGATAAATAAAGCTTCATTACAATTAACAAATAATAGAATAAAAGATTTTATTGGATATTCTACTGAAGAATTTTTTAGCGAAAATGAAGTATTAAAAGAAACAATTGAATATGTAATGGAAACCGGATTAAATAAAAAAATTGAATTAAAAATTAAATTAAGAACCACTGGAGAAAATAAATGGTTTTTATCGGATTATGTAAAAGTAGATGATAATAATGTTTTAAATATTTCAAAAGATATAACTGATAGAAAAAAAGCTGAAAAAAATTTACTACATAGTGAAGAAAGACTTAGAAATCTAATTGAGAATACTGACGATATGATTTTTATTCAAGATTTTGATGGAAGATACCTTTATTACAATGGACCAAAAAAATACGGAATAACATTTGAAAATATTTATAGAAAATTTCCCAATGATTTTTTACCTCCAGAAGACTCAAAAAAAATTTTAGATAGAGTAAAATATGTTTATGAAAAGGGAGAAAGCATTATATCTGAAAATAATTTAGTATGGAATGGCCAGAGACATTGGTTTTTAGATAATATTTATCCAATTAGGAATAAAAAAGGTGAAATTATCTCAATTGGAACAATTTCAAGATCAATAACCCAAATCAAACTTGCAGAATTTGCGTTATCTGAAAGTGAAGAAAGATATAGGATATTAGTTGAACAATCACCAGATGGAATTGGAATAATTCAAGATGGCAAAATAAAATTTATTAATAATGCAACTCTAAAATTGCTGAGAGCAGAAAATGAATCTGAAATTATTGGGCGTTCGTTTTCTGATTTTTTACCTAAAAATTTATTAGAAGATATAAATAAATATTATAAAAGTGTAAATGTTGAATCAAAACCTCAAACAATTGAGATTAAATTTAAAACATTAACTGGCAAAATCTTTATTGTAGAAATTATTTCTAAAAAAATAATTTATAAGGGTAAAGAAGCAATTCAGTTTATTTTGAGAGATATAACAAAAAGGATTAATAATGAAATAATTCTACGCAATTTAACTAAAAAGCTAAGATTGCTTACAACTCACATTCATGAAATTGTAGAAGAAGAAAAAAATAAAATCGCTAGAGAAATTCACGACGAACTTGGCCAAGGGCTTACAGGAATAAAGATTGATTTAACATTCATGCACGAAATGTTTGAAAGAGAAATTGATCGAGAAAAAATAAAAAACAAATTAAAATCTATGATTGAAATAGTTGATTCAAATATAAAATCTGTAAGAAGAATATCTACGGAACTCAGACCAATAATTTTAGATAAACTTGGATTGATTGCTGCAATTGAATGGTTGGTTGATGATATTCAAAAAAGATCGAAAATTAGATTTAACTTATTTCTGCCAAAAGAAGAAATCTTATTTGAAGAAAAACTTTCAATTGCATTATTTAGAATATTTCAAGAATCAATTACAAATATTATTCGGCATTCATTTGCAACAAAAGTTGTTATTTCAATGGTAAAAATTGATAATCATCTTTTTTTGAGAATTAAAGACAACGGCATTGGAATAGAGCAAGAGGATATTAATAATAAAAACTCGCTTGGAATTTTTGGAATGAAAGAAAGAGTAAGGGAATTAAGAGGTTCAATAAAAATAATTGGTAAAAAGGGAATTGGTACATTAGTAACAATTGAAATTCCCATGAAAAAGAACCTAATAAAAAATGAGAAAACTAATGATTAGCATATTAATAGCTGATGATCATCCAGTTGTTAGAGAAGGCATTAAACAGATAATTGCTAAATCTAATGAAATGAAAGTTATAGCTGAAGCTTCAAATGGCCAAGAAGTGATAGAGAAAATAAGTAAAAATAATTTTGATGTAATTATATTAGATATTGCTATGCCTGGCAGAGATGGATTTGAAGTAATTAAAGAAGTAAAAAAAATAAAACCTCAATCTGCAATATTAGTTTTAAGCATTTATCCAGAAGAACAAATTGGAATTCGAGTATTAGAAAACGGGGCATCTGGATATTTAAATAAAGAAAGCGCTCCCTCTGAATTAATTAATGCAATTAATAAAATTTATAACGGCAGAAAATATATAAGCCAAAACTTAGCTGAATCATTAGCTTCCAGAGTAATGATAAGTAAAAAACCTTATCTACATGAGAATCTTTCTAATAGAGAATATCAAATACTTTGCATGATTGCTTTGGGAAAAGAACCAAAAGAAATTGCTAACAGACTTTCAATAAGTGTAAAATCAGTAAGAACTTACAGAGAAAGAATTCATCATAAACTAATGGTAAAAAATGATGTGGAATTAACTCACTACGCAATAAAAAACAAAATAATTTAATCAGCTGGGGAAATCGTATTTCTTACTTTCGAACTAATTAACACCAAGAATCAATAATCAAATAAAGTCGAATTTTAATGATTTATGTTTTGTAGTCCATAGACTACAAAACATGTAGACTTATGCTAATTGATTATCAATAGATAATTAGATATTTAGTATTTGGAATAAATATGAGCCATGATAAATCATTAAGCATATTAGTAATTGATGATTCTGAAATTATCCGCGAAAGGATTATAGAAATAATTTGTCGAATCAAAAAAAACATAACCATATTTCACGCAGATAATTTTAGAGAAGGTTTAAAGCAATTTATTTCCTCACCTCCAGAAATAATAATATTAGACATCCAATTGAAAGATGGAGATGGTATGGATTTGTTAAATATTATTAAATCGCGAAGTCCCAATACGCATGTTATAATCTTAACTAACTATCCATTTCCAGTATTTAAAGATTACTGCATAAAATACGGTGCTGAATATTTTTTAGATAAATCTAACGATTTTGAAAAGCTTCAAGAAGTAATTTCAAAAATATTTATAAATCATACAACTAATAAAATAAATTAGGATGAATTCAACGCAAGAATATAATTCAGAATTTAAAAGTAACATGACAAAGACAATATTAGTTACTTTACTACTTGTCTTTTTCGGAATGAATGTTTTTCAATATTTTAAATTTACAATATATCCAGGAATGGATATTCACCTATCAAATTTTATAACCAATATTTTCGATACAATTGCTGCTGTAGTTGCTGCATATCTGATATTCAAAAAACAATATAAAATAAACAAGCAGCTAATTGAAGAGAATGAATTAAGAAGAAAAACAGAAATTGAACTTCATAATACAACAAAACTATATTCAATTTTAAGTAGTATAAATCAAGCTATTGTTCACATAGATGATAAAGATAGATTACTAGAAGAAATTTGCAAAATAATAGTTGAACAGGGCAAATTTAAATTAGCTTGGATTGGCTTAATTGATGAAAAAACAAATTTTATAAGGCCAAATTATTATTATGGAGTTGTTGACGGATACCTTGATAATATAAAAATATCTTTATCAGATGAGAAATTAAATAAAGGTCCCACAGCAAAAGCAATTTTAAGTGGTAAATATTTTATTTGTAACGATATTGAAAAAGATGAGCGAATGGCTCCATGGAAAGATAAAGCTCTTAAACTTGGATTTAAATCTTCTGCGGCATTTGCCTTTAACTTAAAAGGGAAAATTATAGGCTCATTAAATGTTTACTCTGGTTCAGTTGGTTTTTTCAACCAAGAGGAAATAAAATTATTGAACGAAATTAGATTTGATATTTCTTATGCTCTAGATGCAATAGAATCTGAACATAATAGAAAAAAAGCTGAAGCAAAAATATTTGAAGAAAGAGAAAAATTAAAAAACATTTTAGAAACAGCACCTGCTTATGTTGCACTATTAACAACGGACTATCATTTTAATTTTGTAAATAAATTTTTCAGAGAGCGTTTTGGTGAAGGAGATGGGAGATTTTGTTATGAATTTCTATTTAACAAAAACGAACCATGTGAAAATTGTGAAACTTATAAAGTTCTCAAAACAAATAAGATTCATGAATGGGAACGGATAGGTCCGGACGGAAGAAATTATTTTGTAAGTGATGTTCCCTTTAAGGATATAAACGGCGAAACTCTGATTTTTGAAATGGGTATTGATATTACTGAACGAAAAAGAGCAGAAACTTTATTAAAGAAAAGGGAAAGTGAACTAAAAGAAGCTCAAAGAATTGCCAAAATTGGAAGCTGGGAATGGAATGCTGAAACTGATGAAATAATTTGGTCTGAAGAATATTATAATTTATATGAATTAAATCCGAATCAAAAGCCACCAAAATATGAAGAGCATTTAAAAGTTTATACATCAGAAAGCGCTGCAAGGTTAGATGCTGCAGTAAAAAAAAGTATGAGTACTGGCGAATCTTATGAATTAGATTTGGAATTTGTACTTCCGAATAAATCTCGCAAATGGATTACAGCAAGAGGAGAAGTAAAAAGAGATTCAAATAATAAAATCATTGGATTATCGGGAACAGTTCAAGATATAACCGATAGAAAAATTGCAGAAGAAAAAGCAATAGAATTAAATCAATTGTATCGAATAATTTTTGAAAATAATTTAGATGGATTATTGCTTACTTCACCAGATGGCTCAATATATGATGCAAATCCAGCTGCTGAAAAAATACTAAACTATAGTAAAGAAGAAATTCTCAATATCGGAAGAAGCGGCTTACTTGAAATTAATGATCCTAAACTTGATGAATTTTTTGAAAAAAGATCTAAAAATGGTTTTGCAACTGGCGAATTAACTTTAATTCAACGAAACGGGAAAAAAATACCTGTTGATGCATCATCAAAAATATTTTATGATAAAAATGGAGAGATAAGAACTATCTTTTCTTTCAGAGATATATCTAACCGTAAATTTCAAGAAGAAGCATTAAATAATCAACTTCATTTTTCAAGGGCTATAAATCAAATTGCCGAACTTATAATAACTCAAGAAAATTCTGAAGCAATTCTTCAAACGATAACTGAATTTATTGGAAAGACATTAGAAGTAGACCGCACATTAATTTATTCAATTTCCTTTGAAGATGAAACTTTTCAAGGATTGACAGAGTGGCTAAACCCAAATTCACTAAATGTCAAAGCAACAAAAGAAAATTATCCAATAAGTGTATTTATAAACGGTATTACTGAAATGCATAAATCACGAAGCTGGATAGAAAGTCATGCCAACGATATGAATCCAAGCTTGCTCAAAGATGGCTCAGCGCAAATTTTGCACGAACAACATCAGATAAAAAGCTTGTTGTGGTTTCCATTTCTTTTTAATCAAGACAATTTTTATTTAATAATTCTTAATCACACACAAAAACTGCATAAGTGGAAACACGAAGAATTAAATTTTCTTGTAACCATAAGCAGACTTACAAGTATTGCTTTAATTAAAATTGAAATACTTAAAAAGAGAAATGAATATCAACAAAAATTGTTAGCAGTTTCAAATTATACAAGAAATTTAATTGAAGTAAGTTTAGACCCGCTGGTTACTATTAGTGCTGAGGGGAAAATTACGGACGTAAATAAAGCAACTGAAAAAGCTACCGGAAGATCAAGAGAACAATTGATTGGAAAAAACTTTGCCGAATTTTTTACCGAACCTGAAAAAGCTAATGAAGGATATCTAAAAGCACTAAAAGATGGATTTGTAGTAGATTATCCACTTACTATTCAACACATATCCGGTAAATCGATTAATGTTTTATATAATGCTTCTATATACAAAAGTGAATCTGGTGAAATTCAAGGAGTGTTTGCTGCTGCAAGAGATATTACAAAGTTAAAAGAATCAGAAGAAGAAGTACAAAAAGCGTTAAATGAACTTCGGCGCTCAAACCAAGAGCTTGAGCAATTTGCATATATAGCATCACACGATTTGCAAGAACCATTAAGAATGATTTCTAGTTATACTCAATTGCTTGCTAACAGGTATAAAGGGAAATTAGATTCGGATGCAGATGACTTTATAAATTTTGCAGTTGATGGCGCTAATAGACTTCAAGCATTAATCCAGAGTTTGCTAGCATATTCAAGAGTAGATAGAAAAGTAAAACCGTTTGAAATAGTAAATTGTAATTCTGTTGTGCAGCAAGTGCTCGATAATTTGAAGACAACAATAGATGAAAAAAAAGCAGTAATAATTAAAGAAAATTTCCCTAAAATAATGGGAGATGAATTACAATTACTTCAGTTGTTTCAAAATTTAATTGGCAATGCCATTAAATTTTCCGGCGATAAAATCCCAATAATTAAAATTTCTGTAACTGAGAAAGGAAATAATTGGGAATTTAGTATAAATGATAATGGGATTGGAATTGATCCACAATATTTTGAAAGAATATTTGTAATCTTTCAAAGGCTTCATTCCAGAGAAGATTATAAAGGAGTTGGCATGGGGCTAGCAATTGCAAAAAAAATAGTTGAAAAGCATGGCGGTAAAATCTGGGTAAATTCTGAGGTTGGAAAAGGGTCAACATTTTATTTTACAATTCCAAAAATAAAGGATCAAAATGAATAGCATTACGGAAAGAGCAGTTAGAATACTTCTTGTTGAAGATAACCTAGGAGATATAAGATTAACAAAAGAAGTATTTAAAACAAGCAAGTTATTAAATCAAATTGATACTGTAACAGACGGTGAAGAGGCAATAAATTATTTGAAGAAAAATGGGAAATATGAAAACAATAAAACTCCCGACTTAATTTTGCTTGATTTAAATCTTCCTAAAAAAGATGGAAGAGAAGTGCTAGCCGAGATTAAAACAGATATTAATTTAAGAAAGATTCCAACTGTAATATTAACAATATCAAAAGCAGAGGAAGATATAATAAAAGCATACAATCTATACGCAAATTGCTATATAACTAAGCCAATTGATTTAGAACAGTTTAACAAAGTAATAAAGTCGATTGAAGAATTCTGGTTTACTATAGTTAAGCTTCCATCAGATTAAAAACGAAAGTAAATATGTTTGATCAATTAAAAATATTATTAGTTGAAGACAGTCCTGGCGATGCAAGATTAATTGAAGAAATGTTGAAGGAATCTAATCTTGCACAGTTTGTTATTCAAAAGGCAAGGCTTAAAAAGGAAGCATTTGAGCTTATAAAAAATAATTCATTTGATGCTATCCTTTTAGATTTGAATTTACCCGATAGCTATGGAATAGAAACTTGTATGTCATTCGTAAAAGAATTTCCACAAATTCCAATTGTTGTATTAACAGGAAATGAAAGTGAACAGATTGGCGAAGAAGCTTTGATTTATGGTGCTCAAGATTATTTAATAAAAGGTCAAGTTGATAACAGGCCATTATCTAGAGCTTTAAGATTCAGCATTGAAAGATTTAAAATACAGAAAAAACTAAAGGAAAGTGAAACAAGATTTAGAACAATTATCGAAAAGAATGACGACGGAATTATAATTATTGATAAACAAAACATAATTAAATTCGTCAATCCAGCTGCAGAAAAATTATTTAATAAATCTCAAGAAAAATTAATAAATGAAACATTCATATACCCAATTATTGAAGAAAAACCATATGAAATAGAAATAACAAGAAATCACCACGATACTAGATATGCCGAAATAAGCATTGTAATTATTGATTGGGAAAATACTCCAATGTATTTACTTACCCTTCATGATATAACAGAAAGAAAAAACGCTGAAAACTTATTAAGAGAAAGTGAAGAGAGATTTAGATTAATATCAGAAAACTCGTTAGACTTTATAAGTATGATAAGTGAAAATGGATCATTTGTTTATGCAAGCCCTTCTTTTGAAATTCTTCTTGGATACCCCATAAGAGAACTTTATAAAAAAAGTTTATTTGAATTGATTAACGAAGAAGACTATAAAAAAATTTCAAACTGGAAAAATAAAGTGCAGGAAAAATATAGAATTATTGATTCCAAAGGGAACTGGCACTGGATGGAAGGATCAAGTTATACAATTTTATGGAAGCATCAAACTTTTATAATTTCTGTATCTCGCGATATTACTGAAAGAATTTCTGCTGAAAATGAAATTAAAAAATTAAATTCAGAACTTGAAGAAAGAGTAATTCAAAGAACTGCCGAACTGGAAGCTGCAAATAAGGAACTTGAATCTTTCAGTTTCTCGGTTTCACATGATTTGCGTGCACCTTTAAGATCAATTGATGGTTTTAGTAAAATATTGATGGAGGATTATAAAGAAAAATTAGACGCAACCGGACAAGATTACCTTAATCGTGTTAGGCAAGCAACACTCAGAATGTCTGATCTTATCGATGATTTTTTAAAACTATCGAGAATTACAAGGGCAGAACTGGTAAGAACAAAAGTAAACTTGAGTGAGATAGCTAGAGAATATCTAAATGAATTAAAAAATTCTCATCCAGAAAGAAAAGTAACATTTAAAATTGAACCTAATCTATATGTAAATGCCGATAATCAGCTCATGAAAATTATGATGGAAAATCTACTGGGTAATTCGTGGAAATTTACAAGAAATCATTCAGAAGCAGTAATTGAGATTGGTTCATATGAAAACAAAGAAGGGAAAATATTTTTTGTTAAAGATGATGGCGCCGGATTTAATATGGCATATGCCAGTAAACTCTTTACACCATTCGAGCGGCTTCATCCAGCAGTTGAATATGAGGGAACAGGAATAGGGCTAGCGACAGTTCATAGAATTGTTACTAGACACGGCGGGAAAATTTGGGCAGAGGGAGAAGTGGAAAAAGGGGCAACAATTAGTTTTATTTTACCATGATAAGGAGGCAAGGATGTTTACAAAATCGATTTTACTTGTAGAGGATAATCCCGATGATGAGGCTTTGGCATTGCGAGCATTTGGCAGCAGTAATTTTCCACATCCATTAAGAGTTGTGCATGATGGGAAAGAGGCTATTGATTATTTATTGTGTACCGGCGGTTTTTCAAATAGAAATCCTAACGAAATGCCGGCGTTAATTATGTTAGATTTAAAACTACCAAAAGTAGCTGGATTAAAAGTCTTGCAAGTTGTTCGAACACATGAAAGGACTAAAATGGTTCCAGTAGTAATATTGACTTCTTCAAAAGAAGAAAAGGATGTATTAAACGCATATTCACTTGGTGCAAATAGTTACATCAGGAAACCAATTAGATTTGAGGATTTTGTTGATACTATAAAAGAGATTGGCAAATATTGGCTGCGATTTAATGAACTTCCGCAAAACTTAGGATAAATATGAACAACGAATTAAATGTATTAGTAGTAGAAGACAATGAAGATGATGCTATACTTATTTTAAAAGAAATAGAGAACGCATCATTTAAAATTAATAACCAAATAGTTTCATCTGCCACAGGTCTTTCGGATGCTCTTAAAAATAAAAAATGGGATATTGTAATTTCTGATTATGTTATGCCAAACTTTTCTGGTTTAGAGGCTTTAAAAATAGTAAAAGAATTTGATGAAGATATTCCATTTATAATTACTTCTGGTACAATCGGAGAAGCAGTTGCAGTTGATGCAATGCGCGCAGGAGCTAATGATTATTTAATGAAAAATAATTTAGCAAGATTAATTCCAGCTATAAAACGTGAGCTTCGCGAATCGACTATAAGAAAAGAAAGAAAGCTTACAAAAGAAAAATTAAAAGAAAGCGAAGAATTATATAAAACATTGGTTGAGACTTCTCCAGAAGCTATAGTTTTGATTGACCTGAAAGGGAATATTTTATTCAGTAATAGACAAGGTGCAAGATTAGCTGGTGAAAATAATGTTCGAAATTTAATTAACAGAAATGCGCTTGAATTTATTTTCCCGGATGATCTAAAAATTGCGAAGGAAAGTTTAATAAAAGGTATTGAAGGAGAAATAGTTAGTGATTTGGAGCTTAGATTATTATCAAAAAATAAAAATTTAATTTATACTCAAATAAGAACAGCACCAATTTATGATGCTTCTGGTAAACCAAAATATTTCATTTTGATAATAATAGATATAACCAGAAAAATTGAAGGTATAAAAAGTAGATTGAAATCTGAAGCAGAATTTAGGTCAGTATGGGAAAACTCTTTTGATGCAATGAGACTTTGCAACGAAGAAGGAATAATTGTAAGAGTCAATCCAGCGTTCTGCAAAATGATGAATAAAACAAAAGAAGAACTTGAAGGACAAAGATTTGATTTCGTTTATATAGACAAAACCCTTGATACACTTGAAAAATATAAGCAAAGCTTTAAATACCGCACAATTCAATCAAAAGTAGAAAATGAAATTAGTATTGAAGGAAAAGAGAAATTATGGGTAGAAATTTCTAATTCCTATATTGAAATAGAAGAACAACCAACATTGTTATTAAGCATTTTTAGAGATATTAGTGAAAGAAAAAAATATGAAGAACACTTAATTACTGCTAAAGAAAAAGCTGAAGAAATGAACAAACTAAAATCAAGTTTTCTTAATAATATGAGCCATGAAATCAGAACGCCAATGGTTGCGATTTTAGGATATGCCCAATTATTATTAAGTGAATTAGAAGCACCAGACCAACAAGAAATGATGAAAGGAATTGTCAACTCAAGCAGAAGGTTAATGGGAACAATTAATTCAATCTTAGATTTATCAAGAATTGAATCTGGAAAAGTAGAATTAGAATTTAAAAAAATAAATTTAGTTACAGAAACAAAAGAGATAATTGAAAGATTATCAATTTTAGCTGATCAAAAAGGACTGTATATAAAATTTTCTGCCAGAGATGATTCAATTACTTCGTTTCTCGATCCAAGTCTTTATGATCAAATAGTAGAAAATTTAATTGGCAATGCAATTAAGTATACAGAAAAAGGCGGAATTATAGTGGAAGTAACAAAATTATTAATTGAAGGAGAATACTGGGCAGTATTGAATGTAATCGATACAGGAATCGGAATTCCCAAAGAAAGTCTTGATATTATTTTTGAAGAATTCAGACAAGTAAGTGAGGGCATTGGAAGAAGGTTTGAAGGCAGCGGATTGGGTTTAACAATTACTAAAAAATATGTAGACCTAATGAATGGGAAAATATCCGTCGAAAGCAGATTTGGAAGAGGTTCAGTATTTTCTGTTAGGTTTAAGTCTACAGTAAAAGAGGAAATTGAATTAGAGACTAAAGACAATTCCGAAAAAACACCAGAAACTGAGAATAATATTGAAGTTAAAATAAAACCTACTCTGGCAAAAATTCTTTTAGTTGAAAACGATTTCGGATCAATAAACATTACAAGACGGTTTTTAAAAGGTTTATATGAATTAGACTGCGCTGAAAAAGGCGATGCAGCAATCGAAATGGTAAAAAGTAAAAAATATGATTTGATATTAATGGATATCAATCTTGGCTATGGAAAAAGTGGAGTTGATACGACCTTGGAAATTAAAAATATCAGCGGATATGAAAATACACCTATTGTTGCCTTGACGGCTTATGCAATGCAAAGCGATAAAGAATATTTTTTATCTTTAGGTCTAACTCATTATTTAGCAAAACCTTTTGATAAAAGCGATTTAATTAATTTGATTGAACAAATTTTGCATTCTTCGAATAAAAATAAACTTCATTGAAATTGAGATTGAAGCAATTATATATTAATAAAAGTAAAATACTTCAACCGCCGATAACTACTGACCATGGCCTGACATTCCATTCAGTGATCAAGCCATTTAAAACATATGGATCATGTTTTGCAAATTTTTCTACGATTGAAGATTTTTCTGTTTTAAATATAAAAACCGCGCTATCTGCCGGTTCTGCAAGCGCTCCTGCTAAAACCAATTCTCCTCGTTTATGAGCCTCCGAAGCATATGCTAAATGGTTTTCTCTATAAGGAACTCTCTTTTCTACATAATTATCAACGGTTTTATAAAATAAAATATAATACATACATTTACTCATAGTTTGTTTTATAATTTCAAGACATCGCATAGCCAAAATTACTATTTCAATACTTATAATAAATAAATTATTATATTAGATTGAAAGTTAAAAAATAAGAATACATTTAAGTTATAATTTTTACATGATAAATTATTTAATAAATTATTATAATAAATATCGATTTTTTTAATATGATTTTGTATGGAAAATTTAAACGATAAAAAACCTATCGAATTAAATACTAGATCCTCAATTCAAGAAATTAATTTACAGAAAAATAGTTTTGCTGAAAATAATTTATTTAATGAGATATTAGATGCAACACCAGATTATTTAGTCGTATTAAATCAGAATAGACAAATTGTATTTTCAAATAAAGCTTTTAAAATTTTTGCTCAAAAAATTAGTGGAAATATTATCTTTGGTAGAAGACCTGGCGAAGTGCTTAATTGCAAAAATGCTTTTATAAATTTAGAAGGATGCGGTACAACAGATTTTTGCACCACATGCGGCGCATTAAAAGTTATTCTTTCTTCATTAAAAGGAGAAGAAGATGTACATGAATGCAGAATCATACAGAATGAAACAAATGAAGCTTTTGATTTTAGGGTTTGGGCAAAACCATTAAATGTTGATGGTCAAAATTATTCAATTTTTACTTTCGCAGATATTAGTCACGAAAAAAGAAGGCATGCATTAGAGAGAATATTTTTCCATGATGTTCTTAATACAGCAAATGGACTTGTAAGTTATATTAGTTTATTAAAGGATTCTTCTATAGAGGAAATAAAAGAAATGAGTCCTGTTGCAAATGATTTAGTGAAAAAATTAGTAGAAGAGATCAAAGCACAACGCGATCTTATGCTTGCTGAAAATCAAGAACTGGTTATAAACTTTAAATCATACAACTCTAAAAAAATTATTGAAAACATATTGAATCTCTATAAAAATCAGACCGTTTTAGAAGGAAAAGAAATTGAAATCGGAAATGATTTTGAGTCTATAAATTTTGTTACTGATGATATATTAATATCTAGAGTATTAGGAAATATGATTAAAAATGCTTTAGAATCAATTTCTTCAGGCGAAAAAATAAAAGTTTGCTGTGTTAAAAATGGTGATAAAATTAAATTTTCAGTTCACAATCCTGGTTTCATTCCTTTAAATACGCAGCTTCAAATATTTCAACGTTCGTTTTCTACAAAAGGTGTGGGCCGTGGATTAGGAACATACAGCATGAAATTAATTACTGAACGATATTTAAAGGGGAAAATTTATTTCCACTCAACTTTGGAAAGCGGAACAACTTTTTATGCTGAGTATCAAATTCATTTTGATGACTAACCTTAAAAATCAACTTATATTATTTTATTAAATGGAGAAATTTTTTCAGCTTTCGATTTAATTGGGAAGATTGAATATAACAGATGAATAATTTTAGCATTTCGTAAATTATTTCACTTTAGTCAACTAATTTCCAAATTACTACAGCAAGGCTATGGACTTTTTAATTTAAATATATTACGTTTATATCAAAAGGTCATGGGTGATTCTTTTCTTCAGATAAAAAATGGTAGCATGAGTATTATTGAATGAAAAATACGAAAAAAATTTAATAATTTTTTGAGCGGTTTATGTTCAAAAAAATTAGAGTTAAGTATTTTTTAATAAGTGTAATTTTCTTTTGTCTAATTGCTGTCGGTTATTATATTTACCATACAAGGGAATATACAAAGCAAAAGGAAATTTCTACTAATGATTTAATTGATGTAATTGCTGAACAAATAATCGCAAATAATCATAATAGACTTAATAATCTTTCTAAATCTAATCTAAAAACAAATCCACAAATTCCTTCATTGGTTTATTATTATGTAATTATTGAAGACAACAAAGGTATTATTGATTATTTTAATATTAATGCTGCTGTGGAGAATAATTATCTATATAGTGATATAAACCAATTCAAAACAACAAAAAATAATGTAATACAAAAAAGTTACCAATTTAAGCTAAATGAAAAAAATTATGCAAAGTTGTATGTAGGAATTAAATTACCAAAGTTAAATCAAGAAATAGTTCAAAATATAAACGATTCTGCGATGATTACATTGATAATATTGTTATGTGGCCTTTTATTTTCCATACTTATAAGTAATTTAATATACTTACCGGTTAAAAAAATTCTTAATGTAGCTAATTCTTTAAACGATAATGATTTTTCATATAAAATTTTAGAAAACCGTTGGGATGAGTTTGGTATCTTATCATACGAATTTAATGCTTTAGTTGACAAAATAACTACATCAAAAAATAAAATTGAAGTTTTAAATCGTCAAATGAAAAATTTATTTAAAGATAAAATTAAGGAATTAGATTATGAAATAAATCAACGGAAACACTTTGAAGAAGCTTTAAACCAAAGCAGAGAACAGTTCCGTCTTTTGGTAGAACTTGCGCCTGTTGGAATGGTGCTTACTTCGCTTGATAATATTATAACACAAGTAAATATATCTTTCTGTGAAACTACAGGTTATTCCTCTGAAGAACTGATACATCTTCCAATCTCAAATATTACTTATAGTGATGATTGGATAAAAGAGCAATATTTAAATAAACGATTATTGGACAATGATGTTAATGACCTTACAGATTGGCCAGAATCCGCGAAAGAAGATTGGGAACATAAACTGATGCTAAATAAAAAAATGTTAAGTGAAGATCTTTCCGATATATATTTTGAAAAACGATTTGTTCATAAAAGTGGAAAAATTATTTATGCAATAGTAAAATCAATTTTATTACGCGATAGGCAAGGAAGACCATTAAATTTCGTTAATCAGATTATCGATATTAGTGAAAGAAAAAAAGTGGAGAAAGAATTAATTAGAGCTAAAGATAAAGCTGAAGAATCAGACAGACTTAAAAGTGCATTTCTAGCTCAAATGTCTCATGAAATTAGAACTCCACTGAACGTGATTTTAAATGTAACACCTATAATTTCAGATGAACTGGCCGCATTAAAAGATGAAGAACTTAATACTTTGATGGAATCTATGGACAGCGCTGGAAAAAGATTACAAAGAACTATAGATTTAATTTTGAATTTATCTTCTATTCAAAGCGGGAATTATGAAGCTGATTTTGAGGTAATTAATGCCGAGAAACATATGGAAAAACTTATCAAAGAATTAAAACCTCTTGCATTAGAAAAAGGACTTAAGATAAATTTTGAGTGTACTAGCGATTCTGCTTTTATTTCTGCTGATGCTTATACATTCAATCAGATATTCCAAAATCTTATAGGTAATGCAATTAAATATACTAAAAGAGGACACATTGACGTAAAAATCTTTGATAATCCAAACGGAAAGGTATTTTTATCTGTTAAAGATACTGGTGTTGGTATTTCTGAAAACTATCTTGATAATATCTACAAACCTTTTTCTCAAGAAGATGTTGGACAAAAAAGAGAATTTGAGGGAAATGGATTAGGATTGGCATTAGTTAAAAAATATGTTGAACTTAACAAAGCAGATATAAAAGTTGATAGTATTAAGAATGTTGGATCAACTTTTACAGTAATTTTCGATAAATATAATTCAAAATAGGAACCACCGATAATTTTAATCAAATACAATATTTTTACTTTTTTTTGATATTTAATTGAACATTTTTATAATATTATTTATTCATACCAAAATCTTACTTTCATTCTTTGAGTCAAAAAACCGTAATATCCATTTCCAAAAATACTTTTTCCTACTATGGATGTTGCATTTTTGATTGACTCGGAAGAATAAAGTATTTTATGATCTTTATTGCCAGAGCAATTTTTTGATGTTTCTAAATTAGGAGAAAGTAATATAATTGAACCCAGTATATCGCAGTGTAAATGAAACATATAATCGCCAATAATCAATCCTTCAAACCACTGTGCAGTAGGTGTCTTTGTCTCTATAACTCTGCTATTTGTACTTATATTGTGAATGACTAAAATCCCTTTGCTTATTCCTCCAGTAGGTATGTCAATTTTTTCATCAATACCAGTTGCTAATTCTAAATATGTAACACCCTTAAGAGGAAAAAGAAGTTTCGATGCTCGAGTTGCATACTGGCTACCATTTAATCCTGATTTAGCTATTGCTTTTAATGTTCCTTCAGCAAGACCCAAAGCACCATCTGGGGAATTTGGAAATTTGCCAACCCAATTATAATTCTGCTGAATAGAATTTGGATTTTCTGGATAGGATGGGGCATAGTCAATTTTATTGTTTGTTCCACCAATATAAGCTTTTTGAGTATTAATAAAAACCGTACTTGAAGACACACCAAAAGTTCCTGCACCAGGAATTACACTGCCATTAAGGGCATGATCTCTACCATCAATATACATATCACTAATAGTATTATTTAAAGGTCCATTTGCAGTCCAACATCCATGAACTACTGGTGGTATAAAACCAGGATAAGCTTTATCTGCGAAAACAACTACGTTTGCTGGAAAACCGTTAAAGTTTGCATCAACTAAAATTTTCACTAACGTGTCTGAAGGAGGAATAACAGTATCGATTATTTTATAATTTGCTGTACCTCCAAATAAATCAGTTTGAGTATACGAATTGACTCGCCACGTAGTACTATCTCTAACTTTTGATAATAGCATTTCTGCTAGGCTATTTGCAATATTTCTTGCTCTGTCTTTACTAAAAACTTCAACTGAAGTTTTTGTACTTTGGGCAATAAAATTATTTTGTGAAATGGAAAGTATTCCATTGGAGATGATTCCTCCCATAATAAGAATCATTAAAAATCTAGCCATAATATCCTCCTTTATAAATTTTTAGGAGTTACTTTTCCCAACCATTCTGCACCTTGATAAACATTATCATTGGGTTCTGATGATTCAACTTTTAAATATACTTGGACACTGCGGATAAAGTCGCGCTGAGTTTGTGAACTCAAACTAACATAATCAAGTTGTCTTCCCAATGAATCATAATAAGCAAGTTTGAATTTTGTTGCAGCAATTAAAGTTAATAAATTATTATTTACTTTTCTGTAAAGCGGTTTATCATTTGGATTTTTAGTGGAAGTTAATTGAGAAGTTGTTCCGGGATAATAATAAACAGTATCAATAATGCCATTATTATCTAAATCAGAATAAAATTTTATTTTGTCTGAATCTGCTTGTGCAATGGATTGACTGTTGAGCCAATATCCAATTTTATAAAAATCGCTGTTAATAACATCTTTAACTGCTTTTAGATTCCCCTGAGCAATATTTTCATTGGTAACATTAATTGATGAAGAAACTACATGTGTATTTAACATTGCTATCATTAATACTACCATCCCTCCGATAATATATGAACCGGCTAAATCCAACCAATAAGACATAAAAACTCCTTTTAATATGACATTACCTGGCTGTATTTTAATGTATCATTAGGTAATGAGAAATTTAAGACTTCTATATTAACTTGTTTAGAGAATGTTGGTACATTACTAATAACATTAGGCAAAAGATTGGTGATATATTGAACTTTTACTTTAATTGTGAAAATACCTAAACGGCTTAGAGTATCTATAGATGTGTAATTGTTGAAATCGTCAATATCATTAAATTGAATTCGAGAAACTTCTCCGGTATCAGGACCAAGCAATTGTGGAATTGTTAACGAATCTGGTACAGAAACAGATTTATTAACAGTATTTTGGTCAAATGCTTTGCTTCTAATTTCGTTGATCATGGACTGGGCAAGACCCGTAGCAGTTATTGCTGCTTCATTGTATCTTAGCGTACCTTCTCTTGAGCTATTAGTTTTGTATACATTGAGAGTTAGCAAACTAAGAATTACCATAGCAAATAGTACTAATAACATTTGTATTGAACTCATAATACACACCCCGTTTCTTAGTAATTAAAAAGACATTATTAATTTTCCAATATTTGTGCCACATAAAAGAATTGAGATTACTTGTTATTTAGTTAAACATTGTTTTAGATTGAAATATATGCCTCAAAAAGATAGAATAAATGTTTTTGTTCAATTAATTATTAATAAATAACTAATAATTAGTAGATTTGATTTAAAATGAAAATCCGATTTTGAAGGGTGGCGTCTTAATTATTTAAATGAACTTCAATAAGAGCAAAACATAATTAATCAAAATCGAAATAAGCAGCATCAAATCGTATAATTAATGAATTAAATTGACTATCAAATTCTTGCAATAATTTGAAAGGTTTTAGAGAACCCCAGTTATTCCATACATTAAATAAATTATAAAAAGTATTTTTAGAATTGTATAGTTTAGAAAAATTAAGTACAGCATAATATTTCATTTGAAGAAATTTGATTTTAAAAATGTAATCGAATGGCATAATAAACAAGAATAGCTTTGCATTTATTATATACGCAGTATTATAAAAGGAGGTATTTAACTTGAAGATAATTGATTCTAAACTTTTCTGTTCCATAAATTCTAATCTCAAATTAATTAACAAATAATTTTGAGATAGTAATGCCAAAGAAATTACAAAAAGTATTTCCTGCACAATTTAATTTTTACAGAACTATAAGTAAACTTTAAGGGTAGTTTCCCTGACCACGCATTATAACTTAGTATAAAATATTGATAAACGCAAGACATCTAAAAAAAATCTAATCTCTTTGCTGGAGAGATTTATTGCTTGAAAAACATATAATATCCATAACTTAGAAATTGAGTATTGGTGGGGTTTGCAGATTCTATAATCAATTTTATTTTGTGCGCCTGCAGGGATTCGAACCCCGAACCTTCTGATCCGTAGTCAGATGCTCTATCCAATTAAGCTACAGGCGCAAAAATTTTCAAAAATTGCAAGCATAAATTACTATTTAATTTGTAACTGTTCAAATACTTCTAATCAAACTTTAAATAATTTTTTATTCTTTCAATTTTTTTTAATTGATATGATGCAAATAAAATTGATTTGTTTTGAATTTTATTACATTAGACTTAGAAATTAAGAAAATAATCATATTGTAAAATCTTTTTCTTATTTTTTTTAATGATTTATAGTTTTACAAATAAAATAATTTTGGAAGGTTATTCAAATGTTTAAAGGAGTTGGAACAGCAATTATAACTCCATTCGATGATAGTTATAATGTGGATTACAAAGCATTAAAAAATATATGCCGACATCAAATTGACGGAGGTGTGGATGCATTAGTTGTTCTTGGAACTACCGGTGAATCTCCAGTTATTAATTTTGAAGAAAGAAAGAAAATAATTTCAACAGTTATTGAAGAGGTTAGCGGCAAAGCTAAAATAATTATTGGTACAGGCACAAATGATACTAATAATGTTATTCAACTAAATAAAAACGCTGAAGAATTGGGTGCCGACGGATTATTGATAGTTAATCCATATTATAACAAGGGAACACAAGCAAGTTTAATTTCGCATTTTAAATTCATTGCTGATAAAACAACTCTTCCAATTTTATTATACAATGTTCCATCTCGAACCGGAATGAATTTGATGCCTGAAACGATAGTTAAAATTAGTGAAGAATGTCCAAATGTTGTTGGAGTAAAAGAAGCATGCGGCAATATTTCCCAAATTGCTCATTTAATGTCAATTAAACCTTCTAATTTTTTAGTTTTTTCAGGTAATGATGACCAAACATTGCCTATTATGGCTTTAGGCGGAGTTGGAATTATTTCAGTATTTTCAAATGCATATCCTAATGAATTAAAACAAATTACTAATGCAATATTTAATAAAGATTATTTGCTTGCTCAAAAATTAAATAATAAATATTTGAGTATGATGAATGCGCTTTTTGTTGAAACTAGTCCCATGCCTTTAAAATATGTTATGAGTAAACTAGGATTATGTGAGAATATCTTACGACTTCCTTTAGAACCGGTAACAGAAAAAACTGAAAAATTTTTAGATGAAGAAATGAAAAAGATTTTATCTTAATATTCTCAAAAAAAAATAAAATGGAATCAAAAATAAAATATGGCTTAATTGGTTCTTCCGGTAGACTTGGGAACGAAGTGAAAACTGTTCTAAACGAAAATGGTTATAACCAAGTTTTTCAATTTGATATTGAAGGTGAAAAATATATTGATCGACCAGATATAATTATTGATTGTTCATTACCGGAAGTATTTTCTAAAAGCATCTCTTATGTTGAAAAATATCGAACACCTTTTGTTATTGCAACTACAGGATTAAGCAATGATCAAATCTTAAAACTCAAAGATGTATCAAAGATAGTTCCTGTTGTTCAAAGTTATAATTTTTCAATTGGGATTCAAATCCTTTTAAAATTAACAGAAATTGCAAAAGAAAAACTTTCTGATTGGGATGTTGAAATTTCTGAAACTCATCACCGATTTAAGAAAGATAAACCTTCAGGTACAGCTAAAATGATAAATGAGATTTTCAAAGATAAAAAGGTTAATATTTCATCTTTAAGATTAGGAAATGTACCTGGCGATCATACAGTTTATTTTGGTGGTCTAGGTGAAATTCTATCAATTTCTCATCATGCAACTTCAAGAAGAACATTTGCTGAAGGAATTATGCGTTCAGTTGAATTTGCTTTAAAAAAGGAAAACGGTTTTTATACTTTTAATGAAGTAGTATTCGAGAAATAATCAAAAAAAAACACAATATTAATTGGAAGTGTAATATGGATTCTTATGAAATTATAAATTATATAGCTAATTCAGAGAAAAAAACACCAGCCAGGATTTTTCTTCAAGGAAGTTTATATAAAATAGATTTTACTAACTTTGATTTCTTTGGTAATAATGAGTTTGGCGTTTTGTTTTGCGAGCATAATGAATTCATTTCACTTTATGAAAACAATAAACAATTTATCTCTAAATATAAAATTGAGATTGATCGTAGAAACTCAGCAATTCCACTATCTGATCTTACTAAATTTAAAGCGCGCATTGAACCTGGAGCTATTATCAGAGATTTAGTTGAGATTGGCGATAATTGCGTAATCATGATGGGAGCAGTTATTAACATAGGTGCAGTAATTGGCGAAAAAACTATGATTGATATGAATGTAGTTGTGGGCGGACGAGTTATTGTTGGAAAGAATTGTCACATTGGTGCAGGTGCCGTATTAGCCGGAGTGGTAGAGCCACCAAGCGCAACTCCAGTAATAATTGAAGATGATGTACTAATTGGCGCAAATGCAGTTGTGCTTGAAGGAGTTAAAGTTGGAAAAGGTTCAGTAATTGCTGCCGGATCAGTTGTTGTTAATGATGTAGAATCATATTCTGTTATGGCAGGAGTTCCTGCTAAAATGATAAAGAAAGTAGATGAAAAAACAAAAAGTAAAACACAATTAATAAATGAATTAAGAAAATTATAATTTGAAATAATTGATAAAAAATATGAAAATTATTGTCCAAAAATATGGCGGAAGCTCTGTTGCAGATACTAATAAAATAAAAAATGTAGCACAAAGAATTTCAAAAAAAATAGAAGAAGGGAATAAACTGGTTGTTGTAGTTTCTGCGATGGGTAAAACAACTGATAATTTGATTAAGTTGGCAAAAGAAATAACTAACAATTTAGTTCCAAGAGAATTAGATATGCTTTTAACTACTGGTGAACAAGTTGCTGCATCTCTGCTTGCTTTAGCTTTGAACGATATTGGTATTAAATGCAAATCGTTAAATGCATTCCAAGCTGGAATAGTAACAACTAGCGATTTTACTCAAGCTAGGATTAAAAATTTGAAATCCAAAAAAATTAAATATCTTTTTAAAGAAAATAATGCAATTATTATTACTGGGTTCCAAGGAATTACTGAAGAAGGAGAAATTACAACTTTAGGCCGCGGTGGATCCGATACTTCTGCGGTAGCTGTTGCTGCTGCACTTAACGCCAAGTGTGAAATATACAGTGATGTTGCAGGCATTTATTCGACTGATCCAAGAATTCATCCTACAGCTAAGAAACTAAAATTTATTACTTATGATGAAATGCTTGAGATGTCCAGCCTTGGCGCAAAAGTTTTGCACAGCAGATCTGTAGAAATTGCTAAGAAATTTGGGATTACTATTTATTGTGGTTCAACATTTTCCGACGAGGAGGGAAGTTACGTAATGAAAAAAAATATAGAACAACCTGTAGTTTCAGGTTTGAGTGTAATGGATAATCAGACACAAGTAACCTTATCAAATTTGCCGCTTGACTATAATTTAGTCCAGCAGATTTTTGAAAAAGTAGCTAAAGAAGGTTTGAACGTAGATATGATTTCTGTCATTAGTAATACTGGATTGAATATCTCATTTACAATTATTGAAGAAAAAAAATCTCATATTGCAAAAACACTTTCTAATATACTTAAAGATATGAAAGGGTTTAACATTGATTATCATTCTGGTTACTCAAAGATTTCGATTGTTGGAATTGGGATGAAATCTAGCAGCGGTGTTGCATCAAAATATTTTAAAGCATTAGAAAAAATTCCTATAAAATTAGTAACTACTTCTGAAATAAAAATTTCTTGTTTAGTAGAAGAGAAATTTAAGGATAAAGCTGTTAAAGCTCTTATTGAAACATTTGAATTATAAATTTTTAAAGTAATATTTTATGAAAATTTCACCGATTGCTTTACGACATAAACTTCATCAAAATCCTGAAATTTCTTTCCACGAATTTAAAACTACAGAGCTTATTATTGAAAGTGTTAAAAATTTACCAAATTCAAATAATATTAAAATTCATACTCCGTATAAAACCGGTTTAATTGTTGAATATAAAGCAGGAAATGGCAATTTCCATCTCTTTCGAGCAGATATAGATGCGCTTCCAATTAAAGAAGAAAATGAAGTTAGTTTCAAATCTAGAAATAGCTATATGCATGCTTGCGGGCATGATGTTCATACTTCAATTCTTTACAGTTTTCTTCAATATGTTTTAAAAAATAAAATAAAAAAAAATATTTTGTTTTTATTTCAGCCTGCTGAGGAAAGCGGCGGTGGGGCAATGGAATTTTACAATACAGGAATTTTCAAAAATTATAAAATTCAAGATGCTTTTGCTCTTCATGTTACGGATGAATATCCTTTTGGAACAATTGCAAGTACAAATGGGGTTTTATTTGCATCTTCATTAGAAGTAGATATAGATTTCCACGGAATAAATTCTCATGTCGCTTTCCCACAAAAAGGCAAAAATGCATTTAATGCATTAAGATTATTTCTTGATGCTGTTGATAAGCTTCCTAAAGATATTTCCAAACCTTTAGTTTTTGGAGCCGGAAAAATATCGGCAGGAGAAATAAGAAATATACTTCCTGGGTACGCAAGATTAGAAGGAACTATGCGTGGATTAAGTAGCAAAGAATTATTGATATTTTTTTCACAAATAGAAATAATACTTAATGGAATTGAAAAAATAACTGGAGTGAAAATTAGAATAGAAAAAGGTGCGCATTATCCAGAAGTTATTATAAATTCAAATCTATTTGGTAAACTGTCAAAATCGCTATCTAAAGTATATAATTTTATTGACTGCGGTTACAAAATGACTGGAGAAGATTTTGGATTTTTCTCTCAAAAATTTCCTTCGTTTATGTTTTGGCTTGGTACTTCTAATGGGGCAAAATATGGGCTGCATAATCCTAAATTTCTTCCAAATGATAAAATAATTGAAGTTGGCAGATCAATTTATTCAGAAATTCTAAATTCATTATCTTAGTATAAAATATTACATTCAATTTACTCTTGTATTAAAATAATCCGATATCTCAAAAATAGAAACTAAGACTCCTTTCTTATTAAAATTTTGAATTGTTTTTCTTTTTGTATTTACGGCATATTACTTGTACAATAAAATTATTGTTGACCGATTTATTTAACATAATCAGAGCCATTATTTTAGGAAACAACAAAAGTTGTCCTTGGAGGGATTCCTAAGTAATGGCTCTTTTTTTTATTACTTCATCAAACTTTTAGGATCAAGATTTTCTGATTCTATGTCTTTAAAATATTTAACCGTACCAACTTTCAATTCGTATGTAGAAGAATCATCACAAACAATTATGCCTTTAGGATGTAATTGAAGTGCGCTTACAGTCCACATATGATTTACTCCTTCTTCAACCACTTTTGATAATGCTCGTGCTTTATTATGGCCGCTAATTAAAATCATTACTTCTTCTGCATCAAGAACAGTTTTTACTCCAACTGTTAATGCCGTTTTAGGAACTTTGTTTATATCATTATCAAAAAACCTTGAATTAGCAATAATTGTATCCATTGTTAATGTTTTTACTCTTGTTAAAGAACCGAGAGAAGAGCCTGGTTCATTAAAAGCAATATGACCATCAGGGCCAATACCACCAACAAATAAATTTATTCCTCCAGAATTTTTAATTCTTTTTTCGTAATCTAGACATTCTTTATCCAAATCTTTTGCGTTTCCATTCAAAATATTTACATACTTTTTATCAATATCTATATGGCTAAAAAAATTATTCCACATAAAAGAGTGATAGCTTTCTGGGTGATCTTCCGCTAAAGCAACATATTCATCCATATTAAAAGTTGTTACATATTTAAATGAGACTATGCCACGTTTATTTAGTTTAACTAATTCTTTATACATTCCTATTGGTGATGAACCTGTGGGTAATCCAAGTACAAATCTTTTTTTTGAATTAGGATTAAATTCCAAAATTCTACTGGCTACATAATTTGCAGCCCACTTAGAAATCATATCATAATTTGGTTGAATAATTAAACGCATATTTACTCCTTTAATAAATTATTTAAAATAATAATTTCGTCATATCCAAAATTATATTTAAATATGACAGTATAAAATTAATTTGGCATTCCTCTCTTTCTTCGTTCTTCTTTAGTAAGGTCAAATATTTTTCTAAAAAGTTTTTCATCAATATCAGTTAGTTCAATATTTCTCCTTCCCATTACTCTTTTTGCAACTTCAATACTTCTCCCAAGGTCATAGCTTGTAAGAGCTTCAGAACCTCCCCAAGAAAATGAAGGGATATATTTACTTGGGAAACTACCACCATAAATATTGCTAGAAACTCCAACAACAGTTCCAGTGTTGAACATAGTATTTATAGCACTTTTAGAATGATCTCCAATAGTCAAACCTACAAACATGGAACCGCTATCAATTTGTTCTCCGTTGATAATAACTTTTACACTTCCATAATTATTTTTTAAGTCGCTGTTGTTTGTATCGGCTCCTAAATTAACCCACATTCCCAAATATGAATGCCCTAAAAATCCATCGTGCTGCTTATTTGAATAAGAATGAATTATTGAGGCTTCAACTTCACCACCAACTTTGCAAACAGGTCCAATGCTTGTGTCTTCATAAATCTTTGCGCCTATTTTAATTTTAGATTCATCACCAATATACGCCGGGCCTTCTATTGTTGCATTTGGATAAATTGTAGCATTCTTTCCAATGTAAATAGGTCCTTCTTCTGCATCAAGAACAACTCCAGGTTTTACTTTTGTGCCTTCATCTATAAAAATATTTTTTTCATTAAGAAGGAATGCGCCATCATAAATTTTACCTTTGATTTTCTTACCATTTATATTTTTTGTCAGGTTATTAAAATCAGAGATTAATTGTTTCCCATTATTTCCAATTAAATCCCACGGATAATTTATTATATCGGCATCAATTTCCTGTTTCACTAAATCATTAAAGTCTGAAAGCGAAAATAAATCATTCAACTGATGCTTAATTGCGTCTAATTTAGAGCCACTTACTTTAGCAGCAATAATTGTATCGCCCTTAACATATAAAGTATCATTTCCGTCTAATGAAATTTTATTTCTAAAATTTTCATCAACAATAACTCTTCCGTTTATTAGTAAACAGCTTTTTCCATGGATTTGATTTACTTTTATGCTAGGATTATTTTGTGCAAGTGAGTCCGTTAGATATCCGCGACAGTGAAGTGAAATTGGAAAATCTGGAAATTGTAGTAATGCTTTTTCTCTTAAAGTTAAAATACCGCATCTTAGATCGTAAACTGGCCTAAAGTATACTAGCGGTAGGAGTCTTGTATAATAAAGACCTTCAAAAAGACAGATACTATCAACCATAAATATTTCTCCCTTAATGTGGCTGTAAATAAGTGAATTAAGTTTTGGCTTATGCCAATTTAATTTTAGAAAAATTTGAATTCACTTTCAGTATCGGTATAAATAACAATTTTATTCAAACTAAAATATTTTGAAATAATTTAAAACATATCAAAATATTTGAAGACAATATAAATTAAATGTCAATAATAGTTAAGAAATATTTTAAAAAATATTTTGACTTTTTAAGAACGACGCTATTCAACTGTTAAATAGACAGTGTCTGAAGGGATTTCTGGTTTGACAATTAGAACATCCTCTTTTAATAATGCAACTTTACCAGGTTCCATTCCTTTCTTTTTTACAACATATTTTTTTTGAGTAAATGATACAGGTGCTAATCCACTAGTCTTTGCTTTACTGTGATAAGCAGCTAAAGAAGCTGCTTTCTTTAAAATATTTTTGGGTATAACTTCTTTTGTGTTTTCTACTCTTAATACTACGTGAGAGCCAGCAACGCTTCTTGCATGAAACCAATAATCATTTTGTTTTGCAAACTGGATGGTTAATAAATCATTATTCTTGCTGTCTTTGCCAACATAAACATGATATTTCCCTTCAATTAAATAATGCTTAAACTTACTTTGAATGTCATCTTTCTTAGGATTTTTTTCTTGCTGATTTAATTTTAATTCATTCATAATTAATTCATAATTTTCATTTGAAATTTCTGATAAAAATTTTTCCTCAATTGCTTTTAACTTTTTGTACTGCTTTGTTAAATTGCTATACAGTTCTTTAGATTTGTCAAATTTTATTTTATCACTTTTGGCTTTATCAAAATATTTATTAATGTTCATTTGAGGAGAAATATTTCTATCCAATTTAATATTTATTAAAGTATTTCCATCATAAATATCTTTTACTTCTATATTTTCCATTCCAGTTCTTATTAAATTAATATTTACCAACAAAAGATTTCCTAATTTTTGGTATTCATCTGTTCTGCATCCTCTTTCAATTGAAGTTTTAACGTTGTTAATTTTGTTTGATAATTTTTCTAAAGAATTTTCTAAATAATTACGGATTATTTTTCTTTTTGATTCAACAATTTCAAAATAATATTTTTTACTTATAAAATAATTTAAAGCAGAAATTAAATTTCCAAATAATTTAGTCTCATCAAATTTAAATATATTAAATGATTCAATAATTAGATTAATATCATGTGTTTGATTATCCATGCTAACAACTGGATTTCCAACTTCAATCTCTTTTATAATCTTTTTGAGTTCTTTTATTATTTCGTGTTCGTTTTGATAGGAGGTTCTATTCTCTAATTCAAATATTATTTCTTTGCTGATTATTGGATATTTTTTCTTTATATCAATTTTGTATTCATGAAAGTTTTCAATCTTAAACTCAGGTATATTGAAATATGATATGAATTTTGTCGAATTGATTTCGTTAATAAATGATTCATCAGAATATCCATCCGGCATTTTTTTGAAATTAGTAATTTTATTTTTCGAATCGACTAAGCATACATTTGTAAATTTACCGCGAATTGAAAAATAGAAATTACATTTATCTGTTTTTATCTTGATTATTCTATCGTTCTCCGCAATCTCTAAAAGAATTAATTTTAATGGTAAATAATTTTCAAAAAAATCTAGAGTATTTTTTTTAGCTCTATTAAATTTTTCTTTTACCGTAAAGTAAGGAAATCCAGGATTTACAGAAATTTCAATTAATTTTTCTTCTCCATTTTTATTTAGAATAAATATAAGTTTATCCTTATCTTGCGAAAAAATTGAAGTTATCATAAAATCTTGTATTATTTTATTTGCTTCAATGACAATTCTATTTAGGAAAAAATAATTTTTATACATGCCAATCGAACAATAAATTGATATTCTGAGATAAAAGATAATAAAAAAAATCCCCGTGTTTCTAAATAAACAACGGGGATAAATAATTCATACTTCTAAAATTATTCAGAAACTACTTTTAATTTTTTTAAGAAAAGCAAAACAAGTCCAGCAGAAATTAAAGAACAAACTAATAACAATAAAAAGAATTGCCAAAGCTGCCAGTTCTCATAAAATCTGCCAACAAAACCTGATAAATAACTTCCAGCTGCAGTGGCAACAAACCAGCCGCCCATCATTAAGCCTTTCATTTTGGGCGGCGCTACTTTGGAAACAAAAGAAAGCCCCATCGGACTTAAAAATAATTCAGCAATGGTCATTACAAAATAAGATGAAATTAACCAATATGGTGTAACTTTCGAAAATGAACCGGAAATTGATGAGCCAACTTTTGGTAAACTGAATGCGGCAACTATCATAATTAAATTTGCTAAAGCAGTTACCACCATTGCTAAACCAATTTTTCCAGGAGTAGACGGCTCTTTAGATTTTTTATTTAACCATGCAAAAAATCCTACAATAAGTGGAGTTAAGAAAACAATAAACATCGGATTAAAAACTTGAAAGCTTTCTGGAGAAATATGATTTGAGTTTGAAAGTGTATTTACTTTGAAAATTATTATTACAATTGCAATCAAAATTACAGCAAGGCTTGTAACTCTAATTTTAATATTGGATTTCTTATTCAATAATCCAACTAATCCTAAAATTATGGCAATCAATGAAAATAATGATACCGGATCAAATAAAAGAAAAGTTATGTTATCAACATAATCTTGAGTATAGTTTTGTGCAAACAATGTTAAAGTAAAACCATTTTGATAATAAACCATCCAAAAGAAAATTACTATTGCAAAAGTAATAAGTAGTGCAATAATTCTATCTTTTTCCTGTTTTTTAGTTAGAATAACATCTCTGTGTTCATTTCCTTTATCTTTTGATTTATAATCAGCACTTTTGTAATGCTTTCTGAATGTAGTAAAAATTATTACCGAAATTATCATTCCTATTGCGGCTAAACCAAAGCCGGCATTATATCCTTCAGAAAGTGTTGTATGAAAAGTACTAATCATATAATCCTTAATTTCAACTGCTGCAATCGGCGCAAAGAATGCGCCAATATTTATTCCCATATAAAAAATATTATATGCAGCATCTTTTAGCGAACCATTTGCGTGTGAATAAAGATTTCCGACTAAAACTGAAATGTTGGCTTTAAATAATCCGTTTCCAATTACAGCAACAATTAATGCAAAATATAAGAAAGAAGGATCTTTAGTCGGAATAGCCATTAAAGCATAACCTAACGATAAAGTTAATGCGCCAATAATAATTGTTTTACTATAACCTAAAACATTATCTGCAAGCCATCCTCCAATCAAAGGTGTAAAATATACTCCGCCTAAAAATAATCCATATACATTTCCAGTTACCGTATCTGACCAATGAAAATTTTCACTTAAGTAAAGAACAAAAATTGCCATTACAGTGTAAAAGCCAAATCGTTCCCACATTTCTGTAAAAAACAAAACAAACAAACCTTTAGGATGATCTTTAAACATTAGTTAACCTCGTATAAATAAAGTTGAAGGAAATTATTTTTAGGCATGAAGTAAAAGATGTATGAACATTTAAATAAGTTTTATTAGTTATCAGTTACATAAATTGAGTCAAATATAAATCAATTTTATTTTTTTTCATAATAAAAAAAATTAGTTATTTTGATTTGTATAACAATGTCTTTCTCATTTTAAGTCCGTTTTGTTGTTTAAGAAATGAGCATTTGATATATTTGAAATGATGAAAAATCTAATACATAAGCCATTTATTAAGAAATTATTGATAGCTATTGCTAGTCTAGTCATTTTTGTTTGGTTAATGAATGTTGTAATAATGCCATGGTATGTAAGTTCGCCAGAACTAAAAGTTCCTAATGTGGTTGGAATGAAAGAAACTGATGCTATCACTAGTTTAAAAGCAAACAATTTAGATCCTCTTGTAAGTGACACAACTTTTGATGAAAAATTTCCTAGAGGCACAATAATTTATCAGCGACCTAACGCAGATGAGATTGTAAAAACTGGTAGAAGAATTTATTTGTTCGTTAGTGGAGGTGAACCTACAGTTTCAGTTCCATCATTAAAAGGGAAGTCATTAATTGATGCAAGATTTGCGCTTGAAAGATTGGGCTTAAATTTAGGAAGAATTGATTCGGTTGCATCAGATAATCCTGTAAATATGATTTTTGATCAACAATACGCCATTGGAACGCCTTTAAAAAAAGGAGACTCAGTAGGTGTGTCATTATCGATAGGGCATTCTGTTGGTTCTATAACAGTACCAAATTTAATTGGAAAATCTCTTTCCGAAGCTGAAATAGTATTAGCCGATAGTTCACTAAAAGTTGGAAAAATTAATTATCAAACGTCCATTTCGTTGTTACCTAATACTGTGCTAGATCAATATCCAAGTAAAGGCAATAAAGCAAATCCTGGCGATGCAATAGATCTTTTTGTAACCAAAGCTCCCGAACCAAATAATCAAAATCCAAATTTGGAAAACTGATGGCATTATTAGCTCCTTCAATTTTGTCTGCTGACTTATCAAATCTTTCACAACAAATACGTTTAGTTGAATTAGCTGGTGCCGATTGGATTCATTGCGATATTATGGATGGGCACTTTGTTCCAAACTTAACATTTGGCCCAATTATAGTTAAGGCAGCAAGAAAAGTTACTCAACTACCACTTGATGTACATTTGATGATAGAAAAGCCCGACAAATATTTGGAAGACTTTGTTAAATCTGGTGCCAATTCCATAACAGTTCATCAAGAAGCGGTAATTCATTTAGATAGAACAATAAATCGAATAAAAGAATTAGGTGTAAAAGCTGGAGTTGCAATAAATCCATCTACCCCAGTAGATTTTATAAAAGAAATTATTGAAAAATTAGATTTAGTACTTATTATGTCCGTAAATCCTGGATTTGGAGGACAGCTATTTATTCCTAATACAATTAACAAAATTAAAGAGTTGTTTGAATTAAGAAAGAAAAAAAAATCAAATTTAGTTATTGAAGTTGACGGTGGAATTGATAATAAAATTATTCAAAATGTTTTAGACGCTGGATGTGATGTATTTGTAGCTGGTTCATCAATTTTTAAATCAGACAACATTTCTGCCTCAACGGTTGAGTTGAAAAATTTAATAAAAGGAAAAGATGACAAAAGATAAAATTAAGAGATTAGCTTTAGTTGGCGGTACAATTATAACACCATTTAGAGTTGTAAAAAATGGCATAATTGTAATCGAAGGGAATAAAATTTCTGAGTTGGGAAAATCTGGTGATATTCATATTCCAGATGATTCTGAAATTATAGATGTTAGTGGAAGAATGATCTGTCCTGGATTTGTAGATTTATTAGTCCATGGCGGCGGAGGTTTTGGATTTGCCGATGAAAATATTGAAAGTATAGAAAAAGTTTCAAAATATTCTCTAAAACATGGCTCAACTTCTGTCTTGGCTTCACTTTTTGCAAAACCTGAAAAACAGCTTTTAAAAGATTTAAGCAAATTAGCAGATTATATTGAAAGCCATCCAAACTCCAACATTCGCGGCATTCACATGGAAGGTCCATATTTGAATAAAGAGTTCAAGGGTGCTATGAATGCAAACTATTTGTGGACTCCTACTGTTCAATCTTGGAATAAATTATGGGAAGCTTCAAAAGGTTATATTAAAATTATGACTATTGCACCTGAACTTCCAGGCGCTCAACAGGTAATGCGTGCAGCAGCTCAGCAAGGTGTTGTACTTTCAATTGGACATTCTATGGCAACATACGATGAAATTGAAGTAGCAATTGACAATGGTGCAGCTCATGTTACACATATTTTCAATGCAATGAGTCCGTTCCATCATAGGCATCCAGGAATTATTTTAGGTGCTTTGTTAAGGAATGAATTAAAAATTGAATTGATAGCAGATACTTTGCATGTTCATCCAGCTGTAATGGAATTTATTTTGAAGATTAAAGGATCAAACGGAATTATTCTTGTCTCAGATTCAATTAGAGCAGGTGGAATGCACGAAGGAGAATATGAATTTGCTGATCAAAAAGTTTATATGAAAGCCAAAAAAGCTTATTTAGCTGATGGAACGCTTGCGGGCAGTACTTTAACACTAAATATGGCAGTTAAAAATATGGTTGAAACAGCTAATGCTAAAATTACAGAAGCTATACGAATGGCTTCTCTTAACGGTGCAAAGGTTGTAAATTTTGAACATAAAAAGGGAATACTTGCTGTTGGAAAGGATGCAGATATTGTAATTTTAAATAACGATTATGAAGTTGAAACTACTATTTTGGGTGGAGAAATTGCATACCAAAAAGTTGAAGCATGATTTGATTAAACTTTAATGAAGGTGACATTAAGTCACCTTTTTTTTTAATTTAAAATAATGAAAATATATTTTTGAGATAATTCGATACAAATTAAATTAATTAAAAAATTGTTTATATTTCAATTAGTGCTAAAAATATCAATCTGTTTTTATTTTTATCAGGAGAGTAATTGATAATTCAAATTATAAATCTTTCTAATCGTGAAGTTTTTAAAAAGTATAGTTCTTTTTATAATTTCCATGATGATCATCAATTTGGATTAGTTGGTTTAGAAATAAGAGAGATTTCTTTTGAACTGTCTAAAGTCATTCAAGATATAATATTTGAAGAAAAAGGATTTTGTTATACTTCTAAAAACTCACAAAATAAAATAACTCATTTTATTGTTTTAGATTTAATAAAAAACATTAAAAACATCGCAAGAAAAATATTAAATTCGGGAAATGAGGAACTTGGTTTTAAGATTATAAACGTTATTAAAAATTATGAAGAATATAACTCTAAAATTTATAAAATTGGTAATAGATATTTTAGTTTTGATCGATCTTACATAATGGGTATTTTAAATGTAACACCCGATTCATTTTCTGACGGAGGAAAATATTTTAAAGTTGAAGATGCAGTTAATCATGCATTAGATATGTTGAATGAAGGCGCCGATATTATTGATATTGGAGGTGAATCTACTAGGCCAGGAGCTGAAAAAGTTTCTATTGATGAAGAACTAAGAAGAATTATTCCGGTGTTAGATGGAATTTTGGACAAAAAACCAGAAACAATTATTTCTATTGATACCACAAAAAAGATTATTGCTGAACATGCCCTTAACCATGGTGCTAAAATCATTAATGATATTAGTTCATTAACATTTGAACCTGAACTTATTGAGGTAATTAAAAAGTATGAAGCTTCTTTAATTCTAATGCATATGAAAGGTACCCCAAAGGATATGCAGAATAATCCTTATTATGAAAATGTTGTTAATGAAATTTATGATTTTCTTTTTAACAAAATCCAAATTGTTGAAAATTTTGGGATTAAAAATATTTTTGTCGATCCTGGGATAGGATTTGGTAAAAGAGTTGAAGATAATTTTGAGCTAATAAAAAGATTAGAAGATTTTAAGAGTTTAGGCTATCCAATTTTGGTTGGCGTTTCGCGAAAATCATTTATTGGCAAAACTTTCAATCTTGAAATTTCTGAACGTGATACAGCTTCCGCTATAATTGAATCATTAGCTATAAAAAATGGAGCAAGAATTATTAGAACGCATAATATAAAAAATGGAGTTCAAGTAACTAAATTATTAAATCAATTAGTTTAGTATAACCTATGTTTGAGCTTTTTAAAATAGGATTTATCTCAGTAACGTTTACAGATTTATTAGATATTCTTATTGTAACATTTATTCTGTATAAACTATATACCTTACTTAAAGGAACTATTGCTGCGCAAATATTTATTGGATTAATGATAATTCTACTTTTATCGTTTGCTGCACAAGCCGCAAATTTTAAAGAACTTAGCTGGCTATTAAAATTATTAACGGATATTTGGGTAATTGCCTTTGTCATTCTTTTCCAACCAGAGATTAGAAGATTATTAGTAATTGTAGCAAGAAACCCTTTCTTTAAGCTATTTGAAAAATCAGAAAGCCAGCAAGAAGCTCAAATCATTGCTGATGCCGCGTTTGAACTTTCACAAAAACAGCATGGTGCATTAATTATTGTTATTAAATCAACCGGAATAAGAGGATATGCAGAAACCGGAATTTTATTAAATGCTAAATTAAGTTCAGCTTTATTAGGAGCGATATTTTTCCCTCGTTCTCCGCTTCATGATGGAGCTGTACTAGTTAAAAATAATATAATTGAAGCCGCTAGATGTACACTTCCGCTTTCTTCAGTTACTTCTGTTAATGGTGAAAATTTAGGAATGAGACATCGTGCCGGATTGGGAATTTCTGAACAAGCTGATGTAATTAGCGTAATAGTATCTGAAGAAACAGGAAGCATTTCTATATCCGAAGATGGAAAAATGATTAGAGGTTTGTCAAAAGAATCTCTTAAACAAAAATTATATAGATCAAATAAAACTCCATCCAAGAAAGGCTGGAAGAATTTGCTTGAACAACTTTTCAAAGAAAAATAAAATCTGCGCTGTAATTCCTTTTTATAATGAAAGCAAATTCATTAATGAAATTATTAAAGAAACTTTAAACTATGTCGATTTTATAATTGCAATAAATGATGGATCTACCGATGATTCTATTTCGAAAATTCCTAAGGAAGATAATGTTTTCTTAATTTCAAATTCAGATAATCATGGTAAAGGATTTGCACTTAATCAAGGATTTAAAGAAAGTATATTATATAAATCTGATATTACAGTAACTATCGATGCTGATTTTCAACACGATCCTAAGTTAATTCCAGAATTAGTTTCTGCTATAGATACTTATGATATTGTAATTGGAAATAGATTAAAAAATATTCAACTGATGCCAGTGCAACGAATAGTTAGTAATAAATTAACATCTTTCTTTCTGAGCATAAAAACCGGACAAAAACTCTTAGATACTCAATGTGGATTTAGGGCCTATAGAACAAAATTTTTAATGTCAATTCTTCCATCAAAAAATGGTTTTGAAGCGGAAAGCCAAATTTTGGTTAATGCTGCTCGTAAAAATTATAAAATAGGATTTGTTGAAATTCCAACAATCTATGGAGCTGAAAACAGTAAAATGAAATCATTACAAGCAATCTCTGGTTTTATAAAAGTAATGCTAAGTTAATTTTATGGCAAAGAAGAAAAAATGGGAAATTGATGACTTGGATGAGGATAAAAGCCTCACTGAAACTGCAAAAATTGTTCTTACACAAAAAATTAAGATATTAGAAATATCTTTAAAAAAATATTTTAAAAATGATTCTGTAAATAACCTTCATGAGGTCAGAATTGCAATTAGAAGACTGCGGTATAACATGGAAATTTTCTTATCTTGTTTCAACAGAAAGAAATATTTAAAATTTTATAAAACCATTGTTCATTTGCAGGATTTAACTGGAAGCAAAAGAGATTATGATGTTCTTTTACAAAATATTGAAAAACTATCTTCAGCAGAACAAATTGAACGTGACGAAAACTTAAATAATATAATAAAAGATAAAATTTCACATTTAAAAGAAACATTGAAAATAGAATTTGTAAAATTTTTAGAAAGCAAAGAATATAAAGATTTTCAAAAATTATTTTTAAAATAAAGGAGTTAATTATGAAGCTAAAATATTTTTCACACTCAGCATTTCAATTAACTACAGATAATGGCAAAGTAATTTTAATAGATCCATTTTTAGATGATAATCCTACTTCACCGATTAAATCAAATGATGTTCATGCTGATTATATTATTCTTTCACATGCACATGGCGATCATGTTGGAGATGCATTTAAAATTGCCAAACGATGCAATCCTTTATTTATTTGTGTTTACGAACTTGCTAATTATTGTATATCAAAAGGATTTAATGCTCATCCTTTGCATATTGGAGGAGGTAATAATTTTGATTTTGGAAGAGTTAAATTTACAATTGCACACCATGGCTCGCAAACACCAGAAGGAAATTATGCTGGTTCACCAGCGGGAATTATAATTTCAACTGGCGGTAAAAATATTTATCACACTGGTGATACGGGTTTATTTTATGATATGAAACTTATTGGAGAAATGAATTCAATTGATTACATGTTGTTACCAATAGGTGATAATTTTACAATGGGAATTGATGACGCAGTTAAAGCAGTTGAGTTTGTTAATCCTAAAATCGCAATACCAATGCATTACAACACTTTTCCACCAATTGCAACCGATCCTAATGTATTTAAAACTAAAGTTGAAGCTTTAGGAAAAAAATGTATTGTATTAAAGTTTGGAGAAGAAATTCAAATTTAGTATAAAAAATCTATATTATAATTTTATGAAAATACAATAAGAATAAGTATTTTAGAATTATACTTTATATCTTAGCGGTAATTTATTTTTCGTTTTATTAGAATAATCTGATACTTATTAATGACTAAAGTTATTTCAATAGCAAATCAAAAAGGTGGTGTTGGTAAAACAACAACCGCCATAAATTTATCATCTTCATTAGCTGCTGCTGAAAAAAAGACTCTTTTAATTGATATTGATCCTCAAGCTAATTCTTCTTCAGGATTAAGCATAAACAATCAGTCTCCTTCAGTTTATGAAGTTTTAATTGGAGTTGAAGAAATAAATAATGTAATTCTGAATAGCTACATGCCATTTTTAGATATTCTTCCTTCTAACATAAATCTTGTTGGTGCTGAAATTGAGATGGTAGATATGCCTAACAGAGAAAGCTTATTGGGACAGGCAATTTCCAAAATTCAAAATAATTATGATTATGTTATTATTGACTGCCCACCTTCTTTAGGATTATTAACTTTGAATTCGCTTTCTGCCTCTAATTCAGTTTTAATACCAGTACAGTGTGAATATTTTGCTTTGGAAGGGCTTGGTCAATTATTAAATACAATTAATATTGTTAAACAACATTTCAATAAAGATTTAGCAATTGAAGGTGTATTATTAACAATGTTCGATGTTCGACTTAGGTTATCTCAGCAAGTTGCAGAAGAAGTAAGAAAATATTTTGGAGATAAAGTATTTAGAACTATCATTCATAGAAATGTTAGAATTTCAGAAGCGCCAAGTTATGGTAAACCAGTTATTCTTTATGATGCAGTCTCAACTGGTTCACAAAACTATATAGCTTTAGCTTCCGAAATTTTAGAAAGAAACTCAAACGGAAATTTAAAAAGTTAATTATGACTAAGTATAAAACTGCTCTTGGTAGGGGATTAGATGCATTAATAAACCAGCAAAGTATGCAGGAAAATAATAAGCCAATCAACTTTGCAGAAATTAAAAAAGATGATGGAAGACAATTAGATATACTTGCAAAAATTCCTGTCGATTTAATTTCTCCAAATCCTTTTCAACCAAGAAAAAATTTTGAACCTGAAGCACTTGAAGAATTAAAAAAATCTATTTTAGCAAATGGTTTAATCCAACCAATTACTGTAAGAAGATTTGGGCAAACTAGTTATCAATTAATTTCTGGCGAGCGAAGATTAAAAGCATGCCGAGAAATAGGCTATAAAGAAATTCCAGCTTATATTATTAAAGTTGATTCTGATGAAACAATGCTTGCAATGGCATTGATAGAAAATATTCAAAGAGAAAAGCTAAATCCTATTGAAGTTGGACTTGCTTATAAAAGATTAATGGATGAATGTTTTCTTACACAAGAACAAATTGCTGACACTGTTGGTAAAGATAGAACAACTATTGCAAATTCTATTAGGCTTTTAAAATTGCCAAAACAAATCCAAGAGTGTTTAATTAAAGAAGAAATTTCATCTGGCCATGCAAGAGCATTGATAAATTTGCCCAGCGAAGCTTTGCAACTTGAAGCATTGCAAAAAATTATTGATGGAAATCTTTCAGTTCGAAAGGTTGAGAATTTAGTAAAGAAATTTATTAAGCCGGAAGGTTTCAATAAAAAAGCTGGTTCACAAAATTCTAATGCAACCATTATATCTTCAAGTGTAAGTGATGTTGAAGATAAGCTTAGAAAACTTTTCGGGACAAAAGTACAATGCAAACAAAAACCAAACGGTTCTGGCGAAATTGTAATTGAATTTTATTCCAACGATGAATTAGAACGTTTATTTGAACTCTTTGAAATCATTGATAAATCATATAGCTAAAATTTCATTATTTATAATTATCTTTTTGTATCCTGTATTTCCTCAGCAGGATTCAAGCCGCTCTAATTTTAACCAATCAAATGATTCCATTTTCGTTATGCAGCGATCGCCATGGAAAGCAGTTGCACTTAGCGCTGTTGTTCCTGGTTTAGGACAAATCTATACTCAGTCTTATTGGAAAGTGCCAATAATTTGGGGAATCGCTGGCTGGTTAATTTACGAATGGGTTCAGAATAATAAATTATACAATGATTATCAGAATCTTTATAACTCATCAAATGAACCCAATGCTCAATATTTTTATTTAGGTCAAAAGAAAATCTATCAAGATCAAAGAGATTTAATTTCAATTTATTTAGGTCTTACATATCTACTTAATATTGTTGATGCTTATGTTGATGCTCAATTATTTGATTTTAGTGTAAGCAAAAATAGTGTTACAAATTC
This sequence comes from Bacteroidota bacterium, assembly GCA_021824145.1. Classification (GTDB taxonomy): domain Bacteria; phylum Bacteroidota; class Ignavibacteria; order Ignavibacteriales; family Ignavibacteriaceae; genus FEN-1297. The sequence goes on from JAKALM010000004.1 coordinate 117,730, forward strand.
GACTAATTTAAATTTAAGGATTAAATTCTGATGAAAAATGTCCTGGTTTGTAAAAATTGCAATTCAGAAAATCCTTATTATGAAGTAATATGTAAAAACTGCAATTCATATTTGCGCGAACGAATTTTTAATATTGATTTATGGAAAGTATTAGGCTTACTAATTGAGCAACCATCAAAAGCATTCAGTATTATAATTCAATCTGAGCATAAAAATTTTATTATCTTTATAATATTTTTTATCTCGATAAAATTTTTAATCGATTCTATGTTCCTATCTTTAGTAACACTTAATCCTGAGCCAATATTTGAACATTTACTTCGTAATTATTTTATTGTGTTTGGAGAGGTAATAATTATTTTATTATTAACTTCAGTATTGCTTTCAAGAATTAATAAAATATTTGGATCAATAACTAGAATAAGAGACAACTTTTCTATTCTTGTTTATTCATTTGTTCCACATACTTTTGCTTTATTTCTATTATTTATTGTTGAACTAACGGTTTTTGGCGGAAGTATATTTTCAAAGAATCCATCTCCGTTTACAGTAAAAGAAACATTGGCGTATGTTCTGCTTTCATTCGAAATATTTATAATAATTTGGGGAATCCTGCTAACAATAATAGCATTATATACACAAACCAAAAATAAAAAGTTTACTGCAATTGTAGTTCCAATCTACACCATAATCTTTTATTATTGTATTTATTTAAATTCTATTTACTTATTCAAATAAATTTTATAATAAAAATTCAATATTTCATTTATGCTAAATCTCAATTAATTTTTTCATTTTAATATTTATAGAAATGATTATTGTGTTAATACTTTTCAATAAATAACTTTGAATCGAAAAAATCTTTTGATGATAATATAATTTTTCAGCTAAAAGTCTTAAGGATTAAAATGGAAATTAAAACAGATGTTTTGGTAATTGGCAGCGGTATTGCTGGATTATTTGCAGCGATTAAAATTTCAGAATTTGCTGATGTAGTACTAATTACAAAAAAAGAAAAAAATGAATCTAACACTAACTATGCTCAAGGTGGAATTGCATCTGTTATTGATCCCGCAGATACATTCGAAAAACATATTAAAGATACTTTAATTGCCGGTGCTGGTTTATGCAATGAAAAGATGGTTGAAATATTAGTTAAAGAAGGGCCTGAAAGAATAAAAGATTTAATGGAGTTGGGAGCCCAATTTACAAAGAAGAATGGAAAACTTGATCTTGCTAAAGAAGGCGGGCATTCAATGTCTAGAATTGTTCACGCAAAAGATTTGACCGGAAGAGAAGTTGAGAGAGCATTGATCAATCAAGTAAATGAAAATAAGAATATTAAAATATTTGAAGATACCATTGCAATTGATTTAATAACAGAACATAACGTTCAGCGTTTAAAAAATTTACCTTTAAATAATAGAAATTGTTGGGGAGCGTATGCATTAAATTGTCATTCAAATGAAATTCTCAAAATTTCATCAAAGGCAACTGTACTTGCTACAGGCGGTTTGGGGCAAGTATATACACATACCACAAATCCTAAAATTGCTACTGGAGACGGATATGCAATGGCCTACCGTGCCGGTGCAAAAATTGGAAATATGGAGTTTATTCAATTTCATCCAACAGCTTTTTATAGTTCCAATCAAAACAATAATTCACAAGCTTTTTTAATTTCCGAAGCAGTTAGAGGATTCGGTGGAATATTAAGAACTATTGATGGCAATGAGTTTATGAGCAAATATGATTCAAGAAAAGAATTAGCGCCAAGAGATATTGTTGCGCGTGCAATTGATAATGAATTAAAAAAACGTGGAGAAGATTTTGTTTATCTAGATATTACACATAAAAATAAAAATTCTATAATCGATCATTTCCCAAATATATATCAACATTGTTTAGATCAGGGTATAGATATATCTAAAGAATATATTCCGGTTGTTCCTGCTGCTCATTATTCTTGTGGCGGAGTTGTTGTTGATGAATTTGCAAGAACATCTTTAAAAGGGCTTTATGCGTGTGGAGAGGTAAGCATGACAGGGGTCCATGGTGCAAATAGGCTTGCAAGCAATTCGTTATTAGAAGCTGTAGTATTCTCTCAAAGAGCAGCAATTGATATTAAAAATTATTTAAATAATTACCGAACTAGCATACCAGAAATTCCAAACTGGGATGATTCGGGAACTTTAACTTATGATGAACGAATTTTAATTACACATAGTTCAAGAGAAGTTAAACAAATAATGTGGGATTATGTTGGAATTGTTCGCTCTAATTTACGCTTGGAAAGAGCTGCAAATAGAATTCATAATATTTATTCTGAAACTGAAGAATTATATAAACGCACAAAAATATTTGAAGAGATTTTAGAATTAAGAAATATTACAGCTTGTGCACATATGATCATTAAGTCGGCACAAATGAGAAAAGAAAGTAGAGGATTAAATTATACTTTGGATTATCCAAATCCATCTCCTACGAATGAATTTGGAGATTCAATATTACAGAATGTAAATCCCTAATAATATTTTTGCAAAAAATCTATAATAGCTCCATATCTAATTCCCTTTGAACTTACTATAGTTTCAGTAAGGTTAAAATGATTTAATATTAAATTTAGTATAATAGTTCCAGCCAACAAAATATCTTCACGTCCTTCAACAATCTTTCCATAATATTCTAAAATACTTTTGGGATTTAACCGTATAAGTGTTTCGGCAAATTCTTTAATTTCGGTGGTAGTTAATATCGCACCATCAATTTGACTTTCATCGAATGACATTAAACCTTTTTTCATACAAGCAAGAGTAGTTGGAGTACCGGCAATCGAAATCGCAATTTTAGGAGATAATTTAGGAATATTAGATAAGTAATTATTAATACTTTTTATAAATTGATTTATCTCCTCGATTAGTGGAGGAGAATTCTTAAAATATTTTTCTGTTAAACTGACAACTCCAATTGGATAACTTTCATTATAAATTAATTTATTGTTTTGCCCAACAATAATTTCAGTACTTCCGCCGCCTATGTCAATTACAAGTGTTTTATGTTTATAATTTTTGTTAGAAACAGCCCCTAAAAAAGAAAGTCTTGATTCATCCTTTCCAGAAATAATATTAACATCAAAATTGTAAGTGCTTTTTATATCTTCAATTATAATTTTTGAATTTGAAGCTATTCTTAAAGCATTAGTTGCGGTAAGTATTGTATATTTACAATTGTATTTTTGAATAATATTTTCAAATTCAGATAAAATATTTTTAAGAAGAGTAATTTTTTCTGATTTAATTGGTTGGTTTGGAACTAAACCTTGGCCAATCCGAGGAATTCGATATTCATTATGAATGGTTTTAATATTTTTTGTGGCAGTATTTATGTTGGCAATTAAGAGCAAAACTGTATTTGAACCAATATCTATCGAAGCAATATTCATAATTTTTTTTTATTTTAATTTAACTAAAAGAGTTGAATAATGATTGATCTAAAAGAATTAAAACTTACATCAAAAATATTTTTATATATTTGCTTTTTATCTGGCACATTATGGATAGGCAGTTATGTAGCGCGACTTACATTAACTTACCAACTTTTCCAAGGTAATTATTTTTCATTAAAACCAATTTTTAACAATCAAAATTTACCGGCAATATTTATCACACTTAACTCTGCTGCAATTTTAACTTCAATTTTGTTTAGTATTTTTATAATAACATTTATTGTGTTTTTATTTTTATCTCATATTAATTTAAAAGAAAACGGCTGGTTATTAATTTCTACAATTATAATTGTTTTAACACTTCCATTTGAAATGATTTTAATGAATAATGATTATAAAATTTATTCTTTAATCCAAACCGGAAGTTTCGATCCAAACCAAATTTTAATATATACAATAAATAGATTTAAAGTATTAGGAAGTTTTCCAATTATTGAAGTACTTTGTTATTTTTCAATAATTTATCTTGTTTTATTTCAACCTTTAAAACTAGTGAAAAAGTAATGTATGAAAATTAAAGAAAAAGAGTTTGAAGAAACTATTCAAGATTTAAAGGCTTTAGCTTCACAATTAGGCGCAGAAGTCAGATTTGAAAAGGGAGACTTCAAAGGAGGTTATTGCATTTTAAAGGAAAGTAAGGTGATTGTAATTAACAAAACAGCAAATTTACAAAGAAAAGTGATGATCCTCTCAATAGCACTTAAAGAATTAGGAATTGAACAATTGTATTTAACTCCAAAGTTAAGAGAAATTATTGACGAAATGACGGAAATGAAATGAAAATATTAGTATTAAATGGCCCTAATTTAAATTTGCTTGGTATGCGAGATAGCAAACTTTATGGCGAATTTACATTAAGTAAAATTGAAGAAATCATTATACAAGAATTTCCAGAAATACAATTTGAATTTTTCCAATCAAATTCTGAAGGCGAACTAATAAACAAAATTCAAGATAGTAGAAATAAATTTAATGGAATAATAATAAATCCTGGAGGTTATGCACATACATCAGTTGCGATAAGAGATTCTCTTGCTGAATGCAAATTACCTAAAATTGAAGTTCATCTTTCTCATTTAGTCAACAGAGAAAGTTTTAGACAGAATCTTATTACAGCTTCTGGATGTGATGGTTATATTTCTGGATTTAAAGAAAAAGGATATTTAGCAGCAGTATATTTGATAAAAAAAATACTAGAAAAGTAGAATTCGTTTTTATGATATATTAAATTTGTTTTCATTTTCCCTAAATCATATTTTTATTTATATATACCATTTATAATTTTTACTTAAACTAGTTACTGATCAAAAATTAATAATATTGCTATTCAGAATACTATTAGTTATTTTTCTTACAAATTATTTTGAGGCAAAATGAAAAATCTTTCAATTAAAAAGCTTTATTATTCGATAAGTGAAGTCAGTAAAATAACTGAAGTCGAACAATATGTGCTTAGATATTGGGAAACTGAATTTGAAGAATTAAAACCTCAAAAAAATAGAGCAGGCAACAGAATTTACACAAACAAAGATATCCAGTTGATTCTTCAGATAAAAAATTTGTTAAGAGAGAAAAAATATACCATTGAGGGAGCAAAAAAGATATTAGAAAATTATTCAAATGAAGAAGCTATAATAACTGATATTGCAGAAAATTCACCAGTTAACAATGGTATAATAAATATTGAAGTCAAAAAAGATAAATCATCTATAAAAAAAGATCTTGAAGAAGTAAAAAGTTTATTAGAATTTTTAATAACAAAATTATGAAATTCGGAACGTGGCGCAGCCCGGTAGCGTACCTGAATGGGGTTCAGGTGGTCGTGGGTTCAAATCCCACCGTTCCGACAACCTAAGGTACTAAATAAGTACCTTTTTTTATTTCCAATATTTTGAGGGAATTATGTTCGAACATAAAAAAGAGCCTTTATTGACAAAGGGAAAATACATTGTTAGAATTTTAAAACATTTAATTATAGCTTTTAGTGTTGTAGTAGTTTCTCTAGGTATTGGAGTAATTGGATATCATTTAACAGAAGGATTAAATTGGATTGATTCCTTTTTAAATGCATCTATGATTCTTGGCGGTATGGGGCCTGTGAATGAACTGCATACAACAATGGGAAAATTATTCGCATCATTTTATTCATTATTTTCTGGTATAATTTTCCTTGTTATAGTAGGAATTGTTTTTGCCCCAATTTATCATCGTTTTCTACATAAATTCCATTTAGAAATAAAATGAATTTAAATTATTTTAAATTAAATTTTACACAAATTATTTATTAAATTTAATTGATTCTTTTAGTTAACTTGAAAGTTAAACGGGAAAAGAAAAACAGATAAAAAAGGTGGTTGTATGAAAAAGTATTACATTTTTTTCTTATTTATTTTCATTTTAGGTTGTAATGACCCTATCAAAATTGATTTGCAAAGTTATTCAAACCAAATAAAACAAATTAGTTCTCTTGAAGAAGACGCATTAAAAAGATGGAATTCAGTTTCAGGTTCTAATTTTGTAAATGATGGCTATATGTACCAAGCACTCGATACTTACATTATTGATAATTATAGCCGCTTCCTTGATAAGCTAAGTAATATAAAACCTCAAACAAAAGAAATTCAGGAACTAAATAATATTTATATCGATGCGGCACAAAAACAATTAAACGGCTTCAAAATGATGAAAGATGGTTTGGAAAAACATAGTAAAGACATTATGAATAATGCTTATCAATTATTAACAGATGGAAGAGCTGAAGAAAGAAATTGGGTGAATAAATATGAAGAGCTCTCCAAAGCTCATTAATAAATTTCTAGAATTTCTCTAACTATTTTATTAATGTGAGATAAATATTCTCGTTTATTGTTTATTTTTTCTTACGTTTTGTAATAAAGTATTTATTTTTATTTTTGCACTAAAATTTATTTAGAATGTGAGTTGATGGAAATAATTTCAGACAAACCTAAATGTCATTGCGGAGTTTTTGGCATCTTTAATAATGAGACTGCTGGAGTAAATACTTATTATGGCTTACATGCTTTACAACATCGTGGTCAAGAAGCTAGCGGCATTGTAACTAAAAGTATAAACGATAAAGGGAACTCGATTTTTAATTTGCATAAAGGCGATGGACTTGTCTCTGAAGTTTATGCAGATTCTAAAATATTTAAAGATAAATTAATTGGTTTTTCTGCAATTGGTCATAATAGATATTCAACCACTGGTTCGTCAGATTCACAAAATAATATTCAGCCATTTGTAGTTCATTATAGATTAGGGAATTTAGCCGTTGCGCATAATGGAAATTTAACTAACGCCAAACAATTACGCGAAGAATTAGTAAACGAAGGAGCAATCTTTCAAACAACTAGTGATACAGAGGTTATTCTTCACTTAATTGCCAGAAGTAAATTGGATGATCAAGTTGAGCAAATAAAAGAAGCTTTAGAAAGAATTGAAGGTGCGTTTTCTTTAGTTATATTAACTGATGATAAACTAATTGCGGCAAGAGATCAATATGGATTTCGTCCTCTTTCAATAGGAAAAGTAAACGGTTCTTTTGTCGTTGCTTCTGAAACTTGCGCCTTTGATATTATTGCTGCAAAATTTATTCGCGAAGTTCAGCCTGGCGAAATAGTTGTAATTGATGAATCCACAAAAAGTGAAAATGAGATTAAATCATTAAGGATAAAGGAAAATCAAATTTTTCCAAAGAAACATTGCATATTTGAATACATTTATTTCTCTCGACCTGATAGTTTTATTTTTGGTCATAATGTTGATAAGATGAGAAGACGTTTAGGAAAAACTCTAGCAAGAAAATATCCAGTCGAAGATAAAGATAATGAAAAAGTAATTGTTATAAGCGTGCCAGATAGTTCCAATACAACTGCGCTCGGTTATCAAACTGAACTTGAGAAAGAAGGAATTAATTCAAAATTAGAAATTGGATTGATAAGAAGTCATTATATTGGCCGTACTTTTATTCAGCCAGGACAAGAAAAAAGAAAGATTGGCGTAAGAATAAAATTTAATATTGTTAAAGGAGTTCTGGAAGGAAGGACTGTAGTAATTGTAGATGATTCTATTGTTCGCGGTACAACATCCAAGCAATTAGTAAATTTAATAAAAGAAGCAAAACCCAAATCTATTCATTTAAGAATTTCCTCAGCACCAATAATGCACCCATGTTTTTATGGAATGGATTTCCCAAGTAAAGATGAACTAATTGCATGTCAGATGAACGGTGATGTAAAAAGTATTGAAAAATATTTAGGTGTTGATAGCCTAGAATATTTGACTATTGATGAGATGTTGGAAGCAGTATCTGAAGCTGGTATTAATAATTTTTGCACGGCATGTTTTTCTGGAAATTATCCAACTGAAGTTGATGTTGCTTTTAAGAAAGAAATGTATGAATTGTAAAGCAATAATTGCTTTCGTTTTAATTTTTTTTATTCCTTTCATTACATATTCTCAAACAACCTGTTTTATTAAATATAAAAATTCAATTAACCCTTTCGTTATTGAAAATAAATTACAAACAAAAAATTTCTTTTCTTCTAAATCGTTACAATCCATTAGTAATAAAATAATCACGGCAAATTATTTTGCAAGAAATTTAGGTAAAGATGATTTTAATTTATCAAGAATAATAAAGGTAACTTTTCCCGATCATAATTCTGAGCAAGAATTTTTAGATCAGATTAAAAATGATCCATCAGTTGAATATGCACAATCTTCAAATTTGTATAAGATTGATTCTATACCTAACGATAGCCTTGTAAGCCAACAATGGGCGCTTCAGAAGATTAGAGCTTTTGATGCATGGAATATAACTCAAGGATCCGATTCAATTATAATTGGGTTAATTGATACTGGTATTGATTATCTTCACCCAGATCTTAAAAATAAAATTTTTTATAATCCCGGTGAAATGGGGACTGACCCAAAAGGGAATGATAAAAAAAATAATGGTATTGATGACGACGGTAATGGATTTATTGATGATTATATGGGCTGGGATTTTACTGATGAAAAAGGATTTCCATTCGATTCTACGAGCGGTGATTATCTAAATTGGGATAATAATCCGATGGATGAAAATGGTCATGGGACTTATATTGCTGGCATATTAGCTGCGGAAACTAATAACCATATTGGAATTGCTGGTGCAGCACCCAAAATTAAAATACTAAATGTTAGAGCGTTTGATCCTTCTGGTTATGGGCAAGAAGATGATGTTGCTTCTGCAATTCTATATGCAGTTAAAATGGGCGCAAAAGTCATTAACATGAGTTTTGGTGATACTCAATATTCAAACGTATTGCGAGACGTTATTAGATACGCATATAACGAAGGAGTTGTTCTTGTGGCTAGTTCCGGGAATGATGGTTCAGATGAACCTCATTATCCATCGGGTTATTCTGAAGTAATTTGCGTAGGCAATTCTACTGAAAATGATTATGTTGCTTCAACTTCAAACTATGGTTCAACTTTAGATTTGGTTGCACCAGGTACTGACATTCTAACTACAGAAAAGGGAGGAGGCTATGGAGAAGTTAGCGGAACTTCAGCTTCTGCACCATTTGTTTCAGCAACAGCTGGTTTAATTTTATCACTTGGTAATTTTACAAACGAAGAAGTAAAGCAGATATTAAAATCAACTGCAGATGACATTGATCAGCCAGGCTGGGATATTAAAAGCGGTGCAGGCAGACTTAATATCTTTAGAGCTTTAAGCTCGCTTGCACCTTCAACTATAAAATTTAATTCTCCCACTCAGGATTTTTCTACTTTATCAGATACCGTTAATATTAACGCAACCATATTATCTGCTTATTTTAACAGTTATAGTTTATATCTTGGTGTTGGAAAAAATCCGAATTCATGGACTAATTTAATTCAAAATGGGAAATATCAAGTCGAAAATAAAAATATTTACAATTTAGACATATCTTCCTTAGCAGATTCAACTTATTGTCTAAGGTTAGTTGTTCAATTTAGTAATGGTAAAACTACTGAAGAAAGGGTAAATTTTAATATTATAAGGAAACCACCAGATGCAAGTTTAGTCTTTGTTGGGCCAGCTTTTTATGGCGATAAGTCTACTGTACTAGCATCATTTTATACCGATCAGTTAAGTATTGTAAAAATGTATTATAGAAAATTAGGAGAGAAAGATTTCAACTCATTGTCACTTGATGGATTTTCCACTAATACTTTATCAGTTAATAATTTGCATTATGGATTTATTCCTTTAGATATTGTTAATCAAAATTCAAATTATGAAATATATTTTGAGGCTATAAATCAAGTAGGATTAAAATCAATTATTAATAACAATGGTTCTAATTTTATTGTCTCAACCGCTTTCCCTTTGTATCCTGCATATAAAACAGAACTTCCATATTCTTTGCCTCCTGGAGAAATTTATCAAAACCCATTAAGCTTAACTTCTAATGATTCAAATGAAGTTGCATTAAGAAAAGCAGACGAACCTCAAAATACTTATTTCTATAAATTGTCTGGTAATAATTTTTTGAAATTTGATTCCTTGCAAAATATGATTGTTAAAGATAATGGTGATTTCAACAACAATGGTAAAAAAGATTTGCTTACTTATTTTGTTTATAACGGATATATCTTTGAACAGTCAAATCCATCTTCTACAAATTTAGTAAAGGAATTTTCGGATACTTCAAAAAAGTTTTGGCCTGTTCTAGCAAAAGATATTGACGGCGATGATAAAACTGAAATTCTTGCAATTGATAGCGATACTTCAATTACTGTTTGGAAAGTTCAAAATAATTTAAGTTTGTCTGATTCAGTAAGATTATTTAATTTTTCTCAAAATACTTCTAACAACAAAATATTGGACGCACCAAATGCAGTAATTGCAGATCTAAATGGTGATGGCAAAAATGAAATTTGGATGGTAGATCAAGGCGGAGATATTTTCAGTTACAATATTATAAGTCCCAATAATTATCAAAAGGGAAGAGTTATTTCCACTGAATTTGAAAGTTCATCGTCTTATTTAACAGCCGGTAAATATCTTGGTAACGGAACTACTGAAATGGCTGTACTGCTTCATTCAATCTCAAATCTTGATATTGCACCTTATTACAGATTAGTTGTTTTTAATTTTATCGCTGATTCTCTAAATATAATTTTTGATCAAGCATTTATAGATCCAACGACAGAATTTAATACTCAGTTCCATCAAATTGATAATAGTTTAAGATTTGCTGATATTGATAATGACGGCAGTGACGAACTTATATTATTTATTTATCCTTATTCATATATATTTAAATATGAACAAGGTAAAACATCAATAATTTCATATAAAAAAAATATTAATTCGAATACAATTTTTGTCGGAGATTTAAATAAGAATGGTGTTCCAGAAGTTGCATTTCCAACAAGCACTGGAATAAATTTTTATGAATTTGCTGTATCAAGTTCTCCAACTACGCCTACTAACTTGACTGGTTACAGTATTGATACTTCAAAAATTACATTAAAATGGATGGGGTATTCAAATAAATATTATATTTTTCGAGGCAATCAAGAAAATAATTTAGCCCTATTCGATTCGACAAATTCAAATAATTATATTGATAATTCTTGCACAAATAATAATTACTATTATTATGCAGTAAAATCTTTTGACGAAACTAAAAAAATACCTTTATCTAATCTTAGCCAAATAATTAATGTTTATTGCCATAAACCTGCTGAAGTTAAAAGTGCAATTATAAAATCGTCTAATTCTGTATTGCTTACGTTTAATGGTATGATAAATAATACTTATGAAAACCTCAACTCATTTGAATTACTTCCTTCAATTTTTCCATCATCAGTATCGGCTGAAAGCCAATATTCATATTTAATAACATTTCCAGTCCAAATTAAAATTGGAGAAAATTATTTGGTAGTTAAAAATTTATCTGATTATTATGGTTCACCGATAATAAATGATACTGTAGGATTTAGGGTTGATAGTGTTGCTTCGCAGTTAAATTTTTATGTTCAATCCTTTAAAATTATAAATCCATATAAAATAAAATTATCATTCAATTTAAATGTTGATTCTGTTTCAGCAATGAATGTGAATAATTACATTTTTACTCCCAATAATTTTGTTAATTCCGTACAAATTGATGCAGATGATCCCAAAACAATTTATTTGAATTTAGATGGACAAAAACCAGTTGGATCCATAGGGATTCAATATAAATTAAGAATTGAAAATGTAAGTTCATCAGTTCAATCAGGATTCATAAAAATTAATTCAGGTTCGGGAAGTTATATTATGTTAGCAAAAACAGCAGATAATTTATCTGATGTTTTTGTTTATCCAAGTCCTGTTAGAATTTTAACTGGAAATGAAAAAATAACTTTCGCTAATTTACCAGAAAGAGTTAAGATAACAATTTTTAATTTGAGCGGAAGGAAGGTAAATGAAATTGGGGGGATAATTGATAATGGAGGATTAGACTACAATCTTTTGGATAATGCTGGAAGGTTGCTTAATAGTGGTATTTATATTTACAGAATAGCAAGTTATGATAATTCTAATAATGAAGTTGAGCAAAAAATAGGTAAATTTGCCGTAATAAGATGAAAATTAATTTTAACGAAATAAAAACGAAGTCTAATTTACTTAGTTTAATTAGATTATTAACAGCAATACCATTTTGGTTTTTATTGGATGATTTTAATTCTTCACAAACTCGAATAATTATTTTTGCTCTATGCATCTTTGCAGCATTAACAGATATTCTTGATGGATTTCTAGCCAGAAAATACAACGAAGTAACTGAGTTAGGCAAAATAATTGATCCTTTTGCCGACAAAATTGTAATTGCTTCAATAATTATTAAGTTATTTTCAATTGGTAAAGTAGATTTGTTCTATTTTATATTAATAATCAGTAGAGACATATTAATTTTTATTGGGGGAATAATAGTTTCATCAAAAATAGGAAAAGTTTTACCTTCTAATATTTTAGGTAAAATTACAGTAATTAATATCAGCTTAGTTATACTACTTATTCTATTCAATTTATCTGAAGATAATGTTGTTTTTAATCTATTGTATTATCTCAGTATTACACTTATTATTATTTCAATCATAGCATATACATACAGAGCTATCGAATTTATTAAAAAGAAAGATTATGGGACTATTTAAAAATCTAAATTTCGAAAAACTAAAAAGCGGATTAGCAAAAACTAGAAATAAAATAATTAATTCTATCACAGAGACGATTAGCGGTAAAGCAGTTTTAGATGAAAAAACAATTGAAGAAATTGAAGAAATTCTAATATCTTCGGATATCGGTTTTGAAACATCGGAACGAATTATTGAAAAATCTAGAGAATTATTAAAGAATGATAAAAATCGAACTTCACAAAATATAGTTGATATTATTAAAAAAGAATTGACCACAATTTTATATAAAGAAAATTCCAATCAAAATAATTTTGATAAATATAAACCCTATGTAATACTGATTGTTGGAATTAATGGAGTTGGCAAAACTACAACAGTTGGTAAATTAGCTTATAATTTTAAGAAATCTGGATTAAAAGTTATTGTTGGCGCAGCAGATACTTTTCGTGCTGCCGCAAATGAACAATTAGATATTTGGGCAAATAGAGCTGAAGTTCAGATAGTACAAAATAAAAAAAGTTCTGATCCTTCTTCAGTGGTATTTGAAACAATAAATGTTGCTATTAAAGAAAATTATGACATTGTATTAATTGACACAGCCGGACGTCTTCACAATAAAGCTCATTTAATGGAAGAATTAAACAAAATTAAACGTGTTATAAAAAAACTTATTTCATATGCTCCAAATGATACTTTACTTGTTATTGATGGGAATACTGGACAAAATGCAATTATGCAAGCCGATGAATTTTCAAAAGTAACAGATTTAACTGGCTTAATTATTACAAAGTTAGATGGAACAGCTAAAGGCGGAATTGTTTTTCAAATATATGACAAATTAAAAATTCCAGTTAAATATATTGGTGTTGGGGAAGGGATAGATGATTTACAATCATTTGAACCAAATCTTTTTGTAAATGCTATATTCGAAAATTAAAATATTTATTAGTTTACATAATATACATTATCGGACTAATATTTTATTTTCAAATTACAAGTTAAAATTATAAAATTTCTTAAAATTCTTTGATATTAAATATCTATAAAATTTAATTAATACTTAAAAAATCCTTCTCCAGATTTTCGACCTAACTTATTTGCAGCAACCATTTTCTTAAGTAATGGGCATGGACGATATTTGGGATCATTGTAACCATTATATAATACTTCCATTATAGCTAGACATACATCGAGGCCTATGAAGTCGGCTAAAGTTAAAGGTCCCATAGGATGGTTCATCCCTAATTTCATTACAGTGTCAATATCTTCTCTAGATGCCACACCTTCCATCAGAGCAAAAATTGCTTCGTTTATCATAGGCATTAAAATTCTGTTCGATATAAATCCTGGATAATCAAAAACTTCAACTGGCACTTTACCTAATTTCAAAGCAAGATTTTTGATTGTATTGAATGTATCATCACTAGTAGAATAACCACGAATTATTTCAACTAATTGCATGACAGGAACAGGATTCATAAAATGCATACCAATAAATTTTTCTGGTCGATTTGATACAGACAGCTCTGTTATTGATATTGAAGAAGTATTTGAAGCAAATATAGATTCAGGTTTAACAATATTTTGTATTTTATTAAATATATTTAGTTTAGCCCCTCTATTCTCATAAATTGCCTCAATAATTAAATCAGACTCAGAAGGTATGTTTTCTACACCGACAATTTTTGAAATATTGGATAAGGTTTCTGCTTTATCACTTTCAGTTATACTTCCCTTTTTAATTTGTCTATCTAAATTGTTTGAAATATTTGATAAAGCTTTTTCTAATAAAGCATTATTAGTTTCAATTAAATTTACTTTGAAATTTTTCATAGCAAAAACATGTGCAATACCATTACCCATTGTTCCTGCTCCAATAACTGAAACAGATTTTATTTCCATGATATTCCCTATTATTTAATTTTTAATATTTTTTATTATTAAAGCAGAGGCTTCTCCTCCACCAATGCAAAGTGAAGCTAATCCATATTCTGAATTTCTTTTTTTCATTTCATATATTAATGTGGTTAAAATTCTTGCTCCACTAGCTCCAATTGGATGTCCCAATGCAATTGCTCCGCCGTTTACATTTACTTTTTCAGAGTTCAAATTTAACAGTTTGTTTACGGCTAAGGAAACTACTGCAAATGCTTCATTAATTTCAAATAAATCTATATCATTTTGGGTTAAGTTGGCTTTTTTCAAGACTTTTTCAATAGCAAGAGCCGGTGCTGTTGTAAAATCTATTGGAGCTTTCGCGGCAGAACTTTGAGAAACAATCTCAACTAGAGGATTTAATCCTAATTTATTTGCCGTTTCTTCGCTTGTAATTAATAATGCAGCAGCTCCATCATTTATACTTGAGGAATTAGCAGCAGTTATAATACCATCTTTTTCGAAAACTGGTTTTAATTTCGGAATTTTTTCAAAATTCACTTTTGAAGGTTCTTCATCTTTATCTACTAAAATTTCTTCATTTCTTGTTTTAATAGGCACTTTTACAATTTCATCATCAAATTTACCACTTTTCTGAGCTTCAAGAGCTTTTCTGTATGAGTTTGCCGAAAATTCATCTAATTGTTCTCGTGAAAATTTAAAATCCCGAGCACATGATTCTGCGCAGCTTCCCATATGGATGTTATTATAAACATCCCATAAACCATCTTTTATCATAGAATCTATTAATTCACCATTTCCTAATTTATAGCCTGTTCGTGCATTTTGTAATAAATAAGGTGCATTTGACATACTTTCTTGTCCACCAGCTATTATAATTTCTGAATCGCCACATTTAATAGCCTGTTCTGCTAACATAACAGCTTTTAAGCCGCTTCCACACATTTTATTTATAGTTAAACATTCAGTTTTATTTGGTAGCCCAGCAAAAATGGCAGCTTGACGTGCTGGTGCTTGTCCTTGCCCTGCAGTTAAAACATTTCCCATAATAACTTCATCAACAAGATTTGCATCAATATTCGAGGATTTTAAAATTGATGTAATAACTATACTGCCTAATTTCCCAGCACTTAAAGATGATAATGAACCATTAAAAGATCCTATCGGTGTTCTTTTCGCAGCACAAATTACTACTTTTTTCATGTTATACTCCCAGACTTTTAATTTTGATAATAATTAAACAAATAAATTCAACAGTATTAAATTAAACATATTCTGATATTAAAAGAAAAAATAATTAGAATTTTATTTAAGTGGTGTAGTTAAATAGGAAAGTTCATAAATAAGATTTAATACAATTAAATTTAGATTAACATTTTTACCAATTAAGTTTGAAAAGTGCTCTAATTTTATTATTAAATTATTCAAAATTAAATTAGGAAATTTCGAATTAAATTTATCTAAAGTGTCAAAATAATCTTTAAAATAATAATCATTCATTTTATATTTTAATCTTTGTAGATCACTTAACCAAATAATAATCATACTAATAATAAGTTTAATTGAATTTGAATTGCTTTCTTTTAAATATGAAGCGAATTGATTCAATGCTGAATTATACTTCCTTCCAAATGAATATCTTAGAATCTGAATAGTCTTCTCAAGCAAATCCTCAAAATTATTGTCTAATAAGTTCATAGCATTAACAACTGAACCTTCTGAAAAAATTGAAAGTTTTTCTGCCAAGTTGGAATCAATTTCAAAATATTTTATCAATATATTCTTAACATCTGAATTCATAAGCGGTTTAAAATTTATTTCCCAGCATCTAGAGCGAATTGTTTCTCTTAATAAATTTGGATATGAAGTAGTCAAAATGAATATAATGCCTTGCGGCGGTTCTTCTAGCGATTTCAATAAAGCATTTTGAGCAGATTCATTCATCAAGTGTGCATCTGAAATTAAGATGATTCTGTAAATTATATCAGAAAAATCAAATGATAAAAATTTTTTAATATCTCTTATACTGCTAATTTTTATAATAGAAGACTTGGGAATAGAAATTTTATAATAAGGGTTAGTAGACTTTTTTTTAATTTCTTCTTGAATAAATTGAATTTCATCATTTGATAATTTTTCAGTTGGCCCGCTGTTTTCAGTTTCATTTTTCCCCCGTGGTAATGGAAAAATATATTTGATATAAGGCTCAGAATAATTAGCAATCTGCCTATTAATTTCTAAAGCTTTATTATTATCTAAATATTTTAAATTTAAAGCTTGAGCTAATTTTATTGCAAAAAAATCTTTCCCGATTCCGCTAATTCCTGAAAACAATAAAGCGTGAGGAATCTTAGATGAATTAATCAATTGTGAAAAAATTTCTTTTACCGGCTCTTGCCCATAAATTTCATTGAATATTTTCATAAATAAAAAAGGCGCTCAAGGCGCCTATTAAATTAATAATCATCTTCATTATAGAAGAAATCTTCATCTGATGGATAATCAGGCCAGATATCTTCAATTGATTCGTACGGCTCATCAGAATCTTCTAATTCAATTAAATTTTCAACGACCTCATAAGGCGCCCCAATTCGTTCGGCATAATCAATCAACTCTTCCTTAGTTGCTGGCCAGGGGGCATCATCTAAATATGAGGCTAGCTCAACTGTCCATATCATAATCACTCTCCACTTATAAATTAATTCTTACTTGTTAATTCGAAGAAGCCTAAATTTCCAAAGAAAAATTGGTCTGGATTTAAAGCTACTCCATTTTGATGCACTTCGTAATGTAAATGGGGACCAGTTGATAATCCCGTATTTCCAGACAGTGCAATCTCTTCTCCACGTTTAACTTTTTGACCTTCATGTACTATTGATTGAGACAAATGTGCGTAAACTGTTTGATAACCAAAACCATGATCAATTTCTACTACTAAACCAAATCCTTCCTTATATCCAACAAAATCAATTTTTCCATCGCCAGTGGCGTACACTGGTGAACCAGACTCCATCTCAAAATCAATTCCTTCATGCATTCTCTTAATGTGAAGTATTGGATGAAGTCTCATACCAAATCCATCCGATTCCACTCCATTACAAGGCTTAATTGCAGGTATTGCTTTATATAAAAGCTTGTTTTCTTTTAATTTATTAGAAATTTCTAAATATTGATTCTTTTCAAAATTTATTTTTCTGGAAACATCATCTACATAAGAAAGTACTTGCTTTAATTTTTCTTCAGTTGGACTTGTTAAAAAATCTAGTGAATTATTAAAAGATCCACCACCAATTCCAACCGTTTTTTCTCCATTTGATATGGGATCCAAATTAACTGCAATTCTTAAATTGTTATTGCTTTGAGCAAGACTATCAACTTGAACGTTTAAACTTTTATAAAGTGATAACATTTTATTAAGATTATCTTTTAACTCCCTATTTTCAGCTCTTAAAGAAATAATATCTTTAGATGAATTTGCAAAAGAAGAAATAAAATAATAAGCTCCAACAATTATTGAGCTAAAAATTATTAGAGAAAATACAAAATATAAAGCTAGTTTAGATTTATAATTTCTAATCTCTACAAACTGAAGCTTTGGCTTTGAAAAGTAATATAATTTTTTCATAATCGAGAGCCGAATGTAAAAAATAAAGGTTTATTTGTCAATAGGATTTTTATTATATTTTATTCGAAATCATGTTCAAAATAATTAACTCCTCGAATATTATCAGAATTCTCACCTCTTAACCTTTTATTAAGTCTTTGTTGAAATTGACTAGCTGCATCATATCCATAGTGTTTAAGTAAATAATTTAGACTAATAACTTCAGAAATAACTGTAATATTTTTACCAGGTAATATTGGAAGTTTAATATAAGGAATTTCTACATCTGATATAACTACATTATTTCCATCCAAACCAGTTCGTGTATACTCTGCTTTATCATCCCAAACTTCTAATTCTACAATAACTTCAAGCCTTTTTTGATATCGAATTGCTCTTATGCCAAAAGTTTTTTCTACATCAATTAAACCTAGTCCACGAATTTCCATAAAATGCTTGACAAGATTAGTTCCAGAACCAATTAAAATTCCTTCTCCCTTTTTAGTTAGAATAATTATATCATCTGCAACTAAACGATGACCTCTTTCAATTAAATCAAGTGCTACTTCACTTTTTCCAATTCCAGACTTTCCAACAAACAACATCCCAACTCCATAAACATCTACAAATGATCCATGAATCGAAATTTTTGGTGCAAACTGATCGTCTAAAAAATCACTAATAAGATAAATTAATTTTGTAGTTGCAAATTCTGAACTGAAAAGTGGAATATGATACTTATTTGCTAGATCAATTAACTGTTGAAACGGTTTGTTATTATCTGTAAGTATTATACATGGAATATCGAAATTAAAAAGCCTATTCAAAGTTTTTTGTTTTTCTTCATCTGTTAAATGGTCAAGATAACGCATTTCAGTATTCCCAAAAACTTGAACTCTAGAATATGTGAATAAATCTAAAAAACCAGCTAAGGCAAGCCCTGGTCTGTAAAGATTTTGATCGAGAATTTTTTTCCCAAATCCAGTTTTATCAGAAAATAATTTAAGCTTGAACTTATCTTTTATACTGTTATATAAAAATTCAACTGTAATATATTCTTTTCTTGAAATTGATTTTTGATCAATCTTCATGCTTTTACTCTAGCAGACCTTTTTGTTTTTAATTTTTGTAATTGCTTAGAAAGTTTTTCTACAACAGCTGCTGCTGATTTCTTAAAGTCATCAGATGATTCTGTAGCCGTCATTAATTGGCCCGGGACTTTTAAAATCATTTCTACGGTTTTTACGCTATTGTTAGAATTTTGAAAGCTTAATATTACATCAACATCAAGAATATTGTCATTATATTTGTTTAATGTTTCAATTTCCGAAGTGATAAAATCTTTTAATGTACTATGAGCCTTAAATTTTCTTGCCGTTATTTTCACGTTCATAATAAACCTCCCAGTATTAAGATTTTGGATGAGCTTTTTTATATGTAGATTTTAATCTTTCAATACTCACATGAGTATAAATTTGAGTAGTTGATAAATTTTCGTGTCCAAGTATTTCTTTAACTGCTCTAATATCAGCTCCATTATCGAGCATATGAGTTGCTGCGCTATGGCGTAATATATGTGGACTTTTTTTCTCTATATCACTCACTTTTGCTAAATATTTTGAAATAATTCTATGTACAAATCGTGGATAAATTCTTTTCCCTTTTTCATTAACCAATAATGCGTTGCCAAAGTTTTTAAACGTTATTGTACTAAGGTATTCCTTTATAACTGGAATCGATTTATCGCCAACTGGTACGATCCTCATTTTGTTTCCTTTACCAAGTACTTTTATAACTTTTTCTTTTAAATCTATATCAATTCTATTAAGCTGGCAAAGTTCTGATACTCTAAGTGCACATCCATAAAGAAGTTCAATTATTGCTTTAGTTAATTTAGGATTTTTATCCTCTTTGTCAACTATTTTATAAATTTCTATTATAGCATTTGTCGAGATTACTTCCGGCAATTTTCTTTTAGTTTTAGGGTTGGAAATCATCACAGTTGGATTCATATTTAAATAATCTCTTTGATATGCAAACTTAAACATCCCTCTTAATGTTGAAAGTTTTCTTGAGATTGATTTCTTATCTAGTTGCTTTTCACTCAAACTCATCAAAAAAGATTTTATGAATTTATCAGATATATCAGAAATTTTAGTTTTTGAATGTATATTACAAAAATTTATAAATTCTTTTAAATCTTCTGCATATGATTTAAGTGTATTGAAAGAATATCGCTTAATGTTTTTAAGCTCTTCCAAATATTCATCGGCCAATTTGTCGATGTTCATTATTCTTCTTCTACTTCTTCAACTTCTTCAGGAATTAATTCTTCTCCACAAACAGGGCATTTTAAATAATTTCCCTTTTTAACAGAATATCTTTGTTCCATAAATATAGAATCTTCATTTGGACAAGATTGCGGAACAGGTTTGTACCAGCTTACAAAATCGCAATCAGGAAATCTTGAACAACCATAAAATAACTTACCTCGTTTTGATTTCCGTTCAACAATGTCCCCTTCTTTACATTTTGGACATTTTACGCCAAGTGTAATATTTTTTATGAAATCACAATCTGGATACCTTTCGCATCCAATAAATCTTCCGAATTTACCATTTCTATAAACTGTTTTAGCTCCGCATTTTTCGCAAGTCTCGCCGGTATATTCTGGCTCTTGATTTTGGATAACCATATCTTTTAGTGATTTAATATTTTTGCACTCAGGATAATTACTGCAAGCTAAAAATTTTCCAAATCTCCCAACCTTAATAATCATTTCATGGCCGCATTGATCACAAATTATTTTTTCAACTTTATTTTCAACATGTTTTAAAGATTCTGCAAAAGGTTCATAAAAATCATTTAATACTTTTACATAATCATTTTCACCTTGAGCAATTTGATCAAGTTCATTTTCCATGCTAGCTGTAAAATCTTCATTAATAATTTTTGGAAAATTACTAACTAAAATTTTATTTACTTCTTTTCCAAGAACTGTAGGTATTAGTTTACGATCAACTTGGTCAACATATTTTCTGTCTTGAATTGTTCCAACAATCAGCGAATAAGTACTTGGTCTTCCAATTCCTTTACTCTCAAGTTCTTTAATTAGGGTGCTTTCTGTAAATCTTGCAGGTGGTTTTGTAAAATGTTGAGTTTTCATTAATTCATTTAAATTTAATTGATTTCCCTTTTCCAAACCCAAAGGTATAGTTTCATTTCTATATTCTTCTTTTTCTTCTGCGTTTTCTTTCTTCTCCAGAATTTCTTCATATACACGAAGAAATCCATTTAACTTAATGGCATTTCCAATAGCTTTGAACAAAAATTCATCGGCAGTTATTTCAACAACGGTTGTTTCCATTAAGGCTTGCGACATTTGAGAAGCTACAAATCTATTCCAAATTAATTCATAAAGTTTAAATGATTTGTTGTCTAAAAATTCTTTTACGAATTTTGGATTGTATTTAAGCGAAGTCGGGCGAATGGCTTCATGTGCATCTTGAACATTTATTTTTTTCTTTTCAAAATTATTTGGAGTATTAGGAACATATTCATTTCCGTAAGAATCTTTTATGTATTCTCTTACTGCACTAATCATTTCATCACTTATACGAGTAGAATCGGTCCTCATATAAGTAATTAAACCTTGCAGTCCTTCTTTACCTAATTCAATGCCTTCGTATAATTTTTGAGCAATTGCCATTGTTTGTTTTGGCCGCATTTTTAATCGCTTTGATGCTTCAGCTTGTAATGAACTTGTAATAAATGGCGCCGCTGGATTTCGTTTAATGTTTCTTTTCGAAATGTTTGAAATTACAAAATTGTTTTTAACAAGTAATTGGTTATAATATTTTGATGCTAAATCTCCATTTATCAATGCAATATTTTTTTCTAAAAATTCTTTCCAATCTTCCTCATTCATTATTGGCTTTGGCTGTACTTTAATATCTTTACCATTTATGCTGAAAAGTTTTGCTTTAAATAATTCGTGCTTTTCAGTTTCAAATACTGCCCAAATTGACCAATATTCTGTTGTGATAAACTTTTCGATCTCAACTTCTCTATCACAAATTAATTTTAATGCCACTGACTGAACTCTTCCAGCAGATAATGAACTATTTCCAGAAATCTCAATTATTGCTTTCCATAAAAAAGGACTAATTTTATAGCCAATTATTCTATCCATTACACGCCTTGCTCGCTGAGAAGAAACTAAATTCTCATCAATGCTGCGCGGTTCTTTCATTGCTCTTTCAACACCGGTTTTTGTTATTTCATTGAAAAGTACACGGTAAATTTTGGGCTGTGTTTCCAAACTTAAAATATCTGCTACATCTTGTGCTATGGCTTCGCCTTCACGGTCAGGGTCAGTTGCAATAAATATTTTGTTACTTTTTGTAGCAAGATTTTTTATTTTTTTAATAACATCGCCTTTGCCGCGAATTGTAACATATTGAGGAAGAAAATTCTTCTCAACTTCTACACCAAGCTTTGTCTTTGGTAAATTTCTAATATGTCCGACTGTCGCTTCAACAATGAAATCTTTACCTAAATATTTATTTATTGTTTTTGCCTTTGCTGGAGATTCTACTAAAACAAGATTTTTACTCATTCTAAATTTTTACTTTCTTAATTTATAGTGTCTGATGAATATAGCATATATCTGCTTCCCGGTGTTGATACTTTTTCCATATCAAAAAAAACAGATAAAATTAACAAGTTAATATTTTCAATTGTTTTTTCTTCATCGGGGAACATTTTTACATCGTCTAAAATCAACTCGAAATCATTATTATTTATCATTCCAATGTTGTAGAAATGTAAAAGATAATTATATGTTTTTAACCCAATAGTGCTAATTTCTTTTTCCGATAAAATCCTAAAACTTTGAGATGGTTTTGGATCAAGTTTTTTAATTCTATAAAGTTCTCTCAATTTTTTTTCATAGATCCAACTATATGCTGCAGCAATTGTTGATTTATTATATTTTTTATCAATTTTTATAAATTTTTCAACTTCTTCAAATGAAAAATCATTATTTATAGCTTGAACTATTGTCTCTAATATTTTAACTATTTCACTTGTCATTTATTTTGATCTCATTTTCATCTGATTTACAAATTTTTTCAGAAAATTATTTTCCAATCGTTTCATTACTAATTTAGCATTTTTATTTTGATCATCATAACCCAAAAGATGTAAAATTCCATGAATTACTAATCTAAAATATTCATAACTAATTGGAACTTTAAATTTTTCTGCATTTTTTTCAGCTTCTTCGAATGAAATGTAAAGTTCTCCATCTAAAATATCAGTCATTTCTGAATAATTAAATGTAATAATATCTGTAAAATAATTATGTCCTAAATATTTTACATTTATTTCTAAAATCCTATCTGACGAAATAAAATTTATTAATAATGAATTTATCTCAAAATTCAATTCATTTTTTAAATATTTTACTAAATCATGAATTTGAATTTTCGAAATCTTAATATCATCTGTGAAATTTACTTGTAGGTTTTTTATCACTTATCTATAATTTTTATTAAGAATAATTGAATTAAAATTCTATGCTCATTCCTTCTTTGGACGCAATGCAATTTAACTCAGTTCCCTCACCCTTCGCGATAGTGATTGTCTTTTCTAATAAATTATCAATTTTTTCATCTGAATAATCTGGATTGTAATGAAACAAAACTAAATTTTTAACTTTTGCAATAATACTGAAATAAGTTAAAGTAACGTTTCCAGTATGTCCCCAGCCTTTTTTTCCTAAAATAGAAATTTCATCATACATTGAGTCATGGATTAAATAATCGCAACCATAGCAAAAATCAATCAACTCTTTATTCAATTCTACTATATCATTAACATCAATTTTATTGGAATCATCAATTGAGTCCTTTAATTTTAGTTCATTATCTGTCATATAGACAATACTTTTTTCTCCATCAATAAACTTATAAGTAACTGTAGGCGAAGAATGATTAGCCCTAAGCGTTTCAACTCTAATATTGGCAATATTATACGAACTATTGATCTTAATTTCTTCAAATGCTGCATTTGCACAAATTTCATCTAGATTAATAGGAAAATAATTTGAAGTCATTTGATTCTGCAAAATACTTTTTATTTTCTCACCATTACTTGTTTCACCATAAAAAGTAATTTTGTTTTTTTTATCATAAAGAGGTAAGAAGAATGGAATTCCCTGAATATGATCCCAATGATAATGACTTACAATAATATTAATTGGATCATTGTATCCATTTCCACTTAAATATTTTCCTAATTCGCGAATTCCGCTTCCTGCATCAAGAATAATTAATTGGTTATTATTTGTTCTTATTTCAACACAAGGAGTATTACCTCCATATTTCAAAGTAGTCTGACCAGGAACCGGAATGGAGCCTCTAGTGCCCCAAAACTTAATATACATTTGTAAATTTTAAATTTTTTAATGATTCTTTTGTTAATTCAGTATATTTTTTATATCGTAGTGCTGAATTTTCAAATTCATCTATTTCTTGATCTGATAAGTCTCTTACAATTTTTGCTGGAACTCCTGCAACTAGAGTTCCCGAAGGAACAACAAAACCAGGTTTTATTACTGATCCAGCAGCAACCATAGCATTTTGCCCTACAATAGCACCATCTAGAATTACAGCACCCATTCCAATAAGGCACAAATTGTTTATTGTACATCCATGCAATGTTACAGAGTGGCCAACTGTAACTTTATCTCCTATGGTTAATGGAAATTTTCCATTAGTTACATGAAGCATAGAACAATCCTGAATGTTTGTCATAACGCCAATTCTAATATAATTAACATCTCCTCTTACTACTGTGTTATACCAAACACTTGAGTCTTTTCCTATCTCTACATCACCAATTATCTTTACACCAGATGCAAGAAAAACACTTTCATGAAGCTTTGGAAATAAATCAAGATAAGGGAAAAGTTTTATTTCTTCTTCTAATCTTTTTTGAATTTCGGCGGTGTCCATCCTTCTCTTTTCCATGATTTTAGTTCAACTTTAACATTTCCAATAATTACTTTTAATTTTGCAACAATCGGAATTGCTGCATCATCATTTGAAAACCAACCTTCAAAATAGCCAGTTAATCCAAATACACTTATAAAATTCATGTTGCCGTCTATTTTTACGCAAGCTATATCATAATTAACTGCATCAATTGAAACTCCAGAAACTTGAGTGTAAGAATTGATTGTTGTATACTCTTTCTTTTCATTTACAAAACACGGAACGTTAATAGATTTACCGCTGCCGCTGAACATTCTAGCAAAATATAAAATTGATAATCCATCTTGATATTCTTTTTTTGCTGTTGTAGTGGAATCAGTCCATAATTGATAAGGTTGAATCTTTCCTTTTTTGATTTTTATAATCGACTTAGGATAATCAAAAGTATAATCGGTAAACGTGGTGTATTCATCTTTTTTAACAATTCCTCTGAAGAATTCGGAATAATATTGCGGGTTTAAAGTACTTTGATAAATCATGTGAAGACTGACGAATGGAATTCCAGAATAAGAATCCATATAAGCAATTGTACTGTAATAAATTTTCCCGTCAATCACTTTTTTATTCTTTACTATAATTTTAATTTCTCCAAGTTTTATAAATGTATAACTAACTACATAAGTTAATTCTTCGCCAACTTCCAAATGTTTGTTTGAGGAAAAATTTACTTCATAAAATTTTTCTGCCGTGTTATTTTTGAATATTGAAAAATAAAATACAAATGGGACAAAAAATAAAACAATTATGGTGTTTTTCATTTTAATTTTGCCAGTTCTTTTGCTTCATTAAACAAAGTAACTGCTTTTTGAAATTGATTATCCTCTTTTAACATTACTTTATACCAGCCTTGGTTTTTCCAAAATATCCGGGCAATTTCAGCTTTTAATCTAGTGGATATATAATCTTTGTCATTATTAAAATCTTTCTCAGAAAACTTTATATTTTTTGATTCTGAAAATTTAATAAAATTGTTTAAGTCATTATTTGTAAAAGAGAAATTATCAATAAATTTTTCCAAATTATTTCCATATTCATTTTTGATTGATTTTTTATTGTTGTCTAAATAATCTAGAATAAATTGGTAGAAAATATTATTCTTCAATAAGTTCATTGTAAATTCTGAAACATTATCCATCTTAACAATATAATCTGGAGTTATTCCACCGCCGCCATAAACAGTTCTTCCATCAAATGTTTTATATTTTGGTAGTGCTGAATCTTTTTCGGCAGTATGTTCAAGATTATTGCCGGAAGGTTCATTAGAATTCCCTGCATCAGCAAAATATTCTTCTCTATTTTTTAAATCTTTATAATCCCTTTGAATTAATCGTCCCGAGGGAGTATAATACCTTGCTATTGTCAATCTAAGAGCAGAGTTATCAGGCAAAGTAAATTGCCGCTGAACTAAACCTTTGCCAAACGTAGTTTCTCCTACTATCAATGCTCTATCCCAATCTTGCATTGCGCCAGAAACAATTTCACTTGCTGAAGCGCTTCCTTTATTCACTAAAATAATTAATGGTAAATCTTTATAAGGCGCAGGATCATTTGCATCATACTCTTCATCAAATTCTGATCTTCTTCCTTTTGTATAGACTATTTTCTTATTATCTCCAATAAATAAATTTGCAACTTTAACAGCTTGATTAAGAAGTCCGCCTGGGTTTCCTCTCAAATCAAGAATCAACTGTTGCATGCCATCTTTTTTTAAATCTTTTAATGAACTATTTACTTCGTCAAATGTAGTTTCGGAAAATCTTGATAAACTTATATATCCAGTGTTATCGTTATACATGAAATGAGCATCAACAGAATATAAAGGAATCTTAGCTCTAGTAATGTCAAAATTAATTGGATTTTTAACTCCATATCTTAAAATTGTTACATTTACTTTTGTACCTGCTTTACCGCGAAGCTTATTCCTTACATTATCGTCAGTTATTCCAATTGCAGATTTTCCATCAATCTTTACAATTCTATCACCAGGTTGAATTCCTAATGCTTCACTTGGGCCTCCGCTAATTGCAGAAACAACTGTTAACGTATCATTAATTATTTGAAACTCAATTCCGATTCCATCAAAATCTCCTCTAAAAGAATCTTCAACACTTTCCATCTGATTTGCAGGAATGTATACTGAATGAGGATCAAGCTTATTCAGCATTCCGTTGATTGCTGCATTTACAAGCTTTTGAGTATCAACATTATCTACATAATATTTTTGAGTATAAGTTAGAACATCATTAAATTTTATTATACTGTCACGGAGGTTATCATCAGAAAATACCTTTTGAATTTGAGTTCCTAGGATTATACCTAAGGTTAGTAATAAAATTGAAAATGGGATTTTAAACTTTCCGAATTTCATATTTTTTCTCCCCCCCAAATAAATTAAAGTTTTAAAGACAAAGTAAAATAGCTTTGAAGTTGATTATTTTTCACAGAATTCTGTAGAGACTCATTAAAATATATAAAATTAATCGTAAAATAATATTGCTTTATAGGTTCATAACTTAACAAAGCAGAGAAAATTCTTGAGTATTCCAAATCACCGTCCAAAATTCTTGCTCCAGTTGCATCAAAAGTTCTGTGGCCTAAAGCTTCATCTCCGCCTACATTTATGATAGTTCCGTCTGGTTTAATAGGATTTGCACCATGAAGTATATAAGAAAATTCAGCTTTTAGATTAATTCTATATGTAAATCTGTAATTTAAATTGATGTTATACATCAGACTGTTCGGTTTCAAAATAGAACCAAGATTGAAACCTAAATTGGTAAAATTGCTGTTATCTGTGCGATGCGTATGAACATAAGGATCTACCTTTGTAAATTCTAATCCAAAATCTAATGGTAAGTATTGGTATAGATTTGAAGAAAATATTCCAACATCAAAAAGTGTTTGGTTGCCGTACCAGCCGGTACCAAGCTTACCAAAATCAATATCATCAATTAATAAAGTAGAATAAATATTTAGACCTTTAATCGAACGATCTTCTGCATCAAAAAACAAAAATGAATTATCTCTATCTTGCCCAGAATGTTCAACAGATTTATAAAAAGCGAAAGGATTTAAATATGATAAATCTAAAGGGCGATCGCCATAAATAATCATTTCACCTGCTCCAAAATTAAATTTTGGAGAAATATCAAAACTTATTCTATGATATCCAATATATTTTTCTGCAACTACATTTATTCCACCATGAATTGAATCTTGCTGAAAATAAGTTTGTCCCAAAAGTTTACCATGGAAATATGAAAAATGGAAGAAGTCATAATCTATATTCATTCCCAAATAATCGAACTCTGGTGAATTGTCATCGATAATTGATTTAATTGGTCCATAACCAATTTGCATCTGGTCTCTGCCAAATTTCAATCTCAAATATTTGAAATCTGCTGTAGCATAACCTTCTGTTTCATCAAAGAATCCAGCGGCTTGGTCTAATGAATATTTAAAATTGTAATTTATATCCGGCCTTAATTTTGCAACAGTTTTATTGCCGAATACATTGCCATTTGTCCCTCTTAAATAAAAACCGAATTTATCAAATAAAGTTCCGCTGATTTCTCCGCCTATTACTCCAATTTCAGTATGTAAATTAGATTTGTTCTCAAAATCGCTTTGGTTAATTACTTGACCTTCACCTAAAATATTAACAAATAAGTTGAATTTTTTCGGTTTCACATAAGAATAAAAATATTTTGCGTTTTGAGAAATAAAATCATAAGTGCTATCAATATACGATTGAGAATTTTTCAAAGTGCCATACATTTCAAATTCAAATTCTTTTTTTAGATCATCTAAAATTTGGTGATCAATTTTATCCAGGTGCGATTCGTTAGCATCAACTTCTTTAAGATAATGAGCAATTTCTTTTCTGGGTTTTGGAATCTCGAAAGAATTAAAGTCATGAATTATATGTAGAGCTTCCATCCTATCAAGGAATTGATAAACATTATTATCAATTCTCACATAGTCATTTTGAGCATATAATGAAGCACAAAGAATAAGGGCGACAAAAAATATTTTTTTAGTCATCTAACTTGTTCCCATTCCTTTGAAATTGATTTATCTTTTAAAAAAACAGAAAAACCATTTCGCAGCCAAGATAAAGATACATTTTTATAACCAAGTTTTCTAAATCTTCTTGGAGATTCATATACACAAATTTTCATTGTATATAAAACTTTACCAAGTTTTCTAATTTTTCTAAATAAATCAAAGTCTTCGCCTGCTGCAAGTTTTTCATTGTAGCCTTTAACTTTTTGAAAAATATTTTTTTTAATAACCTGACACTCACCCCTTCCCATTCCAATTCCAATATTATTTAATAAACGGAAATATGAATTATAAATAAAATGGAAAAATTTATCCGAAAATATCTCTTCTTCTGGAAAAACTTTTACTTTACAAGTCATTGCTAAATATTTGCTTCTGTAAAATTTATTATTCAAAAAATTAAAAAAAACATCAATCTGAGGAATGATTATATCTCCATTGATAAAAATTAATATTTCTCCATGAGCGAAACTTGCACCACTATTTCTGCCGGCAGCTATGTTTTGCTTGCAATTTTCTACATGAACTTTTACAGAATCTGCATATTCTAATGCAATATCTACTGTTTTATCAGTACTCCCGCCATCAGAAACAATAATTTCATAATCAAATTTTTTTTTAGTATTTACATCAGATAGCTGCTTAAGAAGATTAGGCAATAATTTTTCTTCATTCAGCGTTGGAATGATTATGCTATACTTCAAATCTCATCCCCTTTATGATTTAAATAGATTCTTTCTAATTTTATACTTTCCCAAAATGTTATGAATAATTACAATCATCACTTCACTTCAGGTTTCATTTGTGGAAAGAAAATAACATCGCGAATTGAAGTCTGATTTGTAAGAAGCATTACCAATCTGTCAATACCAATTCCAAGTCCGGCAGTTGGTGGCATTCCATATTCAAGTGCTCGAAGGAAATCTTCATCAATTTGATGAGCTTCTTGGTCTCCTTCTTCTCTCATCTTGCCTTGTGCTTCAAATCTTTCTCTTTGATCGATTGGATCGTTTAATTCTGAAAAGGCATTACAGATTTCTCTTCCAGCTACATAACCTTCAAATCTTTCTACAACTCCATTTCTTGTGCGGTGTTTTTTGGCTAACGGAGATAATTCTACTGGATAATCAATTACAAAAGTTGGTTGGATTAATTCTGGCTGCACAGCAACGCTAAAAATTTCATCAATTAATTTCCCTTTTGTCTCAAGTCCTTTAATATCAATTCCTAATTTCATTGCAGATTCTTTTAACTGCTTAACATCCGCAGATAAAACATCAATTCCTATTTTTTCTTTCAGTTCGTCTATCATAGAAACTCTTTTCCAAGATGATCCAAAAGTTATATTCTTCCCATCGTACTCAAACTCAAGTTTATTAAAAACATTTTTGCAGATATTATGAATCATCTTTTCAACAAATGTCATCATCCATTCATAATCTTTGTAAGGAACGTACAACTCCATCATTGTAAATTCAGGATTGTGTGTTTTGTCCATTCCTTCATTACGAAAATCTTTCGAAATTTCATATACGCCATTGAAACCACCGACAATAAGACGTTTTAGATATAACTCATCAGCAATTCGCAAATAAAATGTTGTATCCAAAGTATTATGGTAAGTTGTAAAAGGACGTGCCGCAGCACCGCCATATAGAGGCTGTAAGATTGGCGTTTCAACTTCAAGATAACCTTCAGAGTCAAGAAAATTTCTCATCGCACTAACTATCTTACTTCTTTTTATAAATACATCTCTAACTTCAGGATTAACTACTAAATCAACATACCTCTGGCGATATCTTAATTCTTTATCTGCAAATTGATCATGAATAATTTTATTGCCAGCTTCATCAACCGTTTCTTTTGCAATTGGGAGAGGACGCAATGTTTTGGATAATAATTTCATTGAGGTTACATGAACTGATATTTCTCCAGTTTTAGTTTTGAATACAAATCCTTCTACACCAATTATGTCTCCAATATCAAGTAATCTGAATGCGTCGTAAGAATCACCAATATCATCTTTCCTTAAATAAATTTGTATTCTTCCTTCATGATCTTGAATATGTGCAAAGGAAGCTTTGCCCATCCTTCTAAGCGCCATAATTCTACCAGCAATTTTAACAACTCTTTTTTCATCTTCCTTAAAATTTTTAATTATATCTTCTGAATTAGAATCTATGTCATATGAATAAGCAAATGGTTCAAATCCTTTTGACTTTAATTCTGTAAGTTCTTCAAATCTTCTTTTAATTAAAACGTTAACATCCTGCTGAACGTTGTTATCCACGTAACCTCCGATTATTTTCTTTTAAAGTTTGCAAGTCGCAAACATACTAAATCTTGAATATTTTCTGCCAGCTTTACCGGCACGTTAAAATTATTTACTATTATTGAAAAAGCAATTGGTTCATTATCTCCAGTAAAAGCATATCCAGATAAGCTTCTCACACCTTCAAGAAATCCTGGTTTTGCACGAATTTTCCCTTGTGCCTTAGTATTTTGCATTCTATCGCCTAATGTTCCATCAACTCCTGCTATTGGCAATGAATTAAAGAAAGGAATAAAATTTTTATTTTTGTACATGTAACTTAATAATGAAACAATTTGTTTTGGTGTTACAAGATCTAAACGCGACAGCCCGCTGCCATCAACAATATTTAAACTTTCCGGATTTATTCCCATTTCTCTAAACACTTTATCTTCTGCGCTAACTCCATTTTCAACACTTCCATAACCTTTTGTTTCTAAACCTATTGTTTTCAATAATTGTTCAGCATAAAGATTTTGACTTGATTTATTAATGACTTTAACAATTTCTTTAAGAGGTGGTGAATCTTGAGTAAATAAAATTTTCATTTTGCTATAATCAAGATTTGTAGTCATATCATTAATATCAATTGGATAGCCGTCTATAACAATTCCTTTTTTTCTTAATACATCTTTTAATGCTACCATTGCAAATTGAGTTGGATTGTTAACTGTAACATAAGTTTTTACAGAATCTGAATTATCGCGAATTGTACCAAATACTGTTATTACGTTCGTTCCCAATTCTCTGTATGCATCAATGGATGTTGCAGAATCTTTAGGGACTGTACTAACTTTATTAATTATTATTACATATTTTGTATCTGGATAAACACTAATCTCTGGTTGATGAGTTTTTTTATTTACTGTAACAACTAAATCAACACAATTATCATTAAAACTAATAGCACTTGATGGAGCTGCAAACCAATTGCTTTCATAATCCCAAGCCCAGCCGGCACCAAGGCCTACTTCATCAAAAGCATTATCATCACCAATAATATTGCCTGTAATTTCATCAATTCCATCATTAACTAGTGAATCTGCCCAATCATTATAAACTTTCAACATGTTTCCGTCATAAAATCTACTAGAAATTGATGGATCACCTCGTCCTTGAATTACTAAATCACCTTTAAGAACAGAACCATCAACTATTCCATTCATATATACATTTGTTTTAAATCTATAATCACTTCCAAGCAGTATCAAACCAGCTGAGGTAGTAAACAATTTTAAATTTGAAGCAGGAATAAACAATTTATCTTCATTTCTCTTATAAAAATATTCTCCAGTTTCAAGCGATTGAATAACCACTCCCCACTCAGCATTACTGAAATTTGGATCATTAAAAATATCATTCATCTGAGACCAGAATTCTTGGATTGTTGAATAAGAAAATTTTTGCACAGTATCTTTGGGAATTTCCTGTGCATAATAAAATTCAGATAATGATATAATGCAGATTAAAATAAGAGAAAGTCTATTGGCCATAATTTTCGATTACTCCAGATATTTCCTCTTTTCTTAATACTCTATATTGCCCGATTGGAATGTCAGCTTCAATACCGGCAAAACTTTTTCGATTTAACGAAAGCACAGTATAACCAAGTGCGCCGAACATATTTTTTACAAAATGATTTCTGCCTTCAACAGCAGTTACACTTACATATTTTCTATTATTTTTTAATGGAAAAATTACTTGCTTAAATTTTCCTTTTAATCCTTTAATGAAAACGCCATGTAAAAATTTTTCTTTATCTTCTTCAAGAAGCGGCCTATCAATTTTTACCTCATAAATTCTTGGAACATTATGCTTAGGATGAGTGAGTAAATTTGAAAAATCACCGTCATTTGTAAGGATTATAGCGCCGGTTGTATCGTAGTCTAATCTTCCGACAGGAAATATTTTCTCCTTAGTTTGTATTAGGTCAACAACTGTTTTTCTGTTCTTCTCATCATTTGTTGTTGTCACTAAGCCTTTGGGTTTGTTCAATAAGAAATATAAATGCTTTTTAGGAGATATTTTTTCACCATCTAAAAATACTTTGTCTTTATCAGAATCAACTTTAAATGCTAAATCGGATATTACTTTTCCGTTGACAGTTACTCTGCCTTGTAAAACCAATTCTTCCGATTTTCTTCTTGAAGTTATTCCGCTTTCTGAAAGGAACTTGTTTATTCTAATCTGTGTCATTTATATTTTCTGAATCTTCTTGTGTTTCATTCTCAATATTTTCTTCAATCACATTCATCATTATTTTTTGTTTCTGTTCAATAAAATCTTCGTCTTTCATTATTTCTTCAATCTCTCGTGGTTTAGGTAAATCGCTTAATTTATCTAAGCCAAAATACTTTAAAAATTCAACTGTAGTTCCATAAAGCAATGGCCTGCCAATGCTTTCAGCCCTTCCAGAAATTGTAATTAAATTTTTTTCAAGAAGAGTATTCAAGATATAATCTGAATTAACTCCTCTAATTGTTTCCAATTCTGGTTTTGTTATTGGCTGTTTATATGCTATTATAGCTAATGTTTCTAGCGCAGCTTGACTTAATCTTCTTTTGCTTTTTTCCGATGAAAGATAGCCAATATATTTTGCATATTCGGGTTTGGTTGCAAACAAATATCCACCGGCTATTTTTATAATTTTAAATGCAACATTATTTTCATCATATGTTTTATTTAAAACATTTATACTTTCGTCAACATCTTCAGTTGAAATTTGAGTGTCTTCTCCGTCAATTCCTTTTATTGCTTTTACAAGGTCAGAAGAAGCTATAGGTTCGTCAGAAGCAAATATTAATGCTTCAATAATTGAATTATAGATATTATCCATTGCTTAACTTATATAAAATGAAGTCATTAAAATTAGGCGATTCTTTAATTCCAATCATACCCATTTTGGTAATTTCCAAAAGCGCAACAAAAGTAATTACAATTCTAATTTTTTCATTCATGCCATCAATTAAACTTAAAAAATCGATTTCGTTAAATTCATCTAATTTTTTCAAAATATAAGTGATTTGCTCATCAATAGTAATATTGATTTTTTTAATTTCATGAAATACTTCAGGTTTAATACTGTCTATTGCTTTTTTAAATGCCTTAGCTAAATCATATATAGAAACATTTCTTAAAAGCGTTTCATATTCAGGAGGCGCAATTTTTTCATCTTCAGAAAAATTTCCGCGATAATTTATTTTCCTCTGACTAGATTCCATGAAGGAAAGTTCGTCAGACATTTCTTTATATTTTTTGTATTCTAATAATGCTTTAATTAAATCTGCGCGTGGATCTATTTCTTCTCCCTTTTCGTCCAATTCTCTTGGCAGAAGCATTCTTACTTTTATATGCATTAAAGTTGATGCCATCAAAATAAAATCGCCGGCAATTTCAAGATCAAGCATTTTTATTAAATAAACATATTCAAGAAATTCTTTTGTAATTTTTGAAATAGGAATATCGTAGATGTTTAATTCATCTCTTTTAATGAAAAATAAAAGAAGGTCTAATGGTCCTTCAAATTGATTTAATTTAATTTTGTACAATATTATTATCCCAGTTTCATTGTTTCTCGAACTTCTGCCATTGTTTGTTGCGCAATAATTCTAGCTCTGCTTTCTCCGTCATTTAAAATATTTTTAACTTCATCAATTCTTTGTTCATAATATTTTCGTTTTTCAATTATTGGAGCTAACATTTCAGAAATTTTTGACGCGCATCGTAATTTACAATCGACACATCCAAGAGCACCTGAACGGCAATTTGTATCAATTTCTGGAGTTTCACTTAAATTAAATTTTTTATGATACATGAAAACTAAACAAATATCCGGATTTCCTGGATCTCCCTTTCTTATCTTTTGAGGATCAGTAACTGCTTTTTTAATTTTTGCTTTTACTATATCTGGGTCATCAGAAAGTAAAATTGTATTGTTGAGCGATTTGCTCATTTTTGCTTCACCGTCTAATCCTGGAAGTCTGGCAAAATTTGTTAATAAAGGTTCTGGTTCCGGAAATACATTCCCATATTGATTATTAAATTTTCTTGCAATTTCTCTAGACATTTCAACATGAGGAACTTGATCTTCACCAACTGGAACAGCATTTCCTTTATATAGAAGTATATCGGCAGTTTGAAGAACGGGATAACCTAAATGCCCATAAATTATTTGTTCGATATGCAAATCTCTAACTTGATCTTTCAAAGTTGGATTTCGTTCCAACCGATTTACAGTTACTAACATACTGAATATTAAATGTAATTCTGTATGTTCTTTTATTTTAGACTGCCGAAACATTGGACTTTTTACTGGATCCAATCCGCATGCTAGCCAATCTATAAGCATGTCTATCGAATCATTGTAAATATTTTCCGTTTCAAGTTTTGTTGTTAAAACATGATAATCGGCAATAAGATGATAATTTTCAAATTCATTTTGTAATTTAACCCAATTTTCTAAAGCACCAACATAATGACCAATGTGCAGTTTACCTGTTGGTCTCATTCCGCTTAGGATTCTTTTTTTAGCCATATTTTAGAATAAATTTTAGAATATTAGTCAGAAAAATAATAATATTGATGTAAATAATCTTGTTTTATCTTACGAAATTTTATAGAGTACAACTAATGGTCAAATTATGAAATGATAATTAGTTAATTATTTTATTAAATAAAACATTTATGAAAGATAAAGATATGGTTTCCAGTTATCGTCTAATTTTCCAACAACATGTTTAATAAACATGATATGGCTTGGTTTGAAAGGTCTATTTAATAAGTTCATTTTAGCTTCATCCGGTGTTCGGTCTCCTTTCTTATTATTACAGAAAGTACATGCACAAACAAGATTTTCCCAGGAATCACTTCCTCCTTTAGATTTTGGAACAACATGATCAATAGTTAATGGTAAATCACTTCTGCCGCAATAACCACACTTATATGCATCTCTTCTTAAAATATTTTTTCTAGTAAGTACAACTTTTTTATAAGGCACATTAATAAAATAATTTAAACGGATAATGCTCGGCCATGGAAAGCTATTGTTAATACTCCGAATTTCTTTTCGGTTATCATTTAAGACTAATTCAGCTTTGCCTAAATAAATTAAAATTATCGCTTTTTTTATGTTACAAACTGTTAAAGGTTCATAGCTTTGATTTAATATTAAAACCTTAGCATTTAATTTACCATTAACTCTTTTCGCAGTTTCGAAGTCAGCCTCCGTTACTATTATTATT
Source organism: Bacteroidota bacterium (assembly GCA_021824145.1). Classification (GTDB taxonomy): domain Bacteria; phylum Bacteroidota; class Ignavibacteria; order Ignavibacteriales; family Ignavibacteriaceae; genus FEN-1297. Next base: position 154,595 of record JAKALM010000004.1, read on the forward strand.
TTGTTTAAAATAAATAATTCTCAATAAAATTCTTCCAAACAAAAGTAGCACTGAAATAATTAATAAAAGAAGATTTGCATTTGGCGGCACTGCTTGTGTAAAGATTAAAACAATAATCAGTGTGACTAAAAGTAATGAAACGTATCTTAAAATTCTAAATGTTGATTTAGAAATTATCATAATTTATCGATGCTAAAATTTGCTTCGAGATATTTTAATTGGCTAAATCTATAACACTCTTATTTTAGCTGCGATAATATAAAAAAATGGTGACGGATTTTCCAATCAATAAATTTCTGAGCACTTAAATTTCTCTAAAAATTATAGCAACACAAGTAACATAATCTCTAGAATGACTCATAGAAATTTTCAAATTTTTTCCGTTAGATAGAAATGATTCAAGTTCCCCCTTAAGTTTTACTAAAGGCATCCCGTTTGGCTCATTATAAATTTCAATATCCTGCCAGCCTACATCTTTGTTCCAGCCAGTTGTAAGAGCTTTAAATACCGCTTCTTTAGCTGCAAAACGTGCTGCTAAATGCTGATACTTATTTCCTTTGCTCATACAATAATTAAGCTCTGTTTCTGTGTAAACTTTATTTAAAAAATGGTCTCCATATTTTTCAACACTTTGCTGAATTCTCTCTATTTCAATTATATCAACACCAATTCCTAAAACCATTTTAAATTTCCTTAAATATCGTTCTATAATTACTCATTTTTTAACTAAAATTTTTTTAATATCCTATTGCGGCACCAGGTCCGCGCGGATCTGAAGCACCGAATATAATATCATCTTTATTATCTATCATTATTCCTTCAGCTAAACCAAGTGTTCTTTCTTCTCCTAAATTATAACCCATCTTGATCAAATTATTCCTAACATCAACAGGCAGTGCGAATTTTTCATAGTAAATTTCATCCGGCATCCATTGATTATGTATTCTTGGTGCATCGATCGCCTGCTGAATATTCATATGGAAATCAATACAATTTAAAATTACTTGAAGAACAACAGTTATTATTGTGGATCCGCCTGGAGATCCAATAACAATGTAAGGTTTATTATTTTTTAAAACTATTGTTGGTGTCATAGAACTTAACATTCGTTTTTCAGGTTGAATGGAATTTGCTTCACTTCCCATTAATCCAAACTGATTAGGAACTCCTGGCTTTGCACTGAAATCATCCATCTCATTATTAAGTAAAAATCCAGCACCATTAACAACAACTTTACATCCATATCCTGAATTAAGAGTAGTTGTTGTACTTACAGCATTTCCAAATCTATCATAAACTGAATAATGTGTAGTCTCCGAACTTTCATTATATTTTTTGGGATTGCCAGGTTTTATTTCTTTAGCTGGAATTACAGTACTTTTAATCTTATCGAAGATTGATTTTGCGTATGATTTTGAAATTAATCCATTTTCAGGAACTGGATAAAAATCAGAATCTCCCAAATATTCAGTTCTATCTGCATAAACAAATTTCATTGCTTCCACAATATTGTGGATGTATCCACTGCATCCCCAATCATTTTTCTTGAAATTATAATTTTCTAAAATATTTAACAATTCTACTAAAGCTATTCCACCGCTGCTTGGTGGAGGCATAGAAACTATTTTGTATCCTCGGTAAGTACCAATAACAGGTTTTCTTTCAACTGGTTTATATTTTAATAAGTCTTCCTTCGAAATATAACCGTGTAATTCTTTAATTTGTTTGATTAAAAGTTCGGCAATTTTTCCTTTGTAAAATCCATCTAGTCCATGTTTTTGAATTTCTTTTAGTGTTGATGCTAAATCATGCTGCTTAAAAATATCTCCTTCTTTGTAAGGTTCTCCATTTTTGGAAAATATTTTTATTGTTGATGGATATTTTTTAAAATCATTAAAATATTCTTTAAAAGATTCGACAGTAAAATGGTCCAATTTAAAACCATTTTCAGCTAAATTAATTGCAGGTTGAATAACTTCTGAAAGTTTCATCGTTCCATATTTTTTTAAGGCATAAATCATTCCTGCAACACTGCCAGGAACTCCAACCGATGTTGCTCCTTCTTGACTTAACTTAGGATCAAAATTTCCGTTTTTGTCAAGAAACATATTTCGTGTAGCTTTTAATGGTGCTTTTTCTCGATAATCTATTGTTGTATTAATTCCGCTTTTTAAATGAATAACCATGAATCCGCCGCCGCCGATATTTCCGGCAAATGGATAAGTAACTTCTAATGCAAATCCGACAGCAACAGCAGCATCAATAGCGTTGCCGCCTTTTTTTAATATCTCTATCCCAACTTTCGAAGCAATTTCACTAGCGCTAACAACCATTCCGTTTTTTGCTCTTACGGGTTCTTTTGATGCAGCAGCTAAAAATTTGTTATTTGTAATGACAAAAAATATAATAAGGAAAATGATAAGCTTAGAAGAGATGTATTTTTGCATCAACTTTAAATCCTTTGTTTTGTAATTGTTCGATGAGGATTTTGGTAAGTTCATTTACTTGTTTTATTGATTGAGTCAGATTATCGTACAATTTATCATCGTACATAATTTTACCTAAATTATTTTTTCTTGAGTTTATATCATTAGTAAAATCATTAAGCTTTGTAATTAAAGTATCTGTTTTTTTTAGTATCCCATTCGCTTCTGAAATTGAAGAAGAAATATTTTCTTTATTTTGAGCAATAAAATCTTTAGCTTGATTTGTAACATCAACACTGTTTTGAGTAAGCTTTCTTAAGTTAGTTCGATTTTCATCAATCATCAAATTTAATTTTTCAGTAATCTGGCTTAAATTTGATAAAGAATTTTTAAGATCGTTATTAAGTTTTTGATTTGTTAAATATTTGTTTGCAGAGTTTAAAGTAATATTCACATTTTTCAGCGCAACTACTAAGTCACTTTCTAATGACCCTACAAAAGACATTACTTCAGGTATATCCGAATAAAAAATTCCATTTTGTATTTTAGAATAGTCTAATGGTTCAGATGAATTGCCAGGTTTAATATCAATTTTTTTCCCGCCCATTAAGTCTACCATAGCAATACCAAATACAGCATCACTTTTTAGATCAACATCTTTGTTCACCGAGAGTGTAACTAAAACATCTTTATCTTCTACTTTAATATCTTGTACATTTCCCTTTTTTACTCCATTAACAGTAACATAATCACCAATTTCTAATCCAGCGACATTGTCAAACCGAACTTTCACAAAATTTTCTTTTTTAGTAAAACTAAAATTTTTTGCCCAGCCTAAAATCCAGAAAAAAATTATTAGTGCAATAATAACTGTAATACCTACTTTTATTTCTACTTTTCTTTGGTCTTTCATTATCTTTTTTTATGTTTTAATATTTTATAAAGTTTGGCATAATCAACACTGTCTATCGTGCTGTCTTTCAATGCATCCTTTAATGTATCAATAAATTCACTAATAGTATTTTCTGGGATTTCATCTATTTTTTTTACTCCTGAAATATAACCTTTTATTAATATTTGAAGCGAATCTTTTTGAGGAGTTTCTTTTACATAGTTTAAATCGCGATAAATTTGATTTATAATTAAACTTTTACTTGGATTTAATAATACATCATTAAATCTTCGATTAACTATATAAAGCAGCACGGCAGTAAAAATTGTAAGTACAACTATTGTTTTTACAAAACAGCCTTTTTTCATTTAGCTTCTTCCCCATTAAGTAATTTTTCTATTAACACTTTCTTAATTCGTTTGTTAGTGACTTCTTTGACTGTAAATTTATAATTTTCTAATAGAAAAGAATAACCTTCTTTTGGAATATGTCCAGTATAATTTAAAATTAAACCTCCAAGTGTTTCATATTCTCCTTCATGAAAAGTAACATCATCTCCAATTATTTCTTTTAGAGTTTCTACCGGCAGCTTACCTAAAGCTAAATATTTATTTCCTTCTAATTTTGAAATTAAGCTTTCATCTTTGTCATATTCATCTCTAATTTCACCAAGAATTTCTTCAAGAATGTCTTCAAGTGTAATCAATCCAGCCGTACCGCCGTATTCATCCACTACAATAGCAATATGCATTTTCTTTTCTTGAAACTCATGCATCAAGTCATTTATCATTTTTAACTTTGGAACAAATAAAGGTTTCCTAATAATTTTAGATAAAGATAATTTATTTTTCAATTCAATATTTTTAATATAAGGAAGTAAATCTTTGGCATAAATTATCCCGCTAATTTTATCCAAATCATTTTCATATACTGGTATTCTGCTGTGCCCCGATGATGTAATTACTTTTAATATTTCATCAAATTTTGCATCCATAGAAATACAAGTCATGTCAACTCTTGGTGTCATTACTTCATGAACATGAATAGATTTAAAACTTACAATACTATTAATCAATCCATGTTCTTCTTGAATTAGTGCACCTCTTTCGTGACTTAATTCTGCTAACTCGTTTAATTCTTCCGGTAAAACTGCGGTTTTAGATTTATCAATTTTTATTTTTGAAACAAATAATTTAATTAGCTCGGTTATGGTTTCAGCTATCGGAAATAATACAACACTAACCCAGTATAATGGAAATGCAGCAAATTTTGCGAATGAAATCGGCCTTTTAGATGCCCACACTTTTGGCGCTAATTCACAAAAAATAACCATTAAAAATGTAAGTAGAATTATTTGAATAGGAAGAAGAATATTTAAAGAAATATTTGAAAGTTTTGCGTAATCAATTACGAATGAAACAGCTATTATCGATGCAGCAACATTAACAACAGTATTTCCAATTAAAATCGTAACTAATAATCTTCTTGGATGATCCAACAATTGCGAAAGATACCTTCCCGTAATTGGATGCTCTTCAAGATGATCTTTTATTTTCTTTCTATCTATTGAAAATAAAGATACCTCAGAGCCAGAAAAAAATGCTGAAAAGAAAAATGCTATTATTAATAATATAAATTTGTAAGGCCAATCAATGTGCAAAAATTACTTTTTCCCTCTGCATTATTAAACATACATTTAAACAAATTTAAAAAGGAAGATCATCATTTTCTTCAGTTTGGATTTCTGGTTCAGTTACACTTCCGCTCGAGCCTGCATCTTCTTGTATTACGGCTTCTCCACCAGTCGAATCTAAAGGTATGATTTTTTCAGAAACTACTTCAGTAGAGTATCTTTTGATTCCGTCTTTATCAGTATAATCACGTTTTGTTAATCTGCCTTCAATATAAAATTTCTTTCCTTTTTTCAAATTTTCTTTGAAATAATCTGAAAGATTAAAAGCTACAATATTATGCCAGGTTGTTTCATTTACCCAGTTACCATCTTTTCCTTTATAACTATTTGATGTAGCTAAAGTAAAATTAGTTACTGATAAATTGTTCGTTGTAAAACGAGTTTCTGCATCTTTGCCTAAATTTCCAATAAGCATAACTTTATTAAGTGAAAAAGCCATAGAACCTCCTCTTTGAAATATTTTTTGAATTTAAATTTAATTTAGTAATTCTTTTATTTAATTTCTATACGATACAATAAAAATAATTTTATCTCCAACTCTCTTGATCATAAACTTGAACTAAATCTAATACTTAAACTTGAACTTGAACTATTACATTTACTTACTATAAAATCACTTCTGTTCTGTAACAATCCACGCATCTTTGAATTCTTTATCATTCCATAATTCATTGCGAACTTTTTCAGCTTCTTCATGAGATGCAAAATGAGTGGCGAGTTGTACAACATATAAATTTACAGTTGGATTATAAAATACATTTAGTTCATCGCTCACTTTATTTTTATTTTTATTAGCAAATTCATCAGCACGACTTTTTGTTGTAAAAGCACCAATTTGTACAATGTAAAATGTAGCAGTTGTATTTTGTAATTCAACTTGCTGCTTCTGATTAGTTTTATTTTGCACTTTCGCAGGTTGTGTTGGAGGAACTTCATCAAAAATATAAAGTGAATCTTTATTGCTCTGCTTACTTGCTTGTTCATTTTGTGTTGCATCATTCTTCGAATTATTTTCAGTTGCTTTTTGGGAAGTTGAACATGAAGCAAATACTAATGAAAGAATAATAAAAATACCATAATAATATTTTCGTATTATCATATTAAAACCTAAGAATTAAAAAGAAATTTTTTGATGATGAGAAAATAATAGTTAAAAAATTTTAAGTTCAAAATAAAATAATTTGAAGGGATGAATAAATCATCCCTTCAAAATTGTTAATTAAAACAATAAATTATTAAAAGTTCCAGGTGCAAAATATGGAATGTTTGATCCTGAAATCAAATTTCGTTTGCTAAGAACAAAGCTTCCTGGTATTGTAGCAACATCTATCAAGGGGATGCTAGCACCAAATTTACTATTAATAACTTTTATAAATTCATTCGCAATGATTGCTTGACCTTGATTTGTTGGATGAATTCCATCAAGACTAAATACTCCGCCGGTAACAAATGTTGTATAAAAAGTAATTCCATTTATTACCGTTCCTCCCTTGAAGTCGTTCTTCCTAACATTTGATAAAAATGAATTGATATCAACTAAACCATAACCATGAGCTGTAGCTAATGCTGATATTGAAGAATTAAAAGCAGCCGTTGCTGTTTTTGCAGTTTGAATTTCGCCCGCGTCAAGAATTAATGCATCCGGCCATGGATTTTTTGGACTTAATCCAAAAGGCTGTGTTGTATCAATAATTCCACCTGCAATTAATAAAGAAATATCAGCTTTATTATCTCTATAAAACTTTCCAGTTGGTGTTCCTATTAAACCAGCATAAGTTTGCCCAACTAATGTAATTAAAACAGTACCATCTGCTAATGAAGATACTGGTAATGCTGTTCCGCTGTACTGGCCATGCTGTTGATAATACATTCCGCTTATTTGCAGAGAGCTAAGTTTTTGTGCAATCATTGGTCCAACGGTTGTAAAGAATGGTATAGAAGTAACATCAGGAATATTAGCAACAACGACTTTAGCTCCCAAAGAATCTATACTAGTACATAGTTGAGAATAAAGATATGCAAAGGTTTGCGCATCTGTAGGTGTTTTAGGTGAATAGCCGCCGCTGGCTGCAAAACCAAGTACATCATTATTTCCGATCCACAATGTTAGGAAAGTTGGATGAAGAGCTTTAGCTTGAGCAAATTGAGTACCTTGCCCTCTTAAAATAATATCAATGAATGGACTCTTTGAATATGAGTTTGAAGTGCTAGTAGAGTTCATTACATCTGCTAAAACAACTCCAGGAACTCCTAAATTATTATATGGTGCAGGGTAATTTAAATTTAAAGGAGCACCGCCTAAAACAGGTTCTGTTTTTGTTGTAAATGGGTTTAGTGTAGCTATTTCAATTTGTCCGCCAATTCCAGGATCTGCAATTAAAGGTTGAACAAATGTTGTATTAACCTGTTTGGCAATTAAATTTGGATATGAGTAAGCCTGTGCGCTTGCATATAGTGCGCTTGATTGGTATCCTGATGTTAAACTATTTCCAATCGATACATATCTTGTTAAATCAACATTTCCACTTTTGGGGGTTGGCGTTGGAGGTGCTGTTAAATCTGTCTTATCCTCGCATCCTGAAAAAATAAAAATAGTAACAAATAATCCTAAAATTAAATTAAATATCTTTTTCATTTTTATATTCTCCTTCCTTATAAACTATATGATAAATCTAATGCAATAAGATTTGCGTAAGCATTGTAAGTGCCATTGAAAGGAGAAAAACCGGATGTATAACTTTCTTGAGAATCTGTTACAGTTAATTGACTGTTTCTTATGAATAAATAAGCTGCATTAACAGATAAGTTATTAGTTAATTTATAACCGGCTCCAAAGCTGAATCCAAGTCGATTAGCTTCTGGCAATGAAGGGTTTACATACTCTGGCTTAACAGGATTTTTATCGTAATAAATTCCAGCTCTCAAATCTAAATCTTCAGTTAAATTATATTCTGCACCAAATCGAATTATATATGAATTATTATACAATCTTGGACTTGATACAGTCATATTTTGTTGTGTAAATGTTATAGATAAGGTATCATAACTTTTCCAACCAACGTATTGAAAATCAGCTGATAATAATAATTCTGGTAAGACCCTATATGCTGCACCAATTGCTAAATTAAAAGGAGTTGTCAATCCTGCCGAAGCACTACCATTAGGTAATTCGGAAGCTAATTGAGAAGATCCTGTTGTTGTAGCTGTTCCTTTGAATGTATATTTAATTTGGCTATGAAATGAAACACCAAAAGATAAGTCATCAGTTGGTTTGTACATAAGTCCTAAGTTATAACCCCATTCAGAATTATCTTTACCATCTAATGAAGTAAATGCATCTCCAGCAAATGGAGTTAGAGGTGTCTTTTTAGATATTTTTACATTTGCAAAACTATAAACTAATGCAGCACTAACGGAGAGTTGATCTGTTAATTTGTAAGCAACAACTGGAGAAATTGTGAATACTTGCAAGCTAGTTTCAATTGCTAAATATTTTCCAACCCAGTTATCATCCCATTTAGAACCTAATCCAAAAGGACTTGTAAACCCTAAGCCAAATGCTAAATCGGGATTATATCTATAACTTGCAAAAAAATGAGTCGGAAAAAATGATTGTTTTGTTGCATCATATTCTTTAACTGCTGGATAAACTCCTCTAAAAGAGAATACAGGAGCAATTAAAGTAGACCCTAAAATAAAATTTGTTCCGCTTAATTGTGTTAACCCTGCACCATTAAAATAAATTGCAGAAGGATCGTTTGATATTGCTGTGAAAGCACCGCCCATAGCCATTGCACGTGCGTTGTGCTCATTTAGTTGAAAACCACCGGCAAATACTTTTGAATAAGTCATTGCCAGGAAAACTACGAAAGTAATAAATTTTACTTTCACATTACCTCCATTTTATGATTTGTTCTAGTATGTTAATTATTATATAGTTTAGCATAAATAATTTTATTCAATTGTAAATAATGAGGCTCCCTTTTCTACGGCAGTTCCTTCTTTAACAAAAATATTTTTTATTAAGCCCGAATTAGGAGCTCGTAAATCATTTTCCATTTTCATAGCTTCTAAAATAATAATAGTTTCTCCTTGCGAAATTAATTCGCCTGCACTTTTTTTAATTTTCAATATCATTCCCGGCATGGGAGCTTTTACTTCGGTTTTATGATGTGCAGTTGATTTATTTCCTAATAATTCATTCGCTTTTTCCTGTAATAATGATCGTACAAGCGTTTCAAAATTATTTCCTTCTATCGATATTGAAAATTTCTCACTATCAATTTTGGATGCAGTTACTTCTAAAAAAATATTGTTTAATTTAAGTAGATAGTTTAACCCTTTTAAATGAATTAATTCATACTCATATTTTTTATTATCAACAATTACTTTCGAATTTTCAGAAACAGAAATCTTTTTTTTCTTTTCGTTTATTGTAACAACAAATTCATTCATACTGTAAGCTTGTCCAATAATTGTTGTCATTCTTTGAGGGCGAATAATAAGAATCTTCTTTCTTTCTTACAAGTGATTTTTCTTTAATTAGTGCCGAAATAATTGCGGCAGCATCTTCAACTAATAATTCATTTTCTATTTTAGTATTTAAAAGATATTCTCTTTCTAAATAGTTTATATCAATCTTTCCTTCTGCAAAATTTTTATTATTAAAAATTGATTTAAGAAATGGAATGTTTGTAATTAATCCAGTAATCTGGTATTCGCTCAAAGCTAAATTCATTCTCTGAATTGCACTTTCTCTATTCTTAGCCCAAACAACCAATTTAGAAATTAGTGGATCGTAATAAACCGATATCTCTGAACCTGCGCTGAATCCATCATCAACTCTTACACCGGGTCCGGAAGGAATTTTATATTCTGTAATTATTCCTGTTGCTGGTAAAAAATTATTATTTGGATCTTCTGCATAAATTCTGCTTTCAAAAGCATGCCCATTAATTTTAAGGTCTTCCTGCTTGAAGGAAAGTTGTTTGCCTAAAGCAATATTTATTTGCTCTTTAACCAAATCTATGCCGGAAATTAACTCGGTAACAGGATGCTCTACCTGAAGTCTTGTATTCATTTCAAGAAAATAAAATTCTTTTTTTGAGTCCATTAAAAACTCAATAGTACCAGCGTTATAATATCCACAGGCTCTTGCAGCATTCACAGCTGCTTGAGTAATTTTATTCCGTGTTTCGTCATCAACAAATGAAGATGGTGATTCTTCAATTATTTTTTGATGTCTTCTTTGAATTGAACATTCTCTTTCAAAAAGATGTGTATAGTTTCCATGTTTGTCGGCAATTACTTGTACTTCTATGTGCCTAGGATTTTCAATATATTTCTCAATGTAAATTGAATCATCGCCAAATGCTTTCATTGCTTCTCTTTTTGTAGCTTCAAAAGCATCTTTGAATTCTTGAACAGATGAAATTTTTCTCATTCCTTTGCCGCCGCCGCCTGCTGCTGCTTTTAGCAGAACAGGAAATCCAATTTTATTAGCAGACTCAATTCCTTCTTCAACTGCTATAATAGGCTTTGTTGTACCTGGAACAATTGGAACCCCGCTTTTAGTCATCAATTCTCGTGCAGCGGTTTTGCTTCCCATCATTGCAACAGATTTTGATGATGGACCGATAAATGTAATTTTTTCGTCCTCTAGTGCTTTAATAAATTCTGAATTCTCTGAAAAGAAACCGTAACCGGGATGAATGGCATCAGCGTTTATTTTTTTTGCAAGTTCAATAATTTTTGTTTTATTCAGATAGGATTGAGATGCAGTAGGTTCTCCGATATAATATGATTCATCAGCAAGTCTGGTATGTAAAGAAGTTTTATCTGCGTCCGAATAAATTGCTGCAGATTTAATTCCCATCTCTCTGCAAGCACGAATTATTCTAACAGCTATTTCACCTCTGTTTGCAACTAGAATTTTTTTGAACAATTCTTTGCCTTAAATTATTTTAGTTCAGCTCAGCTATTGTTATTCCATCACCACCGAATTCAATCGGTGCAAAATAATATTTTTTAACACCGGAATGTTTCTTTAGTATTTCTTGAACCATTTTCTTCAAAACTCCGGTTCCTTTTCCGTGCAAAATTTCTATTCTATCAAGTCCTGATGAGTATGCTTCATCTACAAATTTAATTACTTCAAATTCCGCTTCTTCAGGTTTCTCTCCTCTAATATCTAAACGATATTTTGGAGATGAAACGCTAAAACTATCAGCCGAAATTGTTTCAATTTTTTCTTTTATTTTTTTTGTAAGAACAAGATTCTTAAATTCAACTTGCATTTTTACTTTGCCTACTTGAACCGTTGCTTTCTTTTTATCTTTAGAAATTTCGAGAATTTCTCCAATAGATTGTGTGTCCTTAATAGCAACAGAATTTCCGACAACAAAGTTATGGTTTTCTAAATTCAAATCAATATCTTCTTTAAAAAGAACTTTATTTTTTTCTTTTATTTCTTTTACAATATTCTGCGACTCTTTTATCACTTCACTTTTTGCCTGCGACTCTTTTAGTTCTTTTATTACGTGTTCAATCTTTTTATTTATTCCTTTCAGATAATCATCCGCTTCTGATTTTGCTCGCTTCAAAATTTCTTTTTTCTCACGATCTAACTTTTCTATATTTTGTTTATATAAATTAGAAAGCCCGGCTAATCTGGAATTCTCAATTTCCATTTTTTTCAACTTCTCTTCCAGTTCCTGAGATTTCCTTTCAATTTCAACTAGAAAGTTTTCAACCTTATGTTTATCCTTATCAAGATATTCAGAAGCCAATTTTAAAAAGTCATCATTAAATCCGATTCTCTTTGCTATTTCAAAAGCATAGCTTGAACCTGGTATTCCTTGTTTGAATATGTAGGTCGGTTTTAAATTTTGAGTATCAAATTCCATTGCTGCATTTTCAAATCCCGGAAGATCATGAGCTATTAATTTTAAACTGCCGTGATGTGTAGTTGCAAAAACTGTTGCATGCTTATCCCTCAAAGTAATTAATATTGAAGCAGCTAGCGCTGATCCTTCCGCTGGATCAGTTCCCGTTCCTATTTCATCTAATAAAATTAATGAATCCGCATCTGCATACTTTAATATCAAATTAATATTTGAAAGATGCGAACTGAAAGTCGAAAGGTCATCTTCAATTGATTGAGTATCCCCAATGTCTAACAAAATAGTTTTAAAGAAATGAAAATTCGAATCTGGACTTGCTGGTATGTGAATTCCGGTTTGAACTAATAAAGTTAGCAAGCCAATTGTTTTAAGAACAACAGTTTTACCTCCGGTATTTGGGCCTGTAATTAAAATAATATTTTTATCTGTTATTTTTACATTTAGAGGAATCGTGTTTTCTTTTCCAAATTTTTTAAGAAGAATTGGATGCCTGGAATCATGAATTTCAAAAGGTTTCTTTTTGTCAATCTCTGGAAATGATCCGACAACTTCAATTGAATAATTTGCTTTTGCAAAAATTGAATCAATCTCTGCTATTGTTAGTAAAGATTCTTTTAATTGGCTGCTTACTTCACCAATTCTTTTTGTAACTTCCCTAAGCAGTCTTTCTATTTCTCTTCTTTCGGCAAATGATAATGAAACTATCTCATTGTTGAGCTCCAGTGTTTCTTCAGGCTCAATGTAAACAGTTTGCCCAGTTGAAGATTCTGAGTGGATAAATCCTCTAATGTGCCTCTTATGTTCTGCTTTTACAGGAATTACAATTCTTCCATCGCGCAGCGTCAGATACTCTTCACGCACAATATCTTTTTCTTCAAGAGATTTTATTATTCTATTTACTGACTTTATCAAATCATCATTTTTTATCCGAATATCTTTTCTAATTTCGGAAAGTTTTGCGCTTGCACTATCCTTAACTTCGCCGTTTTCATTAATTATTTTCTGAATGTAATGTTCAAATAGTTTATCAGTGAACAATCTTTCTGAAAAATCTTTTAGAAGCGGTGCTGTTTCATAATTTTGTTTTATATAATGAATTAAATTTCTTGATATTATAGCAAGCTTTAGAATTTCTAAAATCTTCTTTACTTCTAAAATTGCACCTTCAATATTGCTGGTTGATATTGCTTCATCAAGGAAAGGTAAATATTCTATTGGTGGCAAAGTATGCTTAATTAAAATTTCTTTTGCCTCACTTACTAGCTTGCCTTCCAATTCAATTTTTGATATTTCTAAAAATGGTTCAGAAGAAAGAATTTTTTCTTTGCCTTTTTCAGTTATGCAATACTTGGCAATGTATTGTAGAATTTTATTGTATTCTAATTTTTCAAGTACGGTTGGAGAAATCATTATATAGAATCTTTTTCATTTATATAATCTTTAATTATCTCTTTAGTTTTAGGTGTATAGTCATTAAGATAATTTATAGTGTCCGGGATTATATCATAAACTTTGTGATAGAGAAAAGATTTTTGAGTAATGTTTTTAGATGGGGCATTGAAAACGTTCATTAAAAAAAATATTGCGCTTAAAAAAAATAAAATTTGAACTGATCCAAATAGTCCGCCAAGCAGTTGATTAATCCAGTTATTAACTTTATCAAATGGATGAACTATCCTTTTAATAACAGCGAATATTATAATAACAGCAATAAAGATCATTATACCGGCAATTATTTGGGACAAGTAAAATTCTATTCCAAAATTATTTTCAATTATTTTTCCTAAAGCGGGAGCAAACTTTACGGCAAGATAAATCCCTAATCCGAATCCAATTAATCCTATAAGTTTTCTAACAAAACCATCTTTGTAACCAAGTACAAAACCTACAAGTGCTACAATTACAATTATTAGATCTAAAATATTCAATTCATTCCTAAAATTTTTTCAACAGCTGCTTTAACAATTTTGCCATCTGCTTTCCCCTTTAGTACTTTCATAACTTGAGGCATAAGTTTGGGAAAATCTTCTTTTGATTTTGCACCAATGCTTTCGGCAGTTTTCTTTACTTCATCGTATATTTCTTCTTCAGTTAATTGTTTCGGAAGATATTCTTGAATAATGTTCAATTCTTGTTCTTCCTTACTTGCTAAGTCTTCTCTTTTTGCAAGCTTGTATTGTTCAATTGCGTCTTTTCTTTTCTTTGCGGCTGTGCTTAATAATTTTAATTCTTCTTCAGCATTCAACTCTTTGCCGGTTCCGCTTTTTTCAAATTCAAGTATCAGTGCGCGGATTGATCTTATAGTTTCAAGTTTTAATTTATCTCCTGATTTCATTGCTAATTTTAAATCTTCATTAATTTTATCTTTAAGACTCATTTGCTCTCCTCAAACTAGAATTTCTCAATTTGTATTGTATTAGTTAAAATCGTATTAAAGTTTTGTTCAAATATAAGAAACCAGTATTTCAATTTCTATTTCAATTTATTTTAACTATGTATTAAAAAATCTTTTAATAACCGTATTTCAAAAATATTTATTTTTTTATTTTCATTATTCTTAAATTAGCCCCGAAAAATTTCAGTACTCAATTCAAGGAGTTAAAATGAGTTTTAGAAATACTTTAATTGCAGTTTTTCTGGTAATACTTTTTGTAGGTTCAATATTCCCGCAGAAAGACACAACAAAAAATGGTAAAAAAGAAAGACATATTTTTACCATGATTTATGATGTTAACGCAACATCAGTTAAGAATCAAGCAAATACTGGCACTTGCTGGGATTTTGCTACTCAATCTTTTTTAGAAAGCGAATTATTAAGAATGGGCAAAGGCAATTATGATTTGTCCGAAATGTTTAATGTGCGATACACTTATCCTTTGAAAGCCGAAAGATATGTTAGATACCACGGCAAATATCAATTTGGCGAAGGCGGTCAAGCACACGATGTTTTAACAATCTTTGATAAATACGGCGCTGTTCCTAATTCAGTTTATCCCGGACTTGAACCTGGAGACTCTCTTTATGATAACACTGAAATGGATGCAGTACTAAAATCAGTTCTTAATACCATTGTTGAAAGGAACAAAATAACTTCTCATTATGAAGATGTGGTAAATGCTATTTGCGATATTTATCTTGGGAAAGTTCCTGAAAAATTTGAATATAATGGCAAGGAATATACTCCAAAATCCTTTGCCGCAAGTCTTGGTATAAATACTAAAGATTATGTTGAGATAACTTCTTTTACTCATCATCCATTTTATAAAAAATTTGTTCTTGAAGTCCCAGATAATTGGGAAGAAGGTGAATATTATAACGTACCTCTTGATGACTTAACTAAAATTATGGATAACGCAATTAAAAATGGTTTTTCAGTCGCTTGGGATGGAGATGTTGGAAAAGATAATTTTTATAGAAAAGAAGGTTATGCTGTTGTTCCGCTTGATGGTGATACTTCAAAGACTGGGCCGGAAAAAGAAAAAACTATTACTCAGGAAATCCGACAAAAAGCTTTTGATGATTACACAACAACAGATGATCATCTAATGCACATTACTGGAATTGCTAAAGACCAGGCTGGTACCGAATTTTACTACACAAAAAATTCTTGGGGAACAAAAGATAAAAAGTATGATGGCTACTGGTATCTATCAAAACCATTTGTAAGGCTTAGAACCATTGCAATTCTTGTCCACAAAGATGCAATTCCAAAGGATATAAAAGAAAAATTGGGATTGTAAAAGAATCTGTAAAATATTTTTTATATAATCCTTTTTCTAACATTTTTAAGGCAGTCATCCAATTTTATTCAGATGACTGCCGTATAATAAATAATTATCAATGCGATTTGTAAAAACCTCCGCCACTGCCAAACCAGAATGTCGGTAAAACAGATTCTCCACTCGTATATACTGTAAGCTGAACTTCGCTATATACCTGCATTCCATCAATTGTACCGCCCTTGCCATGTCCAACTAATTTAAGCGGTAATGAATAAACATTTGGCACGTCTGTTTTTGATCTATATCCTTGGTAAATCCCTTCCCAAACTCCTCCGCCAACATCACCAGTCGGAGTTAATGTCCAAGATCCTTGAACCGGGCCTTCACCGGTTACAGCATTAATTGATGTACTTAAATAATGAACCATCGTTCCATTCACGATGGGATCGTCTGAAACAATTTTTTCATAAACTCCATATTTTTGTATTTTCCATATTCCACCTGGAGTAAGTTTTATCTCACCTTCGTTTGTGATTCCCTTTATTGTGTCTGACATATTAAAATTATGTATTACTGCCTTTTCCATACTTACTTGATCAGTAGGATTATTAGGCGACTGCGTGTTTTCATTACAACCGATTAAACTTAACCCTACGAACGTTATTATAGCAACTGCAAACTTCAGGGTCTTCATATAATTACCTCCGATTTTTAATTTAGTAATGCCCTTAACGTGGTAAATTTGTCACTTATGCTGCAGGCTCTAATGGCTGTTTGTGAAATGTCTTTCTAAAAAGAAGAATCGTTACTGAAATGATATTATCCGTTTGTGAATTACTCAGCCTCAGCAAATGGCTAAATACCACGAAAGGATGAATTTATTAATTATTAACTTAAGATTTAAGTATTAGCTTATCTACCATATTTGCGGAATTAAATATCAATTTTGCGTATTAACAGTTTGCTGATTGAAGGAAGCTCTAAATGTAATTAGTGTTTGCCAATTTCTTAATGATATTGTGAAGGAATAACACCAAACTGCTTTTTAAAGCATTCGGCAAAATAAGAAGGATTACTAAATCCCACTTCTAAAGCAATCTCAGCAATATTTCCGAAGTTATTCTCAATTAATTTGGCAGCTTCATTTAATCTAGTAATTTTTATTAATTCTTTTGGCGGTTCACCAACAAGTGTCTCAAGTTTCTTTAATAGAAGTGATCTGCTGACAGCCATTTCTCTTGCTAACATTTCAACACCAAAACTGCCATCCGAAATATGCTCATGTATTATAGCAAGCGTTTGCTGTACAAAACTTGTTTCGTTATTTAAATTAATTTGGTTATTTACTTTATTGATTTTATTTCCTCCGATATTATCGTATTTAAAATATTCTTTTTTAGTATTATTAGACTCACCTTTTTTCAGTTGCTCTTCTCCATGGAGAAAACAAATTTTAATAATTATTCCCTTTCTGCCGTTGTTATTTATAACAATCTTCCCATTATTTATTATAATTATTTTATTAGTCATCAAAGGATTTGTTTTAATTTTCTTATTCTCTTGAAATCGGCTATTAACTTTTTTATTTAAACTATTCAATATTCCTGGAATGATTTCATTTGTAATTTCACTTCCCGAAATATTAATAACCATATTTATATAATTTTTATTTTTTGAAATGCTAAACTTAAACGTTCCTTCCTTTAAATGTCCCCCTTTCATTTTAAATTGTGAGATTAATTTATCATTCATATCTTTTCCCTCCTTTATAATAAACCATCTAAAATTATTTACATAAAATCTTTTCCTACAGAATTTAGAATAATATCCCTTACATTTGATTCATTGTTTCCAAAGGCATTCGTTGAATGTAGTAATTTAGAAATGCTCTTAATATATTAATAAAAAAAATATTTAAAATATTGTAGTGCAATAATTTATCTACTTCGTTAATCACAATAGTAAACTGTAATTCGTAATTAAAAACTTGATTGATTTCATATCGATAAGTCTGTATGTAGGTAATATATTACTAAGTTTTAGGAAGAAAATGCGTATGTAAATCCTAATTTAGATTTTGCAATTCATAAGAATGAAAACGCGTTTTATAATTAGAAATCCCTAATTCTTTATTTTTAATTTACAATTTTATTATCAGTAATTGCCTTCTTAAAATTTTTATATTTTAACTATCTCAACTCTTCTATTTTTTGCTCTGCCTTCTTCCGTTCTATTGTCCTCAATTGGTTTGCTGGCTCCCCATCCTTTTGAAGTTAATCTAGATTTATTAATGCCTAATTTTACTAATTCAGTCAATACAGTTTTTGCTCTGTTTTCAGACAAAGTTTGATTAGATGCATCGCTTCCAACATTATCAGTATGACCTTCAATGCTGATTTTTAAATTGCTGTTTTGTTTTAACATTTCAGCAATCTGATTAACAATTTCCTCTGACTCAGGCTTAATATCAGCTTTGCCGGTTTCAAAATTTATATATAATGCGATGAAACCATCCTTAGTTAAAGCATCCATCATTTCGCTTGCTTGAATTTCTTGCTTCATTGGTTCCATCTCAAGAATGTAAAGCGAGTAATGTTCAACTTCGTTTGCTGTCCCTCCAAAGCTGCCAATCTTTACCCAATAATCTTTTTCTTTTGTTGAAAGGTGAAATGTGGCTTCCAGTTCCGCGCCTAAAGGATCGGTATTTTTATAAATCATTTTGCCGCCGTTTTTATTAATTGCATTTTCATAATTCTTAATTATTTGAAATGGACTTTTTGCTTTTTCACCGGCATCCGAATTAAAATAATAAGTAATCGTAAAAAGATTTCCTTCCTTATTTTCAGTTTTTTCACTGTTAATCCGAAGTGTAAGTTCATTATAGTTTTGTGAGCACTCTGAAATATAAAAGTTAGAAAGTCTTGTAAATAAAGGATGATCTTTACATCCCTCGGCATCATTTTGAGCAAAAGTTAATGATTTTATGGAAATTAACACTGCGAAAGCTATAATTATTTTATTCATTTATCGACTTCCGATTAATTTAAATTAATTGAATTATATTTTTTTATTTATCAATAACCGATAACAAACTATTTACATCAAACTCTCTCAAAAATCTTCCGATATGATACGTGCCGTCATTATTTTTAAGCTGTTCTTCCATTTCATTTTCTATTATTCGCTTATCCACCGGACATTTGAAAGAAATTATTTGTATTGCTGATCTAGGTAAATTTTTATTCCAGTATTCCGGGTTTATTCGCATTACCGGAACATTTGTATTTATCGAAATGCAACCATCAATTGAAGTCCCATCAAGATATTTATCTTTATCACTTTCAGATACATTTGAATATTCATCCTCTAAAAATTTAGTCATAAATTCCGATTGAATTTTATCCGGATGAAGTTTCCAAAAATCAATAAGCAAACTATAAACCTCTTTAACTTTCACAAGCAGCCAGTAAGCTGATCTATCTGGATTATAAACTATATAAACTTCATCAGCATATCTATCAATACCTCGAGCGATTGCTTCTTTATTTTTGGAAGTATAAAATAAGTCGCGAAGCCTTTCACCCGCTTTATTCCATTCATCATAATTGAAACCTGGCTTAGTTTGGTCTGTCGGCTTTGCAGTCGAATAGCCGAATCCATTATTCATAGATGGTGGTACAATCCTGTTTACTTCTATGTCCCAGTGTGGTGGTTCGATTGTCCATTTGTATTCTTTGTTTTTCCTTACAGACCAAGAACAAAAATTAAAAGCAAGTTGACAAGGAATTCCATAACCGTTTCTTTTGTCATAAGATCTGCCGTACAAAGTAGCATCGCAATCAAATCCTTTTAAATCTTTCATTACTGGATTTTGATGAACAACTTCTGCAATTGCACAAAGCTTTTTGAAATTAGCATCTTTTTCTACTTTAGTAAAATCGCTTCCTCCCAATCCATATACGCTCCAATTTACTATTTTGAATTTACCTGGTTTATCAAGAAGAAGTTTTGAATCTTGTGCAAAACTATTCAGCGAAAAAAGAATTAGAATGATTCCAGTGGCTCGATTGGTTATGTATCTCATATTTTTTTTTCATAAAATAAATCTAAAAAATGAAGTTTAATAAATTTCATTATTCAGTTCTGATTATTTTCATTCTTCAGATATCCTTCTGAAACTTCAAATAAAGATGTTGCTGGTTTTTCCAAACTGAATTCAGCGGCTTCCATAATCTCAGTTAATTTACCGTTTTGCCAAAGCTCTGTCTTTAAAATCGCATTTAGATTCTTAGCAACAAATAATTTAGATGCCCACGTTTCCTTATTAAATGTTTGAACAATTTCATAAATATCACAGTCATAATTTAACAGCTTTGTTTCCCCGATTATTTTTGAGTGAGGTATACTGTCTGCAAAGACTATAGAACATGAGTGTTCCCAAGGTTCTTGCCTCAGTGGAACTTCAAAATAAGTTTTAGAAGGAGGATCCATTGACCAGACGAGTTTTTTATCATTTCTTAAAATCTCAATTGTATAAGGTTCCGGATTTGTAATATTTTCTGCCTGCATTTTTACTTCGCTGTTTACTTGGCCGGTAGAATTTGCTCTGTCACTTAAATCAGCATTAGATTCTGCTGTCGCGCTTATTTTGTACTGGACGGTTGAAATATATTCAGACCTGAATTTGTCACCGTCGCGCATATAATATTTTATCATTCGGAAAACTGTACTATCGGGATTTTTATAGGTATAATTGATCATGTAGTTCTTAGGTTGAGCATGACCTGCTATAATGTAAGACATCAGCATCAATGAAATCAAAAACAAAAATAACTTAGCATTAGACATTTAAAACCTCCCGTAAATATTTTCCCATTTAAATTGAATAATTATTTCCATGCCAAATCTTTCAGATAAATCAGATCAGTTAATCTCTTGTCAAATTAAACTCATAAGTTATGGTAGATTCTTCATTGGTATTCGGATTAGTTCTTTTTATAGTTTCTTTTTGTGATAATATTTTATCATGAGCATTTCCTGTAAATGGGCCAAATATTTCATTTACACCTTCATCAATTTTATTTGTAATAGTTTCTGGATTATTGTTAATGTTGTTGCAAACACCTTCTGCATGAACTTCTTTTTTTGTTTTCTTCTCACCTTGGGTCGATGCCGCTTTAACTCTAATTGTATATGTGCCATTATCAAGAAATGTAATTTCTGCACGCGCATCATCTACTTTTATTCCGTAGCTTTCACTCTCATTCGAAAGTCCTTGCAGCGTGGAATAAGTCGTAGTCTTTGCGGAATAAGTCCTTGGGCCTTGTTTATTCGGTGAACATTCATAACATGAGTTTTGTTCTTCAATTTTCATTTCTTCCGAAAGATTGAAATTTACATTACCCTTAGCCGCATATTTATCTGTCTTCTCAATCGTCCAGTTATTTTCTGAATAATTATTTATGTCGATCGTCTTACGGTACATTCCATCACTTTCATTGCAGTATACTGGATACTCTTCTTTTTTATTATCCTTCAACGTAGATATTATATTTATGGTAATCGGTCCGGTGAATGGACAAATTTCGAATGTCTTCAAACCATCTATCAACTGTTTTGAAATATTTTCGCAGGAATTATTGTCAATGCTATTTAAAGATAGGCTTGCAGTCGCTATTGACAATGGTTTAGCATTCCTTGAATCCATAATTGTTATTTTGATTAAAGTATTGTCTTTAAATACTTGCATTTTTAAACTAACCAAATAATCGCATGACATATCTTTTGCAATGTTGCCTATTGAGGCTTGCAATTCATCATTAGGAATATCGTTCAATAAACATATTTTTCTCAAATCGTCAAGTCTTTGAGTTATTGAATTAAATGTATTTATTTCAGCGCACGAATAAACTTCTTGGATCTTTTTTGCAACTATATCTTCAAGCAAATACATTTTATCATTTGCGGTCAATATTAAAGATGAATCGCAGATAACATTGTATGTTAAATAAAACCGCGGCTTCTTAGCTTGTGTTACTTCTGAGCTGATTAGTATAAATAACAGAATTATAAATATTTTTTTCATTGCAATAATATTTTACAGTTAGGTAATTGTTGTTTAATTTGATCGATTTCGCTTTGGGCAATGCTTGTTTTCCCAATACCAAGTGTATCCAGTTGTTTCAGCTTACTTATCGTTGGTAGTAATGTTGTAATTGGATTAATATCAACATAAAGAGTATTTAATTTGATAAAAGTACCGACTTCAGACGGAAGCATCTTTAATTGATTATTTATAATTGAAAGTAGAGTAAGATTCTTAAACTTACCGACTTGTTTAGGTATTTCAGTAACAAAATTTTTGAAATTAATTATGTACAGTTCTTGAAGTGGATAATTTTTTGCTCTAGTTAATAAGTCGTCAAGATTTACCGGGGCACCGAATTTTCCACCTGTTATTACTAAGGTTTTAATCGACTTAAATTTATCCATTTGATCAATCGTCCGCTGGACCGTATTTAGCGACATATCAATAACAAGCAGCGTCATTTCATCTAGATAATCCTGACTTTTTATATTCGGCGATTCATCATCTTTATATTCTTCAATAATTTCTTCTCTTACTGGCTTGCCTAACAAAATATCTGCATCTTCTCCTTTTGATGCTGCTTCCATCATCTGTTTCCAAAGTCCAAGTTTGTAATCAACATTTTTTTCTTCCTCGCTTTTATCTATTTGTTGATCTTTTTGAGTATTTTGATTTTTCCCTGACAACATTAATTGTCTTGCCAACTTTCTAATTTCTTCATTAGCTTTTTTTGCTGCTTCTGCATTATCCCAATTTGTACTTTGCCTTATTTTCGCCATCTTTTGCCTAATTTGACTTGGAGATAACTGCTGGGCAGCCAAACTTCCCAATAAGATAAAGCAGAGCAAAAATATTTTTCCACAAATAGATTTTTTATATTTATTTATGCTTGTCATACTGTTTAATATTTTTTAAATAATTAGTCTTTTAACAAATTGTACTTGAACACTCCTTGCAGTAAATGGACATAATCAGCAATTTTTCCAATTCCAACCAAACCAGGTTCATGTTTCAAATCAACACCGGTTTGCAGTTTAGTTAATCTTGAAGAAATGGCTTCTATTCTATAGCAAACTGGCATAGAAGATTTTGTATACGACTCATATTTTTTTAGAATATCTATATACTTGGGAGTATATTTGCTGCAATATTTGTCCTTTTCTGTTTTTATTTTATTTTCAAGTTCAGTCATTTTCTGCATGCCTTCATTATCTGTTTCTCCCATCAAGTCTAAAGCTTCCTTATCCCATTTGGCAATATTATCCAGCATTACTTTTGCGTCTGGGTCATTATCGATGTCTGATATTTGTTGAGCAAATTTAGATTCAATGGCTTTAAGGCTATCGATAATATGTTTTTGAATATTAGTAAGTTCATACAAACTTTTATTCTGATACTGCTCTTCTTGACTTTTTTGAGGATCTGTTTGTACATCTGCCATTTTCTCAGTACCATAAGCTTCACCCCATGACTTTTTTCCCTCTTTGGTCATTTTATCAAATTTTTTTGTTTCATCAAGAGTCATGTTATGTTTGTTTTGAAGCGCTTTATTGATTATTTCATTTTTTTCTTCTTCAGTCATTCCTTCTTCGTTTTGTAATTTTTTTATGTCATCATTCGAAAGCCCATACTGCGATGCTACATTATTCAATGCTTGCTGCTCTTCGGTAGAAGAATTAGCGTCTATTTCTTCGTTTCGCCTTGCAATTTCATTATCAATTAATTGCATTATAGTATCAATGCGGCTTATGTATTGATTGCGTTCAGCCATTTTCATTGAACATACATTATTAGGAATAGCTGGAAGTATTCCGATAAATGCCTCCGGGGTAACCTGTGCAAAAGAAACTGATGCCCCTAATATTAAAACTGCTGCAAGCATAAATGTTTTTTTCATTTTATAATTTTCCAATTGTAATAAAATATTTCTCATTTAATTAATTCTTAGTTCTATTTTTACTTAATAATTATTTGAAGTTCTTCCATTATTTATTTTAATGTCCAAAATCCCACTTATAATTACCTTCGATTTTTTCCCAACGAATTTCTATTCTGTACTTTACTATTTGATCATTGCAAATCATGTTCTGGGAAAGTATAATTAACATATTTAAAAGAATTTAACAGCAAACTTGCATATGATTTAACTGCACTTAATTGATATAATCCAGGCGAGGTAAATCCTTTGGTCGTTTCTAAAGTTGTTTTGTTCAATTCATCATCTATTTCTTCTAACCGCTTATAATCCGGCATAAACTTATTTAAAGATGATAAACACTCTCCAAGAATATCCATATAAATTGGCGTAAGTTTATTGCAATATATTTTTTCGTAACTCCGAATTTCATTTTGTATGTTTTTTGCTTCTTCTTCGGAAGGGCCAGGTACATCATTTAGCTTTTTCAATAATGGCTCTCTTTGCCGTTCAAGTATAACCGTTGCAGTTGAATCTTCTTTGTCCAATTCTGCAAGTCTGTTCATGTATTTTTTGTCAGAAGCATAAATTCTATCAAGGATCTGTTTTTGTTCTTGAACTAGATCAAACATTTTTTTATCCTTTACCATTTTTTTCTCCGCCTTTATCTGCTCTTCTGTTTTACTTGAATCCGAATTACTGCTCATGATTGCCATCTGTTCAGTCGAATAACCTTCAGCCCAGGCTTTTTTCCCTTCCTTGCTCATTTTTTTTAACTTTTTTACTTCATCCATGGAAATTCCGGTTTTCTCCCGAAGCATTTTATCTGCAATTGCTCTTTTTTCTTCCTTACTCAGTTTTTTCTGTTTTAGCTTTTGTACATCAGAATTAGTCAAGCCGTACTCTTCAGCCATATTTTTTTCAATCTGACTTTTGGAATTTTCTATATCACTCTCAACAGATTTTTTCTTAGAAGAGATTACCTTTTGTATATCTTTTAATACTAGATTTATCTGATTCAGATATTTCTGCTTTTGTTCGTCCCTCATAGAACAAGCATCAGAAGGAACGCCGGGAATTCTGCCAAGAAACTCATAAGCACTTTGCGCATTATTTTGTGAAGCAAACAAAATTATAATTGCAATAACAGAAAAACTTTTCATAATACAATTCCCTATTTCTGTTTATGAATCTAAAATTTTATCTCGGGATACTATTATTCTGCGTTAAATTTCAGTATCCAGAATCCAGACTATATCTTTATAAATTCAACTCTTCTATTTAAAGCTTTGTTAACAGCTGAATCGTTTTTCGCAACCGGTTCATTTTCGCCTTTACCATCAGTTTCAATTCTTGCTTCTTCAATATTAAAATCTTTGACTAAAGAATTTTTAACAGATGCGGCGCGGCGCTTAGATAAATCTAAATTTGAATTATTATCTCCGTCAGAATCTGTATGCCCGACTATTTTAATCTTGACATCAGGATTGTCTTTTAATATTGTTGCAATTTCTTTTATAGATGGATATGATTCTGGTTTAACAACATCTTTATTCACATCAAAGTAAATTCCGTAGCTTATCAGCTTGCCTTCTGTAAGAAGCTTGCTTCTCATATCTGGCGCGCCAACAGCAATTCGAATATTACTAATCATTGCAGCACCATTTTCAAATCTAATCCTATCAATTTTTACACAATCTGTTGGTAAACCCTTAGGAAGATCGAACAATTTATTCTGATCTTGATATAAACGAATTCTTGACTTCTGAATCCAAATTGCAATATGATATTTTTTGTTTTCTTTTTGATATACTTCTTTATCATTTGAATAACTGCTTAAATCTACACCACGGCATTCACTCTTTAAAAACCATGTATTAAAGGATGGCCTTCCAATTGATTCAACAGCAAATTGAAATCCGCCCATACCTGGAGCAGTACCAGCGTCCCATGCTCTTACATTTTTTGCTTGCATTAATCGCATATGCCAGCCTGCCATTCTTTTGTCATTCCCTTGAATTGGTATAACATCATATTCAATTGTGTAATTATCTGGTAGTTGAAGTAAAGCATCTGTCCAAATTGTTTCTCTGCAATTAAATCTCATCCAATGCCCGGGAGCTAAATTTGTAGTTACAACTTCAGCTGATCCGTTTGTATTCCATAAAGCCGGAAAATCACCAACTGCATCCTGACTGAAATCCTCAAAGAAGATGACTTTTTCTCCCGGTATAAAATCAAATTTTGAATTAATTATTGCTTGCGGAGTGTTATCAATCTCTTTAGTGGTAGTAATATTTTTTTGTTTTTCAATTGAATTTGTGGAATCAGCATTTTTCTTTTCACCTTTACCGGTAAGCTGCTTTTCAACTTCATCATAAGCCTTCTCAACACCTTTATTTATTTTATCTCCTGCTCTTTTCTCCCCTTCTTTTTTAACTTTCTCTTCTGCTTTCTTTTTCAATTTATCTAAAAATTGTGCTTGCGCTGTTTGAGTTAACCCGAATGCAAATATTAATGCGAAAATAAATAATAACCTTTTCATATTGCGACTCCTCATTTTAGTTAAAGCCTTATTCTAATTACTAAACTTTATATTGAATTAATTAATTCCACTAAAAGTTTTCAGAAACTTTCATAATAAAAATATTTAATACAATCATTGGCTATAATTGAATTTATTCAAATTTAATTTTCTTAGCCCCTATATTGAAAAGTTCGCCCTGAGATTAGCCCCTAAACTATTGATACAAAATCATTCGAACAAATTTTTATTTTTTTATATCAATGAATCCTATTGTCAACTTAATAAAATTATTCATTTAAGTAAATAAAAAAATAATAAAGCCGCTGTATTTTTTTGTAACTTAAAAATATAGCGGCTGTTCTGTTAAAAAATATAATTTAAATAATTATAATTTTATTTTGACAATCATAGTTTCATCATATTTACTATTTTAAAAGCAGCATCTTTTTTACTTCACTAAATCCTTGGTTTGAGCTTTTAGTAATACTAGAAGGTTCTACATTTAATTTATAAAAATATATTCCGCTTGTAAGTTGGTATTTATCAGCTGATAGTTCTACACTATAAGCCCCAGCTTGCTTATTTTCGTTAACAAGCGTTGCTGCTTCTTGCCCAAGAATATTATATACTCTAAGTGTTACATAGCCTGCATATGGAATTTGGTATTTGATGGTTGTACTTGGATTAAATGGATTTGGATAGTTCTGGGACAATTCAAACTTCAGTGGTTGATTAAAGTCAATCATTACAATATTAGAATATTTATAATTACCGGTGTTATCAATCATCTTTAATCTATATTCTACAACCCCAGAGGATTCTCCATTAAGCGGATCATTGTCTACAAATGAAAATTTCTCTGGTGTATTACTATTCCCAGCGCCTTTAACAAACCCAATATTCTCCCATAGAACATTCTGATTGCTGCCTTCTATCATCCGACCTCTTTCAATATCAAATCCATAATTATTCACTGTTGTTGCAGTTTGCCATAACAAATTAACTTTTCCATCCAAAGAAACACCTGCAAACGAAACAAGTTCTACTGGTAGCGTCGAATTTACAACTGCAGAAAAAACTCCTC
Organism: Bacteroidota bacterium; assembly: GCA_021824145.1. Lineage (GTDB taxonomy): Bacteria > Bacteroidota > Ignavibacteria > Ignavibacteriales > Ignavibacteriaceae > FEN-1297. The sequence goes on from JAKALM010000004.1 coordinate 181,844, forward strand.
TGCCGTGAGTAGCAACAGCAAGTGTATTATCTGAAGCTCTATAATTCAACATTGAACAAACGGCATTTCCAATAGTAGTTGTTGCTTCCTGTGTCCATACTGTAGACCCGCCGTTTAATGTAGTGGCATAATATACACCTGTACTTGTTGCTAATAGATAATCTGTCGTTCCGCTGATAGTAAATATTTCGGCTGATCTTACCGAAGGACCTGTAGCCGCATTAAGATTGCCGGATTCGTTAGTCCATGTGGAACCTCCATCTGTAGTATACCAAATCCTATCAACATTATAATTACTAAATAATAACATTGCATTATTCGAGTTAGTCGGATCAACAGCAATCCAACTTACATAAGCGCCTGATGGGAAACTGGCACTGGTAATCTTTGTAACAGTTGGACTGGAACCCGTATTTGCATTATCAATCCTATATGCATTTCCCGTAGATGTTCCATAGTAAACTACATTTGCACTGTTCGCTGTTGAAATACCAATTGCGCTTACCTGTGAGCCATCCGTTATAAGAGTGCTTGTCAATTGAGTCCATGCATTTTGTATGTTTGTATAATTTGAGTCTGCCGCATCACTGTTTCTCCATACACCGGAATTTGAAGAACTGCTTCCCCCTGCATAATAGAGAAGTGAAGAATTGTTTGGATCCAATGCATAAGGATTAATAAATAATTGATTAACCTGATTTGACGTACCTGAAGGTGGCGCAAAATCAAACAAATATGTATTATCTCTTTTGATTGAAAATATACCTCCGTTTTGAACTTCAGCATAAATCCTGTTGTCTGCTATTGGTGCGACAATATCATATCCACCATCACCTCCATCTGGCTCAACTGTCCAACTAGATAGGCCTGCGCTCGACGTATATACATTGCCGTTATCCTGTGCTCCACCCGAAATCATATTGCTTCCGCTTTCCGGTGCTAGAGAAACTGAATAAAATTGAGTAACATCATATGTGCTGTCAAGATCCACCCATGTAACAGGAGTATTACCGCCGTTATTAGCAGTTATATCATATGTTTCACTTATCCCGCCGTCATGTCCTGAATAAGCTATAATATTACTTCCCGGCTGGAATATTAGTGTATGACAATCAGGATGATGATTTGGATAAGAACTAGCATCATTAGCCAAAGAGTAGCCACCTATCCATGTTGTTGCAGTGTTGTCTGCAAAACCGTTGGTCGATCTGTACATATTAGTTCCGCCAATTATTACTGTATCAGAATTATTGGGATCTACTTTTACGAACAGGTCATAAGATTGTTGAGAATCAAGTCCTCCAACTAATCCGTTTACTGAAGGAAGATTTGAACTCAAATCAGTCCACGTAGAATTAGAATTATCATACTTAAACAGGCTCAAATAGTCGCCCTCTTGTCCTAATTTACCAACGCCAGGGGTTTCACCAAAAAAGTAAACTATATTTTCATTTGATGGGGATATACCAATAACAAATCGTCTAAAATTAGTAAGTCCTGTAGGAGTAATTTTTGTCCAAGTACTGCCGGCATCAGTTGATTTCCAGATTCCCCCATTCGCTGATGTACTGTCAAGTGTTGCATAAACAATTCCAGTTGGAGTTACTGCAACTTCAGAATAAAAACAAGAAATACCATTATATAAAGATGAATTCCATGTTGAACCTCCATCTGTGCTTTTAAAAATGCCGAAAAGGGTAGCTGCATATACTACATCTGTGGAACTGTTCGAGGGATCTATTGCTAAGCCATTAACTAAGCTGAAATTTGATGCACCTGGAGTCTGGGGCTGCGTTACAGCAGTGCTGCTAAGAAGCGACCAGGTCTGTCCATCATCTGTTGATTTATAAATTCCGGATCCAAGATAAAGATTTGTAGCTCCTTTGTCGTTAAATTCTCTTCCCCAAAGTTCGCCAGTTCCTGCATACCAGGTGTTCTCTTTTCCCGATCTTGTATCCTGCACAATGCTAGTAACTGCAAGTGTATTTGATGGTGAGGAAACCAAACTCCATGACATGCCGCTATTTGTAGATCTCCATATTCCGCCGGAAGTTGCCCCAGCAATAATAATTGATGTGTTCTTTACATCTATTCCAATCGCACGTGTTCTTCCTCCAATATTGTTGGGCCCTCTCTCTGACCAAGTTAAAGACTGTACGTTTTTTACTGCCTTCCCTTTCATCATTGTATATTCTTGTTGTTTAGGAAGAGTCTTTGCATATTTGAGTTCAAGTTTACGTATGTTAGATGGAATCATATTTGTCTTTGGATCCCGCAGCATTAAAAAATTTTGAAGTTGTTTCGCTTGCTCGTTTTCTTTATCAAGCCTTTCGTAATTTTTAAATGAGTTGGATTGAGAGTAAGTTTTATTTATGCAGCTTCCAAAAATAATTGTTAATATAATAAATATAATTGTGTTAATATGTAGAATCTTTTTCATTTGGCTACCATTTTTTAATGTGAAATATTGTATGAGTAATTGTTGGCAAATAGATTATTTTGGAATAGTATTGCCTAAGTGCGGGTTTTTTCATGTCAGTAAAGAAATATATTAACAGCAAGTCATTAATACTTTTAGTAAAATTTTCCATCATAATATTTTCTGAAATATTTTTAGAATTGTTAGTAAAATTTAGTCCGCAGTAAATTTTACAATTATATTAAACTATTATCAACTTGCTTATGTATTACAGATAATAGTTAAAAGTTCTGTTTGTTACTAATCACATAAGTCAAATGTCTTTTTTAGTCTAAGAGTCTATCAGAATAATTTAATTGATAGGATATATAACAATAACGTTATTATTTATGTCAAAGTAATGATGTTTATTTTTTGTTTAGCAGATCGATTAGAATAAAAAGTATTCAAAGCCGAATAAAATTATTCTGCTTCTTGTACTGCGTTTATTGGTAGCGCACTGGAATATATGTTTAATCCCTTATTCTCTTTTTTCAAAAACTCTCTTAATAAATTATTGTACTGCGACATCAAAGCAGCCTGGAACACTGCGTTATCAAGTAAATTAATATTGTTGCCAATTGTCATTAGAATTATTTTCCAGAAGTATTTTCTTTCCTCAGAAATTATTCCTAGCTTAAAAATAATTTGAAATACGATGAATATATCTTTGATTGATATTCTTCTTTTTATTGGAAATGAAACTTTATATAAATTGTTTTTATCCATTTGGAATTGTTTTATTCTTTCTAAAACCTTATTGGGCGAGTAAGTATTAATTAGTATTTTCTTAAATCCTTCGTATAATACTTTAGAATCCATCATCGGAATTATATTAGTCCTATCCTCATCGAATTCAAATTTTGTAAGCAGCCTGTTTTCCCTTTTCATTCTTTCAAATAATTCCGTACCCGGTGGCGCTTTTAAAACATTTACAATGATATAAACAATTCCGCTTTTCTGAATAAATGAAATGATATCATCAAAAACTGTTTCTTTATCGGTATCTAGACCGACGATGAAGGTTCCTATTATAATAAAGCCTATGCTTTGAAGATATTTCACGACATCCAAAATATTTCTTCCGGCATTTTGTTTTTTCCTCATCGCAATAAGTGAAGCATCGTCAATTGATTCTATTCCAATAAGAACATTTCTAAATCCAGCTTCAAGTAATAATTCACATAACTCGCGGTCATCGGCAAGCGTTATAGTAAGCTGAGTTGTAAATCCCGGCGCGTAAGGATTTTTCTTTCTCCATTCTATAAGAGTTGGAAGCAATTCTTTTTTTAGAATATTTTTGTTGCCGATTAAATTGTCATCAGCAAAAAGTATAGTCTCTCCTGGTCCTTTTTCTAATAATAGGTCAAGTTCGGTAATTATCTGCTTCGGAGTTTTTACTCTTGGTATTCTTCCGTAAAGAACAGTAACATCGCAAAAATCGCAAAGATATGGGCATCCACGGGAATATTGCACAATCGAATAAAGATAATTTTTCATGTCTACCAGTTCCCACATTGGAGTAGGAGTTGCATGCACATTCGCATATTCAGTTGATGTATAAATATCTTTTGGCGTGCCTAGTTCTAAATCTTTAAGAAACATCGGCAGAGTTATTTCTGCTTCATTCAGTACAAAATGCGTTACGCCTGGAAAATGTTCATGCTCATGCGTGAACATTGGCCCGCCGGCAACTATTTTTACATTATTTTCATTACATATTTGAATAACTTCCTTTGCGCTTTTTGCTTGTACATTCATCGCACTTATAAAAACATAATCAGCCCACTTAAGGTCTTCTTTTGCTAGTTCTTCAAAGTTTAAATCAACAACTTTTTTATTCCATTCGGATGGAAGCATTGAGGCAACTGTCAAAAGCCCAATTGGTGGAAATGTTGCCTTCTTTCCTAATAAATGTACAATATAAAGACTGTTTGTTATATTGTCTGGCATTTTAGGATAGACCATGAGAATATTCATTAAATCTTTTTCTTTTTATTATTAATAAAATTAAAAGTAATAATTACTTTTATAATACTTGTGAATTTCCCTTTTATAATAACAAAATAGTCAATTCTTTCAAAACTAATTCTAAGGCTTAGAAAAGATAATTAATTTTAATCACGCTTTGTTAAATAAGATTTGTCTTATATAGCTTTCACGCTTATTTTTTTTCTGCAATAACCAGCATTTCAAAATCTTGTGTGGTTAACTTATCACTTCGGCTAAATGCGCCTAACTTAGCACCATATATATCGATATTTTTATAATTAAGTGATTTCAGCAGCCAAGTTATTTCAGATGGTACATAATAGCGTTCATTGCATTCTAAGATTTTCTCCTTACCTGAGTCATCTTCAATTGTAAGTGTAATATAATTTCTAAATGACATTAAATCGAAAGTGTTATTTTCAAATTTTACTTTATTATCTTCATCATGATCGGCAAGAAAATCTTTTACTGAATGGAATAATGTAAATAATCCGTTCAGTGTTGTAAAAATAAATTTCCCATCTTCTTTCAAAGCTTTGGTTGCATTCTGAAGAATTTGAAAATTCATTTCGTCAGTTTCCATTAGCGGAAATGATCCTTCGCAAAGCATAATTGCTAAATCAAATTCATTTGAAAAATTTAGTGACCTTGCATCTTGAATTTGGAAATTGATATTCAATCCTTGGCTAATTGATATTTCTTTAGCTCTGTTTAAAAGTGATTTTGATAAATCAATACCAGTTACATCGTATCCTCTTTTGCTAAGTTCGATTGAATGTCTTCCTGTTCCGCAGCCAATGTCTAGGATTTTTAAATTCTTGTTAAATGAAATTTCCTTTTCAATAAAATCGCATTCGCCTTTAGTCCCTTTAGTGTAAATCTCTTCTTCATATTTCTTTGAGTAATTTTCGAATAGTTCCTCATACCATTGTTTCATAATTCTCCCATTTGATTTGTGCTTATAAACTTTCGGTTAAATAATTATTTTTTGTATCAATAGAAAATAACTTTATTAAAAAGTTTTTTTGATTGCTTCAGGATAAATTTAATATTCTTTCAGGTATTAGCAACTAAAAATACTTCCCCGCTTGCAGGTAATAAAATTTCTGTCCTATTTTCAAAATAATATTATTCCATATCTTTTGTAGAAATTGTTTTTACACTTTTAAAACCTGTATTAACAGCAAGAGATAATATTTCATCCTGATTAAAAAAACTTATCATTGGCGTTCCGGCGGCACGAGCGCCTTTCTTTGCTATTCTTGCGTTGTTGTTTCAATAATAATGTATTGAGTAATCCTTTTTTTTACTTTCTTCAATTACTAAATCCTCAATAAAACGTGTACGAGCAATTATGGAAGCTCTTAACCGTTTTGTAAATTTCATATCTGGGCGTTGTTTTAAATCTGTATCTGCCTTGCTTTATATTTCAAGTTTTAACACTTTAGTTCCCATCCATTGTTCTGTTTAATTACGCAGCGTTTTTTTATTATAAATTTTAACAGTACAGCTTCTGGTCAGGTGATACTATTTTAATAGTAACATTTTCTTAGTTGAAAGATAATCTCCAGCAGTTAATCTATATAAATAAACTCCGCTTGATAACTGAGAAGCATTGAAGTTTATTTCGTGGCTTCCTTTATTTTTATACTGATTAATAAGCGTCTTTACTTCCCTTCCTAATTCATCGTAAATCTTAAGAGTTATAAATCCGCTTTCCGGTATTTCATATTGAATTGTTGTAGTGGGATTAAATGGATTAGGATAATTTTGATATAATTTATAATCAACAGGAAGTTCTTCCTTTTTTTTAATCGAAGTACTGGTCATATTTCTATAATATAAGCCGTCAAAAGTTGCTGCAAATATTTTGTTATCGCTTATAACAAAATTGTACGAAAACATACCAGGTTGATAATCAAATAAAGTCCACTGATCTGAATTATAATTACATGTGAAGTAATAAGTGCTGTTCGCTTTTGTAAGCATTGTAAATATGGTTTCTTTATATAAATAAAATGCACCAAGTTCTATGTAGCCGATGCCTGGGTTAAAATATTCCCAATTTAAACCATTGTTTGTACTTTTGTAAATTCCTTGTGAACCTATGCCGTAAAGTATAGTATCCACACTTATCAATGCAACCATGGAAGTTCCAAGAGGATTAAATTCAGCGAAATGAATTTCATTCCAGATTATTGTTCCATTGTCATTATAATATATGTTAGCATTTACTCCTGAACCTGTTATCAGCCTGCCATTAAAATTATATAGCGAATAAACTGTACCAGCATTGTTCATGGGTATACTCTGGTTAAATGCGGTCCATGAATTGCCATCGATTTTTGTTGTATAAATAGAAGAACCTATGGTCCCAACGTAAATACTGTCACCTCGTTGAACAATATCAGCAATATCCAATATGCTTGTTAAACCATTATTAAATGCCAGCCATGAAACACCATTATCTTTACTTTGAAAAATTCCATAACCATAAGTTCCAACAAAAATTCTGTTATCAACTTTTAGTAATACTGAAATAAAATCAACTTCATTCTTAATTACATTTGTTGGTATCCATGTATCTCCAGCACTGGTACTTATATAAATAAGATTTCCTGTGCTTGCATACAATGTATCATTATATGCATGTACCCTAGAATATTCACCCCTTGGCAAACCCTTAACAACATTCCATTGAGACATTATTTCTTCCCCTTGAGAAAAAAATATAACAAATAAAAGCGAAAATAAATTTTTCATATTTAATATTATTTCATGATGTTATTTTAATAAAATTGTATTATTTATAACCTGTTGTGTGAATTAAAAATTAATCATAGAAAACTGTTGAAACAGTTACTAAATTAAAGAGTGATTTTATTAAGGGGCTGTCCAAAAAGTAGAGTAGAAGTCATTGCGAGTAGTTAAACGACGAAGCAATCTTTTGTTTTTAATTCAAAATTCAGATCACTTCGCTCCACTCGTGATGACAAAATTACTTTTTGGACAGCCCATATGAAAAACATGCTTTATTAGAGCCGTTTCAACGGCTTACAATCTAATTCACACAACTGGTTATTTTTAATAAAATATTTTTTGTCGTTCTTTATTCACTTTAAGAATAGAGACACTTATAGTAAACTCAGTAAATATAAATTTAATAAAGAAGATGTTTAATGCCTTTTATTCTATTTCAGTAGTACGAGTTTTTTAATATCAGAAAAGCTTCCTGCTTTTAATTCATAAAAGTAAATTCCGCTTGCTAGATTGCTGGCATTAAATTCAACATTATACTTACCGGAATTCTTTTCTCCATTTACTAAAGTAGCTACTTCATTTCCTAATAAATCATAGACTTTAAGAGTTACAAATGATTCATGACTAATGTTAAATGAAATTGTTGTAGTTGGATTAAAAGGATTCGGATAGTTTTGACTAAGCCTGTACTTCACCGGTAGATTGCTGGGAGAATTTTCTACCGCAGTGACCATCTCTGTTATCGGCCTTTGCCATACTCCGGTGCCGTAAGTACCTGCCCAAAGATTCGTACCGCTTACAGCAAAAGATATGACTTTTGAAATGCTGCCGACATTTTTCCAATTGTTACCATTATCCGAACTAAGAAATACACCTTGATTTGTTCCGGCAAAGATGTTTGTACCAACTACTTCAAAAGTGTTTATAGAATTTAAAAAACCAAGTGATGAGCCGTTATTGACAGCAGTCCAGCTGCTGCCGTTATCGGTAGATATAAAAATGTCTCCAACAGAAGTCCCGGCAAATATATTCATACTTCCCGAACCATTAGGGCAAACAGCAAAAGCATTTATAATAGGAACATTGCCATCTCCTAATCCGGTATCGATAGTAGACCAACTGGTTCCATTGTTAGTAGAAAGAAAAGCTCCGGAATCAGTCCCCGCAAATATGTTTAAACCGTTAAATGCAAGAGCGTTTACTGTGTGCGTTGATATGATACCATTATCCTGAGACCAATTAGTACCATTATTCGAGGAGTGAAAGATTCCACTGCTTAAAGTTCCGGCAAAAATATTCGTGCCGGCAGGATTAATAGCAATGGTATTAACAAAAAGGTCTTGTAGCCCGCTGTTGATGGAAGTCCAGTTTGTTCCATTGTTGGTAGAAAGAAAGACACCCTTGCCGAAAGTCGCGGCAAATATATTTGTTCCGCCTGTGCCGTTAGAATTAACAACAAGAGAGACTGTATTGTGTATTGATAATCCGTTTAATTCTGCATTCCAGCTGTTCCCATTATCTGTAGAAATATCGATACCATCGCCGCCTTGAGTTCCTGCAATAATGTTATTACCATTTACGGCTAGTGACATAACTAATGAATTTGTTAAACCATTATTCAAAGCAGCCCAACTTGTACCGTTGTTGGTGGAACGAAAGATGCCGTACGAATAAGCCCCAGCTAAAATATCTGTTCCTCCTGTCCCGTTAGGTATAAAAGTAATGGCATAAACCGAGAGAACTGGCAGTCCGTTATTGACAGCAGCCCAGCTAGTACCGTTATTCGTAGATAGAAAGGCGCCGCCATCTTCAGTACCGACAAATATATTGGTGCTGCCTGTCCCTGTGGAATCAATTGCAATAGTACGAACAATACCACCTGTCATTCCATTATTGGCTGCAGTCCAACTTGTACCGTTGTTAGTGGACATGAAAATTCCCTCACCTAAAACCCCGGCAAAGAGGTTTTTGCCGCTTACGGCAACGGACATTATAATTGTATTAGGTAAGCCGTTATTGATAGCAGACCAAGTGATTCCGTTGTCTGAAGAAACAAAAACTCCAGCACTGGTTCCTGCAATTATATTTGTATCTGTAACAGCTATTGAATATATAAAATCCGTTGTTATGCTGTTATTCAATTGAGTCCAGTTGTTCCCATTATCAGTAGAAAGAAACATGCCTTGATCTGTGCCGGCAAAGAATTTTGTCCCTTTGAAAGCAAGAGCATATATAATAGCCCCAGATAAACCGGTATCTATTTTAGTCCAGCTGCTTCCATAGTTAGTGGAAAGAAAGAGGCCGTTTACATAAGTACCTGCAAAAATATTTGTTCCGCCGTTCCCGTTTGAGCTGATGGCAATAGCGCGGACATCAGTGTTTCCCATTCCATTATTAGCCGCAGTCCAGCTGGTTCCGTTGTTTGTTGAAAGAAAAACACCTCCATTATAAGAACCGGCATATATATTTGTGCCGCCTTTACCGTTAGGACTTACTGCAAATACTTGAACTTGACCGCCATAAGGACCGTTAGTCTGCACCCACTGCGCGAGTGTTTGGTTAGCTGTAATTAAGAAGACGGTGAATAATAACACTGTAGATACAAATGTTTTCAAAGGACAGTTCCTTTCTTAAAATCAAAAGAAATTTTTAATTATAATAAATGTTATCCGCTTAGTAATTTCAACATACAAATTATAACTTGATGATGCAATAATAAAAATCACTTATAATTCATTTTCAACTTCAGAATAAATCATTAAAAATATAAAATCAATTTGCGGATTTACTCAATAGAATTCTATGGGAGTTCAGCAGATTGCAAAAGCTGCTTCAGACTTGAATCATCTTACTTATATTTTTGAATGCATTGTATTTAATCATAAAATCTTTAATACTGGGAAAATATTCAGAAGCAAGTAAATAATTCTATGAAAAGTTTTCATAAAAAAAGCACTCCCATCTTCGGAGTGCTTTTAAATTCTTACAAAATAATATCTGTTTTTAATAAACTGCTCTAGGTTCGTCAACTCCTTGCGAATCTTTTATATAACCATCTGATTGCACATTATTACCTAATAATAGTAATAATCCTGCTAGGTGTGGAGTTGCCATTGAAGTACCGCTCATTGTTGTAGTGCCTCCACCTGCTTTTAAGGAAAGAATATTTACTCCTGGACATGAATAATCTACAGGATTTGGGTAGCCATAATTACTCCATGAAGCCCATATATAATTTCCTAACTGCCCATTAACTTCGCCATAAGCGCTAACTGTGTATACATTAGCTCCATTAACATCTGCTGGCGAATAATTACCAGCAAATGCACCATCGTTACCAGCTGCAATAGCAAACTTAACTACTGAACTGGCGCCAATTACTGCATCATCCAAAGCTGAGTCTTGGCTCCCTCCTAAACTCATATTTGCAACATCGCCAGGTTTTCCGTTTTGGCCAACATAATCAACTCCTGCTATTACCCAAGATGTATATCCAGAACCGCTGTTATCTAATACTCTTACTGCTACAACAGTTGCGCCTGCAGCTACACCAACAACATCTATTGAATTATTTATTGCCGCTATTGTTCCTGCTACGTGCGTACCATGCCCATTACCGTCATTATAAGTATTTTGTCCGCGTGGCACAAAGTTGCGGCTTCTGTTAAAATCAATATTTAAGTCTTTATTGGAAATATCAACACCAGTATCTATTATCCATACAGTTTTACCAGTTCCATCGTGTGATCCTCCTATTGCGTCAATTCCCCACGGTGTTACCTGTGGTGGTTCAGTAGTTTTTGGCTTTCCGCCTCCCGAGCTAGGTTTGCCGTCGTTTTCTATTGGAGATAAAATGATCATTCTATCTTCTTCGATATATTTTACTCGGCTGTCATTTCTTAATGCATCAGCTTTTGATTGAAGCATCTGCGCTGAAAAGCCTTTGATCGAATGAGAATAAACATAACCTATCGTAGCGGCGTTTTGTTTTGCTATGTCAGAAGCAACATCAGGTACTCTGCTAATATTATCTTTTAACACAACAATATACCTTCCTACTTGATCGTTTTGTGAAGTCTTTAACATAGGAGAAGTTTTATTTGATGGTGCTACAACTGTATCTGATTTTTGACATCCCCCTATAATTAAAAGAATTGAAATTATAAAAATGTATCGAAAAGTTTTCATATAACCTCGTATATTTTATTATTACTTAGTATAATGAATTAACCCATAGTTAATTTAATTTTTATTACTATTATTATATAGACCAAAAAACATACATTTAGGAAAATCTTCTTAATATTTTTTTACCTGTTACAAACTGTGCTTTAAATTATTTTGTCTGCTTTTTATAAACCTTAAATAAGTCAATAATTTGAATGCAATGTTATGAACCTAAATGTATGGTTTTATTGTCATTGGCTGAGCTCAATAATTATTTTTGTCTGCAAAAGCAATCTATAATAAACTGTTCGATTGATTCTATTTCAATAAAATAATTTAGTGGCTTAACTTTGTGTACTCTATTTGAGAGGGAAAGTGGTTTGCTATTTACCTTTTAGATATTACGGCAGGTGTTGTTGTCAAAACCAGAAGATCATTAAATCAAATAACTTTTTTACAAAACTTTTTTGTCAATGGATAATATTATCCTATTGACTTTTTACTTATTAAAGAGGTTAGCTTTTATATTTATTTTGTTATTGACAATATGTCATATCTGACATATATTTATACCAATAAAAACACATGATAAACCACTTGTTTGGTTGCACGGAGAAATTAAAACTCCTCCATTTTCTTCTGCTGCAAGAATTGAGGCTGGATTTCTTTTTAGACTCCTTCAAATGGGAGAAAAATTGAGAATGCCACATTCGAGACCAATGCCGAGTATAGGTTCTAATTGCCATGAAATTAGAATAAATGATGAAAGAAAAATTTGGCGGATAATTTATAGAATTGACAAGGATGCTATAATAATTCTTGAAGTGTTTAATAAGAAAACTCAACAAACGCCTAAACAAGTAATAGATATCTGTAAAAAAAGAATAAAGGAGTATGATAATGAATAAACAAAAAAGAAAAAGCTTGGAGAGAAAGGGTTGGAAACTTGGTTCGGCAGAAGAATTTTTAGGTTTATCGAAAGAAGAATCTGCATATATTGAATTAAAGATGAAACTAAGTGCTAATTTGAAAAAGTTACGCTCGGAAAAAAAGCTTACACAAATTGAACTTGCGAAAGTCATTAAGTCCAGCCAATCGCGCGTGGCAAAACTTGAAACCGGCGATCCATCAGTCTCTCTTGATCTTATAATTAGATCATTATTAGCGCTTGGGACTTCCAATAAAGATATTGCTCGTGCTATATCCTCTTAATATTTATTCTGAAGGATAACGTTGTGATTAATCCGCAGCCCATAACAAGACTGCCAAATGGAACTACAACTGCCGAAGATTTAGCAAACCGTGCTTATTTTTTTCTCAAACACGGTTTGCAAGTAATTAAATTATTATGAACACTTTAAACAAGTTAGCCGAAACGGAACAACTAACTTTAAAATTTCTAAAATGCCGATTGCGATTAAGCTTTCGCCTTAAGCTATATGTTAGCTGGTGTGCCTATATAAGCTGAATCTTTCGTTTATATACCTATCGTGAATAATGTGAAGAATATTTATCAAGTAAATTCCTAATTACTTTTTGATATTGACTTCCGTGTTTTTGTGCAATCTCTTTGAAAAAATCAATGCTTGATTTACTTAAATTAAGTGTTACTTTAACAGTATTCTCTTTAAATACCAAGTCTTCTGGTTTCGGCAAGAAGTCTTTTACTACTTCAACTTTCCCAATTTTTTCGTTGCTATATTTTATTTTCTTTTTCATATATCTGTTTTCCTTTTCTCCAATATCCGGCTCCAATTATTCTTATTTTATTATTTCTATATGTAAAACGAACAGTAACTACATTTTCACTAATTTTCCCAAAGCAATAATAACTTTCTTCGCTTGCACTATGTTCTAAATCCTTGGCTATAATTCTTTTGGAATCAGAGAATGCATATTGAGCTTCTTCAAAAGAAATGTCGTGCTTCTTTTGATTAATTTTGTTTTTATTTTCATCCCACTCGAATGTTGTTTTTCCAGCCAATATTCTTTCTCTTATTAACTATCATTAATATACATACTTTTATATGGCTTTTCAACCTTTTAAATTCTGCTGGCTAACGGCATGATATTTCCAATAAGTTAAAAATTAAACTAGCTTTCTTCAAGTATAAACAAAACTTTATTGTCTTGGGATAATCTTATCCTATTGACTTTATACTTATTAAATAGGTTAGGCAAATTTATTCCTCTTTGCTTAGATATCGATAAGTAACACCACCCAAAATACCACCAATTATGGGTGCCAGCCAGAATAGCCATAACTGTAATAATGCCCAACCTCCAGCATATATCGCAACTCCGGTGCTTCTGGCTGGATTAACCGATGTATTTGTTATTGGGATGCTAATCAGGTGAATTAAGGTTAGTCCAAGACCAATTGCTATTGGTGCAAAACCTTGCGGTGCTCGTTTATCAGTTGAACCCATAATTATGAATAAAAATATGAATGTCATAACTACTTCTGTTACAAATGCTGAGATTAAATTATACCCTCCGGGCGAATGAACACCGTATCCGTTTGAAGCAAAGCCGGCACTTACATCAAAACCAGTCTTTCCGCTTGCAATTATAAATAGCACACCGCCAGCTGCAATTGCACCAATTAATTGTGAAATAATATAGGGTAACAATTCTTTTGCAGGGAAGCGTCCTCCAGCCCATAATCCAATTGAAACTGCAGGATTTATATGACACCCGGAGATATGTCCAATGGCGAAGGCCATCGTTAAAAGAGTTAGTCCGAATGCCAATGCAACTCCAACAAAGCCAATCCCAAGATTGGGGAAGGAGGCTGCCAATACAGCACTTCCACATCCACCTAGAACTAAAACAAATGTTCCGATTAACTCTGCGGTGTATTTTCTATATTTCATATTCCACTCCTTCTTTCTTATCTTGCCTAACAGCATGGTGGCTAAGGCGAAGCCCAAAGCTACAATGCCTAACTTGTTAATAAATTTTATAATTACAAAAAACTTTTAGGGGGTGGGATAACATTCTGGATAATTTTGCATTTGTTTATGTATAATTGTTTAGTAATAGTTCTGCTATGTGCAAAACACTTATCCCACCCCCTGAATAGCACAACTGCCTTAAACAAGAAACTCGAAACGGGACGACCAACTCTAAAATTTCTAAAATGCCGAAGGCGATTACGCTGTCGCCGTTGAGTTGCTTGATATTTCCAATAAGTAAAAAAATAAATTAGTTTTCTCCAACTATCAACAAAACTTTTGGAGGTATCAAATGTTTTACACCGGCATCGATCTTCATAAATTTACTTCTTACTTAACTACTTTCGATTCCTCAGGCAATATTGTTAAGCAAGCTGATATTAAAAATGTCAGCCATAACTTCATTCAGTACTTCTCGGATCTTGGCAATGAAAACATTACCACAGTCGAATCTACAATGACATGGTACTGGCTCAATGATCTTCTTACTTCAATGAACATTCCTTTGGTCCTTGCTCATGCAAAGTATGTTAAAGCTATTGCCTATGCAAAAGTTAAAACCGATAAGGTCGATTCTCATACTCTCGCTCAGCTTCTTCGTATGGATTATATACCCGCTGCTCATAAAATCTCTAACGATAAACGCCTGCTTCGTGATGCTCTCCGTGCAAGAATCAAAATCGTTCAACGACATACTTCCGTTACCAATTCCATGCAGCTTCTGCTTGCTAAAT
>JAKALM010000030.1 GCA_021824145.1 Bacteroidota bacterium
ATCTGACTAAAAAGTGTTACATTTACCATTGAATCCCTCGATAAAGCTTGGTGTTTTTATTTTTTCCAAAACTAATTTACCACCTTTATTTGAGGGATTTATTTTTTATTATTTTGGACAGATATGGTTTATTAAAAGTTTCTTAATAATTTTATTGAAAACTTTCAGTTATTCAACTAAATTGCAATAGATATGGAAAAAATTTCTTTTAGTAAAATGAGTGGCGCGGGGAATGATTTTATTATTATTGATAAAGTTGTCAATCCCCAATTTGTTCTTTCACAAAATTTAATAAGAAAGCTTTGCGATAGGCATTATGGAATAGGAGCCGACGGTGTTATTACCATATCTGATTCGAAAGAATATGATTTTGATATGGAATATTTTAATGCTGACGGTACAACTGGAAGTCTTTGTGGAAATGGAGCAAGATGTGCAATTAAATTTGCCGATCGAACTGGAAGAATTAAGCAAAAAAAAGCGAAATTTTTATCAAACAATGTCGCTTATTCTGGTGAAGTTTTAGATCAAAACGAAATTAAATTCTTCTTAAATACTCCTAAAAATTTAAAATATAATTTTGAAATAAAACTTAAAGATCAAAAAGTTAATGCATGTTTTGCAGATACTGGTTCACCGCATGTAATAATTAAGATTGAAGATGTTCTTAAGGATAAAAATAATCCGCAATCTTATTATACTGATTTAAATGATTTTCCTGTTTTTGAATTAGGGCGTGAAATTAGATATCATTCTGATTTTATGCCAGGTGGAACAAATGTAAATTTTGTAAAACTTATTGATGGGAAAATTTTTATTCGTACTTACGAGCGAGGTGTTGAAAACGAGACACTTGCGTGTGGTACAGGTTCAACTGCAGCAGCAGTAATTGCTTATACAGTTTTCCAATTAGCTCCGCCGATAACATTAATAACTTTCGGCGGTGATAAACTAGTAGTTAATTTTAAAGTTCAAAATAAAAAAGTTGAGGACTTGTCATTAACAGGTCCAGCTGAAATAATTTATAACGGAGAAATTTCGTTAAATATTTAACTAATCAATGCGGAGAAAAAATGTCTAAAGTTATTTTTACAATTCAATATGAGTTGAAGTTAGATAAAAAAGATGAATACTTGGGTGTAATTAAAGAGTTGAAAAATTTATTGAATGCTGACGGTTTAGAGAGCTATTCTGTATATGAAATAAAGGGAAAACCAAATCATTTTCAGGAGGTTTATACTTTTAATTCATTGGATTCATACGAAGCATTTGATGATAACCAGAATGAAAGAATTAACATTCTAATAAATAAATTAAATGAAATGACAGTTGATAATTCAACTAAGTATACAACCCTTTTAGAAGTTCTTTAAAACATTTTTATCTAAAATATTAGCGGCAACAAACGCCGCTAAATCTCTTAAAAATAATTGGCATAATTTTTCGTTGTTAAGTAGATCTTATATTTCAATAATTTTATTTATACAAAATGACCAAGACTACACACAAAATTTATGTCAGTTCTTTCTATGTGATTACAATTCTTATCACTTTAATTCTTTCCTTGTACGGATATAAATATTATACAACCCCAATCGATCAAAGATTTTTTTTATCCCAAAATGATCTTCTTGAGCCAAATGGCTTTATTGGACATGGATTAGGGGTAATAGGCAGTTTCTTAATGATTGTAGGGGTTGCTGTTTATATGATTAGAAAGCGTATCAAGTTCTTTTATAGGTTTGGTTATCTAAAACACTGGCTTGAATTTCATATTTTTCTCTGTACCGTTGGTCCAATTTTAATTTTGTTCCATACAGCATTTAAATTCGGCGGCATCGTCGCTGTAAGTTTTTGGAGTATGGTCGCTGTTGTTCTGAGCGGTGTAGTTGGCAGATTCTTATATGTTCAAATCCCGCATAGCATACAAGGACAAATCCTTAGTTTACATGAATTAAATTCGCAAAGCGAAAATCTTTCGCATCAATTAAAATTTGATTACAAATTGCCGGAGGAAATAATTACTAAAATAGAAGAAATTTCTACCGCTCATCGTTATAAAAGAACAGGATTGACTACAAGCATATTATTTATAATCCAAGATTATTTTGGTATAAAAAATGTTATTTCACATCTCAATCTTGAATTAAAGAAAATAGGTATTTCTAAAATAGAGCGTAAAAAAATTGTTAAAACGGCTAAAGCCAAGCTGACTATTTCTAGGCGCATTGGATTATTGCATACTACTCAAAAGCTTTTTAAATATTGGCATGTTGTTCATCTTCCGTTTGCAATTCTAATGTTTATAATAATGGTTATTCATATTGCAGTTGAATTTGTTTTCGGTTATAGATGGATTTTTTAATTTTTATTTTGGACTAATTTTTTGCTTTCTAATTTATAAGATTACTACTAACTATTTTTAATAAATAAAGTAATTATAGTACATGGAAATAGTAGTTGAAAACATTATTACATATTTAGTTGCTTTTATAGTAGTAATATTGATTTTTTATTTTTATTTAAAACATCAATCAGCAAAAAATAAAATCACAAAATCTAAAATTGATAATGCAGTTAAATTTGGATTCCACGAACCAGTTTCCCTTCATCCGGTTATAGATACTGATAAATGCATTGGAGTTGGCGCTTGCGTAACTGCATGCCCTGAAGAAGATATTATTGGAATGATAGATGGGCAAGCTCATGTTATAAATGCTTCTCGATGTGTTGGCCATGGTGCTTGCTTTCATGCTTGTCCAGTTGGGGCTATTACTCTATGCATTGGTACAGAACAAAGAGGAGTTGACCTGCCGCATGTAAGTCAAGAATATGAAACTAACATTCCTGGTTTATTTATTGCTGGAGAACTAGGAGGGATGGGTTTAATTAAAAACGCAGTTGAACAAGGCAAACTAGCGATGAATAATTTATCTAGAAGAATTAAACTTGCTAAAGAAACTGAATACGATGTTATAATTGTTGGTGCCGGTCCAGCTGGTATTGCAGCAACACTTGCCGCTGTAAAAAACA
Organism: Bacteroidota bacterium; assembly: GCA_021824145.1. GTDB lineage: Bacteria > Bacteroidota > Ignavibacteria > Ignavibacteriales > Ignavibacteriaceae > FEN-1297. The sequence continues at coordinate 3,034 of JAKALM010000030.1, forward strand.
ATTTGAGATATTTAACTCTTGAACAAGATAGCCTTGGCGGTACTGTATATAATTTCCCAAGAGCTAAAATAGTAATGACTTCGCCGATGGAATTGCCAATTTACGGTAAAGTTAATTTGAGAGAAACTTCTAAATCTGATTTAATAAATCTCTGGCAATCTGTTTTAAAAAAGAATCAAATAAATATAAGAGAATTTGAAAAAGTTGAATCAATTGAAAAAAAAGGTGAAAACTATTTTGAAGTAAAATCGAATAAAGGGACTTATACATCCAAAGGTATTATCTTGGCCATTGGAAGACGAGGTTCTCCGCGTAAATTAAATGTACCGGGAGAAGAGAAAGAAAAAGTTTCTTATAGATTATTGGAACCAGAATTAATTAAAAATAAAAACATACTGGTTGTTGGAGGCGGAGATGCAGCAATTGAATCTGCGCTTCTACTTTGCGATAATAATAAAGTTACTCTTTCTTATAGAAGTGAATCATTTTCCAGATTGAAACCAAAAAACTTTGAAAATATTAATGAAGCAATTCAAAATAAAAAAGTTAACGTCATTTTTAATTCTAAAGTAAAAGAAATTTTTGACGATAAAGTATCGCTTCAATTAAGTACTACTCCAGAATTAATAACTTTTAATAATGACCTGGTTTATATCTTCGCGGGTGGATTGTTGCCAACAGACTTTTTGCAAAAGGTTGGAGTAAAAATCACCAAGAAATATGGAGATGCAATCTTAAAACATTCTGATTAAACTAAATAATAATGATTGTATTAAAACTATTTAACATTTATAGCTTGATGAGAAATTTTTGGAGACTTATGATAATCAAAAGTTTGCATAACAATTCTGGAAACTAAAAGTAATGAAAAACTAAGGTCGAAAATTATTTTAGCAGTAAAATAATATTCGCTCAAGTTATATCTCTACTATTTTGTAAATAATCAATGATAATGATCGGCCAAAGAAAAAATCATATTCTATTTGCAATTGCTTTGGCAATTTCATTTTTAATTATGAACACACTTACTTTTGCTCAAATATCGCCTGGGGATTTAACTTTTGCCCATGCTAAATTGGAAGGCTTAAGCAATTGTACTAAATGTCATGTGCTTGGTAAGCAAGTTCAAAATTCTAAGTGCCTCGATTGCCACACAGAGATCAATCAATTAATTTCGGCAGGCCAAGGTTATCATTCAAGCAGTGACGTAAAAAATAAAAATTGTACATCATGCCATAGCGAGCATCATGGAAGAAATTTTAAAATAATTAATTATAATCCTAATTCGTTTGACCATTCCAAAGCCGGATTTGCACTTCAAGGCAAACATGGCCAATTAAAATGTGAAGATTGCCATCAAACAAAATTTATTTCTAATTCAATATTTAATAAAAGACAGGGAACATATTTAGGGCTAAATACAACTTGCATTTCTTGCCATGAAGATGTTCATCAAAATACGCTTGGTAAGGACTGCAGTTCTTGTCATAATTCCGTAAAGTTTAAGCCAGCTGCATTTTTTAATCATGATAAAGCTAAATTTAAATTAACAGGCGCTCATCAAAAAGTTGAATGTATAAAGTGTCATCAAAAAGAACAACTGAATGGAAAAGTATTCCAAAAATTTGTTGGACTTCAATTTAAAAATTGCACTCCTTGCCATCAGGATGTACATAAAGGACAGTTCGGCAGTGATTGTGAAAAGTGCCATAATGTGGAATCGTTCAAAGTTGTTAACAAAAATACATTTGATCATAACAAAACAAAATATCCTTTGGAAGGAGCTCATGTTCGTGTTGCTTGCGCTGATTGTCATGGTAAAGATTTATTATCAAAACCTAAATTTGCAAAATGTACAGATTGCCATAAAGATCAGCATTTCGGTGAATTTACTGTTAACAATGTTTTAAGAGATTGCAAAGAATGCCATTCAATTGAAAGTTTTAAATTAACTCTATATTCAATTGATGAGCATAATAAGTTAAAGTTTCAATTAACCGGCGCGCATCTTGCGGTTTCTTGCCAATCATGTCATTATAAAGATCCAACTAAAGAATGGCATTTTAAAAATATTGGTGAAAGATGCATCGATTGTCATAAGAATGTTCATGGAAATGAAATTACTGAAAAGTTTATGCCGAATGACAATTGCACTTCATGCCATAATACAAACAGTTGGAAAAATATTTCCTTCGATCATGATTTAACAAAATTTAGATTAACGGGAAAACATAAAACAACTTTATGCCGCGAATGTCATGAACAAAAATTGTTAGATGGAAAAATTAAATTCAAATTTGTTTCTCAAAAACCTGAATGCAGTTCATGCCATAAGGATATTCATTTTGGCCAGTTTAATTCGGAAAAAATTGAAAATATTTCTGTATGTGAAAATTGCCATGGCTTTGATAATTGGAAACCAGTAAAGTTTGATCACGATAAAACTAAGTTTTCTCTTAAAGGCGCTCATGAAAAAGTATCATGTTTAAGTTGTCATAAAAAAGTAAATATAAATGGAAATTTATTTATAAAATATAGATTGGAAGATTTCAAATGCGCAACTTGTCATTCTTAATTTATTTGATCATTGGCGCATTTACAATTTTTGCACAATCCCCGCATGGAAGCAAATTAAAAATTGACTGTTCTAATTGTCATGAATCATCTGATTGGAAAATAATTCCAAAGAATATAAAATTTGATCATAATTCCGAAACTTCATTTAAGTTGATGGGGCAGCATGCAACAGTAGAATGTCAATCGTGCCATCAAAGTTTAGATTTTTCTGAAGTTAAAACAGATTGTATTTCTTGCCATAAGGATGTTCACCAAAATAGCTTGGGACCAGATTGTGCAAAGTGCCATACTCCGACTACTTGGCTAGTTACTAACATTATCCAAATTCATAAAAACAGCAGATTCCCATTAATCGGTGCTCATATGAATGTGGATTGCCAAAGTTGTCATAAAGATTATGCAAATCTTTATTTTCCACCGCAGAGTACAAATTGTTTTAGCTGCCATTCAGCGCAGTATTATGCAACTACCGCTCCAAATCATGCTCAATCTAATATCTCTACTAATTGCCAGGATTGCCACAGCATGACCACTTTTACTTGGGTCGTTGCAAATTTGCAAAACTTTGATCATTCATTTTTTCCATTAACTGCAGGACATAATATTCAGAATTGTTTTAGCTGCCATATCCAAGGAAGGAGCGACTTTAAAGGAATTTCTACTAATTGTTATTCATGCCATAAACAAAATTATATGCTCGCTAAAAATCCTGATCATATAAATGCTAAATTTTCTACTATTTGTTCTGATTGTCATACAATTACTAGTTTTACTACGGCAACATATAATCATAACATAACTGGATTTCCATTAACTGGTGTTCATGTAAATTTACAATGCACTCAGTGTCATGCCTCTGGATATAATAATACACCAACTGCTTGCGTTGCTTGTCATTTAAAAGATTATAATGCTGCTATTGCACCAGTTAACCATGCTGCAGCAGGTTTACCGCAAACTTGTAATGATTGCCATGGAACTACAGCACCTTTTACAACAACAACTTTCAATCATTCAAGTGTAGGATTTACTCTTACCGGAGCTCATACAACTGTTTCTTGTGAAAATTGCCATAAAGGTTCTGTTGCAAATACACCGACTGATTGTTATTCTTGCCATAATGCAGATTTTGCTGCTACAACAGCTCCGTCCCATGTTGCGCAAAACTTTTCTCATGATTGTACTCAATGTCATTCAACTACTAATTGGAGCGGTGCTTCTTTCGATCATAATACAACTGGATTTCCGCTTACTGGTATGCATGCTAATTTAACTTGCGCTCAATGCCATGCTTCTGGTTACGCAAATACTTCTACAGCTTGCGTGTCTTGCCATTTGAAAGATTATAATGCAGCAGCTTCTCCAGTTAATCATACTGCGGCAGGATTACCTCAAACTTGTGGCGATTGCCATGGAACTAATGCGCCTTTTACTACCACAACATTTAATCATACAACTACCGGCTTTACTCTTACCGGAGCTCATACAACAATCTCTTGTGAAAGTTGCCATAAAGGTTCTGTTGCAAATACGCCGACTGATTGTTATTCATGCCATAGTGCAGATTATGCGAATACAACAAATCCAAATCATGGGGCTTCAGGATTTCCACATAATTGTACTCAATGTCATTCTTCTACAAATTGGAGCGGTGCAACTTTCGATCATAACACAACTGGTTTTGCATTAACTGGAATGCATTCAAATTTACAGTGTGCACAATGCCATGCTTCCGGATATACAAATACACCAACGGCCTGTGTATCTTGCCATTTAAAAGATTATAACGCTGCTGCAACACCGGTTAATCACGTTGCAGCTGGTCTTCCGCAGACTTGCAATGATTGTCATACAACATCATCACCATTTACAACAACAACTTTTAACCACACAACTGTAGGGTTTACATTAACCGGGGCGCATACAACTGTAGCTTGTGAAAATTGCCATAAGGGAACTGTTGTAGGTACACCAACAGATTGTTATTCATGCCATAGTGCTGATTATGCAGGAACCACTGATCCTCCTCATGCTACACAAGGATTTCCTCATGATTGTTCACAATGTCATTCTACTACAAATTGGAGCAGTGCAACTTTCGATCATAGTACAACAGGATTTGCGCTTACTGGCGCGCATGTAACTGTTCAATGCGCCTCATGCCATACATCAGGATATACAACTGCACCATCAACAGCTTGTGTATCATGCCATTTGAAAGATTATAATTCAGCAGCTTCACCAGTTAACCATATAGCGGCAGGATTACCACAGACTTGTGCAGACTGCCATAATACTACTGCTTTTACAGCAACTACATTTAACCACACCACTGTTGGATTTGCATTAACTGGTGCGCATACAACTGTAGCTTGTGAAAATTGCCATAAGGGAACTGTTGTAGGTACACCAACAGATTGTTATTCATGCCATAGTGCTGATTATGCAGGCACTACTGATCCTCCTCATGCTACACAAGGATTTCCTCATGATTGTTCACAATGTCATTCTACTACAAATTGGAGCAGTGCAACATTTGATCATAGTACAACAGGATTTGCACTTACTGGAGCGCATGTAACTGTACAATGCGCTTCTTGCCATACATCAGGATATACAACTGCACCTTCCACTGCATGTTATAGTTGTCATGCTACTGATTATAACAATACTAATAATCCGCCGCATCTTGCTGCAGGTTATCCAACAGATTGTACTCAATGCCATACAACTACAACCTTTACTACTTCAACGTTTAACCATACACTATATTTTCCGTTAACAAACAATCATAATGTTTCGTGCGGAACTTGTCATGCTACAATTTCTAATTTTGGAATATTTTCTTGTACTGCAACTTGCCATAGTCAGTCTAATACAGATCCTCATCATACAGGTGTAAAAAATTATATATATAGCCCTACTTCTTGTTATGGTTGTCATCCAACTGGTCAAGGTGACTAATTTAGGAAACAAATAGGATTAATGATGTTTAAGTTTATAGTTGTATCTATGTTAATGTTAGTTAGTATTCTTATTAATGCTCAAGATTCGAATCTTCAAAAAAGGATTGGTTCTGTTACTTTTATAACACCTCAAAACGTATATTTAAAGTTCGATAATTTAGAAGGGATTGTACAAGGCGATACTGTTTTTACAGAGCTTGGAGGTAAAAAAATTCCGATTGTAATTGTAAAATATATTTCCTCAATGTCTTGTGCAGGTGAAAAGATAGGCAAATATAATCTTAAAGTTGATGATAATGTTTTTGTTTGGGCTAAACAATCTGAAATGCCTAAATCATCTTCAATTGTTAAAGCTGGCAATGAGAAAGATACAAATTTAACAGCGTCCGGTAATAATCCAGTAGTTAAAGTAACGAATAAAAGTTTTTTCAGAGATAGATCAAACTTTTATGGAAGTTTTAACGCAAATTCTTTTACAAATTATACTAACTTTGCTAATACTCCCGGTTTACAAAGATGGAATTATACTTTGAATTTAAACGCTAACCAAATCGGAGGATCTTCATTCTATTTTTCCAATTATATGAATTTAGCTTATATGAGTTCTGAATGGCAAGATGTAAAAGCAAATGTTTTTAATAATTTAAGAATTTATGATTTGTCGCTTGGATATAAAACTAACGATTATAATATCTGGATTGGAAGGCATCTGAATTATAATATTTCAAATTTAGGTCCGGTAGATGGTCTGATGGCTGAAAAATCTTTTGGGATTTTTTCATTAGGCGGAGTGCTCGGTTCCCGACCGGATTTATTTACCATGGGATATAATTTTAAATATCTTGAATATGGTGCATATATAAATAGAACTGATTCATCCGGCAGCGGTGTTATGCAAAATACTCTTGCTCTTTTTCAACAATTATATAATAATAAAGTAGACCGCCGCTTTTTATATTTTCAGCACACGAATAATTTGTTTCCAAATATTTATTTGTTTGCTTCAAGTGAAATTGATCTTTATAAAAGACAAAACAATGTTGGTATGAGTGATTTTTCTCTTACAAGTTTGTATATGTCTTTGCAGTATACTCCAATAAGGTTATTATCAATTAATCTTTCTTACGATGCTCGAAAGAATGTGGTTTATTATGAATCTTTCAGATCTATAATCGATAGTTTGTTTGATAACCAAATGCGGCAAGGTTTTAGATTAAGTTTTTTCATCAGACCTTTAATGGGAACTTTTATAAATCTTGGTGGCGGATACAGCTATCAAAAAGGCGATCTTCGTCCTTCAAGAAATTTTACATTTTCAATTACACAATCAGATATTCCTTTTTTAGATATTTCAGCTACTATTTCTGCTAATCAAATAATTGGTAGTTATCAGAATGGTGCAATCTATAGTGCAAGTTTATCTAAATATATTCCTTTTAATTTATCAACCATTTCTCTAGGCTATTCAAATGTTACTTATGACTTTGGAGGAATTGCTAGTAAATTTTATCAAAAAGGAGTAACGGCGGAATTATCAACCCGACTGATAAATTCAATTTTCATTAATTTATATTACGAAGGTGACTTTGCCGGTACAACAACTTACAATAGGTTCATGACTGGAATTAATTATAGATTTTAATATTTTAATTTGTTTAAGTGAGATGAAAAAAATTAATCCTGCATTTTTTTATTTGGGTGGTTTTATTATCACTCTTATAATTTTTGTTGTTATTCATAATAATAACAAATCATCAATAGCTACTGATAATAATGTAATGATATCTTCAGATAATATTAATGGTAAACAAATGCCTGAAGATGCAATTCATAAAGGATTGAAAAATCCAATTGCACAAAGCCCGACTAAAAATAATGTTTTGCCGAGCATTAAGCAGCACATGAATGAATTGAAAATGGCAGTGGAAAAATATCCAAAAGATACTCTTAAGATTAGAGAATATGCAGATTTTTTATCCGAAGCTCATATGGATGCGCAAGCAATAAGTAATTATCAAAAGATTTTAAAAATTAATCCGCGAAGGGTAGATATTTTAAATTCATTAGTATATCTGTACTTTGATAATAAAGATCTAAATAGTGCTAAGATTACTCTTAATAAAATTTTGGTTATTGATAAAAATAATGTTGATGCATTATATAATCTTGGTGCAATTTCGGCAAATATGGGTGACAGAGTTCAAGCAAGATTACTTTGGACAAGAATTATAAAAGAATTCCCTAAATCGCCATTGGTTCAAAAAGCTAAAGAATCAATAGCTCAATTATGAACTTAGGAAATTTTTATTTCCTAAGGTTGAGAAAACTTTTATAAAAATTTTTCAAACCCGCAATAAGAATAGATCCAGTTATTTTATTTTATTCGAAAATCGACTTTTTTGCATCTATTGCTTCTTGGCAATGTCTGGTACAGAAACTGCAAAAGTTAAATTATTAAATTTATGGAAGTTGAAATGATTAATTTGAAAAACATAAAACCATTATACATATACGGTTTTGGAATTATTTTGGCAGCACTTGTTTTTATTTTCCTTTCGCAACAAGATTCCGCAGATAATATTAAAAATCCTGGAATTACTGCCAATCAAAATATGCCAAACGATAGTATTCATAAAGGATTAAATAATTCTGTACAACCACCGAGCAAAAATAATGTTATGGCTGACGTAATGCAGCATTTAGCAATGTTGAAAAAAGCAGCTGATGAAAGCCCAAACGATACAATAAAGATTAAAGAATATGCAGACTTTTTATCAGCCGCACATAAACCAGATGAAGCATTAATTTATTACAATAAAATTTTAAAAGTAAATCCCCGAAGAACCGATATTCTTTTCTCTGTTGCTTTTATTCATTACAATGAGAAAAACTTTGAAGAAGCTGAAAAATGTTTAAATAAAGTTCTCTCATACGATAAAGGAAACTTAACAGCATTTTATAATTTAGGGGCAATAGCAGCAAGCAAAGGTGATAAGAACAAAGCTAAAGAAATTTGGTCAAAGCTGGTTAAAGAGCATCCCAAAACACAAATAGCAGAGCTTGCACAAAAATCATTGAATGAAATTTAAGCCGTAAAACTTCATACTGCGGATGCGATGATTTTTCCATCCGCCGTTTCTATAGCTCTCAACCGTCTAATCTCAGTTTTCAAATCGTATATACTTATTCACTACAGCACAAAACAAATCCATATTGTGATCTGAATTTTCAATAGATAATTATTAAGACATCTTACGCAAATTTGTTAAAACATTGAAGGTTGCTTCTTGAAACCTTCAATGTTGCTTGTCAGTTTGTTAATTTTCAAAATCTAAATCTGCTACGGCTAAATACACCTGCTTACCTCGGGCAAGCTTGAAGGATAATGTGTAACATGGCTTAATAAGATTTATTACTGCATACACGAAAAAGAAAAACAAAGCTTGAATTTGCTAAATCATTTTAATGAAATTGATCTTAATAATTTAGCCGGCAGATGTGCATGAATAAATATGTAATGTGCGCAAATTGAAAGTTAATAAACAGTATGTAGTCAGCCCTTAAAAACCCAAATTTCTTTTTGGGGGTAGAAAACTTGTTCGAAAAAAGAAATAATCGGTGAAATAAATTCTTGATAAAAATACTGCAGAAAAGATGATCTCCATTTTCTCATCATC
>JAKALM010000031.1 GCA_021824145.1 Bacteroidota bacterium
ATTACTATAAACTTTTAATATCGCATCTTTAATTATTACCGGTTCAACTTTTTTACTTATTATCCCGTCAATTCCGGCAGCGATAAAAAAGTCCAAATAATTTCTATCATAACTGGATGTTAAAAGGATATATTTTTTATTGAACACTTTTTCAGCAATAATATTTTTTATCTTTTCAGTTTCTATTTTATTGAGCGCACCATCATCAAGAATTATAACATCAAAGCCGGGTTTTACATTAACTTCAAAATCGTAATGTTCATTTAGAAAAGATGTTGTTAAATAAATTTCATTATCATTAAGGAAATATTCTTCCATCAATTGAATTGTAATTGGTAAAGAAGAAAGAAATAAAGCGTTTATAGTGCCCATTTAAACTCCCATCAATTTTTTCGAAAGCAACTTAACCAGAAAGTGTAAAAAAATCAATTATAAATGCCGATGAGTAAGCGTAGAAACAAAAACACCCAATGCTTACAAAACATTGGGTGTTTTTTAGTTGATGAAACTTTAATTTATAATTAGAACTTCCATCTCGAATCTAACGCAACGGAAATATATTTACCGGTGTTTGGTGCAACGAATGATTGAAGATCTGTTGTGCCGAGGTTAAATTCAAGTACGCCTGCATTAATTCCCAAACCAGCTGCCCAATGGAAACCAAACAAACCGCCGAAAGAAAATCCGGTTCTTATATATGGGATCCAATTCATCGGTTTCCATTCAGCACCGATAGAAACTCTTGTCTTTTTGGAATTTCCAGGTTGATCGTTAAAACCCTGGTTAATATCAAGAGCAAGCAAAAGAGTACCTGGGAATGAGCCTTCACCAAAATTAAATTTGTAAGCAGCGCCAATTCTTAAAGCAGTTGGTAAACTGGTGGAGAAACTGCTAAGGCTATCGCTTTGTCCTTTAAATTTAGTTTTTAAAGAATCTTGCTGGCTCTTATCAGCAATATCTGAAATGGTATATTGCCCGCTGGAAGTTGTAATTGCAGTATTTTTATCCCAGTTAATACTTCCGATATCGGTTATTGCAATTGCAAAGCGCCAGGTATCTTCAATGCTGGCGCTTAAGCCGAAATCAATTCCAATACCGGTACCAGCCGGAGTTGGAAATGGACTAAAGTTATGATTGCTTGTTGTGTCGGTTGAGTAACTGTATTTAACACCAAAATTATCTGAGAATGCCGACTGAATTCCGTAATTTGTACTAAGTGTAATTTGATTATTAGTTGAATCGGTTTGAACATAATTACCATTTACCTGAGTGCTTTGAGCATACTCAAAACCCTGAACATATTTAAATGTTACTCCGGCAGCAATCTTAGTAAAAATATTCTGAGGAATTTCGGGAAGTTCTCTTGCGTACGTCAAAGAATAATCTCTTATCCACCAGGAATTAAATTTTGCGTCATCAAAATTATAAAGGGAACCTGTTGGGTTTCCGTTTAATATGAATTGAGAAATTTCGTGAGGCAATGTAATATCACCCGAGACTACATCATTAACAGAAAGTCCAAAAGCTCCGATAGAAGGATTAAGCTTCAATCCGAATGAAAAGATATTCAAAGTGGTGTTTGCTAAAACCAAACCGCCATTTGAGAATAAATCATTCAGCCTCTGTTTATCATCGCTTGTTAGAATTCTACCGGTGCCATTAATACCGCCGAAGAAATAATTTATATCGTTTATAGAAATAAAATTTGTTCCCGTCCTTAATGAAAGATTAGGCAGCGGGAAAACAGTTGAGAAATTTACTGCATCCGGAGTATTAAGAATATTTGCAGGATTTATTCCTATTGAAAAAACTCCTTGTGAAATTGCATTTGCTGTTTTTGCCATGCTCATGCTTCGGGCATCAAGAGCGCCGACAGACCCGAACTGGGCAAAAGAGGAAATTGAAACTGTAAGTACTAATAAAATTGCGATTATTAAATTTTTCATTATTCATCTCCTCCTTACTTTAAATTATCGTTATTAACTCTGAACTTGACGCCGCCATACACCTGAATTTTAATCTGATCTCCAGGCCTTACGGCAACCGTAGGAGGAGGATTTTGAGACGCATTAGTCGTTTCCACAGTCACTGCATATTTCACGTGATAAGATCGAGATAACATTTCCGTTTGAGTCGAATCCAATTGAACAGTAAGAAGTGTTGGTGTCTGATTTGTTACTTCGCCATTTTGATCAACAGCGGCTGCGGCAACAAAAATAGAATCTGCATTGTTTGTACTGTTAGTTAAAGTAAACAATGGATTCCATAAAGAATCTGTAAGCGTTACTCTTATCGAAGCATCAAGAGGAATACCATTTTGCACATTGACCGACAAATATGCGCTTTGAGCTGCTTTGATTTTAGTTCTAGTTTTCTCATCGCTTATGTTCATATCGGAAGAATCATGAACAGTTGATCTTCTAAGAGCCATAAAACTTGTAGCTGAGAAGTTTGCGCTAAATTTAACAGAATCAAATTCAGTAACTGAACCAGTTGTGTTATTAGGATTCATTACATATTCAGCGCTTACATTTATACTGTCCGGCAGGAATGAAATGAGAGAATCAATATTACTGTTGTCTTGATTAAAACTAAAATTTTTATTATTGCCTGAAAAAGTAAAAGTTTTAGCGCTATCTGGAATTGTTAAAGTAAATTTCTGTCCATTGTTTCTGACACCAACTATTGTAAGGTTCTTTACTTGAATATCAAATGGATTGCTTGCAGGTGATTGATAAACAGCATTCAAATCAAGATTTGCATTTCTTAGAAATGCTTTATCTCTATAATCAGTTGCATTTCCAAGATTCAAGCTGAATGAACTAGATTTTATTCCTAGTGATTTTGAAGGTAAATAACCGGTAGCATCCTTAAACTCAAAATTTGAAGTTGTTAAAGTGACATTCGCTTGTGTACCAAATGTCCCCTTAATTTCGACTTCAAACCAAATACTATTCTTTAAAAATGAAGGCTGTTTCGAAGCAGGAAAAACATAAGTATAGTTGGTAAAATCAATGGGTACCGGCGAAGTAACTGTTTGAAGCGGCGGGACAGTAACAGTTGATGTAAAAATTGAACCGTCTGTTTTAGTTATTCCAGGAATCGAAATAAATATAGTATCAGTAGTTGCTGATAAATTTTGATAAGTATAAGAAAATAAACCACTGGAAAAAGTAGCGCTGTCTAATTGAATTCCATCCGGAAATTGTACATAAAGATTATGTTTAAAATTATCCGCAAATAGTGTTGTAGTTGGAGAAGAAGAAGAAGGAGTTGCCGAAACGAACTGTGAAACTCCTACTGCTTGAGAATAATCATTAGATTTGATTTGATAAATTATATTCGATGGACTAATAGTATCCACATAAATATAATTCTGTTTTTTAACTATATCGCTTAGCTGGTAGCTTCTGTTAATCATAGGGATATTTAGATCGACATCCCATTGCGGCATCACAAGATTTTTGGGAATATCTAAACAACCTGAAAGAAAAACAGAAATAAAAAGTGTAACTGAAAGAATTGAAAATAAAATTGTTTTACGCATTTAGCCTCCCTATTGGGAAATAGTTTAGATTAAATTTCGAGATTAAAAAGATGCGGCTGAAATTTCAGCCGCACCAATATAAAACATTTATTATTTCATATAAAGCATTTTACGAGATAAAGTCACGTTATTAGATTTTAATTCATAAATATATAACCCTGAAGAAAGGTTAACAGGACTGAATTCAGCTGAGTGCAGACCTGCAGATAAAGTACTATTTACTAAAGTTGCGACTTTCACTCCAAGAATATTATAAACATCTAATTGTACAAATGATTTGGCAGGCAAAGCAAAATCAATTTTAGTAGATGGGTTGAAAGGATTAGGATAATTTTGCTTCAAAACAAAATTGTTTGGAATATTATTAGCAATCGGATTTTCTTCAACTGCAGTTACAGAACTTGTATTTGAACCGACAATATGTGAGAAGTGGCTAATCGCTGCTGCAACACTTGATGTACTATCATAAGTTTGAATGCCAGTTAAATCGAATCCGGTTGAAGTTTCATAAACAAATTTTAGTGCGGCAGAAATATCTAAACCGGTTTTAGCAATAAATGCATTGAATGCTGTTGTCTTATAAATTTTTAAGATAGCATATTTCCCGGTATTTAAGTTAAATGGTTCTGACAGAAGATTTCCATTCCAATCAGAAACTGAAAAATTGACATCAAAAAAGAAGTTGACTGCGTTTTGACTCGCATAACTTCCGGTTGATAAATCAATATCTGAGATATAAAACCCTATTACAATATCCTGGTTTAATGAACCAGTTTGAAAATAGAATTCAGTTCCCACAAGTGCATCGTATAACGACTGAGCACCAGAGTAACTAGAAGGCAAAGTTTTTTGCTGAATAGTATAAACTTGACCTTCACTGATTGTATCAGCATAAATTTCCACTGCACCTATATTTGATGCTTGAGCGTAAAACTGAATTGCAATTTTGTGTGCAGTTTGTGCATTTAATGGTGCAAAAAGAAATGAAACAGAAATAATGCAAAAAATGTATAAAATTTTTTTCATCTAATTTTCCTCTATATTGATTTATTATTTTTATTATTATTAATTTTTTTTCCAATACCAGAATTGATGATTTCCGCTGACTGTAATATTAAACTTTATTTTTAAATTCTCGTATCACATGTATCACAAATAATATGTAAAAATGCTAATAATAATAAATAATTTTTATAGAACTGGTTAATTAATAATCGAATGATATAATTTTTAATTTAGCACATGTTCCTTAATATCAATTTTTTTTGATTTGCATCAACAAAAAGATAATTGTTGCTTGAAGAAATTATTTAGATTTTTCATTTCAATTATTATAAAATTATAACTGACAATTTTTTATAGCATTTATATTAGATTTAATATAGCTTAAATTAATTTAGGAAAGATTGGAGTTGATTTTATAATTCAAAAGAAAAGTATGATGCTATTTTATTAGTACCATTTTTTTTGATTCTATATAATTTCCTGCAGTCAAAATGTATATATAAACTCCACTTGATAATTTTCCACTCTCTTTCTTCTGCGGAAAAGTAATTTGATAAGTCCCTGCTGATTGAACTGAATTAACCAAAACGGCTACCTCTTTTCCCATTATATCATAAACAATTAATTTTACTGGAATATATCCTTTTGTCTGAACCGGAATACTATATACAATTTTAGTTGTTGGATTAAATGGATTGGGATAATTTTGTTCAAGATTAAAAGTTTTTGGTTTTGTTAAATCAATTGAGTCAATTATAGAAATATCTTTTAAAATTAAATTGCTAGGATCAAAATCAATATAATTTGGAGCGCCTTTAATGTTTACATTAAATTGTTGAATTCGCTGATCATTAAATACGGTAATAATTGTGTCGCCAATTGAAGTTGAAATTTTTAATTGAATTGGCATTGTAAAAAATTGAGGATTTGTATTTTCATTTTGGCTGATATTTATTTGAACATTATAAATATTATTGCCAATTGAATTAGAACTCCAACTCATCTGATAACTTGGATAATTTTCCCCATAAATCCATTCATTAAAAAAGTAGCTTAAACTTGATCCATAAATCTTTTCAGCAACCGATTCAAAATCTGAAGTAGTTGCAACATTGTAAGTTAATCCCGGATAAGAAGCATAAGTCCGTAAAATTTTAAAAAATACTGAGTCGCCCACAATTCCCCTTAACATATGAAGTACAACAGCGCCTTTAGCATAGCTGCGTGCATAATCAAAAATACTATTAATGTTAGAAATGTCTTGCACGTAAATTGAACCTACAGCACTTTTAGCGGTTTGCATATCTTGAGAGATCATTTGATTATAAACATTTTGTCCTTGCGTAGCACCAAAATAAACTGCTTCTGAATATGTTGCAAAGCCTTCGTTCAGCCAAATATCCTGCCAATCTTTGCAAGTTACCATATCTCCAAACCATTGATGCGCAAGTTCGTGCGCTTCAAGGTCTTCATCAAAATCACCAAGAGAAGTAATAGTTTGATGTTCCATTCCTCCGCCCCACCCAAATTGCGCCTGCCCATATTTTTCACGAAGAAATGGATACTGACCATAATAACTAGAATAAATTTTTATCATGTTTGGAACTTTATCAATAAAGGATTTTGATGATGAAAAATATTCCGGGTAAACATAATTTGTTATTGGCATAGAATCAGAAACAGAATATTTATAATAATTTGTATATTCAACATAATTGGAGATTGCAATTGAAATCAAATATTGAGCAATTGGATAACTGTTTTTCCATTGGAAAGTATGAGTTCCATTTCCATTGTCAATTACATTTTGCAATATTCCGTTCGATGCAGCTGTTAATGTATTATCACAAGTAATCCATACATCAGAAGAGTCAGCTTTATCTGCTGGAGTATCTTTACACGGCCACCAATCGCTGGCTCCATAAGGTTCACTTAATGACCAAATTGCTGGACTTCCAGCATGACTACTGAAAGCAAAGCTGCCAAATCCACTTGAACCAGGAACGCCTTCATAAAAAATGGTTACAGAAAAAATTTCACCAATATTATAATTTTTATTTAGAGAAATATTTAGCATCGCATTTGAATGTGAAAACGAGAGAGGTTTACTATTTGATAAAACTGAATCTACTGTAAGTGCATTTTGTAAATCTAAAAAAAATGAACTCAATCCGGATATTTTACTTTTTGCATTTACTGTAACAATACCTTTTAAATATTCCGGCGAATAAGTAATTGTTAAGTTTAATTTGTAATAAACAACATCAATAGTTGAATCTCCAGGATAAAGTACTTTAGAAATTTTCTTTAAATCAAATAAGTTCCTTTCATTAGATTTGGTAATAGCTTCTTGCAAGCTTTGAGCAAAAGAAATTTGACAGAACAATAGAATATATAATATAGTTGTTGTTCTTATAATTACAGTATTTTGGAATTTAGTTTTCAGAAATGATTTAAAATTTAATTAATTGAAATTTTATTTTAACTTAATTAGCCAAAATGACCTTTGCAAATATGAATCTCACATAAATGAAAGACTTGAACTTTAACGATTAATTAATTTCTTGTATTCTACAAATCGGCCTAAAATTACAATTTCCACAAACTTTTTTTTCTCGATCACTTAATGTTGATAAATTGAATTTGCCATCTACAATTTCATTTACATATTTGCTTATTGCACTTAGGCAAATATCTATCATTTCTTTATTGGCTTCAATTAACTTTTCAGTGGATATATTTTTTCGCAAATATATTTGTGAAATTATTTTTTTGCCAAACTCTTCATCACTAAATTTTAAGGAATAAATTTCAGCACCAGCAGGCTCAAGGTCCTTTTCGATCTGTGCTTTTATCATTTCTCTTGCTGCAAATAAATAAAGTGGAAGCTGTAGGAAAATTCCTTGCGTTAGGTCGGAAGCGGTAATTTTTTTACCACTCAATTTATAATCTATAACTTTGAAATTTTTATTTTCTTTATCGATGTCAATTCTATCAATTTTACCTCTTACACTTACATCACCGACTTTAATTTTTTTAATTGAGTATAATTCTTTATTATCATCATCAATATTTCCAAAACCAAATTCGAAATATTGCGGAATATAACCATCCGAATTTTCTTTTTCGTACTGTAAAAACTTATAAAGGATAGAATTTTTTTTATTACCATTAATTCCTAATATTTTTTCTTTCTCATAAAAAGTTAAAGGCGAACGAAAGTTTGCTTTGTCAATTATATCCGACGCAATTTCAAATATTAAATTTTCTGCATATGTAAATTTTTCATCATTGGCTTCCGAAAGAACAATTCCATCATCTCTAATTTTTTTATAGAATGAATATAAAATATTGTGCAAGATACTCCCCATTTCCAATGCTTCAATATCTTCTGTCGGTTCTTTCATTGGTTCTAAACTTAATATTCTTTCTGCAAGATATTTAAAGGGGCATTTTGCGTAAGTCTCTAATTGCGAAATAGAATATTCCTTAGATTTAAATTCATTTAACTTTTCTTTTGCTTCATCAGAGAGATTATCTCTAATAAATCCTGTAAAATCAGATTTGCCAAACGGTTCGTTTATACGCTGGTCATTTATTTCAATTGAATTTTTAATACTTTCTAAATCTAATTCTATATCAGCCTTGATTATTTCTGGCTGAATATTTTTATTTTTTCCAAGATAAACCAACAACTCTTCTTTGGAAAAAATAGAATTCGAAAAGTCCTTTTCGCTTTTAATTTTTATTTCGAATAAATCTGTGAATTCACTTAAAATATTTGATTCAATTAATTCTTTTTTATCTTCCTGAAATGGATAAGTTAAATAAAGATGTTTTTTCCAGGAACAAAGTGATTGATAGAACCTATATCTTTCTTCGGTTTGATGATTAAATTCGTTTTTTAAAAAAGATCCTGAAAAAAATATCTCCGGCGAATATCTTGTCGGTAAATCTCCATCGCAAAGCCCCGAAATAAATAAATAATCAAACTTCAGCCCGCGAATTTCATTAAGAGTCGTTATTTGAACTCCGTAATTTGATTTTTCTTTAATATTAAATCTTGATGATGAAATTGCTGTACGAAGATTGTTCATGTAAAACGAAAAAGGAAATTTTTCATTTTTTTTGGATTCATGTTTAATTAGATCCAAAACTTCATCTATTAAATTCAAAAATGTTGTTAAGCCTTTTATATTTTCTTCAGTGTTATCGCTTAAATTGTTAATAAGATTAGCTGGCAACTGCAAAGTAAATATCAAGTTGTTCAAATTATTTTTGAACTCTTCGGTGTTTTGAGGTTTATTGAAAAAAGAAAGAAGATCAAATAACTTTTTAATATCAGATAATGCTTTTTCAAATGCAGCTTTACGAATTGGGGAAAAATTATTTTCGCCTTCATTTCTTTTATCGAAACTCACTATAGCATCTTGAATAGAATTAATCCAATTGTCGAAGCCAGATATAATTTTTAAGTGAATAGAAACTTTCAACAAATTGAATGTATCAATATCTTCAAGTTTAAAGTAACCTCCGCTTAATGCACGAAAAATATTTTTGTAATAAAAATCGTTTTCTAAAATTTCTAAAAAATTAATAACCGATATTACCGGTGAAGATGAATTTAAAGATATTCTATCGGTTAAATTGAATGGTATGTTGTAAACATTAAAAACATCTCTAACAATTGGAGAATATTTTTGAATCAAATTAAATGCAACACAAATCTTATGCGGCTCTATATTATCAACAATAATTAGTTTTTTTATTTCTTTAGCAACTAATTCAATTTCCTTTTCCCTCGTCATCCCATAAATTTTTGTAATTGAATCATTAAATTGATCAACTTTTGCTTTCCCAGAATTTTGAAATAATTTTTCCCTAATAATTTTTTGGAAATTATTCTTGGTTGAGATTGAATTATCTTTTATTGCAGAAAAACCTTTCTTGATCAGTTTTCCGTAGCACTTATCTAAATGAGAAAATATTATTGAATTATCGGAGTAATAATCAAACGAAATAAAAAGTTCTTCATTTTTAATTTGAGAAGTAAAATCTATTATCTCAATTTCTGGAGAAGTAAATTCATCAAATCCATTTATTACTATTAAATCAACATCCGGATAAAGCTTCCGAAAATTATTTTCGAATGACTGGGAATTAAACTGAATCAATTCATTATAAATATCACCAATTTCTTTAGCTTTTAATTGATTGCATTTTAATAAATATATCTCATAAATATTAGCAATATCTTCTGCTTTCATTTTTTCAGAGCCGGATAATTTTTCAGCTTCATATTTAAGCAGAAGCGGTGTTATTCCCTGCCTCTTATATTCTGAAATTACATTCTTAATTCTTACAATTGTTCCGTGTGGAATTTCTTTTTTATAAACCGAAAAATATTTTTTCTTAGATTCTAAAAAACTTTGCTTCATTAAAACTACAGATGCAGCTTCGCTTAATAATCTGCTTTTTGAATTTCCATTTGCAAAAAGCATTTTAGTTGAAAAAGTTCCTATTGTTTCTAAATTTATTTTCCCTGCAGCTTGATTAGGAGTTAAAGAAATCATTTCCCTTTTTAATGAACGGATTTTTCTATTTGTTGGAACGATTAGTAATAGTTCGTTTAATTTTCCGCTTTTTATTTTACTATCGATCAATGAATCAAGATCAATTGATTTCTTTTTAACCTTTGTTAAAATCATTTTGGGTTTCTCAAAATTAAATCGCGATACGAATTTCTTATTTCATCATACTCATTTAACTGCAGCAATTTCATTATTTGATTATATCTTTTTTTAGCGTCCTGTTTTCCTTTTATTACCAATGTTTCAAGTTCTAAAAAATATCCTAAATTTTTCACTGTATCTAAGTGCACTCGAGTATTATCAAACATAAAAAGCAGCCTCTTCTTTTGAACCACGGCTTCGATTGGAAATATATCTTGAAAAAATTTTTCAGAATTTCCTTTTGAAATATTTAGAACATAATAATCAGAGAACCTATCTTTCCCTTTTTCATTTCTTACATATTTTATAAAACTTTGTTCTCCATTTTCAATGCGAAGTTTTAATAATCCGGTTTTCGTTTTATAATAAACATCTTTTTGATTCAGAGTTTTTACGAATTCTGCATTAATTTTTTTCAGCATACTTTTTATTTTTTTAAATGATTTTAACTTTATTTTTAATTCGAGATTTGTTGGCATAATATACTTCCTAATTTATTTCACAACTTTTTTAAATATGAATAAAACTTCTTTTCCTCTTCTTGGCTTAATTGAATTTATATTTCGTGAAAAATATTCCAATTTAAAATGTTTAGAAGTTTCTTTAATGAATTCATTTATGTTTATGCTAAAAGGTGGTCCACCTTTTCGTTCATCAATTGGGAAAAGCAAAATGATAAACTTCCCGTCCCACTTTAACAACTCATAAATTTTTTTAATGTACTCATTCCTTCTGGTTGGACTTATTGCGCAAAAAGTTACGTAGTCAAAAACTGCCTCAAATTTTTCAGAGTATTCATTTAATTTAAAAATATCATTTTGCAAAAATAAAATTTCAGCATTTTCCTTCTTTGCCAAATCTTTCGAGATTGAAATTGCTGTTGGTGAAAAGTCAAGTGCAGCAACTTCGTAACCGGATTTGGCTGAAAAAATTGCATCGTATCCTTTCCCACTACCTACAACTAAAAGTTTACAAGGATGAATTAGTTTTCCTGAAGAAATTAAATCTTTCCAAGCTGGTGTTGGCGATTTCAAATCCCAATTAGCTTCATCATTTAAATATTTTTCATCCCAAAAAGAAGGGCTATCTATTGTGGTGAGCATAATTACTTGATAAATTAAGTAGTTAAAATTATTTTATGATTAGTTATTTTAAAATTATGAAAACTAAATATTTACTTCTCACAGCAATATTACTAATTCCGTTTCTAAATGTAAAACCTCAAGGAATCGGAGAATTAGCACCACAAAAGCCTCCGGAAAAATTTCCTAACAATGCATGGGGCATTGACATTATGTTCAGTGAAGGCGGCTTTGGACTAGGAACGTTTTATAGAAGACAACTTTCCGATTTAATAACGGGCTTTGCAGATTTTTCAATTTCAGAAGCACAGGATCCGAGAGAATTTACTTTTGTAGATTATTTCGGAAACACCTACACTGCCGGAAAAATTAATAGAGCTTTCTTACTTCCTATTAATTTTGGAATGCAATATCGCCTTTTCGAAAATATAATATCTGACAACCTTCGACCTTATGTAAATTTTGGCATTGGACCAACATTCGTAGTAACCGATCCTGCTGATCAAGAATACTTCAGCGCATTAAAGAATGCTCATTCTCAAGTTACGCTTGGCGGTTATATTGGTTTTGGAGCTAATTTTGGAATAGACAAATCGAATTTGGTAGGCCTTAATTTACGCTATTATTTTGTTCATCTTTTCAATCAAGGCATAGAAATTCTTCAAGGAAGAAATGAAAAAGATCTTGGAGGTTTTTATATAACACTAAATCTTGGCACAATGTATTAAAATCATTGCTGTCCAAAATAAATTAGAAAGAGAGAAAAAGCTTTGCCTATTATCCGTTTTGGACAGATTTATTAAATTCTTAAAAACAATCCCCCTTCAGAATAAACTTTCTTGTCTGTTTTTCAT
>JAKALM010000005.1 GCA_021824145.1 Bacteroidota bacterium
ATAAATTTTGAAATTATTGATGGTTTATATAAATTTGGCACACAAATTTTGAAGGGCAGATAGCTCAGTCGGTAGAGCAAAGGACTGAAAATCCTTGTGTCGGCGGTTCGATTCCGTCTCTGCCCACGTTAGTGTGCGAATATTACCGAGTATTCGCACTTTTTATTTTAAAGCGGACAGATACTTTTCTGATTGATTAGCTTTTGATTATTCAAAAATGAAAAATTAGTAATCAAAATAGTAATCAATTATTTAGCAGCAATTCAAAGAGCTTTATAAACGAAAAAAGCTAACCGGAAAATTCAAGGCGGTCAAACCTTATAAAAACCGATTAGCTTAGTCCGTAATAAAAAATATTTTCTTTGACCGTTCTGAATTTTTCTTCTAAAATACACTTCTTCTTTTTATTGTCAATAACCACAAAAATAGACAGTAGAGTAATTTATTAATTTTAAAAGGGTTAGGAGAAAAAATATTTTTTTGTTTGACTAATCATTCCATAAAAATTAATTTAGCAATCATAATATTCTTGAGGGTTCTAATGGACAAGAATTCTTTTATCAAAATATCAGTAGCTATATTTATTATACTTGCTATTATTATTTCATTATTTCCGCCGTTTGAATTTGGTAATGAAATGATAAAAACAGAATCAGAGAGAAGAAGCAACTCCGACATTGCCAATAAACTGCCAATTAAAGAATATGATTTACTTTTAGGAAGTAATAAAAAATATTTCATACTTGATTATTACGATTTCCAACAAAAGTTCTATAATAAAGACACACTGAATTTTTATAAAGACAAATGGAGTGATAAAAAATTTATTTTCATTACCGCTTCTGCCGATTCATTTCTTACTCCACAAAAAATTTTGCACGAGTATTCTTTGGCAGAACGAATAAATTTGAAACAGAGCTATAAAAAACTAAAGGGTTTTGTGGAAACACTTGAATGGAGAGAAAATCATAATTGGTATCCATTAACAGCAAATGAAGAAGGAATAAATACTGCAACAAATTTTTACGCTGTAAGAAATGATTTTAAAAAATCGCCAGCAGATTGGTATATCGAACGTATTTCAAGGTTAGACAGTACTAAGAAATATAATTTATACGATATTACTCAACCAGTATATTATTTGCTCGAAAGAAAATTATTGTTCAGCGAGCTTTTAGTTGAATATATTTTAGCCTTTTTTATCTCAATAATTGCCGGATATATTATTAAAAGTTTTGTTTTGAAAAGGTCTGCAATGCTTAGAAAATTGATTACTGGAATATGAATAGAAATACTTTAGGATTTGATATTAGAAATTAAATAAATCATTCGCTTTTGTATTGAATTAATTTGAAGGCTAAATAAAAAACGGAAGAAAGAATCATGAAAAATATATTATTCTCTTTATTTTCTTGGCTAAATAAAAACATCATTGCAATAATTTTAATATTGATTTTATTGGCTTTAATCAATATAGGCTATAACTTAACACACTTAAAAATAGTTGTAGTGTATGACGCAAAAACAAGCAATCATGCCCCATATAAATATTTTCGTGAACCGTCGGACAATCCTCTTTAACCTAATACCGCCAGTATTTTTTTTATAGTATCAATTTTCTTCTGGAATAGTATTCTGGAGTTAATCTGCGTCTCTCTTATGGTGGTGTCCGGGTAATTCCTTAAAAACTTTACTTTGAAAAAGTCATTTTTTATTTGCACATTAAAATCAATAAAACTTAGCAATATTGTCTAAATAGAAATTTTTAGAATCCTTCATTTGTGTTCCGAGCTAATCGGAAGGCTTTGACAAGAGCTGCTAACACAAGTGAGGGATTTTTTATTTGTGATGGAAAATGGAAAAGAAAAGCGCACTGCAAAGGTTACACGGAGACAATTATAAGTTGCAATCTTCAAACGATTCTACAAATAAATATTCTGAAGACGATTTTAAAAAAGCTTGGTTATATGGTAACTTCCTTTTCAATGGAATGTTTTTGCCAATTAAAGAAGAAGCAGACAAAAGACTTAATCCTTTATTTGACCAGTGGAAAATACTTCTGGCTAACGAAGAAATGAGGAAAGAATTAGAAAATAACAAAACAAAAATTAGAGATGTGTTTTATAGTATAGTTTTTGAAAGAATTGTGAATGATGAAAGAGCTATGAAGACTTTAGAAATTGTGAATGATGCAAAAAAGAAAGAGGGCGGGAAACTAACAGAAGATGATTTACCTGTGGAATATCAAAGTATAATTATAAAAGCTGGAATGAGAGAGTTCATAGAAATAATAAACGAGATGTTTGAGATACCAAGACTTATTTTAACTACATTTCAAAAAACGAGTAGCGAATTTAAAAGCACTTTAGTATGTCTGAAAAAGAAATATAACAAAGACCATAAACGAGCCTTAGTAATGACGGGAAAGAAATTAAAAGAAAAGGATAAAATGAAATATCTAAAGGTATTAGAGAAACAAAAAGAATTGATTAGTATTCATGGAAGAAGTTCTCGAAAATCCTTATTACCAAGTGCGATTAGGGCTGAACATAAATTATTATCTCCCAAAAAAATCAACTCTATGTATAGGACAATCAGATACCATCAAGAAAAAGGTAATTTGCCAAAATAAAAGTGAAATATAGTAACTTTCACTTTTTACCACTTACCAATTTTCACTATTACTTTCATTAATTGCATACCGAAAACCTAAGACGGTTATAAATATATTTTTCTGAACTATTAAGCCTCTTTGATTTGCAACCGTCTTAGCATTTCCCAAAGAGGCTTTTTAGTTTGGACAAAATAAAAGGCTCTTACCTTCAGCAAAAGGTTTGAGCCTCAAAATCCAAGAAAGGATTTACTAAGATGTACAGCAAACATAAACAACTTTTGGAATTACTTGCAACCAAATATCCTTCGGTATTTCAAGTTAAACTTAACCTTGACATGCAAACAAGGTACATCGGCAAGTTGGATACTTCGGGCGAAGGCAAATTTTTAACGGAAAGGAAATTGAAACATCTTTTCCGCAAAACAAATTCTTTGGGATTAAATGAAGAATTGTTAAACTCACCTGACATTCATTTCAAATACATTACGATTGATTTTGAAGGTCAAAAACTATCCACAACAAGAATGTATTTCTTAACTCACTCAAAGCCGTTTACATTCAATGGATTTGAAAAACAATATTTTTTGCCTTTAGATGAATTTGGTTTGGATAGAGCAAAGCAATATGAAGACAGCCTAAATATTCAGTTAAATTTGTTTGGGGAGGCTGCATAATGGAAAATTTAGATAAAACATTTTTTCAGTTTCCTTTGTGCCTGCTCACCATCAGCAAGGATAGAGATGAAATTATAAATAATATTATATCCTATTGTGTTTGTGAAAAGGCATTAAGTTACAAATATGATGTTAATAATATTTCAGAATTCGGATATGATGAAGATACAATTCAGAAAAAATTTTATGATTACGATTTTAATAATCCACTTCATAACAAAATATTAAAAGCAGCAAATTTCTTTACAATAACACTTGGAAGTATTGGAAGGAATATAAAAACACATGAAAAGGTTTCAAAATTTATTTCAAACTTTGAGTTTAGAAACGGTAAAGATAGTTTTGCTGCAATTGGTAAAAATTTAGCTTTTGAATGCAGGGACAAAGGATTCAACTTTGAGCACTTCAAAATTCTTTGTGCTATAAATTCGATTGTTGGTAAGAGGAAAAAATTTGTTAGAATAACCTACAGCAGAATAAAGTATGCAATGCACGGATATAGGAGCAAAGTAATTTATGAGAAGGAAAAAGCGAATGTTGATTTACTTTCTGATAAACAATTGAAACATAGAATTGATTTTCTAAACGCAAAGAAATTCTATTCAAAGTTTACTTATGCAAGACGACAAATATATTTTTCAACAAGAATTAATTCTGATGAAGAATTGAGAGAAGCAGTGAAAAAGAGCAAACTATTTTGGGCTAAAAAGAAAATGCAATTAGAAGATAATACTGCAACCAACGAGATTAAAAAAGAGATGCTAAGACTAAAAGAAGAAGCCAAACTTTTAACCTTAGAACATCAAACATTAATCCGTAGCCAAAAGGAAAATAAAAAGTTAGAATTGTTAAGATTCGGTAAAGCAGTAGGTAATTAAACAGTGAATAAATCCTATAAACGCAAAAAGGTTGATAATTGGCTAAGGTTGAATTATAAGAGGGCTACATGAGGTCGACTTTATATTACATAATTACTTTACTGTTTTATGTTACTAAAAAATATTACAAGAAATACATTACATATACAAAGACGTCTCTTTTTTTTCTAAACAAAATATAGGGTAGGGTTTATATTAAAATTATTTGATAAAAGTATTTACAAAATATTTTTCTTAAAAAACAATAAGAATTGAGGTACAGACAAATGAATAAATCACTTAAAGAAAATACCACGACTTGCATGTGGCAAGAAGAAAGAGGAAAGAAATTCTACAAGGTTCAAACTAACGATAAGGATATTGCTAATAAGATAAAGAGAAGGAACGGATTTCATTTATGTGCTAAGGCTGTAAATGCTAATCTATGGATTTTTAGTTGTGAATTTACGAGACCGGATATTGCGAAGAAAACACTTAAATCTATTACCGGTTTGAAAGTGGAGTATAATAAAAATGAAGATATTTTTTATTCTAGGGTAAATATATCGAGGGAAGAAAAATTAGTGGCTTAAAAACGAAATATAGGGTTAAAACCTACGCTATTTCGTTAGTAAAAAACGCTGTTGAAAATGGTTGAAGCAACACAGAAATGGAATTAACAAAAAACATAAAATAGAAAGGTTACTCAAATGAAAAAAGTATCAAACCAAAATCTTGAAGTAGTGGCGTTGCCGGAAGATAAAAACAAGATTAATATATTCAACCGGAACGTAAAATATCTAAAAATAAAAGATGTGAAAAGAGCGTACTCAAAATTGATTCAAGACTTTTGCAAAGGAACAATTTCAAACGAAGATGCCAAAACAATTGCTTATTTGTTTAGCGGATACCTGCAGCTCGTGAGAGACTTAGAATTCGATGAACGGTTATCTACATTGGAAAGGACAATGCAATGAAAAATAGTATGATGAGCCGTTTAGAGAAAATCAGCAAAATAATTCTTAAGAATGATTCCGCTGTAAGCTTTACAACTGAAATGGTTGTCTCTGGAATTGAAAAATATAATGTCGATACTGGAGACAACCTAACAATTGAAGAATTTAGAAAATTAGTTATAACTGCACGTGTGAAAGGAGTTTCTTCACTTTCGGATGAGGAATTAAGAAAACTTAGTGAAATATTTAAGAAAATCTTAAAACTATCAGATAAAATAATTGGGAGTAATTTCCATGAGCAATAATTTGCTTAGCAGATTGCAAAAGATTTCAGATAAACTTTCGTCAAAAGAAACTTACATGATATATGTTTCTTCCAAAGAATCACTTGAGGAAAAAGTCAAAATATTTAATAGTGCTCATAACCTAAAGCTTAACTTCAAAACAGTAGCGAATGGAAATCGTTTCCCTTTCAAGAATGGATACTTTTATGTGCCCAGGAATTGGAGTATTGCGGATTTGATTATAAAACGGAAGAAAGATAGAGAAAATAAAAAGCCGGAATCCTAAGACTCCGGCATATAGCTTAAGCAGTCTCAACAGTTTTTTCTTCATATTGTCTTAGAAGTTCTTCTGCAATCTTGAAGTGGTCAACATTTAAATAAATTGACTCGAACATAATATTTTTATATGGATTGTGTTTTAATCCGTTAAGCTCCGGTGTGAATGCTTCTACTATTTGGCAGCGAAATATTTCGGCTATTTCATATAGCTGTCTTGCTCTATTGTCTTCATACTGCATTATAACATCACCTATCATTTCGGACAAATTATATTCTTCATCGTCACGGATTGCCTCAATGAAAAAAAGCTCTTCCGTTTGGTTTAAATATCCTTCATTCGGCATGTTAAAGAATTTCTTCCGTTCTGTTAAATTTTCCATAATATTAGTCCTTGAGAGGTTTGTTAGTAAAAAATTAATTTAAATCGCTTTTAAGCATAGGTTTGTTTCATAGATAGTTTCAATCAAACCCAGAATGAAAATCAATTGTAGGCTTTGTATGTGCAACCTGGAAGGGTTTTGAAAGCATAATTTAACCTTGCTTAGTTATTTAGCTTATTTACAGAATCCATTAAATCTTCACTTCTTAAATGAGAATATATTGAAGTTATCCTAAGGTCACTGTGTCCAAGTAATTTCTGTATTGAATAAATTGAAACACCAGATTGAACAAGCCATGAAGCAAAAGTATGACGTAGGCTATGAACATTTAGTTTATGGTTAAGACCGGATTTAATTATAATCTTCTTAAACTTGTGTGAAATGAATTGCTGTTTAATCGGTTCACTGTTATAGGTAAAGACAAAATCAGACTTTTCGTTTATTTGTCTTTCGGTTACAACTTGCAATGCTTTTAAGTTCAATGGAACGTTTCTTATCTTTTTACTTTTGGTTAAGTGATTCCTGTTATCGAGTATTACTAAACGGTTCTTAAAATCTATTTGACTCCAGCGCAAAGTAATTAATTCCATTTCCCTAAGTCCGGTATTTATCCCGAAAATAAAAAGGTCTCTTAGGTCTTTGCTATCAGTAGCAGTGAGCAATATTTGAAAATCTGTTTCACTGAAAAACAAAGGTAATTTTTCCGGCAGTTTAATTCTCTTTAATCCTTTTACGGGATTCTCAGTTAAATATTTCTTACCTAAAGCATAATTTATTAATACCGATAAATAAGCGAACTCTCTTTTTACAACGTAAGGGGAAACTTGTTTCATTCTTTCTTGTGTGTAATCGGAAAGTTTGTCTTTGTTAAGGTCGGTCAATGGAATATTTCCACAATAATTAATAAGGTTATTGAAAAATGATTTGATTGATTTAGTAGTGTTGATTGAATGAATAGATTCCGAGTATTTCAAGTATTCAAAAGCAAAGTCCTTTAACAATATTGGAATTGTTTTTAGTGATTCTCTTTCTTTGAGTTTTTGCCTAAATGAAGTAAGGAAAGATAAAGCTTCACTTTTTAATTTCGTTTTGGTTGAGATGCAAGTTTTCTTACTGAAACTATTCTCATAGAAGATATAATAAATGCCATTTGACCGCTTAGAAAGATACATTTGAAAAACTCCAATCTAAGCCCAAAGAATTGAAAATCTTTAATCAAAAAAGTAATCACCGGTCTGTAAGTCCTTTAATTTGTCGGTAGAGCAAAGGACTGAAAATCCTTGTGTCGGCGGTTCGATTCCGTCTCTGCCCACGTTCCTTTAGAGGCTGATACCGACAGCCTCTTTTAATTTTAAAGAGAATCTTAACAACCTATTACCGATATTTTAGTGAAGTTGTTTTCTGCCGTTTATGGCAGCAGTACTTTCTTGGCGGTTTGATGGAGTTTATCTCGACTTGGCGGATCTCTGCCCACAAAATCCCTTATAATATAATATCTTACAGATATTTCTCACATTATTCTCAGACTAATTACATTTGAACCTGGTAAGTTTTAGTCATTTTTATTTAATTAACCGGTTGTGTGAATTAGAAAATGTTTAGATTAAAACTGTTAAAACAGTTTCAAACAGGTATTTTGGTTTTCATTAACCCACTGATTAATCCGTGGGTTAATAGAAAAAAATACTAGATCATAACCGTTTCAACGGTTTACAACTTAATTCACACAACGAGTTTAATTAATAAAACCTGTTGTGCGGATTAAAAATTAATCATAGAAAACTGTTTAAGCAATTACTAAATAAAAGAGTGATTTAATAAGGAATTGTCCCAAAAGTAATGTTGTCATCACGAGAGAAGCAAAGTGATCTGAATTTTGAATTAAAAACAAAAGATTGCTTCGTCGTTTCATTCCTCGCAATGACTTCTTCTCTACTTTTTGGACAGCCCCTTAATTATAAATTGATAAAAATAAATATTTAGGATCATCATAAATGATTTTCCTAAATATAATTTTTTATATTATTTGTAGGAATTTCATTTATGAAATCCTTAATAAATAAACATAACATTATCCGATTGAATTGGGGCGAATATGCAGTACAAAAAATATAAACAATACAGATTACCGGGTTATGATTATTCTGAAGAGGGAAATTATTTTGTTACAATCTGCACATTTAACCGAGAAGAATATTTCGGTGAAATCATTAATGACGAAATGATATTATCAGATGCAGGCAAAATTGTAGGTCAAATATGGAATGAAATCCCAAATAAATTTGAAAATGTAAAATTAGATGTACATCAAATTATGCCGGATCATTTTCATGGGATAATAACAATAAAATCTGAATGCCATAGGAATTTAGTAAATCAGGAGAATTTGACCCGTCTATTAGACGCGCAGGTAAATCAAAAGAATTTGATAAATCAAAAGAATATTACAATCGAAAAAAATTTTACTTTCAAACCTGCATATTTTTTCTATTAGTATTTGATTGCAAAGGAAATGTAAATCTTTATTCAATGTTTAATTTCTTCTTTAGAATGGTTGACCGTATTGTGTTTTCAGAATTAGCCCAAAGCAGGCCCAAAAGAACTAATAAGCTTCCCAGCAGTTCATTAGTCGAAAGTTTTTCATTATAAAATACCCAGCCGACATAAAGTGCAATAATTGGCGTAATGAATGAAATTAATGAGAGTACTACCACATTTATTCTTTTTAACAACCAGTAATAAGAAGTAAATGTTACAATGCTTCCAAATAAAGCTAGATATAAAACTGAACCCACAGCAGGCAAATCAAATTTTATTTTATTCATGTTTTCAATAAAGAATCCTAGAATTAACAACATGATGCCAGACAATAACATGGGCACAAAATTCATACTTAAAGGATTTAAGTGGCCGCCGTACTTTTTAATAATAACAGCATTTAATGCCTGCAAACATGCACTTAAAACTATTGCTGTAATTCCTAAAGTATAAGAAGCATAATTCAAACTTAAGGTATCTGAAAAGATTATAATTATTCCTAAAAATCCAAGAACAATTCCGCTGATTTTGAAAAAGCCTATCTTTTCAGAAGATATATAAAAATATGAAAACAAGACTATAAAAAACGGTTCAATTGCAAATAGTACTGAAGCAAGCCCCGATGGAATAAATTGCTCAGCCCAATATACTAATCCGTAAGGCAGAGAATATGAAAAAAAAATCATTACTAAATACATTTGAATTGATCGTTTATCTTTTTGAATTTGGATCTTTGCAACTTTAAGAAAGAGCAGTATGAAAGCAGCAGCAACAATAAATCTAATCCCCGCGGATAGAAATGGAGTTAAAGATTCCAAGCTAGCTTTTATTGCTAACCAGGTTGTTCCCCAGATTAGGCAAACTAATGCATAGACTAAAAATATTCTTATCCTGCTATCAAACACTATATTGCCATGTAAGTTTAAAAAAAATAATATTCGCTGCTCTGTAGTTAAGAAAAATATTTAAATCAAATTACAACCTTTTCTGTTTGCGCTCAAATAAATTATGTAATAATCTTAAGGTATATCCATTAAATATTTAATAAAGTCCAGACTTGAGTTATAAATATGGAATGCCATTTTTAGGATAAAATAATTTTTATAAAACGTGCTGCAAATCTTATTTCAACTATTCGGATAAATTTTTGACTTAAACTTTCTCTTAACTAAAATTAAACTTTCACGATAATAAAATTAGATATAAACAAACAAAAAAATCATCTCTTATTTTGCATTTACGCGTGTTCTACAACTAGATTATAATTATAAATAATTGTTAATAGTAGAAATAAAAAATGTTTTTACGAGCACAACATTGCTGTTTAATTCTTAATATTATTTAAACAAAATTATGGGTATATATTTCTACAAAAAATAATCAATTAAAATTTTATTAAAAGTAAATATTAATAATTATAAAGACTAAAAAATAAAATAGGGTTATAGAAACTATGCAAACAAATGGAAAAACACTCGACTCATATATGCTGGAGCTGAAACAAGGTCAACACAGGTTTGAAAATATTTTTGAATCGCTTGCCAGGATGTTATTCAACGATCCTGGATTTATCAAGCCTGTAATTGTAAATGGAAAAAGTACGTACGACTTTACACAATTCCGTGCAGGCAAAAAACATATCATAGGATTGTTTGAAGTGATCAACAAGTTTGTTGCTTTTATAAAAGATGCTGCTGAAAACGGCGAAAGCAAGGAAATGGCTTTTGTACTTGTTGGCGAACCTGGCAATGGAAAAACATTTTTTGTTGATTTCGTATCATCAATGTACAGAAAATATATTTCAATACCAGAGAATAATAAATATACTTTCCGCTTCAAACTGCCGGAGGATTTAGATGGTTATGGAAAAATCAGATTGATTGAATCCCAAACGTATGAAGATCCTGTAGTACTATTTATGAATCTTTATAATAAAATTGATGACAACAAAGAAAATTTATCTAAGCTTGATTTCGATGACCCGCAGATAGAAAAATTTTTTAATAACTATCGTTCTCTTGGTGCTGATACAGAATTTATTCTGAAAGATTTAATAAATTATTATGATGATGACGTAGAAAAAGTTAAAGAGTGTATTGAGATTGTTAAAGTGCCAATTAGTGAAACTTTAGGAACAATAACTGGAAAATATCCGGCAAAAGATAAGCTGACCAGCAGCGGAGTTGATTTAGTCGGGGAAGAAAGTATTCAGCGGCTTCTGCATATAACAAATTCAAATAACCCATACCGTTTTGATTTAAGAAGAGGCGCTCTTGCCCGTGTTGCTTGCGGCGGAATTCACTTTGCAGATGAAATCTTTAAGAACAAAACTGATTTACTAAAAATTTACCTTGGCGTAGTTCAAAATAGAGTAATAGAGATTGATGCATTCAAGTGGCCCATTGATACTTTAATTATTGCAACCAGCAATAATGCAGATGTTCAAAACTACCGGGCAAATGATGAAGAAAAACCAATCCTTGATAGATGTAAGTTTTGCTACGTTGCTCATAATACAAATTACAAGCTTCAGGAAGAATTGACTAAATACGCTCTTGGTGAAGGAGATAAAACAACATTCGTCGGCGATAAATTACACATTGATCCAAACTTGACTTACACATTATCAGTAATAGTTACTTTAAGCAGATTGCCGAGAGCAGAAGATAAATTAACTCCAATTGAAATGATGAAGCTTGCAGCCGGCGAAGTTGCCGGAGAGAAAAGCGTAAAAACTTTAGCAGAAATTGTTGATCAATTAGAGCATGAATCCGATACAACAAAAAGATTCGGTCAGAAAGGGCTTGGTCAGCGTGACTTGGCAAGAATGATAAACACACAGCGCGGTTATTCTGAAACGAACGAAGGGAAATGTATGTTCAGCTTAAATGTTTTTAAAGCTGCTGAAGAAGTTATTCTCGATTATGTTCAGGATAATACAGAGAGGGCAAAATATTTTGAGGATTTAAAAATTGCCAAAGACCTTTACCGGAAGAGAATTCGTACTGAAATGTTTAATGCTTTTATGGATGAGCCGGAGGCAATTAAAAAAGATGTAATGATGTATGTTAATATGATTGTCGGTATGGGGCGTTCCGATTTGGGCCCCGATAAAATAATTACTTACCGCGACCCACAGACGAAAAAAATGCAGCCGATTAAAATAGATGAGCGTTTCGTAAATGCTGTTGAAAATGAATTGGAAATGAAAACTCAAGAACAGAAAGAATCATTCCGCGGACAGATAAGAAAAATTTATGCACAGCGATTACAAACTGACAAGAATTACGATTTTATGGATAACGTTGATCTTGTAAAAGCTGTTACCGATACAAGATTAAATTCAGATATTGCATCGGCTGGCGGGCTTGTTGGCGCACTTGCAAATCGAACAAATGAAGATAATGAAAAGCTATATAACCGCATTGTTACAACAATGAAAAATAAATTAGGATATTGTACAACTTGTGCCCAAAAAACAATTGAATTTTTCTGTACACAAGATCATCAATCTTAACGATTAGAAATTTTAATTATGACTGATTCTGAAAAAATGGATTTAATTCCAAAGGGAAAAAAGAAAGCCAAGAAGTTAGAAGAAAAAATAATTGAAGAAACAAAAAATAATATTTCTCCATTTAACGATTCTTCGAAATTTCCGTATTCTCTAAGGCAGCCCAAAAGCTTTTATGAATATCGTGATAATGATATTCTGCTTCACTTTAATGTAGAAAGCACAACGCAAAGCCGGCTGTTCACACTTGACAAGCTGCTTGAGCGTGATAAGCTAAGAGAGAAAGACGGATTTCCGAGAAAAATAAAATTAGGCAGGTTGGTAAAGCCTTCAAAAGACGGCAAAGGTAAAACGATAATAATTCCAACTACTAATGAAGAAAAATTTTATCATTGGAATGGCGCTCCCACCGGTGGCGAAGGCTCTAGCACAGGCGGAAACGGCGAAGAAGAAGAAGGCGAAATTATTGAGGAAGAATCTTTACGTGAAGATGAAGGCGAAGGGCAAGGCGCCGGGCAGGGGAAAGGCGGACAGCACGGAATGGGTGCAGAAGCTTATGAGATAGGAAAAATTCTTACCGAGCAATTCGAACTTCCAAACATAAAAGAAAAAGGTAAGAAAACTTCTCTTACAAAATTCACTTATGAATTAACAGATAAGTTCCGCGGGCATGGGCAGATTATTGATAAAAAATCGACTTTGAAACAAGTTGTAAAAACTAATCTAGCTCTTGGCAACATTTCAGCTGACGAACCGATTGATTCAACTAAGATGATTATAACTCCGAATGACCGTGTTTATCATATCCTATCGCGCGAAAGAGATTTTGAATCTCAAGCGATTGTTTTTTTCTTAAGAGATTATTCAGGTTCAATGCAGGGCAAGCCGACTGAAGTAGTTGTTACTCAGCATATCTATATAAACAGCTGGCTTGTTTATCAATACAAGCGGCAAGTTGTAAGCAGGTTTATTGTTCACGATACCGAAGCCGAAGAAGTTCCGGATTTTTATACTTACTTTAATAAATCAGTAGCAGGCGGAACAGATGTTTCTTCGGCATATGCAATGGTAAATAAGATTGTTGAAGAAGAACATCTTGCAAGAGATTTTAATATTTATGTTTTCCATGGAACTGACGGCGACGATTGGGTAGATGATGAAATGAAATCAATAAAAGAGCTGGAGAAGATATTGAAATATGCCAGTCGTGTTGGAATTACAATTGCCGAAAATAATTTTTCTTCCCATAATAACACTGTTGTAGAAAATTATATTAAAGAATCTAAGCTTCTTGAAAAATATCCGGATGTTCTTCATTTAGATTCTTTTATTGCGTCAGAAGCCAATGAAGAAAGAATAGTGAAGGGAATAAAAGTTTTAATAAGTTAAGCAGCTATGGAATTAATTGATCAGCATACTAAAAAGATAATGGAAGGCTGTAAAGAGCGTGCGCTTGATGCAGGACTGCGGTTTGATAAAGCTACGCTTGAGTATATGGTTACTAATACAGACCTTCTAGAATTATCTCCAAAGAACATGATTCCGACTCTTTATGACTATTGGCTGCAGGACATCGAAGTATTACGGGGCAAAGGAGAATATGAATATTATCCAAATAATCCTTACGAAACAGTAATCAACACCCGTCCGGCAATTTCATTTTATAATAATGAAAATCCGGATTGGATGAACGTAATGATTTTTTATCATGTTATTGCTCATATAGATTTTTTTCAGAACAACCGATTTTTTGAACAGACATGGGATTATGATTTTAAGGAAAAGGCTTTAACTGAAAAAAGA
Organism: Bacteroidota bacterium; assembly: GCA_021824145.1. GTDB lineage: Bacteria > Bacteroidota > Ignavibacteria > Ignavibacteriales > Ignavibacteriaceae > FEN-1297. The sequence continues at coordinate 13,900 of JAKALM010000005.1, forward strand.
ATTATTTCACGATTAAGATCTCAAAAAGGAAGAATTGTAGATTATGTAATTGAGTTTACGCGAGGGATTGATAACCTTGTTGGATACTTTGATGCATTGAAAGAAAAAGAAGATAATGAACTCTTTAAACTGCCGGATCAAATAGATTTTTACTTTAACCATTTCCTTCAGAATAAATCACTTTTCAGTATGCAGAATTATTTAGAAGAGATTGAAAGGTATAATCAGATAGAGGAAACTGGAGAAAAATCCCGTGAGGAATTATTTCTTATGAAATTAAATGAAACACATCCTGAGTTTGAAGGATTGTTCCAAAGATTTCAAAAGGAAAATCAGAAAAAAATTGGAAAAGATTTAATGCAGTTCTTAATTGATGAAAGTGAGTTCATAAATAAGGAAGAAAATTTATGGATGAAATCAGTAATGTCAATTGTTCGGGACACATCACTTTATTTTTCTCCTCAAATAAGAACAAAAATTATGAATGAAGGCTGGGCGAGTTATTGGCATGAAAAGTTATTCTTGATGGATGATAGAATTAAAGGCCACGAAGTTGCATTTGCAAAAGTAAATGCAAAAGTTACTTCATTATCTAGAGTGGGATTAAATCCATATGCAATAGGTTGGCGCTTATTTATGCATATTGAAGATTTGGCGAACAAAGGAAAATATTCTTATGAATTTAGAAAGTTGAATGATATTGATAGCAGAGAAAAGTTTGACACTTCTAACGGCAAAGGTAAAGATTTTATTTTTCACGTTCGAGAAAACTTTTGCGACTTAACTTTTCTAAGTACATTTATCGAGCAGGATTTTGTTGATCGTTTTAAACTTATGGTTGTAGGGCAGCGAATAAATAATGAAAAGAACGTTAAAGAATATTATGTAAAAAGCAAGAGAGCTAAAGATTACAAATCAATGATACTCGACAGTTTATATCATCCTCCTTACATTACATTTGCAAGAGAGGAAGATGGGTCACTTTTTCTTCACCACAAATTTGAAGGGAAAGAATTGTATCCTGAATATATTCCGAATACAATGATCGGCTTAGAATATCTTTGGGGTAATAAAGTAATGCTGGAGACAATGGAACTTGATTGGGATAATATTAAATTGAATGAAAGCCATCTTAATTCAGATAATTTATTAGAAGTAGAACCATTGTTTAGAAAAGTTTTGTACACTGTTGAAAATAGAAAAGTTAAAAAAGAAGTTATTAAATGAAATTGCGCAAATGGAATAAAATGATTCATTTGTCATTCCAAACTTGTTTCGGAATCTATGCCTTTTAGTTGTTTTTAAATGCTGAAATAAGTTCAGCATAACAATTGCGTAACTTCAGAAATTAAATAGAATTATTTAATGATGACTAGAAATAATAAATCGCACGATATTATAAATCTACTTGACAGAAAATTGAAAAGATCTGAAGAAGGGACAATAATTCCTTTTAGTGATTTTTTAGCAAAAGCAAGAGAAGACCCGCATTTATATTTCCGAAATGTTTTTCAACTCTTTAGCGATATGATTTATAATTATATTGTAATTGAAGATGAATACAAAGATGACCCCGAAAGCATAAGTTACAAAACAATTAATTGCGATAAATTATTTGTCGAAAATACTGATACTCCTTTTTTTACAGATCTGCCGCTTGCAAACAGACTGCTTCGACTCGCAGATTCATTCAGAGAAGGAACGCAGCAAAATAAAATTTATGTTTTTATAGGTCCGCCCGGTAGTGGAAAGAGTACATTCTTAAATAATCTACTTCAAAAATTTGAAGAATATACACACAGTCATCAGGGAATTAATTATGAAGTTCTTTGGCGATTGGATAATATGAAAATTGGTGTAAATATTTCTCCTGTTATTAAAGAAGCTATTGAGGAATATTACTATCAAAAAGGTTCAGTTATTCATCCGCAGAATTTAAATTCAGATAAGCTTGAAGTTCCTTGCCCAAGCCACGATCATCCAATATTAATTATACCAAGAGAATACCGCGCAGAAATTCTTGAAAAGCTTGTGAAAGATACAGCAAGGCTGGACTTCTTTTATAAAAAGGAATATGAATGGCTATTCACAGAAAATGCTTGTACAATTTGCACTTCGCTTTACGATGCTTTGATAAATAGATTAAGATCTCCCGCAGATGTATTTGATATGGTTTACGCAAAACGATATACTTTCAATAGAAGGCTGGGATATGGAATTAGCGTATTTAATTCTGCCGATAAAGAACCTGAAACTATAGCGTTTTCTAATGATGAACTTCAACGGCAGTTAAGTTTGCGATTTAGAGACAGCAATCTAATCCAATATGTTTTTTCACGATATGCAAAAACCAATAATGGTGTTTTTGTAATTATGGATGTTAAAGGTGAAAATGAAAAAAGATTTTTAAATCTTCATGGAATTTTGAGTGAAGGTGTTCATAAGCTTGGCGATATAGAAGAGAATGTAAATTCATTATTTATAGCAGTGATGAATCCTGAAGACAAACAAAAAATTGCTTCTCCAGAATCTTTTAAAGATCGTATAATTGAAATCAGCGTTAATTACATTCTCAATTATTCGGAAGAAGTTAAAATTTATTATCATGCTTTTGGTAAACAAATTAAGAAATATTTTCTTCCGGGAGTTCTAGAGAATTTTGCAAAGATAATTATTAGTTCACGCCTTAATATAAACTCGCCTGTCATTAAAGAATGGATTGAAGATCCGAGCATTTACGAAAAATACTGCGATGAAAATTTGTTGCTGCTTAAGCTTAGTATTTATTCAAATAAAATTCCGGATTGGCTGACAGATGAAGATTATAAAAAGTTTAATAAAACTATTCGAAGGAATATTATTAAAGAATCTGACAAAGAAGGTAAATTGGGATTCTCCGGAAGGGAATCGCTTTATATTTTCAATGAATTTTTTAATTCTATTCCAAAAAAATTAAATGGAAATTCTGATGATATAATTCAAATAACAATGGAAGATATAAGATCATTTTTCAAAAAACACGATCAATATTCTGAGCGTATTCCCAAAGGTTTTATTGATTCAATTATCAGATTATATAATTATAACATTATGCAGGAAATAAAAGAATCTTTGTTCCATCAAAATGAAGAAAGGATTAGCAAGGATATTCAGAATTATCTATTCGCATCTAATTATGATTTGGGTGAAAAATTAAATTGTCCTTACACCAGCGAAACAATTGAAATTACTGAACAGTTTTTCAATTCAATTGAACAGTATTTGCTGCCAAATGATGTACCTTCAAGGACAAGAAAGAAATACCGAGAAGAGGTTGCAGCAAAGCTGGGAATAAATTTACAGCAGATGTCTTATGATGAGGAAGTTAAAGATTCGGAAATTTATAAGGAACTTTATAATTTATACATTAATAATTTGAGGGAACATATCTTCCAGCCATTTTTGCAATATGCAGCTTTTGAAAGCGCTGTAAAAGAATATGGATCGCCAAAATTTGAAGTATATGATAACCGCACAAAAGAGGAAGTAAGCTTTCTTATTACTAATTTGATTACTAAATTCAGGTATTCGACTGAAGGCGCTAAGCATGTTTGCCTTTATGTAATTAGAAATAAGATTGCTGAAAATTATAAATAAAATTTTAATGTGAAAAACAATAAAGAACTTCCAATTTTATTTTTTAAGTCACAAAAAGATTGGGGAAAATGGCTTAATAATAACCATTCTAAATCAAATGGAATTTGGATGAAGATTGCTAAAAAAGAAACCGGAATAAAATCTATTTATTATCCGGAAGCTTTAGATTGCGCATTGTGTTATGGGTGGATCGATGGCCAGAAAAAGTCTTTTGATGAAATTTATTGGCTTCAAAAATTTACTCATCGTTTGCCTAGGAGTAAATGGTCAAAAAAAAATTGCAATAGAGCAGATGAATTAATTAAGCATGGAAAAATGAAATTACCTGGACAAATGGAAATTGACCTTGCAAAGAAGGACGGACGGTGGGAAAATGCATATGAGTCGCAGAAAAATATTGGAATACCGGAAGACTTTCAGAATAAAATGGATGCTAATCCCGGAACGTTTGAATTTTTCAACTCATTAAACAAGATTAATAAATACGCAATTCTTTATCGTATTCATGAAGCAAAGCGTCCGGAAACACGAATTAAGCGAATAGAGAAATTTATTGATATGCTAAAAGAAAAAAAGAAAATTCATTAATTTGAAGGAGCGGATTGAACGTAAATACTAATATTTATATTTCTTTGCTTCGCGGGATTAATGTTAGCGGAAAGAAAAAAATAAGAATGCAAGAGCTCCAAGAGTTATATGAATCGCTAAAATTGAAGAACGTTAGAACGTACGTCCAAAGTGGAAACGTAGTATTTAATAGCGATGAAAAAGACTTATTAGAGCTTACTAAATTAATTGAAAATAAGATTGAGAAAACATTTGGTTTTCCGGTTATAATATTTATTCGTGATGTAAAAGATTTTAAACGTATTATTTATAACAATCCTTTTATTGTAAAAAGAAATGAAGACCCTACAAAACTGCATGTAACATTTTTATATAAAGCCCTTTCTTAAGCTGATATTAAAGGTTTGGATGAAATTAAAATTAATTCTGATGAATTTTATTTAGGTAAAGAAGAAATTTTTATTTTCTGTCCAAACGGCTATGGCAAGACGATACTAAACAATAATTTTTTTGAAAGAAAATTGAAGATACAGGCAACAACAAGAAACTGGAATACTGTAAATACTTTATATGAAATAGCTATTGATAAGAAATGATTATTTAGATTAAGAGCGAGCGACGGGGTTCGAACCCGCGGCATTCAGCTTGGGAAGCTGACACTCTACCAACTGAGTTACGCTCGCAATAAAAGAACAAGTTCAAGTTTAAGTTCAAAAAAGAAAGAACTAAAATATTTTCAAAATTAAATTAGCTGAATAATAATTTTTTATCAAGATTTTTTTTATAAGAATGCTTGTTCAATTAAATCTTTTTGCTGTCTGCTTGATATTTTATGTGAACCAACAGCTGGACTAGCGCTTTCAGGTCTGCCTGCATAACGAAGCTTTTGCCCATCAGATAAGTCTTCTAATAATCTTGAAACCATAAAGTTCCATGCGCCCATATTTTTAGGTTCTTCCTGAACCCAATAAACATATTTTGCATTATAATAAGATGACAAAATTTCCCTAATCTTTTTATTATTATAAGGATAAATCTGCTCTACTCTTATAATTGCAGTATTGGTAATTTTATTATCTGCCCGGTATTTCAGTAAATCATAATAAACTTTTCCGCTGGTTAACAAAACTCTGTTTATCTCTTTTTTCTCTTTTACAGATTGATCATCGATTATTTCATGAAACTTACCGTTTATAAATTCTTCTTTAGGCGATTGAGCTTCGTGAAGCCTTAACAAACTTTTAGGAGTCATAATTATTAGCGGCTTCATCATCATTTGCTTAATCTGTCTTCTTAAAAGATGAAAATATTGTGCTGGTGTTGTAACATTGCAAACCTGCATATTATCTTGAGCGCAAAGAGTTAAAAATCTTTCAAGTCTTGCGCTTGAATGCTCTGCGCCTTGTCCTTCGTAAGCATGTGGCAGCAGCATAACAATACTGTTTGGGAGTTTCCATTTTTCATATGACGCAACAATAAAATTATCAATAATAACTTGTGCGCCATTTGCAAAATCACCAAACTGTGCTTCCCACATGACTAGCGCAAGCGGATCGGCAGTACTGTAACCGTACTCAAATCCGAGTACAGCCGCTTCTGAAAGAAAGCTGTCGAGTGCTTCAATCTTTGCTTGATTTTTTTGCATATGATTTAGAGGAACATACTCAACTCCAGAATTAATATCGGTTAAAGCAAGATGACGCTGACTGAAAGTGCCGCGCACACTGTCTTGTCCGCTTAATCTTACAGGTGTACCTTCAAGAAGAAGGCTTCCAAAAGCTAAAGATTCTGCAAATGCCCAATCAGCTTCAATATTTCCATTCAATAAATCAATTCTCTTTTCAAGAAATTTTTTAAGCTTGGGATGAACTGTGAAATCCTTTGGTACTTTTGTAATTCCTTGAACTATTTGTTCTAATTCATCTTCTGAAATGCTCGTCTGCTTAACAGGAGTTGCAGCTTTTATTTTTTCTTTTGGTACGGCAAGGGGAACATCAGCTTTAAACTCAATACTTTTTCTTTTTATCTTGTCAAATGCTTCGCCTAGTAAAGTATTAATTTCTTCGCTCATTACTTTTACCTCATCTAGTGGAAGCGATTTATTTTCCAATAAAGTTTTGGTATAAAGTTCTCTTACCGAAGGATGATTTTTTATTTTTTCATAAAGCAAAGGCTGAGTAAATCCTGGCTCATCACCTTCATTATGTCCGTGGCGTCGATAGCCGAACAAGTCAATTACAACATCCTTTTTGAATATTTGCCTGTATTCAAAAGCCAGCTTTGTAACCCAAAGAGAAGCTTCCGGGTCATCGCCGTTAACATGAAATATTGGAGCTTGTATCATCTTTGCAACATCTGTCGCGTAAACAGATGACCTTGCTTCTTCTGGAGTAGTTGTAAAGCCGATTTGATTATTTATAATTATATGAATTGTTCCGCCGGTTCTGTATCCAGAAAGCTGTGAAAGATTTAATGTTTCTGCAACAACGCCTTGGCCGGCAAAAGCAGCATCTCCGTGAATTAAAACTGCCATTACTTTTTTATGATTTCTGCTGTCATTTAATCTGGTTTGCTTTGCTCTAACAATTCCTTCAACAACCGGATTAACCCACTCTAAATGGCTTGGATTTGATGCAACGGAAACCGTAATACTTTTACCGTTTCGAGTTTTGTATTTTCCAGCTGCGCCAAGGTGATATTTTACATCACCAGAACCTTCAATTGAATTTGGATCTTGAATGTCTTCGAACTCTGAGAAAATTGATTCGTAAGATTTGCCAATAATATTTGCAAGAACATTCAATCTTCCGCGATGTGCCATGCCTAAAACAACTTCTTGAATTTCATCATCGCTAGCTTCATTTAATAAAAGATCGAGAACAGGAATTAATGTTTCTGATCCTTCAAGAGAAAATCTTTTATGTCCAATAAATTTGTTGTGAATAAAATGTTCAAATGATTCTGCGATAATCAGCTTATTCAAAATCATTTTTTTTATGTCAAGATCAAACTTCGGAATATTTTTTACTGGTTCCATTTTACTTTGAAGCCAAAGTTTTTCTGCTGGATTTTGAATGTGCATATATTCTACACCTATTTTCTCGCAGTAAGTTTTTTGCAGAATATCCAAAATCTCTCTTAAAGTAGCAATTCGTAAATCGCTGAAGCCGCCAGTAATAAATTCGCGATCCAAATCCCAAAGCGTTAATTTGTAAGTTGCAGGATCGAGTTCGGCATGATAAGGTGTTTGCGAGCCAAGCGGATCGAGATCAGCAATTAAATGCCCGCGTACACGGTAAAGATTTATTAATTGTAAAACTCTTCCTTGTTTTTCAAATTCATCTGTATTACCTCGGTTAGATATTGTGCTCGGCTGATAATCTGTCTTCCAGGTTAAAGGCTGTAAAGGAATTTTCAAATCAGTAAAAACTTCATCGTAAAAGAAATTATTTCCTAAAAGAAGGTCGTTAATTTCTTTTAAAAATAATCCAGACTCAGCGCCTTGAATAATTCTATGATCGTATGTGCTTGTAATATTCATTACCTTGCTGATGCCTAGAGTTGAGATTGTAGAAGGGGACATTGCTTGATATTCAGCCGGATATTGAATAGCACCGGCTGCGACTATTGTTCCTTGCCCAACCATTAATCTGGGAACAGACATTACAGTTCCTAATGTTCCAGGATTTGTAAGAGTAACTGTAGTTCCTAAAAATTCGGAAGGATCAATTAATCCTTTTCTGGATCTCACAATAAGATCATCATAAGTTTTATAGAATTGTTCAAAAGTAAGATCGTTTGCATTTTTAATATTAGGGACAATTAATGAACGCGATCCATCTTTTTTCTCAATATCGATGGCAATGCCCAAATTAATTTTATTCCTTTTAATAATATTTGGCTTGCCGTTTATAATTGTGAAAGCGTTATTCAGAGAAGGGTTTGTCATAATTGCTTTAATAACTGCCCATGCTATTAGATGAGTAAAAGAAACTTTGCCAAGGTTTTTCTTCTGCAGGTAATGATTTATTAAAATTCTATTTTCTTCAAGAAGCTTAACCGGAATTATTCTTTGAGAAGTAGCTACCGGAATTGATAAACTATTATTCATGTTATCTAGAATTTTTGCACTGCTTCCGGCAATAATTTGAGTCCTATCATCATCGCCTGGAACCGGCATTGGGATTTCTTTCTGAATAAACTGGTTGGCTTCTTTTATATTTATTTCTTTGATTTCGTGTCCACTTTCAGATTCTGTATCTTTCCCGAAGAAATTTTGCCATTGTTCAGAAACTTCTGATGGATCTTCTTCGTATTGCTTATGTAGATATTCTACAAACCATGTGTTTGCGCCAAATTTTTCAAGTTCTTCTTTTTGTTCTTTAGTTAAATTGGTGGATTTCATTTTGTTTAATTTTTTTAGTTATAATTTTCTTATTAAATTTATTATGCTAAACAAATAGATAATAGCCACTAATAGACGACTATTTCTGATTTATATAGCTAAAATATTATGTGCTGTTATTAAAAGATGCTGCCGCAAAAAATAATATAAAATACTACTGAAAACTAAAGGTTAAGTTATAAAATTTATATGATGGAAAATACAGACATTTCAAGAATTAGAAGAGACTATTTGCTAACTGAGTTAGATGAAAAAACTGTTAATTCAAATCCATACGAACAATTTTCGATTTGGATGGAAGAAGCAATCAAAGCCAATATTATTGATCCAAGCGCAATGATATTATCAACTTCCGGAAAAGACGGGCAGCCAAGTTCGCGCGTTGTGCTGTTGAAGGAAATTGAAAATAATGGTTTTGTATTTTATACAAATTATGAAAGCAAAAAGGGAAGAGATTTATCGGAAAATCCTTATGCTTCGCTTTTGTTTTTCTGGAAAGAGTTTGAAAGACAGATTAGAATTCAAGGAAAAGTTGAAAAGGTTTCTGAAAGTCAGTCGGAAGAATATTTTCATTCAAGGCCGTATGAGAGCCAATTAGCAGCATGGACTTCTGATCAAAGCAACATTATTCCAAACCGCGGCTATTTAGAAAAAAGATTTGTTGATATTAAAATGAAATATGAAGGAAAGAAAATTCCGCTGCCGCCATTTTGGGGAGGTTTTAAACTTATGCCTTATGAATTTGAATTTTGGCAGGGAAGGGAAAATAGACTGCATGATAGAATTTGTTATCAGCAAGAAAAAAATAATTGGAAAATTGTCCGCTTAGCACCTTAATAAATATTTATCAAAAGTTAGTTCTAAATTTTAATTGTAGAGAAGCCGTATTCAGCTTCTCTACTAAAGATCATTTGATACTATTTCAATAAAATCATTTTTTTAGTTGAAATAAAATTCCCAGCTTCTAATTTATAAAAATAAATTCCGCTTGGAAGAGATTCGGCATTTAAAGTTTCAGTATATTCACCGGGAGATTGAATTTCGCTTACCAATGTTTTTATTTCTCTGCCTAGATCATCATAAACTTTTAGCTGTACATATTCAGACTTTGGAATTTCATAATTTATCACTGTGGTTGGATTAAAAGGATTAGGATAGTTTTGAAACAGTGCATACTGATTCGGAGTTGTATTGTTCTTATTTACAGCTGAAATATCTTCTGTAGTTCCTTTAAGTATTACTTGACGAGCAATCATTTGCTGAGTACCCATGTAAGAACTAATATTTCTTATATTAAATGAAGCATTGTAATTTCCATTGTTTTCCGGCTTAAACATTACTTGAATTGCAACTGAATCTTTCGGCTTAATTGTAATTGGAGTTTTTGTATTTGTTGAGAACGAAGGATCGGGACAATAAAATTCGTTAATTGTTACTGCGCTATCCTGCGGATTAGTTATAGTAATTGTTTTTAAAGCAAAGTTGCCAATAGTTACTTTACCAAAATTTAATGAATCAGTGTTGGTTAAAAATAAACTTGTATTCCAATTATATTTTAATGCTCTATAAGTATCGTAATATTGAAGGTAACTAATTTCATAAGCAATAGAATTGTCAGGTTCAACCTCTGTAACAACCGGGTCAAAATTATGTCCCCAAGAAATCAGTCTATTTCCATTTTGTAATTCCTCTACCGAACCTTCTGTATCAGTAAAGATTCCTTTTCGTGTTATTCTTCGTACTAAAGTAGCGGTTTTATTTATTTCATCAACTTTATATTCTACAGCACTTGAAACTGGATTAGAATGGTAAACGCCATTATCAAAAAGGCTAAAATCACCATTAGAGAATCTTCTGATATCATGCTGTCGAGAAAAACCAATGCTGTCATTAACAAACGTAAATTGATTATTTCTTCCTCCCCAGCGCCAAATTATATCTCCGGTCTTCACATCAATTTTAGTTATCTCATCCAAGTTTCTTGCAGAAACTAAGATATTGCCGTCTGTGTCAAATTCAATAGAATTAAAATGAGTAAAATCGATAGTTGGCTGAGTTAAATCAATGTAATCATCTACGTCTGTAATTTTATAATGATCAAGTCCATCCCATTCAAAAATTAAGTTACCAGATGAATCAAATTCTTGAATATCGCCATCAATTAAGTCGGCATTTGTTTGTCCGCCTCGCACAATTTGGCTCATATCCACTGTTACATCTCTTTTACCCAATATAAAATAATTACCATTTGGTAGTACATGGAGTTCATGTACATCTGGTGTGAAACCATTAGTAGTATTATAAGTATTAACTAAGTTTAATGAACCATCTAAGGCATAACAATTTACTGGATAAATGAAATAAGTCAACTACCCATTTGGTTGAAGGTCAAAATCATAAATATTGCCATTTACATTTCTATAAAAAACTGGAGTACCTTGATTATCGATTATCATTAAATATGGTGATGGACAAAGGAATAAATAACCTGGTGCAGGGTTATTTGATTGATCAATTTGAATTGAAGGAAGATTCCATGGTAAAGAAGAATCTGGAACTATAGAAGTCTTTTTAATCTTAATTGTATTTTGAACAAAATTTTCTTCAGGCTTTTCATTTATTAAAGTATTAACATTTTTACTTGTATGAAAAGAAAAAGATATTTCTCCTGCACTTTTCCCATTAGATGTTTTTACACCATAATTTAAAGTTACTTTTACATCTTCATCAGTCTGATAATTAGTGTAAGGCGAAAATATAATAGTCTTAGAATCATTTGATAAATATACTGTACCAGGATGATTTCCACTTTTAGAACCAATAACGGTTAAAATTTCATTATTTATTGATGATCTATCTAGCTCTTGCCCTGGTCTTAATAAAATTTTGGAACTTATTGAAACATATTCCGAGTTCGGACTTGGATTTATATATTCAAACTTAATTTGGTTTTGAGCAAGTAAAATATTTACAAAAACAACTGAAATAAGAATTAATAAAAGTTTAATTCTACTTTTAACTTTTTCCACAATCATTACCCTATAAAATATTTTTAGAATTATTTCAACAACATCATTTTTTTCACTACATTGAAACTTTTTCCGGAGTTTCCTACGGCTCTTATGGAATAGAAATAAATACCGGAAGATAAGTCCTTTGCATTCCAACTAATTTCATATTGACCTTGCTTTTGCACAGAATTAATAAGAGTGGAAATTACTTGTCCGATTGAATTATAAATAGTAATCTTAACCTGACTTTCTTCCGGTAAAGCGTAAGAAATTATTGTTGAAGGATTAAAGGGATTAGGATAATTTTGTGAAAGTTCAAAATCTTTTATTGATTCGTTTGAATTATTTACAGAAGTAATTCCTTTGGTAATTGCAAAATTATTTTCACTTTGAGAAGTTAAATTTGAATCGCTAATGTCCGTTATTTCAATTCTGTAATTATTATCTAGCTGTAACGTTGAAGGAACGTGCCAAGTGTAAGCATTTGTGGCTGATACAATAGACTTTCCAATTACAGCAACAATATTGTTGTTATTAACAAGATTAATATTAACTGTATCGTTAATATTTGCCTGCCATCTAATTATGTATGTTGAATCCAAATATATTTGTTCACCACCATTTGGATATGAAACAGATAAATAAGGTGAAGCTGTATGAAAAATGTTTGCCGGTGACCAATCACTCGTGCCTGCGATATTTGTATTATTTATTCTCCAATAGTAAATCTGATTATTTTTTAAAGTTGAAACTGATAATGAAGTATTTGAAAGTTTTGGATAATCGGCAATTAAATTAGTAAAATTTGAATCTGAAGCAATCTGAAGATGATAATTATAAACAAGGCCTCTGGTTCCCCACAAAAAATTTACTGGAACTTCGCCATTAACAATTGTATTATCTATTGGTGAAAATGGAACTGGCGAATAAGCAGTGGAAACATCTTGAGGAATTCCAAAAGCGAAATCTCCGAAATTATTTGTAGTAAATATTAACTCATTTTTAACCGAATCATAGCTTGTAGGTAAAGGAATAAAAGCATTGCTCGTATCCGATCTTACATAAACAATCGTGTTCTCTGGTTGAATCATTTTAGGGAAGCTATTTAAATTAACATAAACTTCACCATTGTACGATGAAATCCCCAAACCTTTAATATTGAAATAATATTTTGAAAGAATTGGCGCAAGTGTTGTAAAGTGCGGATCTAACGGTGCATAATTATATTTTGTTACAACTGCGTTTGCGTAAAGAACATCATTTAGTTGATTAAACTTAATTAAAACGCCGGTAGAATCTTTTGAGTTGTTAAACGAATAAGTATTTCCTTGAAGAACTTCATAAACTGTTACAGCGGCTGATGGAACTTGACTAACCCAAGGAAAACGATATGCTCGATAAGAAGTTTCGCCTTTTGGAAGGAACATTTCGAGTGCTATTGAATTATCTGGATGAATTTCTGTAATTGCCGGTGATCCAGCAGCACTAGCTAAACCCCATCCAATAAAAGTATTTCCATTTGACTCCTTTTGCACCGAGCCCATTGCTGAACAGAATATATCAGGTGAATGCCTAAATTCCCAAACCATTGTTGCAGTTTTATTGAATTCGTCTAATTTATATTCAACAGCTCGAGAATATGGAGGCGAATGCTGGTTTCCATTATCAAACATTGTAATATCGCCATTATGTAATATTCTTAAATCATGTTGATAAGAAAAATAATTTGGGCTGTTGGATTCGTTTTCATTATAAAATGTAAATTGATTTTCTTTACCGCCAAGAATCCAATCAACATTACCAGTTTGCCGATCAATTTTAAAAATAGTTGAAAGATGCCTGCTTGAACATAGAATATCTCCAGTACTGTCAACATCAAATGCATTAAGATGAAAATAGTCTACTGTTTGAGTTGTTAAATCAACGTAAGAATCAGTAACCGGAAAATAATCAATGCTTCTCCATTGAAAAATTACATCTTTAGAATTGTTTAATTCTTGTACTACACATCCAATAACTGTTGCATTTGGATTACCGCCATTTACAGTTGTACTCAAATCCATTGGTTCCGGATCATAAGCTTCTAATATTGCATGCCCATTTGGCAGTAATAAAAAATCGTGTAAATCGGCAACATATCCGTTACCGCACTGGAAAGTATCAACTGGAGTTAAAGATGTATCCATTACAATCCATCTAACTTGTGCATATCCATTTACCATATTAATTACTTCAGCATATGAAACTTCTCCGTTTGGTTGAACTTTAAAATCAAATCCCGGCTGATCTAATTTCTTATATTTAACAACACTTCCGTCATTATTCAAAATCATTATATAGTTTCCAATGGAATCATTTGGGAAAATTGCAAAGTTAGCTAAAAAGATATTTCCGGAACTTGGATTATTATTTGTACCTACTGTTATTTTGGGAAAGTCAGAAGGGATTGAATCAGAAGTAATAACCGGAATCTTAGATTTAAATAGAGGCTGTTGGTTTAACTTTTCTGCAAGCGAACCATCGCCAATAAATGATAATGGATTTATTTTCATACTTTGTTTTAATGGCGTTGTGCTAAATTGAAAAGTAAATGATTTAAAAGCTTTATTAGTAACAGTCCTAATTCCAGAATTTACTTTTACAAAAACATTTTCATTTGGAGAGAACTGCTTATTAGGAATAAATAAAATTGTTCTATTCTCATTTGATAATTTAATTGTACCATTATGAATTCCACTGATGCTTCCATTTACTGAAAATTCATTGGAAGAAAGGCTTGATTCATCTATTTGTTCATTCGAGGTAAAAATTAAATTTGTTGTTAAAGAAACAAGCTTAGAATTTTCTTTCGGATAAAAATATTGAAATGATTGCGCGAAAATATATTCGCCGGCTGTTAAAAAAATAACAAAGAAGAAAAAGTAAAAAAGTGGTTTCATTTAGACATTGCCTTATTATAGGTTTGTAATTTTTTCCATTTAACTTGAATGTTTTTTAATCTCTTTGTAAATCAATTAAAAAAATTTTTGTTCTATTAACTTGTTGACAAAAGAAATGCCGCATTTGGTTTAAAAAATTCTAATAATTTCTTCTATTTTGATAATGATTTATAGTAATTCATGCCTGGATTCTGCATTGAAATGCCTGCTCAAGCCTGATAAAATAATTTTTTAGTTATTTCGTTTGATCTGTTATTAATTATCTGGAAAGAGGTTAGAAAGTTTTTTTACCATTAACTTTTTTCATTGTGGGAAATATCACTTTGACTTTAAATTAAATTTTGGAAACAGTTAAACATTACTGCTTAATGAAATATTTTTGACGAAAAGAACTAATTCACCCTTAATTTTTTTTCATTGCCGGTGATTCAAAAACAAAAGCTCTTATTGAAATTGCAGTTATGATAACAATTCCTCCAACGATTGCCATAAAAGAAGGAACTTCGCCATAACCTAAAAATACCCAAACTGGATTAAGCACTGGTTCAATCATTGAAATAAGTGAAGCTTCAATAGCATAAACTCTTTTTAGTCCATAACTAAATATTGCATATGCAATTCCAATTTGAAAAACACCAAGATAGAAAACCATCAAAAAATTTGTAGCTGTAAAATTTGAAATACTGAATAAAGAATTTAAAGTTATAATACTTACAAGAATATTTCCGTAAAATATTGAACTGAACTGATATTCCAATTTGTTCTTTCTCATTCCCAGTAAAAAAGCGGCAAATGCAACTCCGGAAAGGAGGGCGAGAATATTTCCAAACATATAACCAGGAGAAATTTTACCAACAAAAAATAAAGTCATTCCGATGAAACATGCCGCAATAGTAATAATATTTATTTTTTCATATTTAGTTTTATTGATAAGTGGTTCAAAAATTAATACATAAATTGGTGCAGTATATTGGAGAAAGATTGCATTAGCGGCTGTAGTGGTTTTTGTTGCAATAACAAATAAAATTAATATTGCAGAATATAGAATTGCATTTATGAATGTAAAAACGTTTGCATAAAAAATTTCTTTTTTGAAAATCACTAAAAAAACAATTGCCGCAAAGAAGCTTCTGAAAAAAGATATTTGATAAGGAGTAAATGGAACTAACTTAATAAATATTCCTCCTGTACTCCACAATAATCCGGCAGCAAAAACTGCAAGCAATCCTTTCTGGTGTTCGTGTAAATGTTTCATTTAAAAATAAATTTTGAATTTTGAAGTGTAAATTTAAGCAATGTTAATTAAATGCCAGCAATCTCGATGTTTTAGATGAAGTGAATCATATATGAAATTATTTTAATGCAAATAATCATTAAATTATATTGGCTGACAAAAAATCTTTTTCTAAATGACAGGCAGATACAATTTCATAGATCATACTGCCGATATTGCTGTCGAAGTTTCAGCAGAGAACTTTGAAGATCTATTTATAATATCGGCTAAAGCTTGGAGAGATTCTGTTATAGATGAAATAAGTCTTACAAATCCACAAGAAAAAGTGTTAGAGTTTGACGATGATTCACTTGAGGAATTGCTTGTTCATTTTCTTTCAGAACTAAATTATTTTTTACTTGGTAAGAAATGGATTGCAGTAAGTGTAAGGCAAATTAAAATAAATAAAATTGAGATTGGGTGGAGGCTCAGTGCTGCAATTTTAGGCGTGCCAGTTGACGAACAAAAACACAAAATTAAAATTGAAATTAAAGCAGTAACATTTCATCAATTGGATATAAAGTTTATTAATGGAGAATATAAGACAAGAATTGTTTTTGACATCTGAAGAAGTTCAAGATCAAGTTTAAGTTTAAGTTTAAGATCAAGTTTAAGTTGAAGAAATAAATTTGGATAGTATAAAGTTACATAACACTTTGTTGAATCAAATTAGAGAGAATGTTTGGGAAATTCCCGCCATTGGTGAAATGCGTGTACCAGGAAGAATTTATATTTCAAGAAAAATGTTGGAAAGAACAATTGAAAATGAAGATGCTTTGCAGCAGGTTATTAATGTTGCTCATCTTCCCGGAATTCAAAAATACAGTTTAGCAATGCCCGATATTCATTGGGGCTATGGATTTCCAATCGGTGGTGTTGCAGCTACAGATTTGGATGACGGTGTAATTTCTCCTGGCGGAGTTGGTTATGATATAAACTGCGGTGTTAGGCTTGCAGTAACAAATTTGGAATATGAATCTGTAAAAGCTAAAATTGGAAAACTTATTACTAATCTTTTTAATAACATTCCAACCGGAGTTGGTTCAAGCGGTGCAATAAAAAAACTTTCTCCAAAAGAAATGAAACAGCTTCTGAGTAAAGGTTCTGCGTGGGCTTTGGAGAATAATTTAGGAAGTTCTTCCGATCTTGAGTTTACTGAAGAAAGCGGAACAATGAAAAATGCCGATCCGGATGTTGTAAGTCAACATGCGATTGAAAGAGGAGTTGATCAGGTTGGAACGCTTGGTTCAGGAAATCATTTCCTTGAAGTTGATGTTGTTGAAGAAATTTTTCTACCTCGCGCTGCAGAATTATTTGGATTGTTCAAAGGACAAATAGTTGTTTTAATTCATACCGGTTCGCGCGGATTAGGTTACCAAATTTGTGATGATTATTTGAAGACACTTGTTAAAGCCAGCGATCGCTATGGCTTTAAACTACCGGATCGTCAACTTGCTTGTGCGCCTCTAAATTCTAGGGAAGGTAAGGATTATCTTTCTGCAATGCAGGCTGCGGCAAATTTTGCTTGGAATAACCGCCAAGTGATAATGCATCTTGCAAAGAAAAGTTTTATGGAAACTTTTTCGATGAAAGAATCAGAACTTGGATTCAATCTTATTTACGATGTTTGCCACAACATTGCAAAGATTGAAGAACACTTCATCAACAGTGAAATGAAAAAAGTTTGTGTTCATAGGAAAGGAGCGACAAGAGCTTTTGCTCCTGGAAGCAAAATGATACCTAAAAAATATCAAGAGATCGGGCAGCCGGTTTTAATTCCTGGAGACATGGGAAGATATTCTTACGTTGCTATTGGGACACAAAAAGCAATGGAAGAAACTTTCGGAAGTTCATGCCATGGAGCAGGAAGAAATCTTAGCCGCCACAGAGCTATGAAAGAAGCAAAGGGAAGAGATCTTGTTAACGAATTGAAGCAAAAAGGAATAATAATTCAAGCAAAAGGTTACCGGACAATAGCTGAAGAAATGTCCGGTGCATACAAGGATGTTGCAGATGTAGTTAATGTAATGCATGATGAAGGAATTACTCATAAAGTTGCAATGCTTAGACCTGTTGGAGTAATAAAAGGCTGATGAAATATAACTACGATCCTCCTGTCGTTATCAAAAATATTTTTAGAAATTGGAAATGGAATACTTCTAATAAAAAAGTATTATTTACTTTTGATGACGGGCCTATTACTGAAAATACAATAAAGATTTTAGATGAATTGGAAACATCAAAAGTAAAAACAATATTTTTCTGTGTTGGCAATAATATTATTAAGAA
The DNA here is from genome assembly GCA_021824145.1 of Bacteroidota bacterium. GTDB lineage: Bacteria > Bacteroidota > Ignavibacteria > Ignavibacteriales > Ignavibacteriaceae > FEN-1297. The sequence goes on from JAKALM010000005.1 coordinate 32,020, forward strand.
TCCGGAATTAGTGAATGAAATTTTAGATCGCGGCCATGAAATTGGAAATCATACAATGAATCATAAACTAATAACAAATTTAAGTGCACAAGAATTTAGCTTTGAATTAGACACATTCAATCAGCTTATGAAAGAAAGATTTAATTATTCGGTAAAATATTTTCGTCCGCCGCATGGAAGATTTGATTTAATCACTTCAAAAAAACTTAAAGAGAGAAATTTAATAAACGTAATGTGGTCTCTTTTGACGCGTGATTATAAAAATGATTTTAATCTTGTTAAATTTGCTGTGGACAATTATTTAAAAAAAAATTCAATAATTGTTCTTCATGACAGCTTAAAATCGAAAAATATAATTTTAGATTCTATAAAATATACATTAGAAAGAGTGAATAAAAACGGATTTGAAATCGGAGAACCTGCAGAATGTTTGAAATAATTTTTCTGGTTGTACTTAGCGGATATTTTATTCAGTCTGTCATTTTTATCATAGGCACATCAAAAAGATTTCCCAAAATTAAAGAAGAAGAACTGCTGCCAGCCACAGTTGTAGTTGCTGCAAGAAATGAAGAAGATAATATTTTAAGATGTTTGAATTCTCTCAATAATCTTATTTATCCGGAGGGCAAATTAGAAATTATTTTGGTGGATGATAAATCGACCGATGCAACGAGCGAAATTATTGATAAATTCATTTCCGATAAACCTAAGTTCAAAAAAATTGTTACGAAAAAAGAAATCGGAATGCTGAAAGGCAAAACAAATGCATTAGCAAATGGGATTGAAATTGCTTCCGGCGAAATTATTTTAACCACCGATGCTGATTGTGAAGTTCATCCACTTTGGGTAAAAACAACAGCTTCTTATTATAAAGAAGACATTGGTGCTGTAAATGGTTTTACAACTCAACAAGCATTTAATGGTTTCAGCGGAATGCAGGCAATTGATTTTATTTACTTGCTTACGGTTGCCGCCGGAACAATAAATCTTAAACAGCCAATAAGCTGCATCGGTAATAATATGTCATACAGGAAAAAAGCTTATGAAGAAGTTGGCGGATATGCTAATCTTCCCTTTAGCGTTACAGAAGATTTTAATTTGCTTTGGTCAATTTACTGTCTTGGAAAGTATAAAATTATTTTACCGCTTGATAAAGATTCGCTTATTACTTCTAAACCGTGCAATGATTTTAAAAGTTTATTCCGCCAGAAAAAAAGATGGGCAGTTGGTGGACTTGAAGTTCCGTTCCGTGGTTATTTGGTAATGGCGTGGGGATTTTTAACAAACCTTTGCATCTTATTAACTCCTTTATTTTTCTCACCCGTATGGTTATATTTGGCAGTCTTTAAATTTGCAATTGATTTTTTTGTGCTTTACTTTATTCACCAGAAATTGGAATTAACGAAGAACTTAAAATATTTTTTACACTTTCAAATTTATTATTTGGTTTATGTTGTTGCTCTCCCATTTATCTTAGCAATTAACAGAAAAGTTATTTGGAAGGGAAGAGAATATTAATGCTTCTCTTGTGTAATTATTATGTTACATACCGCTGTAATGCTTACTGCGAGTTTTGTCATTTCGGTAACCATGATGATTTTATTAAAACTCCATTTGCAAAACTTGAAGATTTTAAATCAAATGTTGCACAGCTTTCTTCACTCGGAGTCAAGTTTATTGATTTGACAGGCGGCGAGCCGCTGCTTCATAAAGATATTCATTTGATGGCTGAGTTTGCAAAAAATCTAAATATGCAAACAAGCATAACAACAAACGGATTGCTCTATTCAAAATTTGCTGAAAAACTTGCCGGTAAAATAAATCTTCTACATTTTTCTTTAGATTCTCCTGACGAAGAAGAGCACAACAAAATCAGAAAAGTAAATTGCTACAATCATGTATTTAACAGTATTGAAATAGCAAAATCGCTTGGCGAGTTTCCGGATATTTTGTTTACTGTTACAAATGAAACTTATAAAAAGCTTCCGCAGATGTATGAGATAGCTTTAAAACATGATTTAGTTTTAATAGTTAATCCAGTTTTTTCTTACTTCGGAAATCCAGGCTTAAGTGATGAGGCGATGGATTATATTGAAGAGTTCGCCGAAGGTAAATTAAATATATACTTAAATAATGCTTATTTGAAGTTGAGAAGAAGCGGCGGAAACAATATCAGCAAACCGCTTTGCAAAGCTGTATCAAGAGTTATAGTAATATCTCCTTACAATGAAATAATTCTTCCGTGTTATCATTTTGGAAACGAGCGCGTTCCAATCGATCGCCCAATCAAAGAAATTAGAGAAACAGAAAAATTAAAATATTACAAAAAGATGGAAGGCAGATTTGATTTTTGCAAAGGCTGCACAGTCAATTGTTATTTTGAACCGTCGTTTGCTTTTCCAACTAACTCATATGCGATAGCAAGCTTGCCGTCAAAGCTGAAATACAGCTACAACAAATTGATAAAACAAAAACTAAAGAAAAAAAATCTTTCAAATTTGGAATTACACTAAATGCGGAAAATAATAATCCTTTCTTTTTTATTTTTTATTTCATCTTTTATTCAAGCGCAAACTAAAGAAGTTTGGTTTCCCAATGGATTGAATATCCGTCCATTTATAGCTAATATTTTAGAACCAAGAGCCGGAGTCTCTTATTTAATTAATCAAGACAAACTTCGTTTGGATATCGGCACTTCTTCTGATATTTATAAAATTATTTCAAAGAATCATATTCTTTCTTTTGGAGCCGATATTTTTACTTACACAAGACTAAGAAGTGAAAATAATTTTCGCTTCCCAGTTGAAACAATAGATTATTTTTTTGGATTAAATTGTGGTTATAAAATTTTTAATGGTAGTAAACAATACGGTTTCCGTTTTCGCTTTAGCCACATTAGCGCGCATTTAGTCGATGGAAGATTTGATAAAACTTCAGGCGAATGGAGAGACAGCCTTCAGCCTTTTGTTTACAGCCGTGAATTTTTTGAGATGCTTCCATTCTATCAAATTAATAGTTTAAGATTTTATGCCGGCATGACATATCTCTTCCACGTAATCCCAAATTCAATTGGAAGAGAAATTTATCAAGGTGGATTTGATTATTACATGATTTCATTTTTATCTAAAAATATTTCTCCTTTTATTGCTGATGATTTTAAATTAACTAAGATTGATAAATATTCCGGCAACAATATTTTTATGGCTGGAATAAAGTTCGGTAAATATAATGGCAAAGGATTTAGCTTAATTTATTCATACATTTCGGGCAAAAGTATTCAAGGGGAATTATTTAATTTAAATGAAAGTTATTCATCAATAGGATTTAACGTAGATTTATAATGCCGGAATTTTCAAACGAAATATTTGAGAACGAACAAAGCGCCGCTGTCGAAAAAAAAGATAAAAAAAATTATCTACTTCATGCCGGATTATTTATTGTTACTTTTATAACAACAACAATTTCTGGAGCTCAGTGGATCAGCAATCAGCCTGGTCCGTATGAATATCATTTTTTGCTGAAAGGCCTGCCGTATTCTATATCAATCATGTTTATAATTTCTTGTCATGAATTCGGTCATTACTTTGCGGCTGTATATCATAAAGTGAAAGCTACATTACCTTTTTATATCCCGTTTCCGCCACTTGCAGAGTTTATTAATTTTGGAACGATGGGAGCTGTAATAAAAACTAAGTCACCGATATACACAAAGAAAGCAATGTTTGATATCGGAATTGCTGGACCGCTTTCAGGCTTTGTTGCTTGCATTATAGTTTTGATTTATGGATTTACTCATGTTCCAAGTATAAATTATTTGCTTGCAATTCATCCGGATTTCTTTTCGCCAGATTACGGAAAAAATGCAATTGATTTAACATTTGGCAATTCAATTCTATTTTCATTTTTTAAATTGATCTTTGTACATCCGGGACAATTTTTCCCGCCAATGTCTGAAGTTTATCATTATCCATATTTGTGTGTTGGATGGTTTGGACTTTTTGTAACCGCCATGAATATGATTCCTGTTGGCCAATTGGACGGCGGGCATATTTCTTACACAATGTTTGGTGGAGAGAATCATTATAAAATTGCGGTTGTTTCATTTGCAATTTTGATGGTTTTGGGTTTATTAGGTTTGGTTGAAACTGCATTCAATTTGAATACTAGCTTTGGATGGATTGGCTGGCTGTTTTGGGCTTTGCTTTTATTTTTTGTAATAAAGTTGAAGCATCCAGTTGTACCAGATGAGAGTGAGTTGGACGGTAAAAGGAAATTTTTGGGTTATTTAAGCTTTATTATTTTAATTATTTCATTTTCACCGACGCCGTTCATGGTATCAATCGGATAAAGTATTTTTGTAGAAAATTTTTTCCCTTGAGCGAAGTCATTTAATAACAAATATTTGGGTAGATGAAAAAAATCTTAATCATAATAATTCCTTTCATCTTGTGGGGATGTAAAAGGGATTTTAATTCGGTAATTGATACTCAGCCTGTTAATTTCCAGGTAACAAAAATAAATACGGCAAGCTCATTTACTTATCAACCTTCTGATTCATTAATAACTATCAGCTTGGGATTTAATTCATCTAAGGATATAAATTCAGTTTATGCAAATGTATTTGATCCTAGTATGAACCAAATAAATTTGTTGCCAATTATGTTATTTGATAATGGTAATATTCCAGACAATGGTGACACAGTAAAAGGTGATGGAATTTATTCAAACAAATTTCCGCTAAGTCATTATTATCCAAAAGGAAATTACTTAGTTCAATATTTTGTAACTGATGCGTTGAACAAAACTAGTTTTGCAGCTTATCATTCTTTTGCTTTCGATAATGGACAAACCAATGTGGCGCCAGTTATTTCAAATTTAACGATGCCGGATTCAACAAGCTTTGGTACTTCATTTATATTTTCTGTTAAAGCTGATGACCAGAATGGATTAAGCGATATAACATCCGTCTTCTATAAATTATATCGACCTGATGGAACACTTATTGTTAACAGCCAAGGTATTTCTGAATTTCCCTTATCAGACAATGGTGATACAGATGTAACAGGTGATGTTACTGCTCATGATGGAATATTTACAAATAAATTGTCAATTCCTACAGGTCAACAATCTGGAACTTGGAAATTTGTTTTCCAGGCACAAGATAGAGGCGGACTTTTCAGCAATACTATAACTCATAATCTGGTTGTTAAATGAAATTGAAAATATTTCTATCCTTAATTATAGCTTTTTTAATTTCAGAAAATTCTTACTCACAATTTTCTCCAAGCTCATTTTATCTTTCATGGAATAAATCTGCTAGAAAAGAATTAAGTACAGCTCCAGCAAATAACAGTATAACGGATCTTGTCGTTGTTGGTGATACAGTATGGGCGGCAACCGGTCAAGGTTTAAGCATGACTACAGACGGCGGAAACAATTGGACAAACTTTACTAACAATCAAATTTTTGGAACCGAAAGTATTTCTGCAATTGGTTATTACAAAGGTGCACTTTGGGTTGCAACCGCTCACGATACTAACACCGGCGCTGAAGGAATCTTACCAAAAGGAAGCGGTCTAAAATTTACGGTTGACGGCGGGAAAAACTGGACATCAGTTCCGCAGCCATTGGACAATCTTAATGATACTATAGTTACTTATGGAATTAATAATTTGAGGTCAAATCCAATTACTGTTGCCATAAATAATTTAGCATATGATATTGCATTTACTCCAAACACTATTTGGATAGCAACTTTTGCCGGCGGACTTCGCAAAAGTACTGACATGGGGAAAACCTGGCAGCGAGTTGTATTACCACCAGACAATCTTGATTCGATTAAACCTTCCGATACCTTGGACTTTTGTCTGCAGCCAGTTGCCGGAAAAGTTTGCAGCCAGGATAATCTAAACTATCGTGTATTTTCGGTAATTGCCACTAACGATTCAACATTGTACGTTGGCACTGCGGATGGAATAAATAAATCTACCGACGGCGGAGTTAGCTGGACAAAGTTTACTCATACGAATCAGTCAAATCCGATCAGCGGAAATTTTATTGTAGCTTTGGGCTATAACAATTTTGATAATTCAATTTGGGCAGCATCCTGGCGAGCAGAAGGAACAAACGAGTTTTATGGTGTTAGTTATTCGGTTGATGGCGGGGCAAATTGGCAAACATCTTTAAGCGGAGAAAAGGTTCATAATTTTGGTTTTAATAACAATCAGGTAATTGCTCCTTCAGATGATGGTGCTTTCAGAACTTCAGACCAAGGAACTAATTGGATTTTACCAACTAATGTTAAAGATCCATCGAGCGGGCTTTCAATTCAAACTACAATCTATTATGCGGCTGCTTTTCAAGGAAGTACAGTTTGGCTTGGCTCAGATGATGGATTGGCGCGAATTGATGAAACTGGTGGTATGTGGCAAGGCAATTGGAAAGTTTATTTCGCTTCGCAGCCTTTAGTTTCAAAAAGTGATTCTTACGCTTTTCCAAATCCATTTAATCCAAATACGGATATTCTAAAAATAAAATACAATCCAAATGGAAATAATGTTCCGGTTACAATTAGAATTTTAAATTTTGATATGCATATTGTCAGAACAATAATTCAGAATGCACCGCGCGGAGTACAAGTTCGTACTTTAGATAATTCCGGTGATGTAATTGATTATTGGGATGGCAAAGATGAACGCGGCAATGTTGTTCCAAACGGAGTTTATTTTTATCGTGTTGATGCCGGTTCACAAAATCCGGTATTCGGAAAAATTCTTGTTTTACATTAAGAGAAAAAATTGAAAAGAAAAATCTTAGGAATATTTTTAATTATTACTGCAATAAGCGTTGCTCAGCCAAAAGTTTCTGAAATCAGCAGCATGCCCGGCGCATTTTCTAGAATGGGTTTTGGCGCTAGAGGAATGGGCATGGGAAACGCGCTTTCAGCAGTTACCGAAGGTAATTTAGTTTCTTACTATAATCCTGCACTGTCAGTTTTTCAGCAGAATAATTCTTTTCAAACTTCATATTCATTTCTTTCGCTGGATCGTTCGTTAAACTTTCTAAGCTTCACTCGTCACTTTGATTTTTATTCTAAAAGCGATTCTGATAATGTTAATCGTAAGCCAAGATCAACGGCAGGGATTAGCGTTGGGATTATTAACTCTGGAGTTTCAGATATTGATGGAAGAGATAATTCAGGAAATCCAACAGGTCCGCTTTCAACTTCAGAAAATCAATTCTTCCTTGGTTTAGCAAATCGATTCTCTCCAAAGTTTGCTATTGGCATAGAATTGAAATTTTATTATTACAGGCTTTACGATAAAATTTCTTCTTCTGGATTTGGAATTGATCTTGGTGCCTTATATAAGTTAAATGATAAATGGAACATTTCATTTGTAATTTCTGATTTGAACAGCAAATACAAATGGGATACTTCTCCGATTTATCAAGAACAAGGCTCAACTTCGACCGATAGTTTTCCGCTGCTTAAAAAAATTGGAGTTAGTTATTCGAACGATCAACTGGGAATAATCGCTTCAGCAGAATTTGAAAACAGCAACGCCGGAACAAATATTTTGCGTGCCGGAATTGAATACAATATTTTTAATGATTTTTATTTGCGCACCGGAGTTGATCAATTTAATTTGAGTAATTCGGATTATCCGGCAAGTCCATCTTTTGGATTTTCTTATTTCAAAAAATTTGATAACATAAAAATTGGTGTTGATTACGCATTTGTTATTGAACAATATTCTCCGCAAGATAGACATATTGTAGGTATTAGTTTAAATTTCTAACGATAAATTTTAGGTTTACATGAACAAGACAATTTTGATATTAATTTTATCTTTCACTTCAGTGTTTGCCCAATCTGCAGGTAATAGCGGTTTAGCATTTTTAAAATTGGGCTTTGGCGCTAGAAATATTTCGATGGGCGATGTTGGATCAACTGTTTCAAGCGATGTTACTTCATTGTTTTATAACCCGGCAAATCTTGCTGGTTCAACAGGTAACGAAATCATGCTGATGCACAATTCATGGATTCAAGGAACAAGAAGTGAAGTTTTAGGAATTAAAACTTCTGTTTGGGATTTGCCAATTGCTTTTGGTTTTAATGTTACCACTGTTAATGATATACAAATTAGAACGATTGCATCTACAGAGCCGGATGCAACATTTAATGCAAATTATTTCTTTGGAAGTTTATCTACCGGATTTCATGTTTATGATAACATTTCTTTCGGAGCTACTTTGAAATATTTATATGAAGGTTTGTATTCGGACGAAGCAACTGGATGGGGCTTTGATTTTGGGTTAAATTATAATTCACCAATTGAAGGCTTAACTGCGGCTGCTGTTATTAAAAATATTGGTTCGATGAATCAATTGAAAAATGAAAGTACAAAATTGCCAACAGAATTTAGAATTGGTCCGGCTTATAGAATTAATTTGCTTCAAGATAAATTTACTGTTACAGCCGCTGCTGAATTGCAAAAATATACTTTAACAAATGATACTCACTTTAATTTTGGCCTCGAAGTTCTTTATGATAATTTAATAGCGTTAAGAGGTGGATATCAATCTGGATACGAATCAAAAAATTTTACAGGCGGCTTTGGATTAATTTGGGGTAACTTTGGGCTCGATTATGCATTTCAGCCGTTTACAGATGGGCTTGGCGATGCGAATATTTTTTCTCTAAGATTTAAGTTTTAATTAATTTAAAATTTATTTTTAAATAATATTTTTGTATTTAATCTAGAAACTATTTTCTTAAAATTTTTGTTGAATAATCTTTACATAATATGATTGAATATTTCCCATTAAAAAACTCAAAAATAACTTCCGATGAATGGGATGCTTTTGTCGATTCATCAGATAATGGTACAATTTTTCACAAAAGAACTTTTCTATCTTATCACCCTAAAGACAGATTTGAAGATGCATCTTTGGTATTTGAAAAGGATAATAAAATATTATCAATATTTCCCGCAGCCTTAATTATAAGAGATGGGAAAAAAATTTTAAGTTCTCACAACGGTGCTTCTTATGGTGGGTTTTCATACAAACAAAACCTAAATTTGAAAGAAGCTTTTGAACTTGTGGAAGGTTTAATTGATTATGCAAAAAAAATTAAGTGCGATAGAATTCAATTAACTCCGCCGCCGATGATATATCAAACAAAATATTCTAATTATATCGACTTTGCGCTGGTAAAAAATAATTTTAATTATGTGAAGAGGGAAGTTTCAAGCGTTGTCCAACTTGATGTTCCGAAAGATGAATTGCTTTCAACATACCGTGCAGAAGCTAGAACAGCGGTTAAGAAAGCGATTAAGCAAGGCGTTGAAATTGCAGAATGCGAAAGATTTGAAGAGTATTATGAAATTTTGAAGAAGAATTTAAAAATGCGGCATAATGTTTCACCAACTCATTCGCTTGAAGAGTTAATTAAATTAAAAAGAATTTTCCCAGGAAAGATTCGTTTGTGGGGAGCTTTTCTTGGAGAAAAATTAATTGCAGGCGTTTGTAACTTTAGTGCAAATTCAAAAGTCGTTTTAGCGTTTTACATCAGCCACGATGAAGATTATCAAGAATACAGAGCGGTGAATTTACTATTCTATGAAATTATGAAACGCTACAAAGATGAGGGATTCAAGTTTTTAGATTTCGGAATCTTTACAGTTAACATGGATCCTAATTGGGGATTAGGAAGATTTAAAGAAAATTTTGGTGCAAGAGGAATCTTTAGAGATACATTTTATAAAGATTTGTAATGCTAAAAATACTTCATTTGGCTCCGCAGAATTATGCCGGTGTTCCTTACAGTTTCTATGATATGCATAATAAGTGCGGCGATTATTCGCGAATAATTACCTACCATAAAAATACAAGAAATTTTCCCGAAGATATTTGTTTAGATTTGCCGCTTCCAAATTATTCTTTAGCAAAAAATTGGAGAAGCAAAAAAGTAAAAGACAGGGAAGAACAGAAAGTTGAAATCGCACCGATATTTAAACCAAGTAATATTGTCGAAAAATTTTATTTTGATATTTCAGATTTTTTAAAAAAGAAAAAAATTAATGAATTAATAGAAAAGTATAGCCTTAATGATTTTGACATTATTCATTATGACGCCGGTTTAGATTTTTTCAGAAATTCTTCACAAGCAAAGAAATGGAAAAACGAGGGGAAGAAAATAGTTTGCTGCTATTACGGAAGCGATTTAAGAATTAGAGGTTTAATAAAAGAACTTGATGAAATTTCGGATCTAAATATTACTTCAGAATTTGATCATTTAAAATTGAAAGATGATATTCATTATTTATTTTATCCATATGACGCATCTGAATTGCCTGAAAAACATAACCAAGTAAACGAAGTTGTTACAATTATTCATTCTCCTACAAATAGAAAATATAAAGGGACTGAACTCATAATTTCTGTAATCGAAAAAATTAAAAAAGAAAAAAAAATAAAATTTTTATTGATGGAGAATGTTGATAGAATTGAGCTTCTTAAGATTAAAAGCGGTTGCGATATTTGCATCGATCAAGTTGGTGGTACAATGGGCGGAACGGGTTATGGAAAAGCTGGATTGGAAACATTGGCGATGGGAATACCTACTATTACAAATATGAGCGATGAATATAAAAATTGGCTTCCCGAAAATCCTTTTGTTGTTGCAAATAATTCAGATGAATTATATGAAAAATTAAACGAATTAATTGAAAATGGTGATTTGAGAAGTGAAATTGGACTTAAGGGAAAAGATTGGGTGAAGAAATATCATAGTTATGAAAGCGTAAACCAAAAACTTAAAGAACTTTATAAGTTAAAAAATATAATTTGATGGAAAATAAAAAAAGTTTATCGGCTTTTACTACTTGGTACAGCATAAGCAATTTTTTTATCCGCTCAATTAGTTTTATTCTGCTTCCATTATATTCAAATTTGTTATCTACAACTGAATTTGGAAATTATGCATTACTGCTTTCTTTATACGCAATAGTTTCAGTCCTATACCAAGCGGGTATGCAAAATTCATTAACGAAATTTTATTTAGAAAGTGAAAGCATAAGCCAAAGAAAAGTAGTTTTTTCATCCATAATAAATCCAATAATAATTTTAGGTTTAGCTTTAACTAGTTTAAGTTTTATATATTCAAAAGAAATTTCAATTTTAATTTTAGGGACTTCAGACCATTCAAAATTAATTTCAATTCTTTTCTCTACATTATTTATTGACACACTTGGATATTTTTTCCTTCATCTTTTAAAAACTAAAGAACTAGTTAAAAAAGTTGTTGCATATTCGAGTATTAGTGCGCTTATCAATTTGTTTCTAAATATTCTATTGGTTTACAATCTAAGATTGTCTATTGAAGGAATATTTTTATCTCAAATAATTTCATCAGTTTTTTTAGTCATCATTCTTCTTCCAAGCATTTTGCCTGAAATTCAATTTTTAGTTGACTGGAAAATGGTAAAGAAAATGTTTTTATTCTCGCTACCTTTCCTAATAGGCGGAATATTCTCATCAGCAGTTGATGTTAGCGATAGATTTATACTAAATATTTTCACCAACACAAAAGAAGTTGGTATATACAGCCTTTCATATAAAATTGCTATGCTGATGAATGTATTTGTAATTTCTTTTAGAACAGCATGGATTCCAAGAGCACTTAGTGTTTACAAGTTAGAGAATTATTCAGAAATATTTGGGAATATGTATAAGAAATTAATTTCCATATGCTTAATTATATTAGTTTGCGTAACGTTATTTTCTCCTTACTTATTCCAAATCAAAATTTTTAATTACAATATTTTAAATAAAAATTATGAGAGCGGTTTAATTATCCTTCCATTTATTTTGGTAGGCTATCTTTTTAGCGGGCTAGGCGCTTTTTATTCGTTGTTTCCATTTGTGAGTTCGAAGAGTTATTACTTTTTATACTCAGATTTAATTGCGTTTCTTGTAAATCTTTTATTGAATTTAATATTAGTTCCAACTTATGGGATGATTGGAGCTGCAATAGCCACAACCTTGGCATTTTTATCATCAGCAATTTTTTTGTTTGAGATTTCTAAAGCAAACATCAAGATCAATTATCCGAAAAAAGAAATTGTAATTATAACTATACTGTCAATAATTATTTTAATTGTCGGAATGAATTTCAGAAGTTTTTATATTTCTTTAATTATAATATTTTCATATTTGATAATTATGTCGCGGTTAAATAAAATAAACTTAATCCGCTTATTTAGAGTTTAATAAAGAATATAAAAATGAAATCAACTTTTCGGATTCTTTCTCCCAATTTTTACTAGACTCAATTATATTTCTTCCATTCAATCCATGCTGATATAAAAGATTACTATTTGAAATATACAATTCAATTTTAGTAATTATTTCTTGTTGATCGTTGGGATTAACTAAAAATCCGCAATTTATTTCCCCTAATTCTTTTCTTATAGGTTTAATATCTGAAAAGATAAATGGTTTCCCACTAGCCATGTACTCGAAAATTTTAATAGGAAGTGAATTATTGTAAATAAAATTTCTTACTCTTAAATCAAAACATATATCTGCATCACTAATAATATTAGAAATGTTTCTATAATCTGTTCGTGCAATTTTCTCAATAATTATGTTACTGTACTTTGGGAGTAATTCATCAAATATTTTTTCTTCTTTTTTGCTTGAAAAATCGCCTAAAATTTTCACTTTAACATTTATTTTATTATGCTTTTCTGAAATGATTTTGGCAATATCAAGCAATTGAAAAATTCCACGATCAAAATTAACCAATCCAGCATAGCATAAAGTTAAATATTTTCCATTAAAATTAGGCGGTGAAGTATCAAAGAACTCTAATACGGGATAATAGCTTATAATGATTTTACCTTTTGAAGGAGTAATTACATCATATCTTTTCTTTTTTGTTTCTTCCCCTAATATTAAAGCATTAGTTAAATTTGTTAAAATTATATTAAGAAAATAGAGAATTATAAATGAAATAATCTTTTTTAATCCAGAAAATTTAAATGCAACATTTTCGGGATACCATTCAGTTATATCGGAAATTATTTTGCAGTGTCTTTTATGAAAAATTTTAAATATAAATGAAGGCAAAATGGTTAATGGCTCACAACAAATTATTATTTCTGGCGAGAAAGATTTTAGTATCTCTAAAAATTTGGTAATCTTATTCCATTTATTTAAGTTTTTATCGCTAAAACCGGTTACAATTATAGAGCGGTCGTTCTGTTTAATTTCAGAAGTAGAGCTAATAATATTTACAAAAAAATTATTCTTTGCTAACGAATTACCAAATTTCCAATAGATTCTTTCATCAAATGGAGAATGACCTGAAGTGATAATTGCAATTTTATTTTGCTTCATGTTTTAACTACAATTTTTATTAACGAAAGATAATGATTTATTTTATTTCTGCCTTTTGAAAAATAAACTTTATGAAAAAGAAAATATTAATAGCTCCAAATAGTTTTAAAGAATGTTCAGATTCGGTTACTGTAAGTGAATATTTATTAGAAGAACTTTATGATAGAAATGATTTTAACTTAATACTAAAACCAGTTTCTGATGGCGGTGATGGTTTTCTAAGAGTCTGCCAGAAAAATTTTAATTTGGAAATTATATCCTATAAGGTTTCTTCTCCTTATGATGAATCAAAGATAAACTGCGAAATAGGTTATGATAAAACAAATAAAATTTTATATATTGAATCAGCTAATGTTCTTGGGTTAAAAATTATTCCACTCAGTAAACGAAATCCACTAAAATTAAGTTCGAAGGGAATGGGGGAATTACTGATAAAAATTCTAAAAGATCACAATAATGGAATGCGAAAAGTTAAAAAAATAATAATTGGAATTGGAGGAACAGGGACTAATGATTTGGGACTTGGTTTGTTTTCAAAATTTAATCTGAAAATTTTAGATGCTCCCGGGAACAGTCTAGAAATTGTTCCTTCAAATTTTGTTAATGCTAGAAAACTTTTCTGGAGCAAAGTAATTCTGCCATTTAAGATTGAAATAATAACTGATGTTGATAATAAACTACTTGGAGAAAACGGCGCAACAAGTATTTTCGGAAGACAAAAAGGATTATCTCTCAAACAAATTCTCTTTGTAGAAAAAGGTTTTCAGAATATAGTTAATCTAATTAAAAATAATAAGTTAATAGATTTACCTAATAAGCTGTCTGGTGCAGGTGGCGGCCTTGCAGCTGGTTTACAGATTTTTTTTAATGCAAAAGTGATAAGCTCAAAAAAATTCATTATGAATGAACTGAAAATAAAAAAAATAAAAAATGTTAATTATGTGATTACTGGCGAGGGAGCATTTGATAAGCAAAGTCTGATGGAAAAGGCAACAGGGAGCCTTGTTCAACATTTTATTAAAATGAATATTCCCGTGATAATTTGCTGCGGAGTTTATGATCGACAAGTTGCCAAAATATTTCGCAATTCAATAGAATTTATTGAGTTGCAAAAATTCTTTAGAAATAAATTCGAATCTATTAAATATTTTAGAAGAGGTATAAAACTAGCTTCTGATGAAATAAAGAGAAAAATTATAAAATGAAATTTTATGGCAAAATAATTTTTACTAAATTGTATATTATTTATGAAATTAATACAGATAATTAAATTTCCGGGTAAAACATGAAACAATATTTAGATCTTGTTAAGTTAGTATTAGACGAAGGGGTTAGAAAACCTTCCAGAACTGGAGTAGATACAATTTCATATTTCGGTGCATTTTATAAAGTTGATCTTTCAAAAGGTTTTCCTCTGCTAACTACAAAAAAAATTGAATGGAAATCTTTATTGCACGAAGTGCTTTGGTATCTTTCTGGTGAAAATCATATAAGAAATTTAAGAAAACACACAAAAATTTGGGATGCATGGGCTGACGAAGATGGAAATTTGGAAACTGCTTATGGCTATTACTGGAGACATTTTCCAAGTGCCGAAAAAGATTCAGATGGAAATTGGCAAGTTAGAGAAGTAGACCAAATTAAATATGTAATAGATGAATTAAAGAGAAAACCATATAGCCGTCGTTTAGTTGTTACTGCTTGGGAACCAGGGAATGCTACAAAAAGTAAATTACCTCCTTGTCACTATAGCTTTGCATTTAATGTAAGTGATAATAAATTAAATTGTCATTTGACGCAAAGATCGGGAGATATTGCATTAGGAATTCCTTTTAATCTTGCTGCCTATTCTATTTTGACTCAAATTATTGCTCAGGAAGTTGGATTAGGATTAGGATTTTTTGCACACACAATTATTGATGCACATATTTATGTAGCCGAAAAAGGTACTCCAATGGAAAAGTTTGACCATCGAGAAGGATTATTGGAACAATTAAAACGAGAACCTTTACCGTTGCCTAAATTAAAGATTGCTAAAAAACCTATTGATGAACTAACATTCGAAGATTTTGAATTAATTGATTACAAATATCACGATAAAATTAAATTTGAAGTTGCAGTTTAACTTTTTGCAAAATGTGAATTATTAGTCCAATGAAATTGCAATTTTATTTTTTACTAATCACCTATTTATTTCTTTCTAATATTCCAAGCAGTGCACAAGAATATGTAGTTAATATTAATAATGAAGATGGATTATCTAGTAATTTAGTAAAAAGTATAACCCAAGATGATCAAGGATATATTTGGATTGCAACTGATGTTGGTTTAGTTCGATATGATGGTAAGAATTTTATAAATTATCAGAAAGAATTTCCATCCTTACTAATTAAAGATGTTAAATATATTTCTAAAGGAAAACTTTTAGTCATATCTGATTTAGGAATTGGTTTTTTTATTAAAAAGGGATTTGGTTATTACTACTCGCCAATAGCTGTTACAAGCAATCAAGAAAATGATTCAAGTTTATATTATGCTAAAACTATTTATTGTGCAAATAACAAAATTTGGATTAGTGATTTAACTGGTGTTATCTCTGTAGAAAATAATAAATTTAGAAAATATAGTTTCGATAAAAAATATCACGTAAATAGTATATTTAGAACTTTTCTTTTTGCAAATGATAGGCAAGGTAACTTAATAGTTACTGCACGAAATGGGTATTTTTTCCTTTATGATGAAAAAAAGGATAAATTTAGTTTATTAAATTCAACTCCTTTTTCAAACATATATGCTATCGATGCAATTATAAAAGATAATGAAGGGGACTTATTAATTGGGACCAATAATGGAGTTTATAAAGTTATATTTCCAAATGATTATTCAAGAATAAACTTACAAAAATTAGTTGATGTCCCAAATGTTTCTTCGCTTTGTGTGGATAGCAATAATAATATTTATATTGGAACATGGGAAAATGGATTGTATCGTGGGAAACTTGAAAATGATAATATAATTTTGGATAAGTATTTTAAAGTTGATGTAAATTCAATAAAAAATCTTTTTTATGATAGAGATAAAAATATTTGGGTTAGTACTGATGACGGCATAATTTTAATTAAAAGAACATTGTTTAAAAATTTAATTATTGAAAAGACTTCAAATACAAACAACAATCTTTATACTCAGGAAATTCACAACGGAAATAGAAAATATATTTATTATACTGACAGTAATATTTTATTTAAAGCTGAACTAATTGGGAATGTTTATCACCAAGTTCAATTATTTAATGCAGGAAAAACAAATATTCAGTCTTTTGCAATCGGGCAAAATGGGATTTGGATTTCTTTTGGTAATAATAATTTAGAATATCGTGATAAAAAAACTTTGAGATTGATTTATTCTAATAAGAATTCAAAAGAAATTTTCTTCTCATTATATGTTGATAAAAATGACAAACTTTGGGCATATCTACAAAAAAGTAAACGTATTGTTAGAATAAATAATTCATTTGATTATAAATATTATGACTTATCAAAAACCGATTTAATTAATGTAAATCGGATTAAAGAATCCTCAAGTAATACTGTCTATTTTGCAGGATCTGGTCATTCTACTTTTCTTTTAAAGTATAATCCTAAATCTGATGAAATTGAAAATATATCTCCAAAATTATTTGAAAATTCTTTCTTGGCTCCTATTCAAATAAATGATTTTTATGTAAAAGATAGTGATAATGCTTATTTAGCTACCAACTATGGACTTTTTTCCGATCAAAATAAAAGTATAATTCCATTAAACTTTAATAATGAATTTGATAATATAGTATTCAAAGCAATTTTAATTGATAATGAAAACAGAATGTGGCTTGGTACAGAAAATGGTATTTATGTAATTGCAGATAGTGATGTTATAAAATTTTCAAGAAAAGATGGACTTCCAAATTCATCAATTGTAATTGGCGGACTAGCTCTTGATAACTCAGGCAGAATTTGGGTTGGAACTGCAAGTGGGGTTGTTTATTGGGCGAGCAATGATATCAATTTTTCAAAAACTTACACACCAGTTTTGTCTAAAATATTGGTTAACGATAAAGTACTAAAAAGTAAAAATAATTCTGAAGAAAAATTTATAGTTGGTAAAGGATTAAATTTTACTTTTAATACTTTAACTTATCCGGCCGAACAAGTAAAATATCAATATCGATTGATTGGTTTAGATACTTCGTGGTCAAGCCCAAGTTCGTTGAATGAGTTTAATTTTTACAACCTTCCAGCTTCTTCTTATACATTACAGGTCAGAGCTGTTAGTTCTGGCCATTTGTGGAGTAATATTGCGGAAGTAAAATTTCAAATTATCCCTCATTGGTATACTTCTTTCATTATGTATATTCTGTATTTTGTAATTTTAACTATCGTTATTTTTATAATTACCAGAGGTATTTATAAAGCTAGAATTAGAAAATTAAGAGACCGTGAAAACCTTTTACAAGAACTTGTAAATAAGAGAACAAAAGATCTATCAGTCTCAAAACAAAAAACAGAAACATTGTTAGCAGAAAGTGAAAAAGCAAAAGAAAATTTAGAAAAAGCTATTGAGCAAAATAATCAACTTTTAAGTATTGCAGCGCATGATCTTAAAAATCCGCTTCAAGCTATAATCGGATTTTCTTCAATTATAAATGATGAAACCAAAGAAGACGAAACTAAAGAACTTTCTAATATTATCTTTAATTCTTCTAAAGAAATGATTTCACAAATTGAAGATATGCTTGAGTCTGTTGCTATGGAAGCGAAAAATTTAAAACTTAATTTTAAACCGGCAAATATCAATGAACTGCTGACTGAAACTATAAGAAAAAACACCAATAGAGCAAAACAAAAGAAACAGCATATTAAAACACAATTTGATAAGGATATTGTTATTCCGGTTGATTCTCACTGGTTAAGTGTTGCTGTTGATAACTTGATCAGCAACGCAGTTAAATATTCTCCTTTTGGAAGTGATATTGAAGTTACTTTGCTAATAAATAATGATAAAGTTAAAATTATTATTAAGGATCAAGGTGCGGGATTTACTGAAGAAGATCAAAAGAAAATGTTTAACAGATATCAAAGACTTTCAGCTAAACCTACTGGCGGCGAATCTTCAACTGGTTTGGGTTTATCAATTGTGAAGGATATTGTGGATAAGCATAATGGAAAAATATGGGCTGAAAACAATAATGGCATAGGCGCTTCTTTTATAATTCAACTGCCAATTAATATTAATTCTGAAGGATTGAGTTGAAAAAAATTATAATCTCAGCAGTTGCAAAAAACCGAGTAATTGGAAGATCAAGCGGAGAAATGCCTTGGCACTCAAAAGAAGAATTCCAACATTTTAAATCAACCACTTTCGGCTTTCCGGTAATAATGGGACGGATAACTTTTGAAACTCTCGGAAAACCGCTTAAAGGAAGGTTGAACATTATCATCACATCAAATGAAAATTTAAAATATGATTTTAATGATGTGAAAATTTTCAATAGCTTAGAGAATGCAATTGCTTTTTGTGAAACTCAAAATTTTGAAAAAATTTTTATAATAGGCGGAGGAAAAATTTATAAACAAGCAATGAAATTTATTGACGAAATGATTATATCAATTATGAACTTTGAAGCTGAAGGTGATGTCTTTTTTCCTGAAATTGATGAAAGTAATTGGAAAATTATTTCAAGAGATAATCGCGGTGAATTTGAAATTCTGACTTATGCTAGACGAGAAGATGATGAAAAATAGAATAAATATTTTACCGGAAAATATTGCAAGTAAGATTGCCGCCGGTGAAGTTGTTCAAAGACCAGAATCTGTTATAAAGGAATTGCTTGAAAACTCAATTGATGCCGGAGCTAATTCTGTAGAAGTAATTATTAAAAGGGCTGGTAAATTTTTAATTCAAATTATAGATGATGGTACCGGTATGTCTGAAGAAGACGTTGTTTTATGTGTGCAGAAACATGCTACAAGTAAAATAAATAAGCTTGAAGATCTTGATTCGATAAATACGCTTGGATTTCGCGGCGAAGCATTAAGCTCAATTGCAGCAGTTAGTCAGTTGGAAATTAAAACTGAAACTAAAGATGATGATCTTGGAACATTAATTCGAATTGATGACGGAGTTACGATTGTTAAAGAAAAAGGTTCATTTCCAAAAGGCACTTCTGTAGCTGTAAAAAATTTATTCTTCAATACTCCGGCACGACGAAATTTTTTAAAGACAGATAATACTGAACTCAAACACATCATCGATACATTTAACAAAATTGCATTAAGCCATCCTAACATTAGTTTTAAGCTTTATAATGACGATGATTTAATTTTCGATTATCCATCTGGTAGTTTTGAAGACCGTATCAAAAGTGTTTTTGCAGACAATATGCTTGATGCATTAATTCCTGTAAATGAAAGAACTGATTTTCTTTCTGTAACAGGTTTTGTAGGCAAACCAACAATGCTTAAGAAAAGTAAAGGCGATCAATATGTTTTCTTAAACTGGCGATATGTTGTTAGCAAACATATTAACCATGCAGTTTTCACCGCTTACGAAAATATTTTGGAGAAAGGAGATTATCCTTTTTTTATTTTGTTCATCGAGTTGGATCCGAAGAAAGTTGATGTTAATGTGCATCCATCAAAACTTGAAGTTCGTTTTGATGATGAGAAAAGTATTTACAACTTTGTATTAGCTGTAATTAAAAAAAGTTTAGGCACTCATGATTTAGTTCCAACAATGGCATTTAAGCAAACAGTAGATAATGATGAAAAACTTAATTTTAATAATTTTAGAAAAGTTGAATCAGGTGATTTTTCTGATCGTCCATCATTTCAAGAAAAAAAATCTTATGCTAGAACTGATTTTTCAAATAGAGATATTGATATAATTTTTAATTCAATTCCGGATTCTATCTCAAAACCCAAACCAAATGAAACAGTTCCACTTCCTTTTGATAAATCAGATAACAATGAAATTTATCATGAGCCTGAAAATCGAGAAGGTTCAAAACAGAATGAAGAAGAAACTCCTTTTATCATTCAACTACATAATAAATATATTTTATCTCAAATTAAAACCGGTTTGATGATAATTGATCAGCACGTTGCACATGAGCGTGTACTTTATGAAAAAACATTGAAAAGATTTGAAGCTAACCTTCCATTTTCTCAGCAGTTGCTATTTCCTAAAACAGCCGAGCTTGACCCTGCTCGCTTTGCAATTCTTAAGGAAATTCATCCGGCTCTTACAAAGCTTGGATTTTCAATTAAATTTTTTAGTAAAAATACAATTGTAATTGAAGGCGTTCCTGATGATGTAAAAAATGGATTAGAAGAAAAAGTTTTATCACAATTAATCGATGAGTACAGCGAAAGCCAAAAAGAGAAAAAATATGATGATAAAGAAATCTTAGCAAAATCATATTCGTGTAAAGCTGCAATTAAAGCAGGAGATTATCTTTCAGAAAAAGAAATGCGATTGTTAATCGATCAATTATTCGCAACTTCAATGCCGTATGTTTGTCCGCATGGAAGACCTATAGTAGTGAAAATTTCTCTTGATGAATTTGATAGAAGGTTCGGAAGAACGTAAATTTAAATTGCTTGTTGTCCAAAAGACAAAAAGTATTTTTAGTTTCATAAAAACTATAAAAGGTATATCATGAATTACGAAGAATATAAAAATAAAAAAAAGGAATTTTTGCAGAAGGCAAAAAATTCTTCAACAACTGGAATGAAATACACTACCGTTAGCGGGGAAGAAGTTAATCTTCTTTACGGGCCCGACGACATAGAAAATATAAATTACCTTGATGAGATTGGTTTTCCGGGAGAGTATCCTTACACGCGCGGAATTCATGCAAACGGATATCGCGGGAAAATTTGGACGATGCGCCAGTTTGCCGGATTTGGTTCACCGGAAGATACAAACCAGCGCTTTCATTATTTATTAAATCACGGCCAAACAGGTTTATCTGTTGCATTTGATCTTCCAACATTGATGGGCTGGGATGCAGATGCTGCATTAAGTGAAGGTGAAGTTGGTATTTGCGGTGTGTCTATTTCTTCACTACAAGATATGGAAGTTTTATTTGATAAAATTCCACTTGAAAAAGTATCTACTTCAATGACGATAAATTCTCCTGCCGCGATGATATTTGCTTTTTATTTGGCGGTTGCTCAAAAACAAAATGTTAATTTTAAAAATTTAAGAGGAACGCTTCAAAACGATATTTTAAAAGAATACATAGCACAAAAAGAATATATCTATCCTCCAAATCCTTCAATGAGAATTATTGTGGATATGATTGAATACTGTGCAAATGAAGTTCCTCAATGGAATCCGGTTTCTGTAAGCGGCTATCATATTCGCGAAGCCGGTTCAACAGCGGTGCAAGAATTAGCTTACACATTAGCCGACGGCTTTGCTTATATTGAAGCTTGCATTGAACGAGGAATGGATGTTGATGAATTCGCTCCAAGAATTTCTTTCTTCTTTAATTCGCATCTAGATTTTTTTGAGGAAATAGCAAAGTACCGCGCAGCAAGAAAAATTTATGCTAAGAGGATGAAAGAAAAATACGGCGCAAAAAATCCGCGTTCGTGGTGGCTTAGATTTCATACTCAAACCGCCGGCTGTACTTTAACTGCACAACAGCCTGAAAATAATATTATAAGAACTGCTTTCCAAGCTCTTGCCGGAGTTCTTGGCGGCACACAATCTTTACATACTAATTCAATGGATGAAACTCTTGCCTTGCCAAGTGAGAAAGCTGTTAAGATTGCTCTTCGTACACAGCAAATTATTGCTTATGAAACGGGTGTAATTAATACTGTGGATCCACTTGGCGGAAGTTATTACATCGAAGCATTGACTGATAAAATGGAAAAGCAGGCAAATGAAATTTTTAATCAGATTGATTCTTTAGGAGGAGTTATTCCTTCAATTGAAGCTGGATATTTTCAAAAAGAAATTGCGGATGCTGCATACCGTTATCAGAAAGAAGTTGAAAGAAAAGAAAAGTTCATAGTTGGTGTTAATGAATTTGTCGAACAAAATGAAAAAATAGATATCCCAATTCTTACCATTTCTCCGGAAGTTGAAAAGAAACAAAAACAGCGTTTGGCAGATTTGAGGCAAAGTAGAAATGAAGATGCTGTAAAAGAAAGTTTGAGAGAAATTCGTGAAGCGGCAATTGATAATAAAAACCTTATGCCGGTGTTAATAAAAGCTGCCCGCAATTATACAACTTTAGGTGAGATGACTGGTGAGTTAAAAGAAGTTTTTGGCACTTACGAAGAAACTGCTGTTTTTTAATGATCAAAAATTATTTAAAACTTTTACGTTTACCACAGTGGATTAAAAACTTTTTTGTTTTTGTCCCGCTGGTATTTTCTCAGCATTTATTCGATAAAGAATATTTTGTTTTTTCATTATCTGGTTTTATTATTTTCTGCATTACTTCAAGTCTTGTCTATATTATAAATGACGTAATCGATTTAGAAGCGGACAAAGCTCATCCAATTAAAAAATATCGTCCGCTTCCTTCAGAGAAAATTTCTAAATTAAATGCAATAGTTTTTGCTGCAATTATTTTTATTATTGTAGGAATATCATTAATTAGATTCAATGTTTTTTTTGCTGTTTCCGTTATAGCTTATTTTATTCTTAACATTTTATATTCTTTTTCTTTAAAACATATTGTACTTCTTGATATCTTCAGCATTGCAGCTGGATTTACTTTAAGAGTAATTGCTGGTGCGCTAATTATTGAAGTTCCAATTTCCAGTTGGCTTTTGCTTACAACAATGTTTATATCATTGTTTTTAGCTATAATGAAACGGCAATCTGAACTAAAACTTTTTCAAGATGATAATAATTCAAAAACTCGAAAAGTGCTGGCATCATACTCTCTTGATTTTACAAATCAAATTGCTACTGTTGCTGCATCTGGAGTTATAATTTGCTATACATTATATACAGTTTCTTCTAGAACTGTTTCTGTTTTTGGGACAGAAAATTTAATTTATACAACACCTTTTGTTGTATTCGGAATTTTTAGATATATGTATCTGGTTTATATAAATAAAAAAGGGGAAAATACTACGGAGATTTTGCTCACCGATCTTCCAATGATTTTTAATGTTTTGTTATATATATTAACAACAATTTTGATAGTTTATAAAATAATCTAAAAAAACAGAATTACTTTTTGCAAATGAATTATCTAAAATTTCAAAAAATTATTATTTGGGTTTTTATATTTTTTATTTCATTCTTTATAGGAGCTTGTTCAGCTAAGATGAGCAATGATACAAAAATTAATTTAAGTGTTGAGGTCTTAAAATCAAATGCCTGGGTCAACCTAATGCCAGGAATGAATATGAAGCCAACATTTCATTTGATAGGAGAAGTTAAAATTATAAATAATTCTGGCGATATAATCAAAGATATAAATCTACAAGAAGTTTATATTTATTCTGATAGTATTTTAGTCTATAAATTTATACCGGAATTTAAGAGTAAAGAAAATGATTCAACGAACAGTATTTTTCCTTCAGCAGAAAAAATATTTACGTTCAATTCGCCTAAAGGATTAGTACTTAAAAAAGAATTAAATCAGCAAAAGTTATGCAATGCATTATTGAAGTTTTCTTCTGAAGGTAAAACAATCGATTGCATGATAGAGAATATCAAAATAGAAAAAGTGTATTAAATGAACTTTGAAGATTTAATAGTGCTTTTACTTCTTCTAATCATAAGTGCATTCTTTTCTGGTTCAGAGATTGCATTTATAGTTTCTAACAAATTAAAACTTGAAATAAAAGCAAGAAAAAATAATCTTTCAGCAAAAAGTGCTCTACACTTTGTGCAAAATCCGCACAATTTTTTTTCTGCGATTTTAATTAGCAATAATATAGTGAATATTGCCTTTGCATCAATAAGTACGGTAATTTTAGCTGCAATATTTAGATTGAATGATTTTCATATTTTATTAATTTCAACTTTTCTTCTATTACTTCTCGGAGAATTAATTCCAAAATACTTAGCAAGAGAATTGGCTGATAGAGTTGTATTATTGTCTGCTATTCCACTTAGAATAATTTCTATTTTTCTTTTTCCAGTAGTCAAGATTACTTCTTCTATTTCCTCCTTTTTAACTAAAACATCTACTGAGGATATAGAATCTAGAAACGTCAATGAAGAAAAAATAAATTATCTTTTTAGTAAAGAAGATATAGAATTATTAGTTGAAGAAAGTATTGAAGCTGGTGTGGTTAATAAAACTGAAAGTGATATTATAAGTAAAGTGTTAGATCTAGGTGAACAAAAAGTTTACGAAGCTATGAGACCGAGAACTGAAATTGTAGGAGTGGAAATTACTCAAACTATTGATGAAGCGCTTTCAATTTTTATTGATTCTGGTTTTTCCAAATTGCCTGTGTACGATGAAAATTTAGATAACATAAAAGGCGTAATATTTGCCTATGATATTTTTAAAACTCCTTCAGATCTTAAAAGTATAATGAAGGAAATAATCTTCGTCCCAGAAACAAAAAGAACTTTTGATATGCTTAATGAATTTTTAAGCAGGCATGTTTCAGTTGCAATTGTCATTGATGAATTTGGAGGAACTGCTGGTATAATTACGATGGAAGATATAATGGAAGAGCTATTTGGAGAAATTAAAGACGAATATGATATTGAAGAGGATATTTGCAGAAAGATTTCAGAAAATTCATATATAATAAGCGGTAAAGTTGAGATTGATTTCATAAATGAAAAATATAATTTAAATATTCCAACGGGAGATTATGAGACAATAGGTGGATATATTACAAGCCGCATTGGCAGAATTCCTACGGAAGGAGAGAGCTTTGTACTAGATACTTTTGATATTCAAATTGTACGAACTACACCCATTAAAATAGATTTGATAAAGTTGTCAATTCAAATGCAAGACGTTTCATAAAAAAATCGATCAAATTTTCTTTCCAAATAAAATTTTTATTGTAAGTAGTTTAGTTTTAAAGTAAATTATAAATAGTAACATTTCTAAATAGAAAGGAGAATCTCAATATGTTTAAAGAATTTAAAGATTTTGCTCTTAAAGGAAATGTGTTAGACATGGCTGTGGGCATAATTATCGGTGCAGCTTTTGGTACAATAGTGCAATCACTAGTTAAAGATGTAATTATGCCGCCCATTGGGTTGCTTTTAGGTGAAGTAGATTTTTCAGAACTCTTCATAGTCCTTAAGGAAGGTGTGAAAAATGCCGGTCCCTATACAACGC
Organism: Bacteroidota bacterium; assembly: GCA_021824145.1. Classification (GTDB taxonomy): domain Bacteria; phylum Bacteroidota; class Ignavibacteria; order Ignavibacteriales; family Ignavibacteriaceae; genus FEN-1297. Next base: position 57,758 of record JAKALM010000005.1, read on the forward strand.
TTAAAGATGCAGCTTCAGCCGGTGCTGTAACTTTAAACTACGGATTGTTTATTAATAATATCGTTAGTTTTTTGATTGTTGCCTTTGCAGTATTTTTAATTGTAAAAGGGTTTCAGCAGCTTAAGAAAAAGGAAGTGCCTGTTGCGGCTGAAGTTACAACAAAAGATTGTCCCTATTGTTTATCTAAAATTCCGATAAAAGCGACAAAGTGTGCACATTGCACTTCCGCATTGTAAATTATTTCTTCTATTTTTAGTTACTTAAATTTATCCAAACTACTGTTAATGCAGTTTTAAATTTATTTTTTCTAACTGCATTAACAGTAATTATTAAAATATTTCGTTCAATTCTGATTGCTATTAATTCTTTTCCATCTATTCATCAAATCATTTAGCTGACTTTTGTACATAGAATAAACATCGCGCTGTCCTTGTGTCGGTGCTGCATCTGCTTCTTCAACGGTATTAATCAAACTAGCTAATCCGCCAATAACTGAAGCCAAATTTACATCACCTTTATTTGCAATTGATTGAAGAGAATCTATATTTATTGATGATGAATTATTTTTTATAATGCCGTTGATTTTTTCGTGAAGCTTATAAGCACTAACTAAATCATTATATGCTGATTGTGCAAAATCAAATTGATGTTTTAAATCAATGGCACTTACATGAACTCTAGGATCTAATTTTATTTCAAACGCCTGAGTATAAGTTTTCCCATCAACATTAAGTTCAACCTTATATTTGCCGGGAAGAACAAGTATGCCTTCTGGTTCAAGCGGAGTACCATCGGTCCACACTGCTGCAATGGAATAACCATAATGCAGTGCCGGTGGACGAGGATATCGCAGATTCCAAACAAATCTATGCATACCTGCTTTGTTAGAAAGTTTTCCTGGCTCTTTGATCCAGCCTTTTTCAAAATATCTATGTGAAGGAAGTTTTTCTTCATATTCTTTACTAGAAAATTCTCGTACAACTTTTCCTTGAGAATCTTTAATAGTTAAAGTAACAACCGAACTTGCATTATCTTTAAGCCAGTAATCAATGATTGCACCATTTGGAGGATTCTGTCCAAGTGGTGTTTCGGGCGGCCAAGGAGTATCATGATTTTCATTTCCTCTAATTCTAATTGCTAATGAAGGTTTAAATAAATAAACTGATTCTGAAATTACCTTTGAACTTATCTCGCGAAGAGGTTCAACGTCATCTAAAATCCAGATGCCGCGGCCTTGAGTACCAGCAATTAAATCGTTGCCATGAACTTGAATATCATTTACACAAGTTGTTGGAAAATTTAAAGTGAGCGGCTGCCAGTTTGCACCATCATTAAAAGAAACATAAACACTGCGATTTGTAGATGCATAAAGTAAATTCTTTTGAACCGGATCAACACGAACTGCATTTATAAATTCATTATTCGGCAATCCATTGACAATTTTCTGCCAAGATTTTCCGTCATCATTAGTTTTAAAAATTAGCGGGATATTGTATCCCAAGCGATGAGTGTTTATAGCGGCGTAAGCAGTGTGCGGGTCATTATATGAAGGATCAATTGCATCAACACGAGACCATAACGGAATTGATGGGGGAGTAACATTCTTCCAATTTTTTCCGCCGTCTGTTGTTAATTGAATTAAGCCATCATCAGTTCCAACCCAAATAGTATTGTTGTTAATTGGAGATGGAGCAATACTCCAGATAACTCCATATCCGCATTTTTCAGCTTGAGTTAGATCTGGGTTCTTACAATCTTTCATACCTTTCTCTGCGCCGGAGAGGTCTGGGCTAATTATCTTCCAATGATTTCCATCATCAGTTGATTTAAATAAATATTGAGAAGCAAAATACATTGGGTATGGTTTTACTTGAGAAATCACAAGCGGAGTAATCCATGAGTAACGATATTTTAATCCAACCGGTAGAGCACCATAAGTTGAAATTGGCCAAGGTGAGACATCACCGGATTGATGAGTTATATCATTAAACTTAGAAATTGGTCCGCCTAATCCAGTTCCAAAGACAGTCTTTGCATCGCCTGGCTTTGGCACATCATAATCGCGTTCGTCTCCACCAACCGGATGCCAGTCTCGTTCTTCAATTACTCCGTTTGGTCCGCGGCTGGCTATTTCAACAGTTCCATTATCTTGTTGTCCGCTATAAATGTGGTATGGGAACTGATCATCAACTGCAATATGATAAAATTGCCCTGTTGGTTGATTGTACCAGCTTGACCAGCTTTTACCAGCATTTACAGAAACAACGCATCCTTGATCTGAAGCTGTAATCATATAATTATTATTAACTGGATTTATCCAAAGAAAATGATAATCATCTCCACCAGGTGCGCCTTTGAAAAATGTAAAATGTTTTCCGCCGTCTATTGATTTACTAATTGATTGTCCCATAACATAGACAATATTAGGATCTTTGGGATCGACTGTTAATCGGCTGAAATATGAATTTGCAAAAGCAGCATTTTTATTTACAAACTGCCAAGTCTTTCCTCCATCATCAGAACGATACAATCCACTTTTACCTTGAGATGAAATTATAGTTGAATAAATTATTTTACCTTCACTTCCTCGGGCAACTGCAAGTCCAATTCTGCCTAAATTCCCATCTGGTAAACCACCGCCATCAAGTTTTTTCCAATGTTCGCCGCCGTCTTCACTTTTATAAATTCCGGAGCCTCTTTCAGTTTGTGGATCGAAATAATCTAGCCATGGATGAATGTGTATTTGCCAAAGTGCTGCATAAATAATTGATGGATTAGTTGGATCGGAAGCTAAATCTACACCACCAGTACTATCATTTACAAATAAAACTTGCTGCCAATTTTTACCTCCATCTTCAGTTAAATATATTCCTCGATCTTTTGAAGGACTAAAAATATTTCCCAATGCCGCAACAATTACTTTATCTGGATTTTTTTGATCCACTAAAATTCTTCCAATATATTTAGTTGATTTCAAACCAATATTCTTCCAAGTGTTGCCAGCATCATCTGAACGATAAACTCCATCACCAGATAAAATATCGTATCTCAAGGCGACTTGTCCAGTTCCTGCATAAATTATATTTGAGTTTGAAGGTGCAATTGTTAATGCTCCAATTGATGAAGCACTTTCATTCTGCATTAAAGGCTTCCAAGTTCTACCGGCATCATTAGTTTTCCAAATACCTCCGCCAGCAGCGCCAAAGTAAAAAGTATTTAACGAATCTGGAACTCCTTCAGCCATTGTTGCCCAACCAGCACGGAATGGTCCGACTAATCTCCATTTCATTTCAGAATAAGTGCTTTGGGGAATTGATTGACTAAAAGAAAATTTTTGAAGTGTAAACAAAAGGATTCCAAAAAGTAAAATCATTTTGAAATAATTCTTATAAAATTTTGATTTCAGAGATTTTATATAATTGTGTTTCATCTAAGTTATCTTTTTGTTTTTGAATGGGTTATTTATTTTTAAAATTCTTAAATCATTAAAGAATAAATATATTGTAATTAGAGCTATTAAAAATGAGATATAGGTCAAGATTCAAGGGTCTGTTTGCTATTAAAATATTTTATTTTGCCCAATTCCAGAATAAATAAAATTATTACCGGTATGTACTCAAATAAAAGTACCAAAGTGTAATCTTTCCAAACTCCGTTCAATTGATAATTTAGAACTGTAAATGAAGTAAAGCTGATTAAAGCTACGTAAAAGATTCCACTCCATTTAGGAATGAATGGTAGTAAAATTGCTAACCAGCTTAAATACCATGGATGAACAACGGGAGAGAAAATATATAGTAGAAATAGTGATAAAAATAATTTTGAGAGAAATTCTTTTTGACTTAAAATTATAGATATGTAAATAATCATAAAAAATATTCCACAAAATATTCTGGTAGTTTGATTATTTTTTATTAGCGGATCTAAAATATCAAACACTAGTCCATTGAACGTCCAATTTTCTGTAAACTGCATTAAAGCTTGAAATGGGCTTCCAGTAAATACAAATGGCAAATATGCGAAAGCGCAAATTAGAATAGGAATTGCAACTGATGGAATTTTATATTTCCAATTTTTCTCATGGAAAAATAAAATTGGAACTAAAATGAATCCAATCGGCTTAATACAAATTGATGCCGAAAGAAATAGTAAGCTAATTAATTTTTTTTCTTTTAAATAAAAGTAAATTGAAAATATTAGAAATGTTAAACCGAATCCATCAACATGAGCATCAATAAAAAATTGAAATAAAGGAAGAGTACACAAAGTGTATAACAATATGTTTTTGTCAGGAAGTTTTAATAACCTTAATGTTAAATAAATTCCGTAGAGTGAGAGAATATCAAAAATCAAAAGTAAAAATTTTAAGCCGATAAAACTTTCGCCTCCTATTAAATAAGCAAAGAAAAAAATAACTTGACTTAATGGAGGGTAAATTGTTTTCATCTCAGGAAAATTTACCTTTGAAGGCAAAATATCCGAATGAATATGCTGAAGATTTGAATCTGCTGGTGCATAACTATATGGATTGATTCCCGCAGCTTGAACTTTACCATCCCAAAGATATCTGTAATAATCATCTGAACCGATTGGATGTACAAACATAAAAGCTATTCTTATTAAAATGCCTAATCCAATTAAAGCAATAATATGTTTTTTTAATAAATCAAACTTTAGAATTTGCCAGCAAAGGAATAAATAAATGATCGAAGTTGAAATGTATGCTGCTGTAAAATTAATTATTGGTTTTGTTTGAAGAAATTCAAAGAGAATTAATATAAAAATGAAAGAAAATACTGATAATAAAAAGATAATTTTTTGAGAAGTCCGCATTCTATCTTCATTTATTTTTATAGTTAAAGTTAATAAAGGATTGATTATTCTCAAATAAAATTATGACGATATAATATTAAATTAAGAACATTTATGTACAAAAAAGAATTTATATTTATTAAGGAGTTAAAAAAGTTTAAAATATTTCAAATAATTTCTATGAAATCTAAATATGCAAGATTGATTCTACTTATATCATTTTCAATTTTATTCAATGCTTGTGCAATTTTTTATCCGAACAGAAGTTCTACTTTTATAAAGGTAGATGGAACGCACTTCGAACTAAACAAAAAATATTATTACTTTGAAGGTGCAAACTTTTGGTACGGTTGTTATCTAGGTGCTGCTGATAGTGTTGGAAATAGAAAAAGATTGATTAGAGAGTTAGATAGATTAAAGTCAATTGGCATAACTAATTTGAGGATTCTTGGTGCTTCCGAAAATTCTTATATTGAACATACACTAAAACCGGCAATTCAGTCTAAACCTGAAATTTATGACGAAGATATACTCGAAGGTTTGGACTTCCTATTATCAGAAATGCATAAAAGAAACATGCATGCTGTAATTTTTTTGAATAACTATTGGGAGTGGTCGGGTGGAATGGTCGTTTATAATTCGTGGTCTGGTGGACCTAAGATAAATCCGTATGATTCGGATTATACGTGGGAAGATTTCATGAATTATTCATCTTCGTTTTATAGGAATGAAAAAGCTAAAGAAATTTATTATCATTACATTTATAAGTTAATTACCAGAAAAAATATTTTTACTGGAAATTACTATTATGAAGATCCAACAATTATGGCTTGGCAGCTTGCAAATGAGCCTCGTCCAGGTTCTTTAATTAAAGGCGGGAAATGGTTAGAAGAATATTATCGATGGATTAATGCAACAGCAGAATTTATTCATACACTTGATCCAAACCATTTAATTTCCACAGGAAGCGAAGGCATAATTGGCAGTTTATATTCTTCTAATATTTATTTAGCTGCCAATAATTTTAAAAATATTAATTATCTCACTTTTCACCTTTGGCCAAAGAATTGGGATTGGTTGAATCCTAAAAAAATTTCCGAAACATATTCTATAGCAATTGATAGTTCTATCAATTACATAAATGAAAATTTAATGGATGCACAAAAACTAAATAAACCGATTGTTCTAGAGGAGTTTGGATTTCCGAGAGATAATGAATTACTTGGTCCAGGAACTTCAACTACAGAACGAGACAAATTTTATAGAAAAATATTACAGATAGTTTACGAATTAGCAATAGGAGGGAATCCAATTGCTGGCACAAATTTTTGGGCGTGGGCTGGTGAAGGAAGAAATCAAAATCGAGATCATTATTGGAAGCCAGGAGATTTATTAACAGGAGACCCGCCGCACGAACCACAAGGATATAATTCAGTGTTTGATACTGATTCATCTACAATTTTTATATTAAAAGAATTTGCAGAAAAGATGAATCGATTAAACGTCAGTAAAAGCAATTTAAAATAAAAAAGCTTCGAAAAATCCGAAGCTTTTATTAATTAAGCGGAAAGGGAGAGATTCGAACTCTCGGTACCCGTTAAGGTACACACGCTCTCCAGGCGTGCCAGTTAAGCCACTCCTGCACCTTTCCAAATAGGCGCTGTAAATATAAAAATTTCATTTTCTTTAACAAAACTGTGATTCTCTTTTCGAGTTTTTGAATCTAATAATAAAATTATAATAAATCTAACGAGATTACATATATTTGTAACTTAATATTTTATACTGATGGTTTACTAAATGGAAAATAATATTATTCGAGGTTTTCTTGCATTAATCTCAGCACTATCTGGAGCGGGTTCAACATTTTTTATAAAGCTAAATCATAAAAAACTTTGCAGTCTTATTTCTTTTTCGGCAGGGGCGCTTTTAGGTGCTGCTTTATTTGTTTTAGTTCCCGAAGCGTCAGAAAAATTAGCGATAATTCAAATTTTAATTGGTGTATTGTCCGGGTATCTTTTATTTTGGTTTATAAGTAAATATTTTTCTCATATTTGTCCAGCTTGTTCTGCAAGTCATTTTGATGAAAAGACTACCCATAAATTTTCGGAAATAGTACTAACATTAATTACTGCACTTTCAATTCATTCATTGTTAGATGGAATAGCATTGAGCACAGGCAATGGAATACATTCTCAAAACGAATCCATATTAGCAGCAATATTAACACATAAATTTCCAGAGGGACTTGCTCTTGCTTCATTAATGTTTAGTTCAAGTTATCCAAAACAAAAAATAATATTATATGTAACATTGGTTGAATCAACCACAATTATTGGTTCGATTATTGGCACATATTTATTCCAAACTGGCATTTCACCGGTAATTACAAGTGTGATAATGGCTCACATAGCAGGAGGGTTTATATTTTTGTCCTTGCACGCAGTTTTAGGCGAAATGTTAAAAAATCATACAAGATTGGTAATTTTTTCATTAAGTCTTGGTTTATTATTAATTTTGGGTGTACATTTAATTTTTAGTTGAAGTTAGGAGAGATGCCAGAGTGGTTGAATGGGACGGTCTCGAAAACCGTTATACTGAGTAATCGGTATCCAGGGTTCGAATCCCTGTCTCTCCGCTAACATTAAAAAATGGCTAAAGACCACTTATCGATTTGGTATTGACATTTTAATATTAAATACTAAATTATTGTTAACTTAAGATATATTTTATTTTTAGGTAGCATTTTGTGAAAAAATTATTAATAAGTATTGTAATATTTCTAAGTATTTTCTTCCTCTTCGGTGGATTGTTTTTAGTTGGATTATTTACAAACCACAATAATGAAAGTGCAATTAAATTTGTAACTGCTAAATCTGAAGCAGAGTCACTTTCAATGAAACAAATAGATAGCGTAACTTCAAAATATAATTATCCATTTACTTCTATAAACGCCGCGGGAATTTCTGTTTATTCTGTTGGAAAATAACACTTCATTTGTCTCCAAATAAAAAAATATTTTTCTTTATTCTTTCTAATTCTAATTTATATTTATCTTTTAAAAATATTTTCTAACGTTAATCATTTCTAATAATTTTTTTATAAATGTCAACAGTTAAAAACCATATAAAAAATACATTTACTCTTGCTTATCCTGTTATGATCGGTCAGTTGGGATATATTATGATGCAAGTTGTAGACAATATGATGGTTGGAGGTTTGGGTGATGCACCTTTAGCTGCTGCGTCTCTTGCAAATGGATTATTTATTCTAATTCTAATTATTGGAATTGGAATTTCGTATGCGATTACTCCATTAGTTGCAATTTCTATTGGAGCCGGTAGAAATGATGATTGCGAAAAATTTTTTAAACAATCTCTAATTGTAAATATGATTTTTAGTTTACTTCTATTAGGACTGACATTTTTATGTTCGAATTTATTTCAGTTTTTAGATCAACCTATTCAAGTTTATAAATTAGCAATTTCATATTCAAAAATTCTTGGATATTCGATAATACCAATAATGTTGTTTCAAACTTATAAACAATTTATTGAAGGATTGTCAATTACGCGACCGGCGATGATTATAACGATAATAGCAAATGTTATTAATGCTGCAATCAATTGGATTCTTGTTTATGGGCATTATGGATTTCCAAGATTAGAATTGAACGGATCCGGATGGGCAACTTTCACTTCAAGATTATTTATGGCAATTGCTCTAATATTGTATGTTATGAAGTCGTCTCAATTCAAAAAGTTCGATGTTGCTTTGAAAATTTCAAAAATGGATTTCCATGTTGTTAAAAAAATTCTAAGTCTTGGATTACCGAGTGCATTTCAATATATTTTTGAAGTTGGCGCGTTTTCATTCGCAATAGTAATGATTGGTTGGTTAGGAACAAAGCAATTAGCCGCTCATCAAATCGCAATAAATTTGGCATCAATAACTTATATGGCGACTTTAGGAATTTCTTCTGCCGGAGCCATTAGAGTAGGTGTTGCTGTCGGTAAACAAAATATCACTGAAGTTAGGAAAGCTGGATTTACGGCTATATCTTTAGGGGCAGCAATAATGTTTTGCTGCGGCATAGTTTTTATTCTTTTCAATAAATTTTTACCAACTCTATATATTAAAGATCAAGATGTTGTTAATATTGCGTCATATCTTTTAATAATTGCTGCAATTTTTCAAATTTTTGATGGCACTCAGGCAGTTGGAATTGGGGTACTAAGAGGATTAACAGATGTTAAAGGACCGACAATAATAACTTTTATTTCTTATTGGATTATCGCTTTGCCCATAGGTTATGTTTTGGGATTTTTATTCAAACTAAATGTTATTGGAATTTGGATCGGTTTCTTAATTGGACTTATGACTTCTGCAATTTTACTTACATTAAGATTCAATAAAAAAAGCAGAAAATTAATTACTATTTAAAAAATAAAGGGATGAAAAAATTATCATCCCTTTAATCTAAAGTTGAAATTTAGTATTACAAGTTGTCATTAAAATAATTTGTAATCTTATCATACAAATGGAACGTATCAACTCCTCTTACTCCATGTTCTTGCCCAGGATAAACAAAATAATCTACCGGAATTCCAAGATCAGCACATTTTTTTATAAACATTAAATCATGTTGCCAAACAACTGTCGCATCCATTGTTCCATGAATCATTAAAAGTTTTCCTTTTAAATTTTGGACATAATTTAACAAACTTGATTCTTTATATCCTTCGGGATTTTGCTGCGGAGTATCCATATATCTTTCGGTATACATAACTTCGTAATAACTCCAATCAATAACAGAACCGCCGGCAACAGCAGCTTTGAATAATCCTGGTCTTCGAGTCATTAAAGATGTTGTCATAAATCCACCAAAGCTCCATCCGAAAACACCAACTCTTGTTGAATCGACAAAAGGAAGAGATTTTAAATACTCAGCTCCAAGTGTTTGATCTTCTATTTCTTCAGTTCCTAAATGCCTGAATGTTGTTTGTTCAAAAGCTAATCCTCGATTTGCAGAACCTCGATTATCAAGAGTAAAAACAACATAGCCTTGTTCTGCCATATAATTTAACCAAAGGCCTGCACCTCCAAGCCAGCTGTTTGTTATTAGCTGAATACCTGGTCCTCCGTATACATAAACAAGTGCGCGGTATTTTTTGGTCGAATCAAAATTTGGTGGCGTAATCATTCTGCAATAAAGATCAAATCCGTCTTTGCTTTTAAGAGTAAAGAATTTTGTTTTTCCAATATTATAATCTTCAAGAGGATTTTCTGCCTTCAAAACAGTTCTAATATTTTTATCGTTATTAAGTAGTAAAGTTTCGTTTGGAACTACCAAACTATTAAATGTATCAAGAAATAAATTTCCACCTTCATTTTGAATAACATGATGAACTCCAGGCTCTTTAGTAATTCTGTTGATTTTACCGGATTCAACGTTTACTTCGTAAAAATCACGATCGAGCGGGCTTTCTTTTGTTGCAGTGAAAAAAACATTTTCACCTTTTTCATCAAATCCGTTTAAGTCAGTTACTTCCCAGTCGCCTTTGGTTAATTGTTTAATCAATTTGCCATTTGTTTTATAAAGATAAAGATGATTCCAACCATCGCGACGCGAAATCCAAATAAATTCATCCGGGTGATTTTTCAAAAAGATTGCGCCATGAAGCGGCTGAACATATTTTGCATTTGTTTCTTCAAATAAAGTATCAACTGGATTTCCGGTTGAAATATCGTACTTGATTTCGTGTAAATCATTTTGGTCTCTGTTTAAAATGCCAATATAAACATATTTTTCATTTGGATCCCATGATACACCAGTTAAATAGTGATCTTTCGGTTCCCCAGTTTTTAAGAAAATTGTTTTGCCAGTTTTAAGATCATAAATTCCAAGTGTAACTTCTTCACTTGTCATTCCAGCCATTGGATATTTTATATTTACTAACTTTGCCGGATGAAAAGAAATATCTACTAGAGGATAGTCAGTCACCATTGATTGATCTTTTCTGTAGAAAGCAAGATAATTATTATTTGGTGACCAGAATGTACCTTTATCAATTCCGAATTCATTTCTTGCAACTATTTGTCCGTTTACAATTCCTTCATTCGAATCATTTGTTATTTGTGTTTGTTTGTTATCTATAGAAATGAATAAATTATTTTTAATTGTATAAGCAGCGTAATTTTTATTTGTATAATCTAAGTTTTCAGCATTATCTGAAGTACTGTTAAGCAGCTTTAATGAATTTGTTGAAAGATCAAAATTCCATAATGAATCATTATCCCAAAAACGGAAATTATTTTTATCAGTCCATTCGATGTTTGGAAATCTTCTAACAGATTGACGATTAATTTTTTCAAATTTATTATTAAGATCTTCAAGAGTTAGAAGAGTCTCTTGTTTACCAGATTTTGCATCTTCTGAAATTAATTTTTCTTTTCCTTTGGTATTATCTACATATGTAAAAAAATTTTCGTTTGCACGCCATTGTAACTGCGCTAATCTTTTGGGGTAAAGAGAATAAGATTTAGTAGTTACAAGTTCAACTGTTAAATCCTTCTTTTGAGGAAAAGAAGAGACTACAAACAGTAATAAAAATAATGGAATGTATTTTAAGAATTTCATATTTATCCTATTAATATTTTTGAAATGGAAATTAGGGCATCACTATTTTATTTGCAAAGAAATTATGATAAGAAAATTTAATCGGTTATTATTTTTGTAATTAATTTTTTTGGTACTTCTTCAAAATAAATATTTTTAATTGTTAAGTTTTTATTCTGATAATTCCATACTTCGCTTTTTAATTGTTCATTTTGCCGTAAAGTTTTTCTATTCGTAAATTTTTCTTTTGTTGTTAAAACATAAAATGGTTTGCTTAATTGCTTGCACAATAACGCTGCGGTTAAACTTCCAACTTTATTAATAACGTTTCCATTTTTTAAAATTGAATCAGCGCCAAGAATGACTGCATCAACTTTAGGAATAAAAAGCGAAATCATAAAATCAGTTATTAATTCAACTTTTATGTTTTCATGAAGAAGAGTTCTTGCAAAAATCCTTCCTTCGTATTTTGGCCGAGACTCGCAAACAATCACTTTTAAACGTCTGTTTTCTTTTTTCCAAATCTTAAAAAATTCAGCAAGTGTTTTACTATTTGAAATTGTTAGAATAGTTTTTGCATTAATCAAAAATGGTTTAGAATTTTTATAAAGTTTCTGATACTTACTTAATTGTATCTTATAATAAGTATTTAAAAAATCTTCGATCTCTTGATGACTTTTTGTTGAATAAATTGTTTCCAAAGATTTTACATAATTATCAACTGATGAAAAGTGTGAAAGTTCTTTTTTTACTATTTGAATTGTGAATTTAAATTTCTTCGGTTCACCTATAATATCTTTAAAATAGTTGTTCAATTTGAACAAAACCTCAGACGAGCCTGAAGTCTTGTCTTTTAATATTTTTTCTAAATCTTTATCAGTTTTCAATTTTAAATAAATTTATTTATCCATTATTTTTTTGATGTTCCTAATTGCCTGCTTTATGCGCTGTTCATTTTCCACCATTGAAATTCTTAAATAACCTTCGCCGTATTCACCGAAAGCTGCGCCGGGAGAGGTTACAACTTCTGCCTCATCAATTAGCATTTTGGAAAATTGAATTGATCCCATCGATTTAAATTTATCTGGAATTGGTGCCCAAACAAACATGCTTGCTTTTGGTTTCTTAACATTCCAACCAATGCTGTTTAAGCCGTCAACCAAAACCTCACGACGGTTGTAATAAACTTGAGCAATTTCTTTTGTTACCGATTGCGGTGAATCGAGTGCCGTAATTGCAGCAACTTGAATTGGAGTAAAAATTCCATAATCATAAAAACTTTTTAATTTAGCCAAAGCTTGGCACACTTCGGAATTTCCCACGCAGAAGCCAACACGCCAGCCAGCCATATTGTAACTCTTAGACATTGTAAAAAATTCAACCGCTACATCCTTAGCTCCAGGCACTTGAAGAATTGAAGGAACTTTTGTTCCGTCAAAAACAATATCGCTGTAAGCCATATCGTGAATTATCAGCATGTCTGTTTTTTTTGCATAAGCAACAATTTCCTTTAAATAATCGAGATCAACAATTGCAGTAGTTGGATTAGCTGGAAAATTTAGAATTAACATTTTCGGCTGCGGCCACATATCTCGCGTAATCAAAGAAATATCCGGAACAAAATTATTTTCTTCGCTCAATGGAATAGAAATTACATTTGCACCGGCAGCAATTACTCCGTAAATATGAATCGGGTAAGTTGGATTTGGCACAAGCACAACGTCGCCGGCATCAAGAGTTGCCAAACAGAGATGAGCTAAACCTTCTTTGCTTCCAATTGTTGCGACAGCTTCTGTTTCGGGATTTATATCAACATCAAAATCTCTTTTATATTTTCTGGAAATTGCTTTTAAGATTGCCGGAATTCCTTTTGACCTAGAATACCTGTGAGTTTTCGGATCGTCAATAGTTTGTTTCAACTTATTGATAATAAATTTTGGCGTCGCCTGATCCGGATTACCCATTCCAAGATCAATCATGTCTATTCCTTGCTGCCGCTTCTGAAGTTTAATAGCATTAAGCTCGGCGAAAAGATAAGGCGGAAGCCTGTCAAGTCTTTTAGCAAATTTCATTTCGTTCCTTTTGGTTAATGGGATTTTCTAATGACAAAGGTACGATATTTTATTAAAAAATAATTTATTGGTAAGCATTTGAAAAATAAATAGTATTTTAATGAATATTTTAATATCCTATTTAGTAATTTCGAAAAGTATCTTTTATTAAATTAAGAAGGATTTAAAATGAGGACGACTATTTTAGTTTTACTAACTTTTTTTGCTGCTTGTTCTGCAAATATAAATGCTCAAAAAAAATCTTTTAAAAAAGAAAAATATATTTCCGTTACAAAGTTTGATCCGGCAAGAGATGCATCCAAGGATATTAAGGATGCTGTTGCTGAAGCTAAAAGAACTCACAAAAAAGTTTATGTTGATGTTGGCGGAGAGTGGTGCATTTGGTGTCATAGGCTTGATGACTTCTATTCGGCTAATAAAGATCTTCAAGATTATCTTAACAAACATTATGTTTTTGTTAAAGTAAATTACAGCAAAGAAAATAAGAACGAAGAAGTGTTATCAAAATATCCGAAGATCGAAGGATATCCGCATGTTTTTATACTTGATAAAAATGGGAAACTAATTAAATCAAAAAATACCGGTGAGCTTGAAGAAGGAAAAGGTTACAATCACGATAAAGTGATGGAGTTCTTAAAAGAATTTGCCGGCTAAGAATTAACACATATTAATTAAAGCAGAACTATTCAACTATTGCTTCTTGTTCTTCGTGGTTGATGAAATTTTTTATTTCAAACGTCGATGCTTCCGGCGGATTGCTGTAAACGCTAAAACTGGAAAGGTGAGAATATAATTCTTCTTTCGAGTTGTATTCCTTCAGATAAAAAGTTCTTACTTTGTTTCTGTTTTTAATTAACCAATTCAAAGTGATTTTCATTTTTTCAAGGTCTTCTTCATTTGGAAGGGCAGTTATATTAATTGTCCTTTCGAAATAGTCATTTAATGCTTCTTCAAAATAATCTTTATCATTAATTGCATATTTTTTTATAAAGATTTTCCCGGCAATCATTAAAACATAATCTCGGCTGCCGCTTTCAGTAATCTCAAATAAAACATTTGCAGAGTTTACCGGCTCGGCAAGCAAGGATGATTTGTGCGTCTGTGAAAGAATCATATCAATTAAAGATTTTACTTCCGCAGCTTTTTCATATTTCTGTTTATCGGAATATTCTTTCATCCGGTTGATCAATCTACTTAATGCAAACTGATTTTTACCATAAAGAAATTCATAAACTTTATCAAGTTCGCTTTGGTAGACTGATTTTTCTTTGTTTACACAAGGCGCTGTGCATCGTTCTATTTCTGCAAGGAAACATGCTTTGCCTTTTGAAAGTTCTTTATCCTCGCATTCTCTTATTGCAAAAGTTTTGGCAATCATTTCATCAACAAGAAGTGCTTTCTTTTTTGAAATAAAAAGTCCAAAATAATCATTCCCGTCAAAGTCAAAATAATTACAAATTTCAACTTTAGGAAATTGATGAGAAGAAGTTATTCTTAAGAAATATTTATTTCCGTATTCCTTAAGCATGATGTTATGTTTTGGATTTATGATCTTGATTAGCTCGGCTTCCATAAGCAGCGCGGTTAATTCTGAGTTTGTAATTTCAATTTTTAATCTCGATGCCTGTTTGACAATCTTTTTAGCTTTTCTTGGTGCTGTTTGAAGGAAATAAGATTTGACTCTGCTTTTTAAAGATTTTGCTTTGCCAATGTATATTACATCATTCTTTGAATTTAAAAAATAATATATACCTGGCGCATCGGGTAAAATTGAAATGTCTTCGCCAAGTTTTTTCTTTATCGGAATCTGTGTCTGCAAATTTTTTGGTATATACTGAAAATTAAGTAACTGATCTACCTGATGAATGTTATGTTTCACCTTTAATTCTTTTATAATTTTTATTAAAAGTTTTGCAGTTACTTCGGAGTCACCAAGAGCACTGTGTTCTTTAGTATTTTTTAATTTTAAATGATTGCAAACAACTCCAAGCGATTTACTTCTTAGCATTGGAAAAAGTCGCCGCGATAATTTCAAAGTACAAAGATTTAAATTTTCAACTGGCTCTTTTCCGCAGTACCTAAATTCCTTTTTCAAAAATTCATAATCAAATGAAAAATTGTGCCCGCTTAAAATGTCCTCACCAATAAAATCGGTAACTTCATCAGCAATATCTTCAAAAAATGGTGCGTCGTAAACATCTTCATTTGTAATTCCTGTAAGTTGAGTGATAAAATAGGGAATATCTTTCCCGGGATTAACGTAGGAATGATACTTATCTACTATTTTTAATCCGGAAATTTTTACTAAACCGATTTCAATTATTCCATTATAACGCGGTGATAGTCCAGTGGTTTCTACGTCAACAACACAAAAGCTGGCTTCTTCAATTGGTAATTTGGAAATGTCCTTATTCATCATGATGCAAATCTATTATTAAAATGAAATTTAATCAAAACCAAAGAATCATTATTATCATAATTTTTTTAAAATCGCTAAGCAAAGAATGTTTTCCAAAATTAAATTTTTCTTATAAGCGGTAAAAAGTGTAAGTAAATCAATCGTTACAATGTGTTTTTGAACCTTTTCAGTTTTTTAATTATTTCGATTTTCGATATATTAAACGCTCAAATAAGGAACAATATGACGTTAATTAATTTACTTTTTATCGGCGATATTATTGGCAAACCTGGCATGGATATGGTTCAAACTTGGCTGCCGAGTTTAATTCAAAAATATAAAGCCGATATTGTTATTGCCAATGGTGAAAATGCTTCCGATGGAAAAGGGTGCACAGATAAAGAAGGAAAAATTTTATTTGATTTAGGTGTAAATGTAATTACTGGTGGAAATCATACTTGGGATAAACATCAATCACAAGAATATTTGAAAAACGAACCTCGTTCGATTCGTCCGTTAAATTACCCAAAAGGAACTTACGGAAATGGTTACTACATTGCTGAAACAAAAAAAGGAAAAGTTGCTGTTGTCAATTTGCAAGGCAGAACATTTATGTCTTCAATTGATTGTCCATTTAGAACATCTGATTGGGTTTTAACAAAATTAAAAAATGAAACAAATATTATTTTTGTTGATTTTCATGCTGAAGCAACTGCTGAAAAAATAGCAATGATAAATTATCTCGACGGTAAAGTGAGCGCTTTAGTTGGCACACATACTCATGTACAAACTTCAGATGAAAGAATTTTTCCTAATGGCACTGGGTTTATAACTGATGTTGGAATGACCGGACCATATGATTCAGTAATTGGAATGAAGACACAAGCGGCAATAAACAGATTTATTTTCCAAACTCCACAGAAATATGAAACAGCTGAAAAAGATGTTCACCTTTGCGGAATATTTTTTAAGATCGATTCTGATTCAGGAAAAACTGTTGAGATAGAAAGAATTTTATTTCCCGAATTCATAAAAAAAAAATGAATAATCAAAATGAAAAATTTTCCGTTGCCAAGAATAGATGGTGATGAAAAATTAAGAAAACTTCTTCTTCCATATTGCAGATTTAAGGAAGGCGATATTTGGACTGATCCATTTGGAAAGCACAAAATAGGATGTATTACCGCTGAAGATTCTGAATCAATAAAAAAAATTATTGCTGGTGAAAATTCGGTTTTGGCAATTCACGATCCGCCATATAATTTTGTTGCATTTGAAGAAAGAGATTTGAAAAAATTTATTGAGTGGTGCAATATCTGGGTAAAAAATTCATTTGAAATTTTAGCTGATAATTCATCGCTTTACATTTGGCTTGGTGCAGATCAGAATAATCATTTCCAGCCACTTCCGGATTTTATGGTAATGATGCGTAATTCAGGATTTGATTCGCGAAGCTTTATTACAATGCGCAATCAACGCGGTTATGGAACTCAAAAAAATTGGATGGCGGTTAGGCAAGAACTTTTATTTTATACAAAAGGAAATCCAAAATTTAATATCGAGGCTGAGTACACAGACATTCCAAAAATTCTAAAAGGATATTACAAAACTGTAAACGGAAAAGAAACTGAAAATTTTGAACGTAGTAAATCAGAATTTATTAGAGCTGGAAATGTTTGGGTTGATGTTCAGCAGGTTTTTTATAGAATGGAAGAAAATGTGAATGGATGTTATGCTCAGAAGCCTTTGAAAGCAATTGAAAGAATTATTCTCTCTAGCAGCAAACCTGGTGAAGGCGTAGTTGATTTCTTTTCGCATTCTGGCACAACGTTGCTTGCAGCAGAATTAACAGGACGAAAATGTTTTACTTCAGATGCTGATCCAGTTTTTTGTGAAATCACTTTGCGAAGATTAGAAAATTATAGAAATACAGGATTGAAGGGCTGGCAAAACTCTAATCCATTTGAAAATGAAATCTTGAATGATAAAAAGTTAAAAAAATATCTGAATGAAAAATATAATATCACATTTCAAGAAAATGATGAAATAAAGAATAATCAAAAAAACAAATTAAAAGTAGTTAATGAATGAATTTGATTTGAAAGAGAAAAAATAAAAGATGAAATTAATCGATGGAAAATTAATAGCGGCTGAAATCCGTGAGGAATTAAAGAAAGAAATTTCAGAATTGATTAAGAAAGGGAAAAATGTCCCTGGGCTTGTTACAATTCTTGTAGGTGATAACCCTGCTTCCGAAATTTATGTAAGGAACAAAGGTAAAGCTTGTGAAGAAATTGGAATGAGAACTAAAGCGGAAAAACGAAGTGCTGATATTTCTGAAAATGAACTTTTAGAACTCGTAAATCATTATAACAAGGATAACAATTATCATGGAATATTGGTTCAGCTTCCATTACCAAAGCATATAAATGAAGATAAAATTATTGAAGCCATTTCTCCTAAAAAAGATGTTGATGGTTTTCATCCAATAAGCGTTGGCAATTTAGTAATTGGGAAAGATACTTTTGCTCCTTGTACGCCTGCAGGAATACAAGAATTACTAATTAGATATAATATTGAAACCAAAGGAAAACATGTTGTAGTTTTAGGAAGGAGCAATATTGTTGGAAAACCAATTGCAAATATTATGCTTCAGAAAAAGGAAGGCGCAAATTCGATTGTAACAATTTGTCATTCTGCAGCAAAAGATTTAGCTCATTACACAAGACAAGCAGATATTTTGATTGCTGCAATCGGCCAGCCAAATTTTGTTAAAGCTGACATGATAAAAGAAGGCGCAGTTGTAATAGATGTAGGAATAAATCGAGTTGAAGATTCAACAAAATCAAAAGGATATCGAGTTGTTGGTGATGTCGATTTTGAAAATGTTGCACCAAAAACTTCATTCATTACTCCGGTGCCTGGCGGCGTTGGATTAATGACAATTGCAATGTTATTAAAAAATACTTTCAAAGCTTATTTAATGTTCGGGGAATAAATATGGAAACAAAAAACAAAATCTCGCAGGAATTTCTTGAAAAAACTTTGCACGATTTTTATTGTAAGGATGAATCTTGCAAAGGCTGGGAAACAAATGTTGTTACTCAACCGAAAGCTGTAAACAATATTGTAGGTATAGGTGCATCAAGAATAGCCGCAGGCCCTGGAATCGGAGAAGTAATTGATAAGTCATTAGCTAGAAAAATTGATCATACAATTTTAAAACCTGAAGCAACACCCAAAGAAGTAGTTGACTTATGTGAAGAAGCGAAGAAATATGATTTCGCTTCAGTTTGCGTTAACCCTTGTCATGTTTCACTTTGCAGCGAATTGCTTCAAGGAACAGACGTTAAAGTTTGCACCGTAATTGGATTTCCATTAGGCGCAACAACAACTGAAACTAAAAGATTTGAAGCAGAACAGGCAATAAAAAATGGCGCTCAAGAAATAGATATGGTAATTAATATTGGTTTGTTAAAAAGTGGAAATTACGATTATGTTTTCAATGATGTTAACCAAGTTGTTCTTGCCGCAAAAAGAAACGGCGCTGTTTGCAAAGTAATTTTGGAGACTGCTTTATTAAGTGATGAAGAAAAAGTAAAAGCATGTATTATTTGTAAAAATGCCGGAGCTGATTTTGTAAAAACTTCAACTGGATTTAGTAAAGGCGGCGCAACGGCTGGCGATGTTGCCTTAATGAAATATGTTGTAGGAAGTTCAGTTGGTGTGAAAGCCTCTGGCGGAATTAGATCTAGAGAAGATGCCGATGCAATGATTGCCAGCGGTGCAGATAGAATTGGCGCGAGTGCAAGTGTTAAGATTTTACTTGGCGGGAAAAGCGAAAGCAAATATTAAATATGGTAATTGATCTCATTATTAATAAAACCGATGACGGTTGTACTGCTGAAATTCCAAGTTTAAAAGGATGCGAATGCTGGGCGCATGATGAAGACTCAGTAATGAATAAAATTTTGGATCTTGCTGCTTTTTATTTGAAAACTGATGTTAATAAATTTAAAGTAGATAAAGCAAGAGGAAGCAGAACTAAAATTATTTACAAACTTGTTTTTAATAAGAACTCTTAGTGAAATCATATAAAACAGAAAAAAGAACTCAGAAGATAATTTCAGTTGCAAATGCCCGCCAAAAATCATTAAGAATTATCTTAGAAAATATTCACGATCCACACAATGTTAGTGCAATTTTCAGAACTTGCGATGCAGTTGGTATCCAAAAAGTTTCCTTAATCTATTATATAGAAAAATTTCCTAAGATTGGTAAGAAAACATCAGGTTCGGCATTTAAGTGGGTTGAGAAAGATAAATATAAAGATGTAAAATCTTGCTTTGACAATTTAAGAGCTGAAGGCTATTCAATCTATGCTTCCACTCTAGATGAGAATGCAGTTTCATTCTATGATCTTGATTTTACAAAAAAAGTTGCAATTGTAATGGGAAATGAACACCGCGGAATTTCAGAAGAAGTTGCAAGGTTGGCAGATAAAAAATTTTTTATTCCGATGCTTGGAATGGTTCAAAGTTTAAATGTTTCTGTTGCTACCGCTGTAGTTTTGTATGAAGCCTTGCGCCAGAGACAAAAAAAAGGAATGTATGAAAAAAGTGAATTCACGAAAGAAGAGTTGGAAGATTTGATAAATTTGTGGTGTAAAAAGTAAAAAGGTTTTATGCATGATTCAAGAATTTAATAAGATTGGAAAAGTTGAAGGCGAACTAGATTTACCAGGCGATAAATCAATTTCACATCGTTCGGTTATGTTTGCTGCAATGGCTAAAGGAACTTCTAGAATTTTTAATCTTTCAAATGGCAAAGATGTTATATCATCTAAAAATTGTTTTAGAGAACTTGGTGTTGAAATAAATGCTAAAGAAAATTTTGTTGAAGTAATTGGAAATGGCTTTAAAGGATTTAGAAAACCTAACAAACCACTAGATGCCGGCAACTCTGGAACTACTACAAGATTAATTAGTGGAATTTTAGCGGCACAGAATTTTGAAACAACAATAATTGGCGATGAATCTCTTTCAAAGCGGCCAATGAAAAGGATAATTACTCCATTAACCGAAATGGGCGCTAAAATTTCGGCTACAGATAATTTTACTTTGCCGATTACTATTTATCCAGTTGAAAAGTTATTACCAATAAAATATGAACTACCGGTTTCAAGTGCTCAAGTTAAAAGCGCTGTCCTACTTGCAGGACTTCACTGCGATGATCCAACAATGGTGATTGAAAAAATTCCATCAAGAGATCATACTGAACGAATGCTTGGATTAAAAGTTGAACAAACTGATAATGCCAGAATTATTTATTCATCTAAAAAAGATTATCCTGAGCCGAAGGAATATGTTGTCCCTTCAGACATTTCAACAGCTGCTTTTTTTATAGTGCTTACGCTGCTGTCCAAAAATTCTTCTTTAATGATTAAAAATGTATCAATGAATAAATCAAGAACGGGAATTATATCAGTTCTTAAAAAAATGGGTGCAAAGATTGATGTTCAAAATGAAAAAATAATTGCTGGTGAACCTTTAGGCGATCTGTTAATTCAAAGTAGTGGTCTTAAAAATATTGAAATTGAAGAAGAAATTATTCCAAACATAATTGATGAGATTCCAATTTTAACAGTTGCTGGAATTTTTGCAGAAGGAAATTTTTTTATACGAAATGCAGAGGAATTAAGAGGTAAAGAAACTGATCGAATTTATTCTATTTGTTATAATTTAAAAGTACTTGGCTTTAAGGTAGAAGAATTTGAAGATGGATTTTCATTTGAAGGAAGGATAACAAATAATTTCCCGCTATTCGAAAGCTTTGGAGATCACAGAATTGCTATGTCGTTTGGAATTTTATCTCTTTTATTGCTTGATGGCGGAAAAGTTAATAACTTTGAATGCGTTAGTATCTCTAATCCAAATTTTAATAAACAGATTAACAAAATTGTTAGGTAAATTATGGCTGAAGTAATTTTGAAAAATATTTCTAAGGTTTATGAAAGTGGAAATAAAGCAGTAAATGATATTAACATTAATGTAAATGATCGTGAGTTTGTTGTGCTAGTCGGGCCTTCTGGCTGCGGCAAATCAACAACATTAAGAATGATTGCCGGGTTAGAAGAAATTAGCGACGGCGAGCTTTATATTGATGGCAAAAAAGTTAACGATGTTTCTCCGAAGGATAGAGATATCGCGATGGTCTTTCAAAATTATGCACTATATCCTCACATGACGGTTTATGAAAATATGGCATTTGGCTTAAAGCTTAGAAAGTTTGACAAAACAGAAATAAAAAATCGTGTAATGGAAGCCGCTAAGATTTTGGAACTTGAAGAATTTCTTGATCGGAAACCTAAAGCGTTGTCCGGTGGACAGCGTCAGCGTGTTGCAGTTGGACGCGCAATAGTAAGGAAGCCAAAAGTATTTTTATTTGATGAGCCGTTGAGCAATCTTGATGCAAAACTTAGAGTTCAAATGAGAACTCAAATTTCAAAACTTCATCAAAGGTTAAATGCAACAATGATTTATGTAACTCACGATCAAACTGAAGCGATGACCATGGGCGATAAAATTGTAATTATGAAAGACGGGAATATCCATCAGATTGATACACCGCTTAATCTTTATAATAAGCCTGTGAATAAATTTGTTGCTGGTTTTATTGGCAGTCCTTCAATGAATTTTGTTGAAGGGAAAATTATACTTGATAATGGAATTACGTTTAAAAGTAATTCCGGCGGAATAATTGTTAATTTAACAGCCGGCTATGGAGAAATTCTGAAACCATATATTAATAAAAATGTTTGGCTTGGAATTCGTCCGGAAGATATTTATGATTCTGATTTGAATGTTTCATTGCAAAATTTTACTAAGTTAAATGTCCAACTTGATGTAGTTGAACCAATGGGCAATGAAATATTTTTATACTTTATTGTTGATGGAACTCAGCTTATCGCTAGAATTCCTGCACGGGAAATGCCAACGGCAGGACAAACTAAAAATTTAAAATTTGATATTGATAAACTTCATTTCTTTGATTCAGAAACTGAGAAAGCAATTTGCTAAATTAGTTTGATGATCTGATGCTCAAACTTGTTAATTGAAAGCTCTTCAAAAATATTTTTAAGAATATCAGTCCTATATTTGTTTGCAAAATAAATAAAGTTAATCTGTCTTTCCTGTAAAGTTGAATTAGGCAGAATTACATTTACAACCTTATCAATTTGTCTTAAAGTTGTTTCATATTTTCTTTTTTGAGCATCAATAGTTTTTTCTTTTAGAATTTCGAGATCATGAAAAATTCTCTGTTTATATTTTGAACCGGCATCACTCATAGTTTTATCAAATTCAAAAAGTCTTTCCTTTAACTGATCAAGCACATTTTCAATTTTGTAAGATGCTTCATTAAAAATTTCATCAACGGAAGTCTTAGATATCGAGTCCATAACTTTTAGTTTGAGCTTTTCTGGATCATGGAATAATTCATTTAGGTCAATATCGAATTTTTCAATAATTGGGGAAAGATTTTTTTCTATAACTGTTGCAGATGAACGTGGATAAATAATTGGCGATTCAATATTATAAAAATCATATAGCGGCATTACTTGAGCAAAATATGAAATTTCACTTGGCCCGCCTACATAAAATGAAGTTGGTAAAATGTAATCCTGGCAAATTGGTCTAAGTAATACATTTGGACTAAAGTTAGCTGGTTCTGATTCAATTAAAGATACCAACTCTTCAAGTGAAAATTTTTTTCTTTTTCTCTTTAAGCGAAATTCATTTTCTACAGGCTCAATTAAATATCTTCCTTCTTCATTGCTGTAAAAAAGATTTATTGGGCGAATTTTTACCTGAGCATGGTATACTTCTTCAAGCTTTGCACTGATTTTTACCAGTTTTTCTGTATGAATTCTAAAGTCAGAAATTTCTTTTTTAAAAATTGGTTTAAGAAGATCTTTTATTTTTGAATCTTGCGGATCAAAAATTACAAGTCCATATTGATCAAATATCCAGAATATTAATTCTTTAAAAGCAGTTTTGAATGTATTGCCTGTTTTATAAAATGATTTGATTTTTTCTAATAAAGGTGCGGTGAATTCTGTAGTTCGTAGATTTTTTTCAAGTTCTTGATAGAATAAATCCAATGATTCATTAAATTGTAAAGTGCCGACACTTCCTTTATTATCTTCATCAATTAATTCCTTGTCGTAAGCGATATTAATAATTTCATTTGAATCATTAACTAAATTAATTTCTCTTACTTCATTAAAATCGTGATCATCTCCTTCGAGCCAGAAAATCGGGACAAAATAATATTCATCGTATCGCTCTGAAAGGAAAGAAGCTAATTTTATTGCCGTAATTATTTTATAAAATGTATAAAGCGGGCCGCCAAGAATACCTAACTGTTGGCCTGTAACTACGGCTAAGGTCTTTTTCTCATTTAAAGAAGAAATATTTTTTTGTGTTTTTGCTGAAGGATTAAATCCTGCATATTGATCTTTCAACACGGCGGCTAAAGTTTCTCTTGAATGGTTATGAGAATCAGAAATTTTTTTAAATATATTTAGATATTCTTCTTTATCTCGAAAATCAGTTTTGTAAAAATCTTTTACATTTTCAAATTCATATAAGTAATCTAGAAATAAATTATGATTTCCTGGGATATCACTGAAACTGATATACATTGCCACTCCAGTTATTGGGATTTTAATGATCAAAAGTAACAAAAAGAATTTTTGATAACAATAATTTTACTTCACTTACAATGCTAATAAATCAACTTAAAGTAGTTACCATCACACAAAAATTAAATAATATTAAAAATAATTTTTGATTTCTATAATTTAAAAACTACCACCCAGTTGTTCTAAATTAATTTAATGTTTTCAAAAAATAATTTTCAAGAATTTTGTTCTAATAAATCTTAGGTTTGGATATTCATTTTAAAAAATATCGTAACTGAATGAGACAAAAATTTCTTTTCAGCTTAATGCTTATTGCGACTATTATTCAGTCTTCGCAGCCTCAAACCAAAAAAGATTTTAAATTTGATTTTCTTCCGCAAGGATTAAACTTTCTTCCATTAAAAGCCGGAATAGACGAAGCAAGAATGGGACTTCTTTATTATACAGCTAACTCAAATATAAAAGTAGATATTGGAAATTCAGTTGATGTTTTGGGCTTCAATTTTCCATCATCAAAAAGTAGAATAACAGTCGGTGCTGAATTTATGGCTTATGCATATGTAACTTCCTATCTAGCTTATCGGCTTCAAATAGATGCAGTTGATGGATTCTTTGGCGGCAATGTAGTTTATTCTAAACAACTTGAAGGCGGTAGATTTGTTGCACGCTTTCGGTATATTCATAGCAGCGCACATTTAGTTGATGGGCATTGGGATAATTCAACAGGAGAGTGGATCAATAATGAAAACCCAATTGCTTACGGAAATAATTATGGCGAATTAGTTCTAGCTAAAGAAGATAATTATGGTTGGAGCTTTTTAAGATATTATGGCGGTCTTTCAATTTCTACTGGAAAGAAAACAGGTGGCAGGCAATTAAACAGAATATTATATAAAGCAGGCGCTGAATATTCATTCCCAAATTTGTTTGGAAAAGTTTTTAGTAAAGATGAAAATATTTTTCTAGCATTTAATTTTGATGTTAAAGGTATTCCGGAATATATTATAAATCAAAATTATTTAGTTGGAATTAAATTTGGGAAATGGGAGGGAAAAGGTTTGGTCTTTTATGCTTCTTATTATAATGGTGGAGATGTGTTTAATCAATATTTTAACCAACGAGTGTCTAGGTTTGGATTAGGTTTTATGTTTGATTTTATTTGAGCAAAAATTATTAGCAAAAAATATTTTGAGAGTATGGGCAAAATAATTGATGAAAATTAATTCAATAAATGTGAAGAAAAATAGTTTTATAACCAGCAAGAAGTTTTATATCATCTTGATAAAATTTATTATTGCTGGCGGTTTAATGTGGTTTATAATTTCCAAAATTGATCCAGAGGCAATTGTTACATCTGTTAAAGATGCAAATTTGTATTTAATATTTGCTGCTTTATTGTTGATGTTTTTAAATTTATATCTGCAATTCAAAAGGTGGCGGCTTACTTGCGTTAATGTTCTTTGCATCAATGAAAATAAGAAAATATTAAATTCATTGTTTCTTGGAATTGCAGGAGGTTCATTTACTCCTGCTCGAGCAGGAGAATATTTTGGAAGGGCAGTTGAACTAAAGGATAAAACATTTATCGAAGTTTCTATAGCTACGTTTATTGATAAAGTATTTCTTTTAATCATCGTTACTTTTATAGGATCTTTGGCAGGAATATTATTCATTAAGATATATTATAATGTTACTATTTTTATAACCTTAGCTTTGTTTATAGTAGTGTTTACATTGTTTTATTTACTATTTATTCTGATTACGAGCAAAAAATTTTGGAGTAACTTATCGTTTGATTATTTAAAATCATCTAAGAGATTTGAAACTTTTCTTAATGGACTTAAGATTGTAAAAAATCTTGATAAGAATTACTCAGCCAAGATGATAATTATATCGTTCCTGCAATATTGGTGTTATATTTTTCAATTTGCTCTTTTGATTGCAGGCTTCTCAAATCATTTTCGTTTATTGCATTATTTATGGGCTAGTAATCTTGTAATGTTTGCAAAAACCATAATTCCATCAGTCACATTTGCAGAAATGGGAATACGTGAAGGTGCTTCTATATTTTTTCTTACGAAAATGGGAGAACTTAGTTCCGTTGCATTCAGCGCATCAATTTTTTTATTGATAATTAATATTATCCTTCCTTCGTTAATTGGTTTATTTATAATTCTAAAAAAAAATAATGCTTGAATTTTACTTATTTCTAATATCAATTATTTTACTTCTTTTTTATTTGCATTTCTTAGCAGGAATATTAAAAGGATTAAATAAACTAAGCTATTCTACATCCACAAAATTAATTGATGAATTCGTTTCAATAATAATTCCGTTTCGTAATGAATCGAAAAATATTTTAACAAGTTTGAAAAGCATTGAAAATCAAAATTATCCGAAAGAAAAATTTGAAGTTATATATGTAAATGATAATTCAGAAGACGATTCACTTAATAAATTAATTTGTGCAAAAAAGTCAGGTAATGTAAAAGTAATTTCGGTGCCGAATGAATTTTTATCCAATGCTCATAAAAAAAGAGCAATTAGTTTTGGGATTGAAAATTCGCAAGGTGAAATAATAGTTACTACTGATGCAGATTGTCAGCATGGTCCTAATTGGCTAAAGTCTTTAATGGAAAATTTTGATGATGAAACAGGATTTGTTTCTGGTCCTGTTGAATTTAATGAAGATCACAGTTTATTTAGCAAACTTCAGAAATTAGAGTTTGCAGGATTAGTTTTTACTGGAGCAGGATTGATCGGCAATAATACTCCAATTATTTGTAATGCAGCTAATCTGACGTACAGAAAATCTTTGTTCGACCAGGTTAATGGATTTAAGGATCATCTTAATCTATCTTCTGGTGATGATGAAATGCTAATGCAAAAAATTTGGAAAGAAACTAATTATAAAATAAAATTTTGTTTAAACAAGGAAGCAATTGTTCTTACTGATGCAAATGATACAATTGAACGATTTTATAATCAAAGAAAAAGGTGGGCAAGTAAAGGATTATTTTATGCTGATAAGTTATTAATCTTCAAACTGCTTTTAATATTTTTGTTTTATCTAAGTTTTGTTTTACTTCCGGTTGCTGCTGTAATTTTATCAATTCATTATTTATATCTTTTTATTTTTAACTTAATGATGAAAATTGTTTTTGAGTCGAGAATTATGAAAAAAGGTACTCAATTACTTTATGGAAAAAGTTTACTAAAGTATTTAATTATTTCCGAAGTTTTTCAAATCCCGTATATAGTTATTGCTGGAGTATCGGGCTTGTTTGGAAATTACAAATGGAAAAACAGAAAAATTAAACGCTAGTTTATTAATTATATGGAAATATTTTTAAATAATTGTAATATGAATTCTGGTGAAATGGGTAAATTAGAACTTATCAAGTTGCGTTTATTTTAAAATTACAAACAGATTTTTTAAAGAAATTTATGTCAAATAAAGTAGCGCCTGTAATATTATCGGCATTAGATATAGAAGTTAAATTCGGTGAACAGATAATTTTGGATAAAACTTCTCTTAGTATTCATGAAGGTGATAGAATTGGATTAGTTGGAAGAAATGGTGCGGGTAAGTCTACTTTTTTAAAAATTATTTCAGGCATAATACAGCCAGATGCTGGAGAAATAGCAAAGAAGAAAAACCTTGGAATTGGATTTCTATCTCAAGAATTCACTTTGGATGAATCTAAAAATGTTTATGAAAATATTCTTTTAGGGGCACAATTAGAATTAGATTTAATTATAGAATATGAAAATTCAAAGTTTGATTCACCTAAGAAACGTCAACTAGAAGAAAAAATTAGGATGTTGGACTCATGGAGTCTTGAAAAAAGAATTAATATACTTATTCAATCACTTGATGCACCAGAACCTGAAAGAAATATTTCAATTTTGTCTGGCGGAGAAAAAAGGCGAGTTGCTCTATGCAGAGCATTAATTTCTAAACCAGACATACTCATTTTGGATGAACCAACAAATCATCTGGATACAAAATCAATTGAATGGCTCGAAAACTTTTTAACTGGTTATAAAGGAACATTCATATTTGTAACTCATGACAGATATTTTCTTGATAGGATTGCAAATAGAATTGTTGAATTATCTTATGGCAAATTTTATTCTCATCAAGGAAATTATACTGACTACCTAATTAACAAAGCTGAAAGACAGGCTGTTAAAGAAGTTGAGGAACGCAAGCGTCAGCTTTTTCTTAAACGAGAACTTGAATGGATAAGGCGAGGGCCAAAAGCAAGAAGAACAAAAGCTAAAAGCAGAATTGATAATTATTATGAAATTGCTTCACAAGATAACCTTGATGCGGAGATTGATGTTGAACTTATTATCCCGCCTGCAGAAAGATTAGGCAAAAAAGTTATTGAGCTTAAAAATGTGGGAATTAAAATTGGTGATAAAATTTTATTCAAAGGATTTAACTTCAACTTTGAACCAGGAAGAAAAATTGGAGTTGTTGGACAGAATGGTGTTGGGAAAACAACATTATTAAAAATTATTTTAGGTGAAATATCTCCTACAGAAGGAAAAATAGAAATTGGAGAAACAACTGAATTTAATTATGTCGATCAAGCAAGACTTTTTTTGAATAACGAAGATACTGTTATTAAAGCAATTGGCGAAGGAAGTGAAATTGTAAAGTTTGGCAAGCAGCAAGTAAGTATATGGACATACTTAAGGCGATTTCTTTTTACAGATGATAAAATTAATACTTTGGTTGGCAGACTTTCTGGAGGTGAAAAAAGCAGACTTACTTTAGCAAAGATTTTAGCTAATGGTGGAAATTTCCTTTTGCTGGATGAGCCGACAAATGATCTTGACCTGCCAACACTCAGAATACTTGAAGAAGCACTTAATGCATTTGAAGGATGTGTTATAATTGTTAGCCATGATAGATATTTCCTGAATAGAATTTGCGATGGTATTTTAGCATTAGAGGGAAACGGAGAAATTTATTTTAGCGAAGGCGATTACGACTATTATTTAGAAAAAAGGAAGTTGAGACTTCTGATTGATGATTCAACTAAAGGTAAGGAAAAGAAAGAAGATACTCGGATAAAACAAAAACCAAAGAAGCTTAGCTATAAAGATTCATTAGAATTAGAACAAATAGAAGAAAAAATAATTTCTGCTGAATCCGAAGTTGAAAAAATTGAAAAGATATTTTCTTCTCCTGATTTCTATGACAAGTATGCTGCTCAAACTAAAGAGCTAAATCAGCAGCTTGAAGATGCAAAAGGAAAAGTAAAAATACTTTATGAAAGATGGGAAGAACTTGAACAAAAGAAAAAATTTATTGAAGAATAAATTATTTCGTTAAATTTATTTAATAAAATTTACATCTAAATATTTGAAAAGGAGAAATAATGAAAAAATTAGTAATTACATTCTTTTGTGTGCTTTTATATTCTTCAATTTCTGATTTATTAGCGCAAAATGCTGTTAAAAGTGCAAGCTTGAGACCAGCGAGTGATTCTTCTAAAAACATTCGGACGTATAAAGCAAGCGAGATTAAAGAATATAAAAGCAAGGGAATAGAAGTTCAGAATTCAAAACAAATTGAAATCCACAAGAGCAGCGATATAAAAATACATAAAGCAAAAGAGGTTGAGATTTATAAAAGCAAAGAAATTGATGAATATAAATCTAAAAATATGGATTCGCATAATGGTAATGACGTTTTACCAAATGCAAAACATGATGAAAAAAAAGTGATTGAGAAAAAAATAGATACTAAAAATGATAACAATAAAAATAATGTAGAATCTTTAATCGGCACATGGCATACAAGAATTCCAGGTGCAGTTTGGCAAACTCCAAGCGGACGCGATGGATATGATAATTTGCATGTTTCTTCCGGATTGAAATCCGGCGATTTAGTTATCAACGCAAATGGTACATATAAATGGAATTCATATGGCGGAAAGAAAGGTAATTGGATTAAGGGCGATTCAGGTTATCCAATTGTTTTAATTGATAACGTTGAAAAGAAAAAGTGGAGAGTTGGATATGACTCAAAACATACTGGTGGCAGAGATATAATTATTTGGGACGGATATATTTGGTACGATGGGAAAAAGTAAACATGTTGGAAATCAAGTAAAAATATTTTTTGTAATGTTTGGATAACAAATAGATCTAAACTAAAAGAGTTTTAACTGATTTAACTTCAAATTGTGTTTGCAGATTATGATAATATCTTTTAGATAATTATTTAAATTTAAGCTTCTTGCTTAATGTTTTGTGATTATATAAACATTCCCTTTAATTTATTTAAAAACATAAATTAAATCGTTTTAATATTTGAGATTTAATTGTATATTGTACTCAAATAAGACATGCCCTATGACGGAAATCGAAAACAATCAAATCAATAAATTAGCAGAAGAAAACAGAAGACTTAAAATTGCCATTGAAGAACTTTCTGCTTTAAATGATGTAGCAACTGCTATTACCTCTAATCAATCCGTAGAAGATGTAATTGACCTGATAGTTAGAAAATGTATAAAGCATTTGAAAGTTCAACAAAGTGTAGTTATGCTGCTTGATGAAAAAGATCAGGTTAATCCTTTCCACACAATGATTAGGAAGCAAGATTCAATTTCTGGCTTTATGCCGTTTCGTCTGGATGCTCAATTAACTGGATGGATGCTAAAAAACAGAAGTCCACTTCTTGTAAATAATTTTAAGGAGGACAACAGATTTAAGTACATAGTTAAAGAAGAATTTCCAATTAATAATTTACTTAGCGTTCCTATGCTCTTAAAAAATAAAATGGTTGGACTATTAACAGTATTCAATAAACATTCAGATAGCGGATTTACAATTGAAGATCAGCGGCTTCTTTCAATTTTATCAGCACAGTCTGCTCATATTATTGAAAATGCAAGACTTTATGAAAAAGAACAAGCATTAATCAGGCTTCAAGAAGAAATGCGGCTTGCAAATGATATTCAAGTCAATCTTTTACCCAAAGAAAATCCTATAATTCCAGGTTATCAAATTGCCGGAAAAAGTATTCCTGCTAAGGATGTTGGTGGTGATTATTATGATTTCATCCCAATTAAAAATAATCATTTAGCTTTTTGTCTTGGTGACATTTCTGGTAAAGGCATTCCAGCTGCGTTATTGATGGCTAATCTTCAGGCTTCATTAAGAGGCCAAACACTTATGGATATTCAGTGTAAAGAATGTGTAGCGTTTACAAATAATCTTTTGTTTAATAGTACTGATTATAATAAATATGCTACTTTATTTTATGGAGTACTTCATACAGAACTTAACCAAATTACATTTTGCAATGCCGGGCATAACGAGCCAATTTTAATTGATCATAGTGGAAATGTTTCAAGATTAAAAGAAGGCGGAATGATAGTTGGAATTTTGCCTGAAGTGTCTTATGAAGAAAAGACAATTGATTTTCCTCATGATACAATTTTGGTAATTTATTCAGATGGAATTACAGAAGCAATGAATAGCAGCGAAGAAGAATTTGGCGAAGAAAAATTAATTGAATTAATAAAGAAAAATAGATCATTGCCAGCAGATCAATTAGTTAATTTTATTATAAAAACTGTAAATGAATATGTAGGAAATGCTGAGCAAATGGATGACATGACGCTGGTAATAATTAAAAATGCTTAGTAGATTAAAATCAAAAGAAAGATTTTAATTATTGTGTTTATGTTTTGATAGTCATGAATATGGAAAGTTGATTCTTAAATTTATTATTATTTTTTATTGATATATTATTCATCTCAATTTTTGCGGATAAATTCTTTCATTAACATTTTTAATTTAAAACTCCTGGGAAGGAGGGAAATAAAATGTTCATGCGTTTTCTTCAATTAAAGCTTAAACCTGATTATATAAGTGATTTTAAATATTTCTATGAAACAGAGGTTACAAAAGAGCTTTACAAAACCCCAGGCTGCTTATTTGCTGGATTAATAAAATCGAAGCCCGAAGAGAATGAATTTATTTCATTAACATTTTGGCAAACACAAATTCAGGCAGAGAATTATGAAAGAAGCGGTGCCTTTAAAAAACTGTTCGATCAATCTAAAATATTTTTATCCGAATCTTCCGAATGGAAAGTGCAGCTGTCGGAAGATATGGAACTGAAATTTGGACCAGTAGAAGAAGAGCCTGTTATAAAAAAGTACAGTGTTGCAGTTCAAAATGGGGGACATGATGATTTCCAATTAGCTTCTTCAAATATGTACCTTCGAGTTCTTTCCTTAATAATCCAAAATGATAAAATTGATGAGTTTAAGAAACTTTATTCCGAGGTTATAATTCCAACCTTAAAATCAACCAAAGGATGCAGATACGTTTTTTTAACTGAGAGTATAAGTGAAAAAAATGAATTTATTTCTGTTACAATTTGGGATAGCAAGGAGGATGCTAAGGAATATGAAACAAATGGAAAATTTCAAGAATTAACTGATAAGGTAAAACATACATTTTCACAATTCTATTTATGGAAAATGTCTCTCGAAAAACAATACGGCTCAAGATTAAAAACTTCAGATGATTTTAAGGTTGAACATTACGACCTTGTAACTGGTAAAAGTTTTCTATAAAACAATTATAGATTAAATGAATCTCGAATTAAAAAATATGATTGAACAATCCGATAGTTTGATTCAACTGAAAAAATCTGATTTAAAACCAGGCGATGAAATCAAATTAAAAACTAAGAACTCGGTCTATTCCATCATAGTTGATATTGACGGCGGATTTATAGTATCCGGTGGATGGTTTGATAAGATGGCTTTATCGCCGGTAAAAACAAAAATAAACGGATGCACCTGGGGTGGCAGTGTAATCAAAACAGATATTATTGCCGCTTGCGGATTAAACCTGGAATTTGGAAACAGAATTTTAACTAGTACTATTCGAGAAATTATATACTTCCCAAGAAGTATAAAAAACTAACTTTCTTTGCGGAAACTATTTCTATTTGTGTGCGGAAATTTTTGAATTCACGATTTCTATTTACATAAATACATTTTTATAAAAATCGCCTATTGCCAAATGCGCTGGTTAGGCTTTCAATTATAATTAATTAAATAAAGTAAAACTACTCATAGATTATCATCTTAAAATTAGAATGGAAAAAGAAGCCATTTTAATTTAGAAATTTTCTAAAAGGAGTTTATTAATGATCGGTCAGACAATATTACATTATCAAGTTATTGAAGAATTAGGTAGAGGGGGTATGGGGGTAGTTTATAAAGCTGAAGATTTACGATTGAAACGTGAAGTAGCAATTAAGTTTTTGCCGCTTCAAATTTCTGCCAATAAAGAAGAACGACAGAGGTTTGAAATTGAAGCACAAGCTGCTGCCGCACTTAATCATCCGAACATAGCAACCATTCATTCAATAGAAGAAAGCGGCGGAGAAATATTTATTGTAATGGAATATATCAACGGGCAAGAATTGAAGAAAAAGATCGAGAGCGGAAAATTATCAATAGATGAATCCTTGAATATCATTGAACAAATTTCTTACGGATTGAACGCAGCACATCTAAAAGGAATTATTCACCGCGATATTAAAAGCAGCAACATAATGATAACATCTTCCGGTCAAGTTAAGATTATGGATTTCGGTCTTGCAAAAGTTCGCGGCAGCAGTCAGATAACAAAAATAGGCACAACCATTGGTACAACTGCCTACATGTCTCCAGAGCAAGCTCACGGCGAACGTGTCGATCAGCGTTCAGATATCTGGGCTGTGGGAGTAATTTTATATGAGATGCTTGCAGGGCATGTGCCTTATAACGGCGAATTTGAACAAGCAATAATTTATTCTATCATAAATGAAGATCCTGTTCCAATCTCCAAACTACGTCCCGAAGTTCCGCTGAAACTGGAGCAGGTTCTTAACAAACTTCTTACAAAAGATAAAGAAAAAAGGTTCCAAAATGTTGATGAGTTTATTAAAGAATTAAATGTTATAAAAAATTATAAATCTATGGATAAAGAAAACGAAGGAAAAACAATTGCAGTACTGCCCTTTGAAAATATAAGCCCCGACAAAGAGACAGATTATTTTGCAGACGGACTTGCTGAAGAGCTTATAATCAATTTGTCAAAGATTAAAGAAGTTGGAGTTGTTGCAAGAACTAATTCCATGCAGTATAAAGGAACAAAAAAAGATATTAGTACTATAGGGAGAGAGTTAGGCGCGCGTTATATAATGGAAGGCAGTGTAAGAAAATTTAGAGATGACGTAAGAATTTCAGCTCAGCTTATTGATGTTCATAAAGGTACGCAATTATGGGGAGAGACATTCAAAGGCAAGCTTGCAGATATATTCGACATCCAGGAAAAAGTTTCTAAAGAAATTGTGGATGCACTTATGGTTAAGCTTTCGCCAGTTGAGAAAGTCGTTTTAACAAAGAAGCAAACTACAAATGCCGAGGCATACGATTATTATCTTAAAGCAAGAAATTTCCTCGCCAGCAGGACAAGAAACAATATCGATTTTGCAGTTATACTTTTTCAGAAAGCAGTAGAACTTGATTCTCGTTTTGCCGCAGCTTATGCAGGACTTGGTGAAGCATATGCAATTATTTATCGAGATTTTGACAGAAAAGACATTTGGCTTGATAAGGCTTTAGATGCAAGTCTAAAGGCACTAATGTATGATTCAACTTTATCGGATGCTTATGCTTCTCTTGGTTTATCTTATTTTGGAAAAAATGCACTTGATGATGCTCTCACTTCCAGCAAAAAAGCAATCGAACTTGATCCAAACAATTTTAATGCATACTGGATATTGTCTCGAATTTACCATACTACTGATAGGGATATAGAAGCTCTCGAATGTTTGAATAAAGTTATATCTATAAATCCAAATTTCTTTACCGCCTATGATGATCTTGAAATGTATTATGAAAGAACCAATGACGAAGAGAATTACAAAAACACTCTTCAAACAGTTGTTCAGATAGTTTCAAAGTATTTAGCGCAGCACCCGGAAGATACTTACAGGCGGATGGCGTATGCAGTTACTCTTGCAAAACTTAACAAGCTAGAGGAAGCTAAATCAGAAGGCGAAAAAGCGTTGGAACTCAGTCCCAACGATGCCATAATGATGTACTACGGCGCTTGTCTTTATGCAAGGCTGGGAGATAAACAACGTGCTGTTGAACTTATCACTGATTCCGTAAATAACGGTTACGAAAATTTCGAATGGATAAAACGCGACCCGGATTTTAACAGTATCCGAAACGAACCTGGCTATAAAAAATTAATTGAAGGTAAGTAGTATAAAAAATCTAAAAGAAACTGAAATGGCTAATTTAATAGGAAATACAATTTCACATTATAAGATATTGAATAAAATTGGGGAAGGCGGAATGGGCGTTGTTTATCAAGCTCAGGATAC
Organism: Bacteroidota bacterium; assembly: GCA_021824145.1. Lineage (GTDB taxonomy): Bacteria > Bacteroidota > Ignavibacteria > Ignavibacteriales > Ignavibacteriaceae > FEN-1297. Next base: position 93,794 of record JAKALM010000005.1, read on the forward strand.
AAAGCTTGACCGCTTAGTTGCACTAAAGTTTCTACCGGGTCATGCTCTTTCAAATATGGAAGACAAAGAAAGATTTATTAGAGAAGCCAAAGCTGCGGCTTCTCTTAATCATCAGAACATTGCACACATTTACGAAATCGGAGAGAGCAGCGAATCCGAATCGGGTAAGCAAATGTTTATTGCAATGGAATATATTGAGGGAAAAACTCTTGAAGATGTTATTCATTCTAAAGGAGGTTCGCCGCTTCCATTAAAAACTGCGATCAATTATACAATTCAAATTGCAGAAGGTTTGCAGGCTGCACACGAAAAAGGTATTGTACACCGCGATATTAAGTCAGCTAATATTATGGTTAATGAAAAAGATCAAGTCAAGATTATGGACTTTGGCCTTGCAAAGTTTGCCGGCGGAACTAAGGTAACAAAACTTGGGACCACTATGGGAACAGCTGCCTATATGTCTCCTGAGCAGGCAACTGGCGAGAAGGTTGATAGTCGGACTGACATATGGTCGCTTGGAGTAGTAATGTACGAAATGATTAGCGGTCAGCTTCCATTTAAGAATGATTACGAGCAGGCTTTAATGTATGCGATTATGAACGAAGAACCTGAACCGCTTACATCAAAAAGAACTGGGGTTCCAATTTTGCTTGATGGAGTAATATCAAAAGCTCTTGCTAAAGATCCATCAATGCGTTATCAGCATATTGATGAAATTCCTGCTGATCTTAGAACAATAGAATTAAAATCTGGAAGCTTGACCACAAAAGTTTCAGCTCAAACTAGAATGTTTCCTGTAGTTCAAAAAAAATCTAATAATATTAAAGAAAAAATTCCGTGGATGGTAACAGGTGCTGTTGTTCTCTTTTCCTTGTTTTTAATTTTATTTAATAAAAACAGCAGCACTACAACAAGTATTACAAAACTAAGTATAGTTATTCCACAAAATGATCCACCGTTTTTTTCAGATAACCAAATAATATCTATCTCGCCTAATGGAAAGTATCTTGCTTATATAGGTACAAGAAACGACGCTTCACTTATATATCTAAGGTCAATAACGGATTTTGACATGAGACCTATTGAAGGAACCGAAGGAGCTGATAACCCGTTCTTTTCACCGGATGGTAATTGGATTGCTTTTTTTGCTAATGGAAAACTTAAAAAAATATCAATAATCGGAGGTTCACCGGAAATATTAGCAGATGCACCTGGAGATAGAGGTGGATTTTGGGCTGACAACGACAAAATTTATTTCACTCCTAATTATTCATCAGGAATAATGGAAGTACCTTCTGGCGGTGGAAATGTAACTGTGGTTTCAAAATTAGATACTTTGGCGAATGAAAGAACGCATCGCTGGTGTCAAGTGCTGCCGGGAAGCAAATGGATTTTATATACCATCGGAAACCAAACCAATGTTAATTCTTATGATAATTCTAAAATTGCATTGCAGTCTTTAATAAATAATAAACAGTACATTTTAAACATTCGCGGAAGTATGGCTCGATATATTCAACCTGGTTTTTTGATCGTTGCGAGGAATAGTAATCTTTATGTAACTAAGTTTGATCCCGACGATATTAAGAACTCATTATCTCCTGTAACCGGCATTCAGGATGTAGCAGGAAATCCAAGCAGCGGCATTTCATACTTTAGTGTAGCAAATAATGGTGAATTATTTTTTCTGCCTAGCAGTGGTAAAAATAATAACAACCTTGTATTAATCAATATGGATGGAAAGGTTACTCCTCTTAAAACAGAAGAAGGCTTTTATAGCACTCCGCGTTTTTCACCAGACGGCAGCAAAATAGCTGTTACAATAGGCAGAAATCCCGAAAATGACGGCAGTATTTGGATATATAATTTAAAGGAAAATTCTATTAACAGATTTACTTTTGGTGAAGGAAATTACGATCCGGTTTGGAGTAGAAACGGTAAAGATATTTATTATGCATCCGGTATGAGTGGTTCCGAAGGTATTTTAGTCAGACCTGCTGACGGCTCAGCTTTACCAAAAAGAATTTATAAATTAACCCAATTACTTTATCCGCAGTCAGTTACTACCGATTCAAAATATTTAATTCTGAATGCATTTTCTGGCCCAACACAAGGCGATATTTTGGGGCTGAATCTTAACAATTATAAGATTGACACATTAGTATCGACAAAAAATAATGAATATTTCGGCGAAGTATCACCTAACGGTAAGTGGTTTTTATATGGATCAAATGAAACAGGCAATAATGAAAATTTTTTAAAATCCTATCCAGATTTAAATGGCAAATGGCAGATTACAACAGGCGGTGGCGGAGATCCTATATGGTCACCCAATGGAGATAAAATTTATTACATAAACTTTCAAGCAAAATTAATGTCTCTTCCAATTATTACTAATCCTTCACTCGTTATAGGAAATCCTAAAATTCAATTTGATATTTCGGCTATGGATATGCAGGATGCACTTGGCGCTACTTATGATATTTCACCTGATGGGAAGGAATTTGTTTTTATAATGAGAAACAGTAAAACAAAAACACAAACTGAGATAAATGTTATTCTTAATTGGCAAAAAGAATTGAATGAAAAGTTAAAAGAATAACCGAAATGGTAACGTTTATGATTGGAAAGACATTCCAAATTTTATAAGAAACAAAGGATATTAACACATAAATATTTACACAAAACAAAATTTATTTATAGTAATAATAAATTCGGAAATATGAAAAACCTGTTACTAATGTTTATTTGTCTCTGCTTTTTTGATGTTTCTACAAAAGCGCAGCATTATACTGAAATGGGCTCTCAAGCAGTTATAAATTATACGCCCAAAGAATATAACGCCAATCCACAGAATTGGGCAATTACTCAAGATGAAAGAGGCGTAATGTATTTTGGCAATGATGATGGACTGCTTGAGTTTGACGGCAATACATGGCGCCTTTATCAGGTACCTAACAAGACGATCATTCGCGCTTTAGACAAAAGCAGTAACGGAAAAATTTATGCAGGTGCAGCAAGTGATTTAGGATATTTTCTACCGGATTCTGCTGGGAAATTAACATTTCACTCGTTGATGAAATATTTACCTGAAAATATGAGAAATTTTTCTGATGTCTGGGATACTTATGTAAGCGGCGGTATGGCATATTTTAATACTGGTAACTACATCTTTGTATGGAACATTCAAAATAAAAAATTTATAGCAATTAAATCCCATAGTAGTTTTAAGGGAATATTTAAAGTAAACAATTCCATTTATGTACGGGAAACAGGTATTGGTCTTGAAGTCTTCAAAAGCGATTCTCTTAGGCTTGTTAAAGGAGGAGAAAAATTTGCCAATTTAAGAATTAAAGTAATGCTTTCATTCCCTGGTGAAAAAGGAACAAGTTTAATTATTACAGATTCCATGGGCTTATTTAAGTATGATGGCAGTAAATTTATCCACTTTAAAACATCAGCGGATAAGTTTATAAAAGAAAATCCAATTTATTGCGGTACAGTGCTTTCAGACGGAAATATATTTTTGGGAACAAGTTTAGAAGGAGCAATTGTAATTGATACAACGGGAAAAGAAATTCACATTTATAACTTGAAAAACGGTATTATAGATGATTATATAAATTATGCATTTCAAGATCGTTCTGGTGGAATATGGCTGGCTACACAAAACGGCATCTCGAGAATAGACTATTCCTCACCGGTTAGCTATTTCGATTCAAGAAATAATTTTTCAGGTAATTCAACCGATATTATTTGGCATAATGGAATTATATATGCGGCATCTAATCATGGTGTTTATTCGCTTGATCCAAATACTTCAATTTTTCATTTGCTAAAGGGTAACAACAGCAACGCTTGGTCGTTTGTTGAGATTGGAAATGAGCTCCTAGTTGGGACCGACAATGGTTTATTTAAAGTTGAAAAGGATGAATTAAAATCAATAAAAAATACCGTTGGAGATAATTATGAAATTAATTATTTAAAACATTCGAAACTGAATCCTAATAGAATTTATGTCGCGACTTATAATGGATTATGGTCTGTTTTAAAATCTGGTAATAATTGGAAAGACGAAGGTAAAATCCTCAATAATAATGATCAAAATACTTCCATCGTAGAAAACAAAGATGGCAGTTTGTGGCTGGGAACTTTTTCTACTGGGCTTTTTAGAATTACTTTTCATAAAGATGAAAAAGGAAACATCATATTGAATGAACCAGTCATCGAACATTTTAATAAAAGAAATGGGCTGCAAGATGGTTATATAGAAGTAGAGAAAGTCAACTCGACAAATTATTTTATTACAACAGACAGCATATACAAATTTAACGAAAACAAAAAATTTTTTTATACCGATACTTCTGATAAAATCATAAGTGCAGTTTATAAGATGAACAATAAAAAAGCTATTATCGATTTTAGACAAGACCAATTGGGAAGAGTTTGCATATCATTTAAAGATAGAATAGAAATGGGTATACCTGAGGAAGCAGGTTCATATAAATGGATATCTGATCCTTTTAACCGTTTTGAAGGCGATGAACCTTGGGAAATGTATGCTGAAAGCAATGGTATTACTTGGTTTGGTACAGGTTCAAGTATTATTAAATATGATTTTAATAAGAAAAATTTTGACAGTTCTGAATATTCAACTCTTGTGCGCAGTGTTGAGATTGGAGATGATTCAACAATTTTTTTCGGCGATAATGATAATAAATCTATTGTCCCGAGCCTAAACTTCAAAAACAATTCAATTAAATTCACATATTCAGCTGCAAGCTATGAAGAAAAGAACGGAAATAAATTCAGAACATTTTTAATCGGATTTGACAAAGGATGGTCTTCTTGGTCAACAGAAACAACGAAAGAATATACAAATCTTCCTCCCGGAAAGTATATGTTTAAGGTGGCATCGTTAAACATTATCGGAATTGAAGGCAAAATTGGAACCTATGCGTTTATAATCTTTCCTCCATGGTATAATACATGGTGGGCTTACTTTATTTATATAGTTCTTTTCGGAATTGTAGTATTTGTTATTGACCGGATGCAGAGAAAAAGACTAATAAAAAAAGAAAGGTATCGGGCAGAAATTGAGAGGAAAGAAAATGAACTTAAACATGCAAAAGAAATTGAAAAAGCTTATAAGGAACTCAAAGATACTCAAGTACAATTAATTCACTCGGAAAAGATGGCATCACTTGGTGAATTGACAGCAGGCATTGCGCACGAAATAAAAAATCCTTTGAACTTTGTGAACAATTTTTCTGAAATAAGCAATGAATTACTAGATGAATTGAAATCTGAATTACTGAATGATAGAAAAGAAGATGTGTTGGAGATTATTGATGATCTAAAACAAAACCTTGAAAAAATAAATCATCATGGCAAAAGAGCAGACTCAATTGTTAAAGGAATGCTTCTTCATTCTCGGGGAACTACCGGTGAAAAAACTTTAACGGACATAAATAGTCTTCTCGATGAATATGTTAATCTTGCCTATCACGGAATGAGAGCACAGAATAAAGATTTTAATATTACGATTGAAAAAGATTATGATGAATCAATTGGAAATATTAATGTAGTACCCCAAGATATCAGCCGGGTATTTTTAAATATAATTAATAACGGTTGCTACGCTGCCAATGATAAAAAGAAAACAAGCGGAGAAAATTTATCCCCGAAAATAAAAATCTTAACAAAAAATCTAAAAGATAAAGTCGAAATTCGAATTGCAGATAATGGAAATGGAGTTCCAGATAAAATAAAAGATAAACTCTTCCAGCCCTTTTTCACAACAAAACCGACAGGCGAAGGTACTGGTTTAGGATTATCATTGAGTTATGATATTGTTGTAAAGCAGCATAACGGAGAAATTAAAATTGTAAGCAATGAAGGCGAAGGAGCAGAGTTTATTTTAACTCTGCCTAAATAGCTGATATAGATAAATCATTATTAGATGTCCAAAATAAAATAATATTTAGGAATCAGATGAAACAATTTAATCGAATAGAAGGTTTTTTTATAAAAATAAGTAATGCTGGCATGCTTGTTATTTTTACATTTCTGTTGCTTACAGCTAATAATGCATATGCCCAAAATAAAATTAAAAGCGGGTATCCTCTCATAAATAATTATTCACCTAAGGAGTATGGCGCATTTCAATCCAACTGGGCAATTGCTCAGGATAAAAGAGGTGTAATGTATTTCGGGAACGATAGTGGGCTTCTCGAATTTGATGGTGAATCTTGGAGACTTTATCAAGTAACAAATAAAACCACTGTCCGTTCTATATCAATAGCTGATGATGGAAAATTATATGTTGGCGCCGTAGCCGAATTGGGATATTTCATGTCGGATGATTTAGGAAGGCTAACATATCATTCATTAATTAAATATATACCTAAAAACAATTTGGATTTTGCTGATGTCTGGGGAACATTTATATACGGCGATAATGTATATTTTAATGTTAATAAATACATATTGATTTGGAATATAAAAAAGAAAAAATTTTCTGTTATAAAGGGAAAAGATAACTTCCACCTTGTCTTTCTTGTCAACGGGAAAATTTATGCCAGAGAGTGGGGGAAGGGCATAGAAGAAGTTAAAGATAATTCTCTCAAACTTCTTAAAGGAAGTGAAAAATTTGCTAATGAAAGAATATACATAATGCTTCCTTTTCCCGGAGAAAAAGGTACCAGCCTGTTAGTAACCCGTAATATGGGTTTATTCAAATACGACGGCAATAGTTTTTCACCCTTTAAAACTCAAGCAGATAATTTTATAAAAGCAAATCTTGTCTATACTCCAGGGGCAGTGCTTATGGATGGGAACATTCTTATAGGAACTGTTAGCGGTGGTGCAGTAGTTATAGATACAACCGGAAAAATAGTTCAAATCTTTAACAGGCAATGCGGAATTATTAGTAATTCTATTGATTTTACTTTTCAGGACAATGCGGGTGCAGTATGGCTGGGTACAGATAATGGAATCTCAAGGGTTGATTACACATCACCGGTTAGTTATTTCGACGGTAGAAGCAATTTCTTAACAACTCCTAACGATATTATTCGATATAAGGGTACAATTTACGCTGGAGGTAATAATGGAATATATTATCTGGAACCTGGAACTTCGTTGTTCCATCTTGTCAAGAACGGCAGCAATCAATTCTTCTCTCTTCTTAATATAGGATCCGAACTAATTACTGGTGGCATTAACGGATTATTTAGAATTGAAAACAACGAATTATTTCCTATAAGAAAAACTGTGGGAAATGAATACAACATTCAATCGTTAAAGCAGTCAAAATTGAATCCGGATAGGATTTACGTAGGTGCGCAAGGCTTATGGTCGGTTCTGAAGACAAAGAACAGTTGGAAGGACGAAGGGCGGATTCTGAATATAGCCGATGTTGTTTCTTCAATCATCGAAGAGAAAGATGGAACATTATGGCTGGCTACAAATGCTTCCGGTGTGTTTAAGATAATTTTTAAAAAAGATGAACATGGTAATTTGTTAATCAATAAGCCGAAGATAGAACATTTTGGTAAATCAAACGGTCTTCAAAGCGGCTATATGAAAATTAGTAATTTTAATGGTGTAAAATATTTCGTTACTTCCGACAGCATATACAAATTTGACGACACAAAAGAACGATTTTACTCAGATACGTCGGATAAAATAATATCGTCTTTTTATAAGCTTGAAGGTAAACATGGTGTTACAACTTTTCAGCAGGATAGTCTAGGACGCTACTGGTTTTTAAGTCAAAATACTATAGCTATGGGCAACCGTCGCTTGGATGGATCGTTCAACTGGCTTACTGCTCCATTTAAAAGATTTGCAGGAGACCAGTTAACAGAAGTATACTCGGAAAAGAATGGTGATGTCTGGATGCTTGCAGGTTTAGGCCTCATCAAGTACGATTTTTCAAGGGAGCACTCGAAATTCGCTCATTATGATGCGCTTATAAGAAGTGTGGATGTGGGAAGGGACTCAACAATATATTTCGGAGAAACACTTATTCATCCTTTAATTCCTGAAATTTCATTTAAGGATAATTCTGTAAAATTTAAGTTCTCGGCAGCCAGCTACGAAGGAAAAGGAGTTAACAGATTTGAAACTTTTCTTCAAGGCTTTGATGATGAATGGTCTACATGGTCAACAGATAATGCTAAGGAATATACCAATCTTTCTCCTGGAAAATATACATTTAGAGTTAGAGCAAAGAACATCAGCGATTTGGACAGCAGAGAGGCATACTTTTCTTTCGTGATACTTCCTCCATGGTACAGAACATGGTGGTCGTACTTGGGATATTTTTTAATTTTCATCGGAATGATTTTTACAATAGACAAAGTTCAGCGCCGCAGGCTGACAATTAAAGAAAGACAGCGTTCTTATTTGAGGGAGACAGAACTTAGAGCCGAAGCTGCAGAAGCTGAAACAAAAGCTTTGCAGGCTGAAAATGAAAGGAATAAAAATATAGAGTTGTTAAGCGAAATCGGTAAAGAAATAACCGCAACGCTCGATCTCGATAAAATATTCTACAAGCTTTATGAGCATGTTAACCAATTAGCCGATGCTACAATATTCGGCGTAGGTATTTATCATCCGGAAAAAGATGAGATTGAATACAGGCTGGCTTTGGAAAAAGGTAAGAAATATCCAACCTATACTAGAGATACCAAGAATGTAGATCAATTTCCTGTTTGGTGTATCAAGAACCGGAAACCAATATTTATAAACGATGTAAGAGCGGAATACAAAAACTATATAAAAAATTACAAAGAGCCAGAAACTATGCTGGAAGACGGTACGCTCTCTGAGGAACCAAGGTCGTTAATTTATCTGCCTTTAATTTCGCAGGAGCGGTTGTGGGGGATAATCACCATACAAAGCTTCAGTAAAAACGCTTATCAGGACTATCATCTTGGTCTGCTTCAAAATCTTGCATCTTATACTGCTATTGCTCTAGATAACGCAGAAGCATATAAAAAATTAAATGAAACTGTAGACAAATTAAATTCAACTTTGAACGATCTAAAAGCAACTCAAGAAAAATTAGTAGTTCAAGAAAAATTAGCTTCACTTGGGCAATTGACGGCTGGCATTGCACATGAAATAAAGAATCCTTTAAACTTTGTAAACAACTTTGCGGAGCTTTCCAAAGAACTTGTAGCTGATTTAAGAGAAGAATTTGACAATGTAAAAGATAAACTCGGTTCCGGGATTATGGAAAACTTTGAAGATATTATTTCTAACATTGAACAGAACGTAACGAAAATAAACGAACATGGTAATAGAGCTGACAGCATTGTAAGAAGCATGTTGCAGCATTCGCGCGGCAAGTCGGGTGAAAAAATTCTGTCCGATATAAATGCAATTTTGGATGAAGATCTCAACCTCGCTTACCATGGTTTAAGAGCACGCGATACTTCTTTCAATATTACTATGGAGAAAGATTACGATAAAAATTTAGAAAAGATTTCAGTAGTTCCTCAAGATTTAAGCAGGGTTTTCCTTAATATAATAAATAACGGATTCTATGAAGCTAACAAAAAGAAAAAAACGCTGGGAGACCAATTCACTCCAAAATTAAAAGTTTCTACAAGTGATGATGAAAATAATATAATAGTGAAAATAAGAGATAATGGTAATGGCATACCTGAGGATGTCCGCGATAAATTATTCAATCCATTTTTTACTACTAAGCCAACTGGAGAAGGTACAGGACTTGGTTTATCGTTGAGTTACGATATTGTTACTAAAGTACATGGAGGGAAAATTAAATTTGATAGCGAGGAAGGAAAGTTTACAGAATTTATAATTACAATACCTAAATCAATATGAGGTCAAAATGAAACTTTTAGTTGTTGACGATGAAATTGACGTTCAGTTTTTATTCCAACAAAAATTTCGGAAGGAAATAAAATCCGGTAAAATGCAAATTATGTATGCTGGCAATGGTAAATCTGCACTGGAGATATTAGAATCAATTGAGAACCGCACCGAATATTTAATATTGACAGATATAAACATGCCGGGGATGACTGGAATTGAACTGCTTAGGGTTATTAAAGCAAGATATCCCGAATTAAAGGTCTTTATGATTACCGCTTATGGTGATGAGCATTACTTTAATACTGCTAAAAATCTTGGGGCAGATGATTATTTTGTAAAACCTCTTCAATTTGAAGTACTAAAAGAAAAACTTAGTTAACAAAATGTATTTGAAGGAAAAATAAAATGCCAAACTCAAAAATATTGGTCGTTGATGATGAACCTGATCTTCAGATTCTTATCAAGCAAAAATTTCGCACCAAAATTAAAACAAATGAATACGAATTTCATTTTGCAGAGAACGGCTCAGAAGCACTGGAAAAAATTAAAAACGATGGAACTGTAGATTTGATTTTGACTGACATAAATATGCCTGTCATGGATGGGCTTACATTGCTTTCTAAAATTAATGAGCTTAATAATAAATTATTGCGGTCTGTTATTGTTTCTGCATACGGCGATATGGAAAATATTAGGACCGCAATGAATAGAGGAGCTTATGATTTTATAACGAAGCCTATTGATTTAAGAGATCTCGAAATTACAATTGAAAAATCATTAAAAGAAATTGAGCTTTATAAAAAAGCATTATTATCTCATGATAAATTAGTTGCACTGCAGCAGGAACTGGATATTGCTACGGCAATCCAAACATCAATTCTTCCAAAAACTTTTCCGCCTTTCCCTGACAGAAAAGAATTTGAAATTTATTCTAAAATGATTACTGCAAAAGAAGTAGGCGGAGATCTATTTGATTTCTTTTTTATTGATAAATACAGACTAGCAGTTATAATTGGTGATGTAACCGGAAAGGGAATAGCAGCAGCTCTGCTAATGGCAGTCTGTAAATCCTTGTTAAAAGCAACTGCTCAAAAAGGAAGACCGACTGATGAAGTCTTATCAGAAGTAAATAACATTTTAGTTGATGAAAGTCCGTCGAATATGTTCGTTACGGTTTTCTTTGGAATACTTGATACAAGAAACGGCTCTTTTGAATATTCAAACGGCGGCCATAATCCGCCGTATTTAATTACTTCAGATGGAAATATTAATCAGCTTGAAAATATAGGCGGACTTATGCTGGGTGCAATGAACGATTCGCCATATTCATCCAATATTATAATGCTCAAACCGGATGATAGCATTTTCTTTTATACTGACGGTGTGACAGAAGCATTTAATAAAGATGGCGAAGAATTTAATGAAACACGTCTTGTGGATTCACTATTAAATGCAAATAATAAAAATTCGGATAGGTTTGTAGAGAATATAATTTCTAATGTACAGAACTTTATGTCCGGTGCCGAACAATCAGATGATATTACATGCATGATGTTAAAATATTTAAAACATTAAAATAAATTATGAATTGATTGTTTACATCAAAGGCGAAAGTAATTTAGTTTTGAATGACAAACGACATTATTATTCAAAGGTAATTCTTTTTTTTGTTTATTCTATTCCTTTTCAATTGCGGATAATTCTAAAATAAATCTATATAATTAAATAATTCTATCAAGAAGTTAATAATATCAAAATATGGAGATTCTAATTGAAAGTTAATTGGATTAAGTATATGACATTTTGACTAAATTATTATTACTGATAACAGAAATTATATGATTTTAACACTATTTTAATTACTCTCTAACCAGTCTGTAACTAGCCTATGAAAGGCATCTGACAAGCCTGGCCTTAACTAGGCAAGTATTTATGGTCTTGGTTAGCAAAATTATCTGCCATATTGGCATAAGTATTTTATGAATCAAAATTTTATTGCAAATATGCTTAAGAATTTCAAATACTAAAGTTAAAAATGTATAGACAAATGGATTATCTAAAAATGTATAATAAAATATATAACGCTTAATTAGCCTAATGATCCATTTAGAAAATTAATATAAGATAAAGAAAGCTGCAGGTTTATAATGATTGGAGAAACAATTCTTCATTACAAAATAATAGAGAAACTCGGCGAAGGCGGAATGGGTGTTGTCTATAAAGCCGAGGACTTAAAGCTTAAACGCATTGTTGCTTTGAAATTTTTGCCTTCTCATGTTACATCATCCATAGATGACCTTGCACGATTCAACCAGGAAGCGCAAGCTGCGGCAATTCTTAATCATCCTAATATATGCATAATATATTCTATTGAAGAAGAAAACGGAAAGCAATTCATATCAATGGAATTTATTGACGGAATTACTCTAAACAGAAAGATTGCCGGTGTACCAATGAAAGTTAGCGATGCAGTAACTTACGCAATACAAATTGGAGATGCGCTTCAGGAAGCACATACAAACGGTATTGTTCACAGAGACATTAAGTCCGAGAATATAATGGTCAATTCGAAGAACCAAATAAAAGTAATGGATTTCGGTCTCGCTAAACTAAAAGGTTCAATCAAGCTTACGAAAGCTTCAAGTACAGTTGGAACTCTTGCCTATATGGCGCCGGAACAAATTCAAGGTGGAGATGTTGATGCCCGCTCAGACATTTTTTCATTCGGCGTTGTGCTGTTTGAAATGCTGACTGGCAGACTGCCCTTCTACGGAGAACATGATGCCTCGATGATGTATTCGATATTAAATGAAGAGCCTGAACCGTTGCAAAAATATTTACCGGATGCAAATTCTGATCTTATTCATTTGATGAATCGTCTACTTGAGAAAGATCCCGAAGACCGGTATCAGTCAATGAGAGATATTGTTATTGAGCTTAGAAGAATCATAAAACATACCGGCAGTGTTTCAAGAAAAATGATTCAGCAGCCTTTGCCATCTGCAAAAGTAAATATTAGTTCTGATGAAATTCAAAAAGAAAATATTAATGTCGAAGAACTTCAAGGGAAGGGAAAATCTGCGGGTGATATTCCTTCAAATAAAAATAACAAAAGGAAAATTACTGTTGTTGTATCTGCAGCTGCAGCAGTTGTTCTAATTGTATTACTTTATTTCTTGGTATTTAATAAAAGTGCTGTGCCGGCTTTGGGAAAATCGATTGCCGTTCTCCCATTTAAGAATTTGAGTGCGGATAAGAATGACGACTATTTCAGTGATGGTATAACTGAAGACATCACTGTTGAACTTTCTCAGATTGGTGACCTGAAAGTAATCGCAAGAAACGCTGTTATGAAATATAAGAACAGCGATGCGAGCATTAAAGAAATCGGAAACGATCTTGGTGTATCAGCTATTCTTGAAGGAAGTATTCAAAAAGAAGGAAATGAAGTTAGAATAGTTGCACAGCTCGTTGATGTAAATTCTGGTGAATATCTCTGGGCTGGGACTTATGATAAAGAATTAACACAGATATTTGCGATCCAGAGTGATGTTTCAAAGCAAATTGCTGCAGCGCTTAAGACCAAGCTTACTCCCGAGGAAGCGTCTAGGATTGATAAGAAGCCAACTGATAACATAACTGCCTATCAATATTATCTTAAAGGGAGAGAATATTATTACAGGTACAAAAAAGAAGATAATGAAAATGCGATATCGCTGTTTAAGCAAGCTTTGGAGCTGGATCCGAAATACGCTTTAGCTTATGCCGGATTAGGAGATTGTTACGGACAGCGTGTTCAGAAATTCGGTTTCCCTGAAGAATGGAACGATTCTGCAATAGCCGTAAGCAAAAAGGCAATATCAATTGATCCGGATATTGCAGAAGGGTATAAAGCCTTGGCTCTTGCCCAGTTTAACAAAGGCTGGATGAAGCAGGCATTAGAAACTAACATGGAGGCAATTAAAGCAAATCCTAACTACTGGCCAGCTGTTGGAAATGTTGGTGCTTGTTATGAATTTTTAGGTGAATTGTCTAATGCAGTAAAATGGGATATTAAATCAAATCAATTAAATCCTACTGGTGCCTTTGGATATTCACTTCTTGCACGCGTGTACATACTTCTTAATGATTATCAAAATGCAGAAAAGAATTTAAATATTGCATTAAACCTTCAGCCTGATTTGCCCTCGGCTTATGAAGATTACGGTCATCTGTATTTTATCCAGGGCAATTATAAACAGGCAATAAAGTACTTCGAAAAGATTTTTGAAATTACGCCGGATGATCCTGCGACAATTATTGATATTACACCGTCATACATCAACTTAGGTAAATATGATAAGGCTGAAGAAATTCTTAAACAGGTTCCTGCCGGCAGCATATTCAAAATAGATGCCGATATTTATTCAGCATATATAAGTAAAAAGAAATATCCCGGGAAAAATATAAATAGCTTGATTGAACCGTCAGAGCAAAAGTTAAGAAAATATATTTCAAACGGTGACGAGTTTAATGAAGATATACTTCTTATGTCCTTTATTGAAATTGTCAAAGGCAATAAAACGGAAGCTTACACTTGGCTTAATAAAGCTGTTGACTTTGGTTTTAGGGATTATATGCGGCTTCTTAACAATCCTCTAACTTCAGATATTCGCAATGAGAAGCAATTCAATGATGTAATTCAAATTATTAAGAACAAGGTGAAAGAACAGCAAAATATTTTAGCGTTGAATCAAAATAAGTAATAAAATAATAAACTTTGTAGTGAACAGGAGAGAATTAAAATAAAAAAACAAATGATTAATTATTTGAGCGATTATCATGAACGGTGAAACAATTCTTCATTACAAAATAATAGAGAAACTTGGCGAAGGCGGACCTGTCCGCCGAAGCATCCGCAATAAATTGGAGATGCCAAATGATAGGTGAAACGATTTTACATTATAAAATATTAGAGAAACTCGGTGAAGGCGGAATGGGCGAAGTATATAAAGCCCAGGATACAAAACTCGACCGCTTTGTTGCGCTTAAGTTTCTTCCGTCTCAAATGATCGCAACAGAAGACGAGAAAGCAAGATTCATACAAGAAGCCAAAGCTGCATCCGCAATGAATCATCCGAATGTCTGTACGATTTATTCCATCGAGGAATACAATAAGCAGCTTTTCATATCGATGGAATACATAGACGGAATAACTCTGCGGAATAATAAACAGCCTCTTTCTGAAAAAAGGATACTTGATATTGGAGTGCAAGTTGCTGAAGGGTTAGCGGCTGCTCATGAAAAAGGAATTGTACACAGAGATATAAAACCTGAAAACATTATGATCCGTAAAGATGGAATAGTGCAGATAATGGATTTCGGGTTAGCTAAGCTTAGAGAAACCTCCGGCGTTTCAAGATTAACAAAAGCCGGTACTACAATGGGAACGATGGGTTACATGTCGCCCGAACAAGTACAAGGATTGGATGTAGATCATCGGACAGATATATTTTCTTTAGGAGTAGTTTTATATGAAATGCTCGCTGGCGAATCTCCATTTAAAGGTGTTCATGAAACTGCAATAATGTATGAGATAGTGAATGTTGATCCGCCGCCAATCTCAACAGTTAAAGAAGGAATTGATCCACAGCTAGATGGAATTATTCTTGAGTGTCTTGAAAAAGATAAAGATGAAAGGTTCCAGTCCGCAAAGGAACTTGCTAAGAATTTAAGAAAGATTCAGAGAACGTTAACTTCTAGCAGATCAAGCAGAATGTACAGCGTTAATTCTCAGATTCTAACTCCAAAAAGCGGGCAAACAACAGTCGTTAATACTCCATCTAAATCTTCTATTGGAGAAATGCAAGTAAAAAATTTATTCAAAACTATATTCTATAATCCTAAAATTTTCTGGTCGGCGGCAGCGGTATTATTTATTGCGGTTCTTTTGCTTCTTATCTTTTCCGTATTCAATAAAACAAAAGTTGACTTGCAGGAAATTAAAGCGACAATTCTTACTCCGCACGGAATCAATTTAGACAATAGCCTTGGAAGCAACCTATCAATTTCTCCCGATGGTCAGTATATTTCTTTTGTCGGAGCTGATTCTTCAGGCATTGAAAAATTATGGGTAAGACCAATTAATTCATTAGCCGCAAGACCATTAACAGTTGCTACAAATGAGGCATATCCGTTCTGGTCTCCAGATAGTAAAACAATAGCTTATTTTGATAAAGGTAAGTTGATGAAAATATCTCTTGATGCTGGAACTTCGCTTCCGATTTGCGATGCGGCATCGGGCAGAGGCGGTGCGTGGAGTGCTAACGGAACAATTGTCTTTTCTCCAACTCCATCAGGTCCTCTGTATAAAGTTCCTTCTTCAGGCGGAAAGCCTGAAGAAATTATTAAAACGGATACGTCAATACCAGCTCAGAGTTTAAGATGGGCTTACTTTTTACCAGACGGGAATCATTTCATTTATTCTACTGAAAATAGTTATACTGGATCAACCCCAACTGACGCTATCTTTATTGCATCTTTGGATAATCTAAAACCTAAAAAACTTATGATTACTTCATCCAACTGCCAGTATGCAGATGGATATTTACTTTTTGTAAGACAGTCTATTCTTCTTGCACAAAAATTTGATCCCGGTAAATTAAAGCTTGAAGGAGAAGCTATGCCGATTGCGGAAAATATTCAGTATTGGGATTCAAGAATCTCCGGAACATTTGCCGTTTCTCAAAACGGAAAGCTGATTTATCTTCAAGGATATCAGAATGACCAAAGCTTGGTATTGCTGGATAAAAATGGAAATGAAATAAAAAAATTATCGGACATGGTTCCATATACTTCTGCACAATTCTCACCGGATGGGAATAGAATTGCCTGCGATTTGTACGACCCGAATGAAAAAAAATATGATATTTGGGTCTATGATTTGAATAGAAGTGTTTGGACCAGGCTGACATTCGACAAAGGAGATATCGTACCCCGGTGGACACTTGACGGTAAGCAGATAACTTACAGCTCAAATAATAACAGCTCCGTTTTCGATGCTTATATAAAAAATGCCGACGGCTCCAGCGATGCGACACTTATATATAAATCAAACATAACAAAAGTTGTAAGCAGTATATCCAATGACGGCAAATATTTTTTATATATGGGAATAGATTACTCTAACAGTACTAGCGGCTTTGATATATTTTTACTGCCTGCACATGGAGATCAAAAGCCTATTCCGATAGCAGCAACTAATTTTAATGAAATTGGTGCTATTTTTTCACCTAATAATAAATGGATAGTTTATCAGTCTGATGAATCCGGAAAATTTCAAATATATATAATCCCGTTTAATCCGGATAATCCATCTAGCAATTCCAGCGGCAAATGGCAAATATCTATTGATGGAGGCACAGACGCAAGATGGATGAACAACGGGAAAAGCATTTATTTCGTTACCCCGGATAATAAAATAATGGGTGTAGATATAAATGAAAACGGCTCGTCTATTTCACCGGGAAAACCGTATACTGTTTTTTCTCCAAGCAATTTGAATATCTTAAAACTCTTCGATATAAACAAAGCCGGTACGGAAATAACTGCAACTATTCCAAATGGGCTAGCCTCTCAGCCCTCTATTACTTTAGTTGAAAACTGGCAGAAAGAAATAGATAATAAAAAATGATGAAATATTACATTTAAGCAGAAGTTCAAAATTGAATTAAAGTAATCAAATTTAGTGTAAGAATTTTAACTTAGATTACGTGCTTAATAACCTATAAACAATTAACATATTTTATTTATTTTATGTTTATAATTTCTTAAGTATTTCTTGTACTGGAGGCTAAAATGTTAATTAAAGTAGTATCAGGTGGATTTAGGAATATTACTCACAGTTTGTCCAAACAAACATCCCAAATATTACAATTCTTTTTAAGTTCACTTCTTATTTTAACAATGTCATATCTATATTCTCAGCCATTATATGGATTTGAGTATTTGTACTCAAATAATGATTCTTTGAATGTTAAAGTTGATTCAGTAGCTATTCAAGTTTTAAGAAAAACCGGTACGCCAAGCGCTTCCATTGCTGTTGTTAAGAATGGGAGAATTTTTTTAGCTAAAGCTTACGGTGATGCAAAATTAAATCCATCGGAAGCAGCAACTCCGAAAATGCGTTATGCAATAGGATCAATAAGCAAACAGTTTACTGCGGCTTGTATACTTTTGCTTGAGCAAGAAGGTAAACTTTCACTTAACGATCCTATCTCAAAATGGCTTCCGAATTTAACTCAAGCGAAAGATGTTACAGTTAAGGAGATACTTTCACACACATCTGGTTATCAAGATTTCTGGCCGCAAGATTATGTTCCTCCATTAATGTTAAAATCAATGCCGCCTCAAGAAATATTGAACCGCTGGGCAAAAAAGCCCTTGGATTTTGAACCGGGAACAAAGTGGCAATACAGCAATACTAATTTTGTAATTGCTGCACAGATTGTTGAGAAAATTTCTGGTAAACCTTTTTTTGAATTTTTGTATGATTATATTCTAAAGCCATTGAATTTATCTAGTGCAATAGATTTTGATAAAGGAAAAATGACTAAAGATGATGCTTCAGGATATATGCAATATGGACTTGGCCCACTAAGGCCTGCACCTGAAGAAGGTGAAGGCTGGATGGCTGGTGCAGGCGAGTTGGCAATGACACCGCAAGATTTAGCTAAATGGGATGTATCTTTAATCGATCAAAGTTTATTAAGTCATAATTCATACAAGCAGCTTGAGACTGAAGTCCTTTTAAAAAATGGTGTTGGTACTCATTACGGATTAGGTGTTCAAGTTGGGATGATGAATGGACATAGATTGATATCTCATAGTGGCGAAGTTTCTGGTTTTACAGCTGATAATTTGGTTTTTCCGGATGATAGTGCTGCTATAGTTGTTTTAACAAATCAAGATGCATCGCCAGCGGCGGGTGCAATTGCTAATGAAATATCAAAATTGCTCTTTAATACACAAGATGCTCAAACGGAAATGCGAACTGAGCAAGCTCGTAAAATATTTGAAGGACTTCAGCAAGGTACAATTGATAGATTTCAATTTACTGACGATGCGAATTTTTATTTTAGTGAACAAGCTCTAAATGATTTCAAATCTAGTTTAGATTCTCTTGGTGAACTTAAAGTTTTTGTGCAAACAGGTCAACAAATGCGCGGAGGGATGCTTGAACGGTCATTTAGGGTTGTTACACCAAAAAAGAATTTAAGAGTATGGACATATCAAATGCCAGATGGCAAATTAGAACAATATCAGATAGCTGCTCAACCATAACTATTTTATAGAAATGATGATATAGTTTCTGAATTTAATAATTTAAATTGTTCCTTTACTTTAAGATCTTATGAGAAATTTAGAACAAATTATGAAAAGTAAAGGAGAGAATTGAAAAATTTATTATCATCAAATCATATTGATTGATAAATTATTTATCAGTTATATATTGGTATTTGTATTAATTGAAATATTCTGTTAAATAATTTATCAAAATATTTTTTTAAGCCAATAAAATCTTTTTATCTCTTCTAAAACCATAATTAAATTGCTGGCATTTTAGTTGTTCTATTATTGACAACATATGGAGGGTAAAATGCTTAAGCGAATATTATTAATTGATGATGATTTATCAATAAGAAGATCATTATCATTAAGTCTAAATCAACTCGGCTATGATGTAGAACCATGTGATAGCGGAATTACAGCATTAAATAAGCTTGATCTTTACGAAAAGAATTCAATCAAAATTGATTCTATAGTTGTAGACATAAATCTACCCGATATAAACGGAGTTAAGCTTGGAAAAATCATCAAGTCAAAATATCCTAATAAAAATATGATGTACATAACTGGATATGCAGATAATATGGAATTCCCTGACATTGAAGATATAAAAGAAATTGGTTTGCTTGAAAAACCTTTCACTGCTGATGATCTAATTTCAGAAATAAACAAACTAATTAATAAACATGCTGCTGAAGCAAAACCAGAAATTGAGGAAAAGAAAGAACTGAAACCTGCATCAGCATATATTATAATTAAAGTAAAAAACAGCGATGATTTATTTCCCTTATACAGACGATTATATTTTATGGATAATGTTGTTTATTGCGACGCAACGAGAGGCGGTATTGATATATTTCTGTTACTTCAATCAGATTCAAATGAAAAGTGCTTTGAATTTTATGAAAAGGAAATCAAGAATTTGAATGAAATGCAAGAGACAAAATATCTTAGTATAAGTGAACCAGTATTAAATGATAATATAAGAGAAATCATTCAAACGGCGGGAATTACTTTATTTGAAGATATGCCAGGAATGAGCAAAGTGAGAGACGGGAAAAAGTCAGTTTATTCATACGTTATGCTTGATGTTGAAAGAGAAAAGCTTGATAAAATTTATCCAATTTTAAGATTAACCGAAAATATCCTTTATTGTGATTTCATTGAAGGAAATTATAATTTGATTTTGATGGTTTATGGAACTCAATTTGACGAGATAACTAAAATTATACAAAACAAAATCATTCGTTTAGAAGGGATTAATAAAATAAAAGTATATCCAGTAGTAAATATTTTTGAAATGTAATTTTTTATTTCACTCAAAGATTTCTATTCAATACTTTTTTATATGTTATAATTATTTGGGAGAATTATTATATTACAGCTGTGAATATCAAAATGGGGTAACTTCATGGTTTCAAAAAATGCTTTACGGCTAGTTAATGATTTACTTGATAACATTGCTATTGTAGACAGCAAATTAAATCTTATCCTTGAAGGCAAATCATTAAAACATATTTTGCAGAACCAAAATATAAATTTAGAGCTATTAAAATTTATTGACCAGCCTTGCCAAGATGAATTAAAAATATTGATCAAGTCATTTGAATCTTCAAAGGAAAATAATCTTCCCTTAGAAATAAAATTGCCTAGAATAAAAGATGATCTTATAATACTTCCAACTGCTGACGGAAATTTTTTCTTCGGAATAAAAAATAAAATTATTTGGATTTCTCAAATTGAAATTGATCTGAAAGGACGGGTTAAAGAACTTGAGTGTTTATATAATATCAGTAAAGTTGCTGATGTATCTAATACCTTGGAAGAATTTTTAACTAATTGCACAGATATAATTGAAGAAGGCTTTCAACATCCAGATGAAACAATAGTAAATATAGAATTGGGGAATAAAGTTTATGGTAAGACTAGCGTATCTCCTCATGAAGTTACAGATTTATTGTCTGATAATATTATGCTTGAAGGAAATGAATTTGGCAAAATAAAAGTTTACAGAATGAAAGGGGCGGCGTTTTTAACTGAAGAAGAAAATTTGCTTCATGAAATTGCTATAAAAATTTCCAATATTATTGATAAAGATGAGAAGACAAAAAATCTTAAGAAGCAGCAAAAAATACTTAAATCAAAAAATGAAGCTTTGTTAAAAATGACTGAGGAATGTTACAAAAAAAGAGAAGAACTAAATACTTTCTTTACAGCAATTGCAGACAAAATTGTTGTAATAGATAAAAATTTTAATATTATAATGTCAAACAAAAATGAAATTGGAAACTCTGGAAAATGTTATGAAAAGCTTTTTAATGTTGATAGACCATGTGAGAATTGCGCGGCATCCGAAGTTTTTAATACAGCAACGGATTCTGTTAAAGCAAAAGAATTAAATGAAAAATATTTTACTTTAAGAGCACATCCAATTAAAGGTACGGATGGTAAAGTAGATAGAGTTCTAGAAGTTTGCCATGATATTACTGAACAAAAGAGAATGGAAAGTCAGTTAATTCAATCTTATAAACTTGCTTCACTTGGAAAATTAGTTGCAGGAGTTGCGCATGAAATTAACAATCCCAATACTTTTATCCTTGGTAATTTAAAAATCCTTCAGGAATCATTAACGGATATATTTCCTATCCTTGATAAATATTACCAAGAAAATAAGGAGCTTAAAATTGCAAGATTGAATTATGAATTATTTAAAGACAACATTACTGTGCTTGTAAATGACATGATAATTGGAGCTAATCGCACCAAAAAAATTGTTGCCGATCTAAGAAATTTTGCAAAGAAAGATGAAGGAGCATTAATAGATTCAGTAGATTTGAATGAATTGATAAAAAATAATTTGAATCTTACAAGCAAGCAAATAAAGAAACATGCCCAACTAGAAATTGAACTAAATGAAAATGTTCCTAAATTTTTGGGTAATATCAATAAACTTGAACAAGCGTTTTTTAATCTTGTAATGAATGCTTCTGAAGCTATTGAAACTGACTATGGCTTAATTAAAATTAAAACCGATTATGATTTTAAAAAGCACGAGGTTATTTTAATTATTTCCGACAATGGTTGCGGAATGGATGAGAATTTAATAAAAAATATTTTTGACCCTTTCTTCACAACAAAAAGAGAAAAAGGCGGAATAGGTTTAGGGCTATCAATAACTTATGGAATTATAAAAGATCATAACGGCAAAATTGAAGTTAATTCAAAATTAGGCGAAGGGACAACGTTCATTATTACTATTCCAGTAAAGGATGAAGTCGATGCCCAAAATATTAGCGATAGATGATAATCAAGCTGTACTCAATTTTCTGAAAATATTAATTCTTCAAAAGAATAAATACGATATTGATATTCTTCAGGATAGCACGCAAGCTTATGATTTAATTAAAAATAATCTGTACGATGTGCTGATTTTAGATATGGACATGCCTAATGTTACCGGATTAGATATTCTAAAATTTATTGGCAGTAACAACATAAATGTCAGGACTATTGTTCTTACCGGAGTTGAAGATATTGATTTAGCTATTTCCGCAATGAAACTTGGAACATACGATTATTTGTTGAAACCGGTTGATGAAAATCTGTTATTTAAAACAATTGATGCGGCAATTGAACAGAATGAGATTCATAAGAAAAAGAATTATAATCTTCAAAAATTATCTCTAGAAAAGCTTGAACATAAAGAAATATTTAAAGATATAATTACAAATGACGAAAATATGCTTAAAATATTTCATTTAGTTGAAGTGTTCGCACAGACTGATAACAGCATTTTAATATGGGGTGAAAGCGGTACAGGCAAAGAATTAATTGCAAGAGCTATACATCAAATTAGCAGCAGGCGGGATAAAAAATTTATTGCAGTAAATGCTGGTACTTTTGCACAAGAATTATTTTCATCCGAATTTTTTGGTTATGAAAAAGGAGCATTTACAGGGGCATTAAAAGATAAATCGGGATTTTTAGAAGAAGCGGAAGGTGGTATCCTATTTCTCGATGAAATTGGTGAACTGCCATTATCAATACAAGTAAAACTTTTAAGAGTTCTACAAGATGAAGAATTTTATAGGCTTGGCTCCACAAAAAAATTAAAAGCTGATGTTAGAATTATTGCGGCAACAAATAAAAATTTATTTGATGAAATTATTAAAGGGAGTTTCAGGAAGGATTTATTTTTTAGATTAAATATTAATTCTATAAGCCTTCCGCCGCTGCGCGATAGAAAGGGCGATATCGAGCTTCTTTCTAATTATTTCCTTAATAAGTTTAATCAAAAATATGGGAAGAAGATTGAAAAAATTTCTGAACTAGTATTGAAGTGCCTAAAATCTTATTCGTTTCCTGGAAATGTTCGCGAATTGATGAATATTATAAACAGTGCAATAATAATTGAATCAACTAATTCACTTACAAAAAAATCATTACCAAGTTATTTTTTGCAAATTGAAAATGTAGAAACACAAGAGGAGGAAATTCCGCAATCATTAGAGGAAATTGAAAAATTACATATTATAAAAGTTTTAAAATTTGCCCATAATAACCATTCAAAAGCTGCTTCGATACTTGGCATTTCGAGAGTAAATCTTCTTGCAAAGATTAAGAAATACAATCTTAATAATTTTTAATTTTATAGAAAAATTAGTTAGTATGATAGGAAGTGTTTTGGAACAAAAGTGAAAAGTAATAATCCAAATTAATAGTTATATAACTTTGTAATGATTAATTTTTAATAAAATTTACAAATTAAAATTTAAAAAGATAAATTATGTGTGGCAGATTTGAGGCAACACCATCGATTCAATATATCATTGAAGTTCTAAAAGAAGAAAAGATAAACATTCAACTCGATTATAAAAAAAAGGAAAATAAAACAGTTAATATTTCACCAACTGAAAGTATTCTTATAGTATTAAAATCGGATCAAAATTATAAACTATCCATTGCGAAGTGGGGGATTAAATTTAAAATTGATTCTCCCTTAATTTTCAATAGCAGAATAGAGACTATAAAAGAAAAAAAATACTGGCTTAATTTATTTGATAAAAATAGATCGCTTGTTCCAATGTCGGCTTTTTATGAATGGAAAAAGGAGGGGACAAAAAAAATTCCATATAGAATATTTCTCCCAGATAACGAAATGTTTTTTGTGCCGGCATTGTATTTTTTAGATAAAGAAAAAAATATTTGCACTTCTTTAATTACCACAACACCAAACGGATTTATAAAACCTATTCATCATCGTATGCCTGTTATTTTTTCTATTAATGAAGGAATAAAATATTTGTCTAACTCACTTGAATTCAATTTACAAAAATGCGTACCATACTCAGGAGAAATGAGCATGGAAAAATATTATTTATAATTGCTTCCAACCATAAAAATCATATAAATGATTCTCATCTTCTGTTCAGAAATAAATTCGCTTTGTTTAGTTTAATGTACATTGAATGCATTAATTTTAATCATAGAATAGCAAAAATTGGATATTATTAGTGGCACAATGCTTGTTCTATATAATTTAAGAAATGAAGAGGTGTAAAAATGAAACGCTTAGTCATATATTTATTTATTCTATTATTTGGTTTAGCTTTTGGTTTCACCAAAGCTCAAGATTATGGAAATGGAGGCGATAATTACCAAGGCGATGAAAGTGTGGGAATGTTTTATTCTTCTTTATCACCTTATGGTACTTGGATTCAATTGGATGGAGGATTAACTGTTTGGCGACCGCTTCATTTAAGACGTGATTGGGCACCATATAGAAATGGACATTGGGTATGGACAGATGATGGCTGGTATTGGGATTCTTACGATCCATTCGGTTACGTTGTTTTTCATTATGGCAGATGGTATTATGATAATTTTTATGGATGGATTTGGGTACCAGATAATGTTTGGGCGCCTGCTTGGGTAGAGTGGAGATATAACGATAATTATATCGGTTGGGCTCCTTTACCGCCTTACGCTTCATTTTCTTTTGGATTCGGAATTAGTTTTACAACAAATTATGTAACACCATATTCATATTGGCATTTTGTAAATTATAGATACATGTGCGCTGCGCATCCTTTTGATCATTTCGTTCCAGATCAATTTAAGTATAGGATTTATTCTGATACAAGATACAGAACGAATTACGGTTATTCTGATGGTAGAGTTATTAACCGTGGAGTTGATGTAGATTTCATCCGGCAGAGAAGCGGGGGTAGGATAGTAGAAAGACAAATTGAACGTACCAACGATCCAAGAAATATTGGCAATGGAAGGAATTCCGATTTTGTTAAAGCATTCATCCCATCACGAGATCAAGCTGCAAGAAATGATTATAGGAATTTTGATATCAAAAGAGGTACAAGATCATCCAGTCTTGATATTTCGAGAATAGCAGTTGGCAATAGAGATAATTTTCAAAGAAATAATCCTATGATTGATCGAAATAATCAACCAAATCCTAGAAATGAAAATTTAAATAATCCAAGAGAATTATCTCCGCAGCCAAGAACAGTAAATCCTTGGAATACAAATCGTACTCGACCAGAAACAAGGAATGAAAATCCTTGGATACAAAGAAAAAATATTCCAGAAAATAGAAATGACAATCCATGGATTCAAAGAAATAACAAAACAGAACCAAGAATAAGTAATCCTTGGCAACAAAGAAATAACCAGCCTCAAGTTAGGCAAGAAAATAGAGGACCGAGGCCACAGGAAATGAAAAGAGAAAATAATAACAACCGGAATAATCAAAAAAGAGAAAACGGAAATAGAGAAAGGCATTAAAATATTGCTTATATAATTTTATTGGAACATATTGATAAAAATTAAGAATAAAACTTTTATCCTAACTCTCTCCACAAAAAAGCAGCATCAGAAAATTTTGATACTGCTTTTATTTTTTAAAAAACTTAGCAATTTTGTCAGCAATAAACTCGATTTGGTCTTTCTTCAAATCTGGATAGCTTGGTAGGTTAATTCCATGCCATCCTAAATATTCGGCAACTGGAAGTTTCTGATATTTTTGAGAAAACATAGGCATTGTGTGAACTGGGAAAAAAGTTGGGCGTGTTTCTATTCCTTCAGCTTTTAAAAAATCTCTAAGAGAATCTCTAACGGATGGAGATTCGACCAAAATTGAATACATCCAATATGAATGAAAAACATTTTTCTTCTCGCCATGATGTTTGACTGGAAGATTTTTTAATGCTTCATTATATAATTCAGCTACTTTTCTTTTCTTTGAAATTTTATCTTTTGCATTTTCAAGTTGAGCTAATCCAATTGCAGCACAAATGTTTGTCATCCTATAATTAAACCCAATTGTGTCATGCCAATATTCTCGGTACTTAGCTAAGCCGTGCATTTTAAGATGATAAGCTCTATCATAAAGAGTTTCATCATTGGTTACAATCATTCCGCCTTCACCGGTAGTGATTGTTTTATTTCCGTAAAAACTGAAAGTTGCTAAATCTCCAAAAGTTCCAACGTGCTTTCCATTGTAGATAGAACCAAAAGCTTCAGCGCAATCTTCAATTAAAAAAATATTATATTCTTTAGATATTTTTACTAACTCATCCATTTCACATGGATGTCCGTATAAATGTACTGCCATTATTGCTTTAGTTTTTGGTGTAATTTTTCTTCTAACATCATTTGGATCAATCTGCCAAGTTTCTTCAATTGAATCAACAAAAACGGGTGTGGCTCCAGTCATTGAAATTGTGCTGACTGAAGCAATGTATGTAAATGACGGAACAATAACTTCATCACCATTTCCAATCCCTAATGTAACCAAAGCAAGGTGTAATGCTACAGTACCGTTGCTTACTGCTGTTGCGTGTTCAACACTAATAAATTTTCTAAATTCGTTTTCAAATTTTGAAATAAATTCACCGCGAGATGAAATCCATGAGGAATCTAGACATTCATTCACATATTTTTTTTCATTTCCGTCAAGTGAAGGCTGATAAATTTGGATTTTGTATGCCATGATTTAATACTTTTTGATGTTAATAAATTAATATAAAAATTCATTCAATTAATAAAACAAGTTTAAATTCTAGATTAATAAGATTTTTAAACTGGCTAATTCAAAACTAATATTCAACTATATTCAAATGATTTTTCTTTTTGAAAATTCTTTAGTCAAGCTAATTATTTTTTCTAAGTCAATCATCTGAATACATTCTAAGTTATAAGGGCAAACTTTTTTCCAACAGGGTGAACATTGCAAACCATCTGGAGTCAATTTTTCTCCGCCGTCATACATTTCAATTTCTGCCGCGCAAGAAAGTCCAAACCAAGCAATTACATATTTTTTTAATCCAATTGCCATGTGCATTCCAAAAGAATCTCCAGTAATTACAACATCGCAAATATCCATAAAGCAAGCACCGCGTCTCAAACCTAATGTTGATGGTGTATTGATTATCTTCTGTCTATTTTCAAAATCAAACGATTCATAAATCTGCGTATTGCGTTCAGTATCCTCTCTACCTCCAAGCAGCACAACTTGAAGATTTTCATCTTTCAGCATTTCAGTAATCAATTTTACATGCTGTTCAATTGTCATCTTTTTATTTGGAAAAAGAGTTGAACAACCGGTATTAAATCCAACATATGTTTTGCGGGTATTATAATTAATTTCTTTTTTATAATCTTCAACAAAATTTTTTTCTTCGTCAGTTAAGCCAAAAACGTATGGATCACGTTTATAATCAAGCTCAAAAACTTCATGAATTATGTCAACACCGCTTCGAGTATTTTCTCTAAATTTCTTTTGATCATTGTTACCTAATAAGTAACTATACATTGCACTTTCGTTTGCTGGAATTATTTTACCATCTTCATTCAGTAGAAAACCAAGTTTCTTTTTTGCTTTTATTTCATTGGCAAATGCGCAAGCATAATCAGATTTGTCGGCATTCATTAAATAATCATATTCAATTTGGTGCACAATCATTCGCTGCTCGTCTGTCCAAGTGAAAACTTTATCAATAAAAGGATTGTTAAATAAAATCTTATCAGCGCCTGGCATTGTAATCCAATGAATTGTGCTGACAGGAAATTTTCTTTTAATTGCATAAAGTATTGGGGTATTATCAAGAACGTTTCCAAGTGCATCAAGAGAGATAATTAATATTTTCACTCCCATTTTTGTTTGATCGTTTTCATGCTGGCAGCCTTTCTCCAAACATTCTTCATAAGAAAAGCATGGCTTGTAGCCGCTAAAGTTTTTACACTTTGGAATTTTTAATTCAGAAAATTTCATTTCGTTTCCTTTGGATAAACAATCTTTCTATTAATTATAGTTTTTATACTTTCAACTACTTCTTCAGTGGCTAAAGCATTTTCAATACCGCAAGTGTTTTGATCAGCACTGCAATACTTTTTACAATTCTCGTTTGTTACTTCAAGGTTTATAGAATTTTGATTAATTATTCCTTGATGGATTGTGCAGCTCATCGCTCGGTGACAGTGAATTACAATTGTGCTTTTGCCAAGTGCATCAGAAATATGCATTGGCCCAGTTGAAGGCCCGATAAAAATATCAAACTGATCGATAATTTTTATAAAGTCCCTCAAATCATCAACAGAATTTGAAATATCTACAATTTTTTCTGGTGCAAGTTTAATTACTTCTTCCTTAAATTCTTTACTCATTTCTTTAGAAGTAAGAATTATTTTTAAATTCAGGTTTGAAAATTTTTCTAAGATTTTTTTGATAAGTTCTAGATATTTTTTTTCGCTCCAATTTGGAGCTGACTTAAGTGAACCGGAATGGATTGCAATTTTAAAATCATTTTCTGAAATATTTAAATTCGATAGGATATTTTTCGCTTCTATTTTTTCTTGATCAGTTAAAAAAATTTCCAGATTTATGTTATTAGTTTTCACTCCAATTTTTCTGGCAAGATCCATACAATAATCAGCTTCGTGGCGAAGAGGAGTATAATTATTTCTTGAAACACTTTGCATGAAAGTTATTACTTCATAAAGCT
Organism: Bacteroidota bacterium; assembly: GCA_021824145.1. GTDB lineage: Bacteria > Bacteroidota > Ignavibacteria > Ignavibacteriales > Ignavibacteriaceae > FEN-1297. The sequence continues at coordinate 122,992 of JAKALM010000005.1, forward strand.
TATGTCCAACACCAATTCGCTTTTTTATTCCTGCCCAAAACATTTGATAAGCTGCCCGCTCAGTCGGCATCATTAACAAACCATGAGTAAAATTATATTTTCTAATTTCTTTTACTACATTCCAAAAAGTTTCTTTTCTCAAGTCGTCTGTAATCATTGCATCAAGATAAGGATTGTTTAGCATAATATTTTTTGTATGCGGTTGAGTAAGCGTAGCAATAAAGGCATCCGGAAAAGCTTTCCGAATTTCCCGAATCATTGGTGTTATAAAAACAACATCACCAACTCTATCGGTTCTTACTAATAATATTCGTTTCATCGATAAAATTATATTTAGAAAATGTGACTCAAAAATAATAATTTTAAATCAAAATGCTTTATCACAAAAAATCCAAATTCACACCTATTGATTGAAAAATATCGAGTTAATGAAATTTTGTCTTATAAATTTTATTTTTGTTCAAACTTTTAAGGTAAATAAAATGAAATTATCTGAAAATAAAATATTAATTACCGGCGGAGCTACGGGAATTGGTCTATCTTTAGCAGAAAAATTCTTAAATGAAGGGAATGAAGTTTTAATTTGTGGAAGAAGGGAAGAAGTGCTTATTGAAGCGAAAAAGAAAAATCCCAATCTTCATATAAAGCGGTGCGATGTATCGAATGAAACAGATAGAAATAAATTATATTATTGGATTAAGACAGAGTTCCAAGATCTAAATATTCTTGTGAACAATGCTGGAATTCAAAGGGAAATTGATTTTACAAGAGGAACCGCAGATATTGAAAAAGCTATTGAAGAAATAAAAATTAATTTTGAAAGTCCTGTTGTACTTTCTTCAATGTTTATTCCAATTCTAAGAGAAAATGAAAATAGTGCAATCATAAATGTTTCATCAGGATTAGCATTTATTCCACTTTCAATTATGCCGATTTACTGTGCTACCAAAGCTGCATTACATTCGTTTTCGATTTCATTAAGACAACAATTGAAAAAAACTGGAATAAAGGTTTTTGAAGCAATTCCTCCGACAGTTGATACTGATCTTGATAAAGGTGCTAGAAAGGCAAGGGGACAGTCAGATTTTGGTATTAGTCCAAATGAAACAGCAGAAGCAATTGTTAATGGATTAAAGAATGATGAATTTGAAATCGCAATTGGAAAAGCTAAGTTTTTAATTAATAGTTCCAAAACTGATTTTGAAAATATATTTTCTTTAATGAATAAAGGAAATTAAATTTTGAAAATCAAAACGCTCTAATGTTATAAACGAAAGAAAGAAGAAAATATCGTCCAAGAACATTTGTTCTCACATCTTCTATATAAGAATCAGAAACATTGTGCTGAATATTTGTATTTTGATTTAAAACGTCATTTGCAGATAATTTTATTTCACCATTGTCATTTGCTAAGAATTTCTTAGCAATGCTGATATTCCATATTACTGTACTTGGGCTGTAAGAAGCTGGTAATCCATTATTCAATTGATTATTCACCTCGTTCTGTAAAAAGAATCCTTTCCAAAATTCCCAATAAAATTTTAATGAAGAGTTTTGGCTGAAGTAATTATTGTTAGGCGTACTGCTCAATTGTCCACTATTATTTACAATATTATAACTGCTGTTGCTTGAGAGAGTAAAATCAATTTTATCATTTATATTGCTGCTGATTACTATTCCCAATCCGTATGTACTGGAATTTGCAAAATTAGTAATTCCATTTATTATTCCAGGTGTTCTTGTATAGCTGGCACTCAAATTAAAATTTAAATTTGATTTGATTAGTTCAACAGGAACTCCATAAGTAACAAATGAATGTACATTAACATATCCATTTATGTTTGTGGGAATTGATAACTTTGTTCCTCGGTTGAGTAAAATATTATTTAATACAGTTGTGTCTTTCAATGCAATTATAGTATTGTTCCCAATGTAGTTTTCAATAAAGTTTGCACTTAGCATAGCAAAAAATGTATGCATATGCTGTGCATTTGTTTGTAAATATCTAATTGCAATAAAATGTGAATAATCCTGACTTAAATTTGGATTGCCTATACTTAATTGCGTTGGATTTGTATTATTTAATACTTGCTGCAATTGGTCAATACTTGGATCATCATTCGTAGTGCGATAAAAAATTCTTAAATTTTCATTTCTAGAAACCATATACCGAAGCATAAATGAAGGAAGCCAAGAATAAAATTTCCTTTCGATATTGCCAAGTTGAGGAAAAGATTGTGCGTTTTGAAGTTCTGCAATATTATAATTTAAACCTAAATTAAAAAGTAATTTATTTTTTCTAAATCTGTAACCTGTACCAACCGATTGAGTTCGATATATTTTTTTGTAAACATTGCTCAAGGATGTATCTAAAGATGGAGTAGAGTAATTTAAATTATCAAAAGTTTTTTGGTCGCTGTTATCTTCAGAATAATTTATTCTAGCATTTAATTGAAGCATACCATTTTCATTTATTGGTTCAGTATAAACAATGTTTGATCCACCGCTGAATCCGTGTTTATCAAGATTAGCAAACTGATCAATTGTGTCCGAAGTTGTTGAACTGTTGTAGAAAATATCCTGAGCGTTTAGATTATTGTTCCCATTGTTCTTGTTAAATGTTCCTGTAAAATTGATGGATAAAGTTCTGCCAGGGGTTTCAAATCTATGTCTAAATAATAAATTATTTGTTGATGTAATTCCTGTAAGATTTGAATTAAACAAGTTGTTCGTTGAGTTAAGTTCACTTAGCCCTGAAGTTGTAATTCCAGAAATTTTACTTGTACCGTTATTCAACTGTGCCGCAAATGTGGGGTTAAATAAAATTGAATTGTTCTCATCAACTTGATAATTAAGCCTAAGATTTAATCGATGATTTATATTTTGAGTAATCGAAGAATTTAATTCATTATAAATCTGACTTGACGGCGAAGTTAAAAAGTAATCTCTGTTTGTGCTTGATTCGGCATCATTATTTGTAAGATTGAAAAAATAACTTCCAGTTATATCAACTTTTTCTCCCCATTTGTCTGAATAATTTATTCCAAATGCTTTTGTTTGAATTAATCCTGTTGATTGATTTACTAAAAAGTTTGAAACGCTGTTTCCACCAAAACCGCCACCAGCAAAATTTCCACCGCTAGGCCTACCTCCAAACATAGGCCTATTGCCACCCCCGCCAATTCTAACCATTCTTCCCGAACCGGACATTACACCTAGAAGATCATCTGTAGAAAAGTTTTGTTGATTAACGTTATTTAATTGTGCAAGAATAGAAATCCTTTGATCTTTATTGAAAAAATTAATATTTCCGCCTGCAGCGTATCTATCATCATCTCCATAACCAGCAGTGAATCTTCCAAATGTTCCTTGTCTGTTTTGAAATCGAGTAACAATATTAATTGTTTTATTAGTGTTGCCGTCATCGAATCCTGTAAATTGTGCTTGATCGCTTTGCTGATCAAACACTTGAATCTTTTCAATCACTTCTGCCGGAAGATTTTTTAACACAGCATTTGGATCGCTTCCAAAAAATTCTCTTCCATCAACTAAAACTTTTTGTACATTTTCACCCTGAGCTTGCACAGTCCCATTCTGAACTGTAATACCCGGCATTTTAGTAATTAAATCTTCAGCTAAAGCATCTTTATTTACTTTGAAAGCTCCGGCGTTATATTCTGTTGTGTCGCTTTTTAGAACTATTGGTGTTGGATCTGCAGAAACTACTACGGGTTTCATTCTAACACCAACTGGTATGAGAGATATGGTTTGCATATCTAAAAATGGCTTTTGCAGATCAATATCGGTTTTAAATACGCTGTAGCCGACAAATGTTATTGAAAGATTATATTTTCCACGAGATAAATTGTTAAATAAAAAGATTCCATCTTTATTCGTACTCATTCCAAATATTTTTGAATCAGATAATCGAGTTAAAATTACGTTGGCATTTTCAAGTGGTTTTTTGCTTGACTTGTCTTCAACTTTCCCTTCAACAGAAAAACTTTGCGGAAATATTGATATGCAAGATATAATAATTAAGATTGGTAAATATTTGAATTTCATTTTTTGACTTTATATTTATAACAAATATTAGTCAACCCATTTTGGTCAAAGGTTTAAAAAGTTCTTTTTGCAAATTGTTTGTTGAAACACTTAATGTAATTTATTTGAGAATATGAAAAAGAAATTCCCTTTATATTATTACTTTGTAAAGGCTGAAATCTATTTTATGATTGATAGATTGTTATTCAGATGAAAATTGTTCGCTCTGATAAATAAAAAAGCCGCAGTTAATAAACTGCAGCTCTTAAAGGAAATCACATTCTGTATTTATAAAAAATTAATCTTTCTAATAAATTTTAATTTTACTTTCTGGATCGATGTACGATCGGTAAATCTTAATATTGCAGAGGAATTCATCTTCATCAACTTTAAAATCCTTCGGATCGAAATTCTTAAGCTTGAGCGTCTGCCAGTTTGTTGTTGGAAAAATAAATTCAAAATGATTTGGCGAAGTTGTTACTTTTAAAGGCATCTTGAAATCTTTAACATCAGCATTCCATTTATATCTAACAGCAGTTTCATTTCCTTTCTTAGTTACGAAAGCAAAAAACTCTGGTTCGTTCGGATATCGCAGATATTGATCGAAGAAATAATTGTAATTCGTTCCGGTTTTTTCGTTAATAAAATTTGTAACATCATCGGCAGTTACAGTTTGATATGCAAATTTTTGTTGGAGGCCCTTTAAGATTGAAAACCAAATCTTGTCATTATTAATAACATCACGTAAAGTGTTTAGAACAAGCTGGCCTTTATCGTACATATCACCAGCACCTTCATGGTTAACGTTGTAGGGCCCGATGATGGGTTTATCGTTTCTAACATTTTGTTTTTTTGCGTTAATATATTCAAGTGCAGCTTTATGCCCCCAGTTATATTCAACATAAAGAGCCTCAGCATAAGCGCCGAAACTCTCGTGAATCCACATATCTGCTATGTCTTTAGACGTTATACTGTTTCCCCACCACTCGTGTGCACTTTCATGAATTATGATGAAATCAAACTTTAACCCAACAGCAGAGCTTGCTCTTCCTTCATATCCTTCTTGATAATGATTACCATAGGCGATCGCGGTCTGGTGTTCCATTCCGTTGTGCGATGATTCTATCAATTTATATCCATCACGGTAGAAAGGATATTTGCCAAAATATTTTTCGAATGCAGCGAGCATTGTTTTAACTTGTTTGAATTGCTTTTTCGCTTTTGCAAGATTTTCTGGCAGTACATAGTAATCTAAAGTTAACTTACTTCCGTCGCTGCTAGTATAAACATCGCTGAAGTGCGAATATTTCCCGATGTTAATTGTTACGTCGTAGTTATTTATTGGATAACTTATAAACCAGTTGTATTGTGTTTGTCCATCCGATAAAACTACTTTGTTTCTTAATCTTCCATTGGAAATGTCCTCAAGTCCTTTGGGAACAGTTACACTAAGCATCATACTGTCCGGCTCATCTGATTGATGATCTTTATTCGGCCACCAAAGACTTGCGCCTGTACCTTGGCATGTAACCATTACCCATGGATTTCCTTCTTTTTGTTTCTTCCAGATAAAGCCGCCGTCCCAAGGAGGATTCTTTGCGACTTGTGGTTTGCCAGAGTAATAAAAAATAATTTGATGAGTTGTATTTTGTTCTAATTCTTTTGGCAGATAAATAAACACTGCACCAAACTCGCGTGAATATTTAAGTTGAGTGTGATCTTCAAATTCTATTTTATCAACATTCATATTTGCGAAAAGATCAACCTGCATTTCTTTAAATGGATTGACAACTTTAAATCTGATTGTGTTTGATCCCTTAATTGAACTATCAGCGGGATTAATAGCTACATCAAGATGATAATATGTAACATCATAACAAGTGCGAAGGGGGGATAGATATCCTCGCAGTGAATCTGCTCTTGTGAATTTTCCCCAATTATAATGTGAAGGCTCTTGAGCAAAACAAAATTGAATAACTAAAAATGCAAACGTGATAATGTAAAGAATTTTTTTCATTTTACTTTCCTTATTTGTCATTCCCGCGTAAGCGGGAATCTATTTTATATATTTTCTGGATTCCCGTTTTTACGGGAATGACAAAGACTGTTTATCCTAAATCAATTTCAAAGAGATAGTCAATTATTTCTCCGGTGTTACTTTTACCAGCACAACTCCGTGATACGGAACTTTCGTAGTAAATTTATCTGTGAAGGTTCCTAAATCTTTTTGACGCCATAAATCTCTTACTTTAAACTTACCTGATATTCCAAGCTCGGAAGCAGTGAGGGTAATTTTTTCTTTAGTTGGAATTTTATTCCAATTAAAATAATCAGCAGGATCTTTGGCTTTACTTTCGACACCAGTGTAAAACAATCCAACTGCCTTTGATCCGTCTGCCATTTCTTTTGCCCAGATCTGTTTTCCATCTTCATTATAAATTCTGCTTGCTTGTTTACCGAGAGGATCCTGATCTACTGCAAGTACTTCATCGTTGCTTAGAAAGTTTAAAGTGAACTTATCGATTCTGCTTAAATCGCAACCGATGAGAAGCGGAGCGTCTAGTAAACACCACAAACTAATGTGTGTGTATTGTTCATCAGGAGTTAATCTTGTTGGATGAAGACTTGGGCCCCAGCCGACTAAGCCAACCACAAGCATATCGGGATCGTTCCAATGACCTGGGCCGGAATACTTCTCATGCCCGGCTTGATTAAATCCAATTCCTGACATGCTTGTCCATGAATCATTTATGTCTCCAGTTGTACGCCACAAGTTGCCTCCGACATCATTACCCCATTTCCAAACATCGCCCATACCATATTGGCAAAGACTGTACACAATATCTCGGTCAACTTTATTTAGTGCATCTTGCATAACTTGATATGGCTTCTCATATGTTTCAAGAGTTTTATCTTTTGCAATATTTCCGTATGAACACCAATCGTATTTTAAATAATCGAATCCCCATTCTGCAAAGCGTTCAGCATCTTGCTGTTCGTGTTGATAACATGCAGTATAATCAGCACAAGTTAAAGGGCCGGGCGAAGAATAAATTCCTATCTTCAATCCTTTATTGTGAATGTAATTTGTTAATGCAGGCATATCGGGAAATTTTTTATTTGCGTTAATCATTCCTTCTTTATTCCGCGGTAATCCAGAAGTTAAAGAATCTTTGCTGCCGGGTTTTATTGCCCAGCAGTCGTCAATATTTATATATGTCCAACCGTGATTTATTAATCCTGTTTTAATCATTGCGTCGGCGGCAGCTTTTACTTTGTCAGCATCGACAGCTTCCGCCCAGCAATTCCAACTATTCCATCCCATCGGAGGAGTTAAACAGATTGTACTGCCGACAGATATTTTAAAATTACTTTCAGCTTTACCGAGACTATTCTTTGCAATCAGCTTTACTTCATAATTTCCTTTCTTATCAACTTTGCCCGTAATTATTCCGGTTTTAGAATCGAGAGATAATCCTTCGGGTAAATTCTCAGCAGCAAAGGTCATTGGTCTCTTTCCTGTAGCAGCGATAGTGTAAAGAAATGGATGGCTGGGACGAACTCCGAAAACTTTAGCGCCATTTATCTGCGGCTTTAATGGCGAAGGCGGAGTTAAGATATAAGGTTTTGATATTATTTGTGCAGTCAAGGTTTTAGGGTCAACCTTTGAAGACATTTCTAATTTTGCATTGCACCAATCTGCGTGGTCATAATCCAATCCGTCGCCGGCATCGGTTACAAGCAAACCGAGCTTTTTGACTTTGCTTATATCAACATCAATTATTTTTGCAAGATCGCCTTTGCGCATTACTCCGCTTTGCCATAGAATTTTCTTATCTCCCAGCACATAAAACTCAACAGAACCTTGTTTATTAGCTTCATCATCAAGACCTACAACAGCAGAAAACCTTTTCGCTTTACCGTCAATATTCAAAAGGAAAGTACTGATTGAATGAGTTCCAATTCCGTTATTAAACTTTTCTCCTGCTATAGAAAGCTCATTGCCATCTATAGATTTATCAACTTGCGGCGTGCTCCATCCACACGTCATAGAAGAAAGATTAAGTTTATCGAGCCAGGCAGTCTGCGACTTTATAAATGGTAAATAAAAGAAGAGTGCAAGGAGAACAGTAAAAATATTTTTTTTCATTAGCCTCTCCATGAAAAGTTGAAAAATGAATTTAGTATTAATGAAGATTACGATTGAAAACTTAATAAGAATTAATCAATTTCAACTGTAATGAAAATAACACTGATGAAATTAATAAAAAAGTTTTTTGTGATGGGATGATGTAAAGTTTTACTTATACGTTAAGGCACTCATTAACCAAGTATCAAAAGTATTTCAAGCTTATTAGATAAATTTGCAGCTATGGGTAAAGCATTTCATATTGAATGAATTTGCTGTGAAGGACAATAGAGAATGGTAAGAATTTCGTAGAACAATTTAGTGCACGTGTACTTGAAGAAATGCAATGTTATATAACTATAATTTTTCTACAATGCACTTAGGTTTTTTGTGCGAGTAATAAGAATATTTCTTAAATTAAAATTGATTTTGTAATAATAGAATGATTTACGATTGTAATAGGTCGGCAGGGTGAGTAAGCAATGTTGATCAAACCATTAACGAAATTAAGAGAGTTATATGCAATGGCGGATTATTTTCTAGTAAAGTAAACCATAATCCGAGAATTTATGAACCTCATAATATTTTCCAAATGAAATAATGACATTATTCGAACAAGAATTTAGTTGTGAAAAATTAAATGTTTATAAAGAATATTCTGAACGAATATATCAATCGATTTTAGAAGGAGAGAGATATCCAAATCCTGAAAATGTAAATGGAAAGGGATATAGTCAGCATTATTTAAAAGAAAAGGATAATCAAATAAATAAAACTTAAATTGGCTAATTCCTTAAAATAATTTGTATCAAGAATTGGATACAATAAAAGTAAACGGGTAATTGGAAAATGGAAAAAATATAATGTAAATAAATTATTTTAATTTTAGATAAATAAAGGAGATCAAAATGGAGAAAAATAATTTTAATATTAAATTATTTTTTGCAGTATTATTTTTTGTAAGCACTGCTTTATCGGCACAAACATTAAAGCTTCAATCAATACCAAGTGATAAATTGCAGGTTGGATTTAGTTTTGAAAAACCATTTTATGCAAGCAGTATTAATACATCAGCTCTAAATGGAAATTATCAGTTATCGGCTAATTTACCGTTAAGTGATAAAATTAATCTAGTCTTTAATTTTCCATATATTAATACAAACTACCAAGTAGATTACGGATTTGGGAAATTTGATTATAACAAAAGCGGAATCGGAAATATTTTTATCGGTGCACAAATGAAAGCCGGTTCTCAAACTGAAGTAAAATCATTTTTTACTTTTGGAATTTTCTTACCTTCGGCAGATGAACAAGTTTCACTAAATGGTTTTTTATCAAGTTATTATGATTTTCAAAAATATATTCCAAATTCTTTGGGATTTTATTTTAATTATGCTTATCATAAATTAAACGCTGAAGGTTTCAGCTATGGCTTAGAATTGGGGCCAGATTTATTGATCCCAACTAAAGGTGATAATACTGAGGATGAATTTTTAATGCATTATGGAATAATTTCAGGATATCAAATAAACAAGCTGGCTTTGAATATAGAATTTGTTGGTGTCATGATGATTTCTGAAAAAATAGATAATTTCAGTGATAGATTTGTAAATATGTTAAACTTTGGCGTTCAATGGAAGGAAACAGCTGTAATTCCTAGAATATATTATATGATTTATTTAAGGCAAGAAATGCGTCAGATGATTGATGGTACTTTGGGAATAGGAGTAATAGTGCCGATATCAATTTATAAATAAATATTTATGATTGAAATAAATCTTCAAATTTATTTTTTAAAATAATTCAGAAATTTTTAAGTTCTGGTAAAATTTGTTTATTATAATGTCAAAATGATTTCCATTAATTAAAAATGTATAATGAAATAGAAAGGAATTAAATGCCGAAATTAATTCAACAGCCTTCAGTAATAGAAGCGGCAGGCAATAAGTCGAAAATAATTGAAGAATATTTTGGAAGAGTAAACTCGAAAACTGAATCTGTAAGCATTGCAAGAATGCAAAGCCCTTCCGGATGGGTTGAGCCAGGACAGACACCAGAATTTGATGAGTATACTGTAGTATTGAAAGGGATATTAAGAGTAACATCAAAAACTGGTTTTATTGATGTTAAAGCAAAGCAAGCTGTACTTATTCCAAAAGGAGAATGGGTGCAATACAGTTCACCTAACGAGGGCGGCGCTGAATATATTGCAGTCTGCCTTCCAGCGTTTTCACCAGAAACAGTCCATCGAGATGAATAAAAAAAGAAGAAGAGAAATCATTCTAACTGACTTTCTCTTCTTCAAATATTCCAACCCTTTATTAGTCTTTCCCGGAAGTTTGTTCTGCTAATCTTTCACTGCCAGATTCAGTCGCTTCTTCTTGAGAAGATTTGCCTGAAATTTGAGCAGCCAATTCTTTGGCAGAATTTGAAATTATAGCGGTATCTTTTGCATTGTTCGAGCTAGTAGAAGCAATTTGATTTAATGCTTTATTACCCGCATATGCAGAAGAAACAGAAATAATAAAATTACCGGAAGTATTTATAGAATTTATATTCAAAGTAACTACCTCCTAATATTTAAGTTGGTCAATGTAGTCTGAACTTTTCAAACACATTGGTTAATTATCGGATAAATAAGTTTGAACTTTAGGAATAAATTGGCCGCTGTGTTTGCTGTCATTTAGTGAATTTTTAATTTTATAAAATCAGATTTGTAAAATTTTGAATAAAAAAAGCCCCCAATGAGGGGGCTTTCTCCCATTATGCGCTATGATCTTTATTTGGTTAGAATCATTTTCTTTGTAGCAGTAAAACCGTTTGCTTCGATTCTGTATAAATAGACACCTGAAGATAAATTATTAGCATTAAAAGAATATTGATAATTGCCTGCACTTAAATTCTTATTCACTAATTCAGCAACTTTTTGTCCAAGAATATTATATACATCCAATTTAACATGAGATGCAAATGGAACTTCAAATGAAATTATAGTACTAGGATTAAATGGATTTGGATAGTTATTCTGAAGAACAAATTTTGTTGGTAAATTAGGTTGTGCAGTTTCAACTGAAGTTACTGTTGATGGTGACATAGTAAAATTATTTACAGTTGTTGAGCCGGCGCTCGGATCATAACTTGTTGTAGTTTGCTGGCTGCTGTATTGTGTAATACTGGCAGTAATAGTGTAGCTGCCTTGCGGAACTCCTTGAATTGTGTAAGAACCGTTTGCATCAGTTACAGCTGTACCAATTACTTGTCCATGTGAATCTGATATGGTAATTAAAGCCCCGGCGATTGCTGTTCCATTATCCGAGTGTATTTGTCCAATTATAGATCCACCGATTGTAGATTGAGATTCACTTTTTAGTGAGGCATTTATTCCGGTTACAGAACTTGTTAAAGCAATTGAAGTAGCATTTTCCCATTTATCGGCATTCATATAAAATTGGGAAACGTAACCTCTAGCATGAAACATTACAAAGTAAGTTCCAGATGGCAATTCAGGTATAGAATAATTTCCTGTTGAATCTGTTATTCCTACATGAGTATGGCCATTTGCAGAATCGAATGCAACAACAAAAGCTCCTCTAATACCAGTACCGGCAGAATCAGTTACACTGCCGCTAATAGAGTATCTTTGTACTGTTGTATCAAATGCTGATAAAGTAAAGTTTATATTAGAGAATGTTGTATCAGAAACAGCAGCCAAAACTTGTGCTTTGAAAAATGCATTGGCTGTGTCATAAAATTGAATTCTATAACCATCTTTATGTGCAGCAACAATAAAAGCGCTAAAAGAAACACTATCGAAAGTAATGCTGTAATTTCCATTTGAATCTGATTTAGCAGAGCCAACAAGCATTCTATCTTCATCATCTTCACGTCCCGATGCCCAAACTTTTATATCAGCGCCAGCAATTGGTATGTTAAGTGAGGACTGAACTGAACCTTGAAATGTAACTGTATGCTTATTTGCTGCATGCTGTGGAATTTGGAAATTAATATCTTCAATTTCTTGTCCGTTGTTCACGGTTATAACTTTAGCATCTGCTAGGGTTGATGCATTTTGGTAATATTGTTGAAAGAATATTGAACTGTCTGATGCCAAAACTGTGCAAGTAGCATAATATTGACCTGATGGAACTTTTACACTAAAATGTCCATCCATGTTAGTTGTTGCAAAAATATTTGGACTCGTATTATCTAAATTTATAAACTCAATAACTGCATGGAGCCCCATTCCCATAGAATCTTCAAGATTTACACTGCCCGAAACTAATCCGCCTTGAACTTGGGTTGTATCATGTAAAATTAGAGTAATTGAATTTCTAAAATCACTAACCTCAAATTCTCTAATTACTAAATTATTATATCCACTTGCAGAACAAATTAAAGTATATATTCCGCCTTTTACACTATCAATTTGAAAAGCACCTGTTGAATCACTTGTTGCAGAATAAAGAACTGAATCGCCCATCATGCTAAAACTTTGTAACGAAATATTAGCGTTTGCAATTGGCGTTCGAGATTCTTCATTAAATGAAGAGTATACATGTCCTTTCAGAGTTGACATCGTCATCATTTGTGCTTCAGCATTAAAGAAAAACAATGACCAAAAAATTAGTACCGGAACGAATAGTCGATTTATTATTTTCATAATGAATACTCCATAATTTTACAATAACATTTACAATTTAATTTTCTATCTGTAAACCAAAACTAGTGCCGAATTAGATTTTATTTTTTTATGGCCAAATTCTTATGAAAAAAGAATATTTAGGAGAATTTTTAAGAGAATATATTTTTTTATTAATAAAAACTTTTCGTATATAACGAATTAATTTCGCAGCATAAAGCGTATAATGTAATCGTAAGTTATATAGCTCAGTTGTTAAAATGATATGTAAATACATTCTCATTTCGAAAAGAAGTAAATTTGCTTAACCAATTCAGCTTCGAGGATAATCTAAAAAATATATTTGAAAAGAAACTTGAATGAAAAAGAGTACTCCATTATTAAGGTTTGAAAACCTTGCGAAGCAAGCATATAATTTTTAAAATCCGTTTCGGTGGAATTTATTTGCTAGACGATTTAATAAAATAATTTATTCCTTTTAGAAAGAGAGTTGATAATGAGAAAATTAATTTATAAATGTAATGTTTCACTAGACGGCATTGCCGAACACACTGCAGCCAACGCTGTAGATGATGAACTGCTCGATTTTTTCAGTGGGCTACTTGACGAAACCGGTATTGGATTATTTGGGCGGATTACTTACCAGCTTATGGAAAGCTATTGGCCAAATATTCATCAAGAGCCTAATGCTACCAGAGGTGAGCTCGAATTCGCCGACAGATTCAATTCTATTTCAAAGATTGTATTTTCTAAAAGTCTTGAAAAAGCTGAATGGAATAATACAAAATTAATTAAAGGAGATGCTGTTGAAGAAGTAAAGAAATTGAAACAACAGCCGGGAAAGAATATTTCGATCGGCGGTATACTTCTTGCATCTTCTCTTATAAATGCCGGGCTTGTAGATGAGTACTGGATTTTGATTCATCCCGTTATTGCCGGGAAGGGAAGACGATTGTTTGAAAATGTAAATGATATTAAAAATCTGAAATTATTGGAAACGAAAAAATTTAACTCAGGTGTTGTTGTACTTCATTATAATTACAAATAAAATTTTAAATGAAAGATTTTTATGAATAACAAAATAATTACTAAATATTTTCTGAATACAAATGAAAGTCTTGTTAGCCTCGGTTTACTCTTTCTCAGATGTATAATCGGAATAATTTTATTTATGGTTGGTGCCGGCAAGGTGCTGGGATGGTTCGGTGGCTTTGGCATGAATACAACAATTCAATATTTTACTAAAATGGGAATATCTATTCCTCTGGTATACATCAGCAGCTACACCGAATTCTTAGGTGGTTTTTTATTAATTATCGGCCTTGTTACAAGACCAACATCAGTTGCAGTAATTATTAATATGATTGTTGCTACGGTAGTAATGCTTCCAAAAGGATTCATTTTCGGGATGGCAGATTTCCCATTCACTCTTTTAATAATTTCGGTTGTAATTTTATTTGCCGGTCCCCAAAAATATAGTCTTGATTATATTCTTTTCCGAAGTGATAATTCCAATCAACTATAAGAGCATTAATTTTTATTGAGGTTATTGATTTTTTAAGTTTGGACATTTTAGGACATTGTGAGAAATATTTAGAATATTTTGTATATTTTCTGAAAAATTATTACTTTTTCTCCCGAAAAATTTTGATTTAGTTTGGACTTAAAAATAAAAGACATAGTCGATCTACTTAATGTCTCCGAAAAGACGGTTTACAGATGGATCAAAGATAAAAAGATTCCTTGTTACAGAATTAACCATCAATATCGTTTTAATCGATCAGAAATTAATGAATGGATCTTAAGCAACAAAATTGAACTTAATGCAAATGTTCTTGCTTTGTCATCTCAAGTAACAGCTCCGATATTATCTTCACTATTAAAATCAGGCGGTATTTATATAGACATTCCAGGAAAATCTGTAAAAGAAATTTTAAAGAATGCCATTTATTTAATTCCAACTCCAACAAACATTCCCAAAGAAGAAATATTAGCTGCTTTATTAAGCCGTGAAGAAATGATGACAACTGCAATCGGAAGAGGAATTGCAATTCCACATCCTCGTAATCCAATTATTACTGAAGCTGGTGATTCCAGCGTTTCTATTTGCTATTTAGAAAATTTGACTGATTTTAATTCGTTGGATGGACAACTTGTTCATACTTTGTTCATTGTTTTATCGAGCAGTCCTAAAAAACATTTGGAAACACTTTCAAAAATTTCATCTTTATGCCAAATAGATGAATTTGTTGAAATGCTTAAGCAAAAAGAGTCCAAGGAAAATATTTTGAAATTTATTCAAGCAAAAGAGCTCGAATGGAAAAGTCTGCCTTCTGGCAAGATCGGAAATTAATCTAAATGGATTATTTTCTTATTGGAGTTTTAGTTTTCATCGCAGCAGGATTCGTTGTAATTTTTATTAAAGGAAATTTAAAAGGAATTTCATTTTTACTTTTGACTCTAACTGCACAAATTTTTATTCTTCCAACAGCATTCCAAGTATTGATAAGCGGCGACAGCATAGAAAAAATAATCCAGTTTTCAGAGCCGATTGGAAATGCTGCATTCAGAATAGATCCGCTTTCTTCATTATTTATAATTATTATTTCTATTGGATCACTTTTTTCTGCAATTTATTCTTTTGAATATTTAAAACATTACGATAAACGGAAATATTCGTTTTCATCTTTTTATTTTTTCTTTGGTTTGCTGTCAGCTTCAATGCTGCTTGTAACAGTTGTTCAAAATGCAATTTTATTTTTGATTGTATGGGAACTGATGTCGGTTTCATCTTTCTTCTTAGTTAGTTTTGAAAACGAAAAAGAAGAAGTTAGAAAAGCAGGAATATATTATTTAATTTCGATGCAGATTGGCGCTTCATTTTTAATTGCGGGATTTGCATGGCTAAGTAACTTAACAGGCAGCTTCGATTTTAATTCATATAAAAATATCTTAAGTGCGCAGGGAACTCTTTCCATAATTTTATTCTTATTATTTTTTATTGGCTTTGGAACAAAAGCAGGATTTATTCCATTTCACACATGGCTGCCGCGAGCCCATCCAGCAGCACCTTCTGGAGTTTCTGCAATTATGTCGGGTGTAATGATCAAGACTGGCATCTACGGAATTTTAAGAATTATTTTGCTATCCGGAATTCCTGAAAGAGGTCTTTCATTTTTTGTTTTCATTATCTCATTGATTACAGCATTAATCGGAATATTAAATGCAATCTCGCAAAAAGATATTAAAAAATTATTGGCTTATTCGAGCATTGAAAATATTGGCATTATTGGAATGGGAATCGGTCTTGGAATGATCGGGTTGGCTTACAACATTCCACTTGCTGCTCTTCTTGGTTTTTTAGGCGCTCTGCTTCATACAGTAAACCATTTTTTATTTAAAAGTATTTTATTTTATGGCGCTGGAATTGTCTATCAAAAAACCGGGACAAGAAACATTGAAAAGCTTGGTGGGCTAATTAAATTTTTACCATTTACTTCTATGATTTTTCTTTTGGCAGCAATGGCAATCAGCGGTTTGCCTTTGCTGAATGGATTTATAAGTGAATTTGCACTTTACCTTGGAATGGCAAATAGTTTTTCATTTAACAATGCAGCGCTAAATATTTTAATAGTTGTTGGATTTTCCGGTTTGGCGTTGGTCGGAGCTATGGCATTGATTGGGTTTACAAAATTATTTGGCATTACTTTCCTAGGAAATCAAAGAGAGGAACATGATCATCAGCCATCAGAAGCATCTTCATTATTTCTCATTCCTATGATTTTTAATTTGATTTTTGTTTTTATTATCGGACTTTTCCCGGCTTCAATTATTCAAATAATTTCAAATGCAGTCGGTCAGTTTACACAAGTGAATTATTCGACAGAATTGAATTCAGTTTTTGTCGTTTATAATTCTTTAACTAAAGGTTTGCTTCTATTTATAGGAATTTTTCTTTTCTTTTTTATTATCAGATATTTTTTACTTCGTAAAAAGGAAATCAAAACTTTTAAAACTTGGGATTGCGGATATCAACTAGAAAGCAGCAAAATGCAATATACAGGAAGTTCATATTCACTTCCATTCCTTGATTTAGTGGCGGCAGTTGTTACCCAAAAAACAACAGTTGAAACTGAAAAAGAAATTTTTCCTTCGGAAGCTAAGCTTAAAACTTCACAGCACGATTTTGTTGAAAGAATTATTATTCAACCTTTATTGAAGTATGTTCGTTCGTTTCTGAATTTATTTGCGTGGATTCAAAGCGGAAGAATGCAACAGTATATTCTTTATGGATTAATTTTTCTTGTGCTGATTTTGATTTGGATAATAGGAGTAAGGTAAATGCTGATTCTATTTCAAATATTTATTTTACTTTTTGCACCGTTTTTATTTCTTGGAATTATCAATCGTGTTAAAGCTATTTGGGCTGGAAAGAAAGGATCGCCAATTTTTCAACCATTTTTTGATTTTCAAAAACTTTTGAGAAAGAATGAAGTGATTAGTAAAACAACTTCATTTGTTTTTCGAATAGCACCGACTTTCAATCTTGCTGCCGTCATCTTTGCATTTCTTCTGATTCCAATTCCTTCATTTGGATCGACAATAAGTTTTAACGGCGATTTCATTTTATTTACGTACATTCTTGGATTAGCAAAATTTTTGATGGTGCTTGCAGCACTTGATACCGGCAGCAGCTTTGAGGGAATGGGCGCAAGCAGGGAAGTAACTTTTTCTTCAATTGTAGAACCAGCATTTTTTATTTTGATTGGAACACTTGCTTTGTTAACAGGGCAAACTTCTTTCGCTTCAATCTTTTCTATGCTTAATTCAAGCGCCGGTTACACCGAATTAATCGAAATCCTTTTTGTCGCAGCATTGTTTATTATGATTTTAACGGAAGGTTCACGCGTTCCGGTTGATGATCCAAACACACATTTGGAATTAACTATGATTCACGAAGTAATGGTTCTGGATTATTCCGGTCCCGATCTTGGATTTATTTTGTATTCAGCAGGCATGAAGATGGTTCTGCTTGCAGTGCTTGCAGCAAATCTTATTATCCCAGAAAATTTTTCTGTAGCTTACACGGCCATTTTCCTTTTGCTAATTATTTTTATTACTTCCGTTTTAATTGGTATAGTTGAGTCATTAATTGCTAGAGCTCGAATGTCGCATGTTCCGCAATTTATTTTTTTGATGACCGCACTTTCATTCATAGCTTTTGCTGTTGTTATATTTTTCTTAAGAGGAGGAATTAAGTGAGCAACATTTTAATAATTCTTCTTGGAACAAGCATACTTTATGTTTTTGCCGCAAGTAGGATTGAATCGTACATAAAAACTTTAGCTTTTCAAGGATTGATATTATTCCTTCTTGTTATTCTTGATATAAAAGAAATCAATTGGCTGAACATTGCTTTCCTTGCAGTTGAAACTTTAGTTGTTAAGGCAATCGTCATTCCGTTTTTTCTGTTAAGAGTAATCAGAAAAAATGAGATTGGAAGAGAAGTTGAGCCATACATTTCACAATTTTATTCGATGTTAATTGCAAGCGGAATTTTTATCCTTGGTTTTGTGGTTGCGTTTTGGTCGGCTAAAATTGGATCCGGAGTGAAGCCGCTTTATTTCGGAGTTTCAATTGTTCTGATTGTAGCTAGTTTATTTTTAATTGTAAACCGTAAGCGAATCATAACTCATATTTTATGCTACATGATTTTGGAAAATGGAATATTTCTTCTTTCGCTTTCAGTCGCAAATGAAATGCCTCTGCTTGTAAATTTGGGAGTGCTGCTTGATTTATTTGTCGGTGTTTACTTATTCGTAATATTCTTTAATAAGATTCAGGAAATGTTCGATGGAAGTCATATTGATATTCTTACTGAGTTGAAGGATTAAAGATGGTAAGCATTTTATTATTTCTTCCAGCTGTATTGGGATTGATTGTTCTTCTTTCGAAAAACAAAATTGTAACTAGAATTTCTCTGATTATTCTACCTTTGATTTACTCTGCAATAGCAGTGTTAGAATGGTTCGGTGTAAATTGGATAATTCTTCCAGGCTGGCTGAATATTTATTTTAAGTTTGACTCGATAGGAATTTTATTTCTTGCAGTTTTATCAATTGTATTTTTGGCTTCATCAATTTACAGCATCTTTTATTTTGATGAACACAATTATTCAGTTCAGCAGGAAACCACGTACTCTTCTACAATGTTTTTATTTGCTGCAGCAATGGTTGGAGTAATTCTTTCAACTCATCTTGCATTAACCTGGGTTTTTATTGAGGCAACAACTTTAACAAGCGCTTTGCTTATTTATTTTGAAAAGAAAAAATCTTCTCTCGAAGCAGCTTGGAAATATATTTATATCTGTTCAATCGGAATTACTTTAGCATTTGTCGGCATAATAGTTCTTTCAATCGGAAGCAGATCATTCAACTCACTTTTCTTTTCAGATTTATACCTTCATGCTGCGGAAATAAATCCATTCTGGCTGCAAATTAGTTTTGCATTTATTCTTGTCGGCTTCGGAACAAAAATTGGCATTGCGCCTATTCATGCATGGCTGCCAGACGCGCATTCAGAAGCACCGTCGCCGGTTTCTGCAATGCTTTCCGGAACACTTCTTAATACTGCATTCTTGGGATTACTTAGAGTTCAAGGAATAATGATTCACGCAAATGAAGAATCATTTTCAAATTTTTTAATGTTAATTACAGGTTTCCTTTCATTGCTAATCAGTGCAGTGTTTATGCTGCAAATTAAAAATTACAAAAGAATGCTTGCTTATTCCTCAATTGAAAATATGGGAATACTTTTCATCGGCATAGCGCTTGGCAAGCCAGGAATTTTTGCTGCGATGATTTTACTTGTTGCGCATTCTCTTTCAAAAACATCTTTGTTTTTAACATCAGGAAATATTCTGCATCTTTTCAAAAGCAAAAAAATAGAAAATGTACAAGGATTGTTGAAAAAAGATTCTTTAACCGGATGGATTTGGTTAATTTCATTATTGTCAATTTCTGGTCTGCCGCCTTTTCCAGCTTTCATTGCTAAATTTTTAATTGTGAAAGCCTTCTTTGCGGCAGGCTTGGCGTGGCTGGCAGTTCCATTTTTCATCTTGCTTGCAGTTATTGTTTACGGAATGGGAAGCGCATTTTTCAAAATGTCGTTTGGAGAAATTGAAAATGGAAATAAATTAAGATTAAATTTTTCTGCTTATGCCGGACAAATTATTTTGCTTTTTTTACTTCTGATGATTGGAACAAATCTTCCATATGTTGTACTAAATCTTTTAAAGAATGCCGCTGGCTTTTTGTATTGAAGGAGTTGATAATTGAATTGGGCTGAAACTAAAAATCTGCAATCTGTCTCGTTAAAGGAAATTCCGAACATGGAATTTGCAAAACTTAGAGAACAAATTGTTGAAATGATTATGAAGGGATGCCGAGTAATTCAATTCTTCGGTGAGAAAATTAATTCGGGCGTAATTCTTTATGTCGTTCTTGCAGATGATGAACAATCAAAACTTTTTATTGCTTCTTCAAACTTCAATGAAGGTGATATTTTCGATTCAATAACACCTGAGTTCAAATCTTTTAATTATTTTGAAAGAGAATTTTATGAACAATTCGGAATTAAGCCGCAAGGACATCCTTGGTTGAAACCAGTTAGAAATGGAATTGCCGGCGTTTCAGATTCAGAAGTTCAATATGAATTTTTTGAAATGATGGGAGAGGAAGTTCATGAAGTTGGCGTAGGGCCAATTCATGCCGGAATAATTGAGCCGGGATATTTTAGATTTTTATGTCATGGTGAGCAAATTCATCATCTTGAAATTGAACTTGGATTTCAACATCGTGGTGTTGAAGAATTATTTATCCGAAATAGAAACAATCCGGTTTATCTTTTAAAACTTTCAGAATCAATCGCTGGAGATTCTGTAATTGGTCATGCGGGAAATTTTGTAAGAGCAATTGAATCACTAAGCGAAACCAATATTTCACGCCGTGCTATGGTAATTAGAACGATTGCGCTTGAGCTTGAAAGAATAGGAAATCATTTAGGTGATCTTTCTGCATTAGCTGGCGACGTTGCGTATCTTACAGGAAACTCTGCATTTGCAGCTTTAAGAACGAAAGCAATAAATACGTCGATGTCGATTTGCGGAAGTAGATTTGGGAGAGGAATGGTTGCAATCGGCGGAGTTAATTATGATATAAGTTTAGAATTAAAAGAAAAAATTTTGGAAACAATTAATAAAATTGAAGAAGATGTTGAAGTTGCAGCTGAAGTTTTGTTCTCATCGGCATCTGTTCTGGCAAGATTTGAAAAAACAGGAATAATTTCAAAAGATATTGCTAAAGAAATTGGTATGGTTGGACCAGCAGCGAGAGCAAGTGGAATATCTATTGACGTAAGAACTGATCATCCATTTGGCGGATTTTCACTTTTCCCCGTTCATAAAATTACTTTAAAGTCTGGTGATGTTTTTGCGCGTGCTTATATTCGATACATTGAAATAACTCAATCAATCCGAATAATTAAAGAGCAACTGGGAACTTTAAATGAAGGTGAATTGAAAAAAAACACATCAGAATTAAAACCAAATCAACTTGTTGTTTCATTAGCAGAAGGATGGCGAGGTGAAATTGTTCATACGGCAATAACTGATGAAAACGGACTACTGAGAAAATATAAAATAAAAGATCCATCATTCAATAATTGGCTTGCCGTTGCTTTGTCTGTAAAGAATAATGGAATATCAGACTTTCCGCTTTGCAATAAGAGTTTCAATCTTTCATATTGTGGCTTCGATCTTTAATAATTTTTGGAATGAGTGATGTTAGATTTAATTAAATTAAGACTTAGACACGGAAAACAAGCGATTCCAAATATTCACACAGCAGAAGTTCTGAAAACTTTTCGTGGATTTCCAATTGTTGATGAAAGTAAATGTGAAAATAATTGTGAAAAGTGTAAATCAATCTGTCCAACCGAAGCAATAGAGAAAAATCCATTAAGAATTGACTTAGGCAAGTGCATTTTTTGTGGAGAGTGTGAGAAAGTTTGTTCTGGAGGAGCAATAAAATTTACAAATAATTATAGAATTGGAAGTACAAATCGAGAAGCATTAATAATTTCTTCTGGAAAAACTTTTGAACAATTTGAAGTAGAAGCAATCAAAGCAAAAAAAGAAATTCATAAAATGTTTGGAAGATCGCTAAAGCTTCGCCAAGTTTCTGCAGGCGGCTGTAATGGCTGCGAATTGGAACTAAACGCTTCGACAAATGTTAATTTTGATATGGGAAGATTTGGAATTGATTTTGTCGCTTCACCAAGGCATGCTGATGGAATTGTTATTACCGGCCCAATTTCTTCGAATATGGCACCGGCATTAAAGGATGCATATCAAAGTGTTAGCGATCCAAAAATTGTAATTGCAGTTGGTACTTGTTCAATTAGCGGTGGAATGTTTTCATCTTCTAATAAAATAAACAGAAATTTTTTTGATGAAATACCGATTGATCTTTTTGTATCTGGATGTCCGCCTCATCCGCTTACTTTTATTCATGCTCTGCTTGATTTTTTAGGGAAGTAATTATTTATTTAATCAAAACTTAAAAAATTCAAAAGTAATATAAATGCTATTCCTTAGAAAATATTTTTCAAATTTGGGAAATAAAAATGGGAATTATGATTAAAAATCAAATTTTTCTATTCATTGAATAAAAAGTAAATCAGTTAATATAATTTATAATGGCACAATTTATGGATAATATTCTTTTTGTAAAATCAGAAAAAGAACTATTTATGGAAAATAAATCATTTCTCTTAAAAAAAGAGACAAATTAAAGTGGAGCAAAACAAAATGAAAATAAACAAAGAAGAAGCGCTCGAATATCATAGCCAAGGAAGATGCGGAAAAATTGAAGTTATTCCAACAAAGCCATGTTTAACTTCTAGAGATTTGTCTTTGGCTTATACTCCCGGCGTAGCTGAGCCATGCCGAGTTATTGAAAAAAATGATGATGAAGTTTATCGTTATACCGCGAAAGGAAATTTGGTTGCAGTTATTTCAAATGGAACAGCGGTATTAGGTTTAGGAGATATTGGCCCGCATGCTGGAAAACCAGTTATGGAAGGCAAAGGAGTTCTATTTAAAAGATTTGCAGATATTGATGTTTTTGATATCGAACTCAAAAGCAAAGATCCAAAAGAAGTTATTAGAGCAGTTCAAATGCTCGAACCAACTTTCGGTGGAATAAATTTGGAAGATATAAAAGCTCCGGAATGTTTTGAAATAGAAGAAACTTTGAAAGCTACAATGAACATTCCTGTATTTCACGATGACCAACATGGAACCGCAATTATTTCTTGTGCCGCATTAATAAATGCAGCAGAAGTTGCTGGTAAAAAATTGTCAGATCTCAAAATAGTTGTTAACGGTGCTGGTGCGGCAGCAATTTCGTGCTGCAAGCTTTATATAAGAGCTGGGGCTAAGCGAGAAAATATTTTGATGTTCGATTCTAAAGGTTGTATAACAAAGGATAGAAAAGACTTAAATAAATATAAAATGGAATTTGCAACAGAAAAATTCCATGGTTCTCTTGCTGATGCATTTAAAGGTGCTGATGTATTTGTTGGGCTATCTATCGGTGGTGTTGTTTCGAAAGAAATGGTGAAAGTAATGGCACCAAATCCAATAGTTTTTGCAATGGCTAATCCAGATCCTGAAATAACTTATGAAGATGCAGTTTCAGTTCGTGATGATATTATTATGGCAACCGGCAGAAGCGATTATCCAAACCAAGTAAATAATGTTTTAGGATTTCCATTCATTTTCCGCGGCGCTTTAGATGTAAGGGCAACCGCAATAAATGAAGAAATGAAAATGGCTGCTGTAGGAGCTTTAGCGTCATTAGCAAAGAAAAAAGTACCAGAAATGGTTATGAGTGCTTATGGTGGGGAAAGTTTTGAATTTGGAAGAAATTATATTATTCCCAAGCCATTTGATCCAAGAGTACTTTGGCATGTTGCGCCAGCAGTTGCCAAAGCTGCAATTGAAACAGGAGTAGCTAGAATTAAAATTGAAAATTGGGCTGCATATGAAGATGAATTGAAAGAAAGACTTGGACTTTCAAAAGAAATTATGCGTGTAATGATTCATAAAGCTCAAAAGAATCCACGTAAAGTTGTTTATCCCGAAGGTGAAGAAGAGAAAATAGTACGTGCAGCGCATTCTGTTTTTACAGATAATATTGCAAAACCAATTCTTCTAGGCAATAAAAATAAAATTACAAATATAATTAATGATCTTGGGTATGACGAAAATGAATTTGAGATCTTTGATCCTGAAAATAGTCCTTCAGTAGAAAAATATGCTAAGGCTTTCTTTCAGAAAAGAGAACGCAAAGGCGCAACGCTACATGAAGCAATTGACCTGATGAAAAGTTCTATCTACTTTGGTTCAATGATGGTCGATCAAGGAGAAGCAGATGCATTGATTAGCGGTTTGACGACTCATTATCCAAATACAATTAAACCTGCGCTTCAATGTGTTGGAGTTAAAGATGGATTTAAGGTTGTTTCAGGTCTTTATATTGTAATAACAAAGAAAGATGTTTTCTTCTTTTCAGATACAACAGTTAATGTTAATCCAACCGCCGAAGAACTTGCTGAAATTGCAATCTCTGCTGCAGATGCTGCGCAAGCTTTTGATGTTGAGCCAAAAATAGCAATGCTTTCATTCAGTAACTTTGGAAGTACAAAATATCCTGATGCTGTAAAAGTGAGCCAAGCAGTAAAAATTGTGAAAAAGCTTCGCCCAAATTTAGTGATAGATGGAGAAATGCAGGCAGATACTGCTGTTGTACCGGAAATTTTACAAGAAGTATTTCCATTTTCCGATCTTAAAACTAAAGCTAATGTTTTAATTTTCCCGGATCTAAATTCTGGAAATATTGCTTATAAATTAATGGCAAGAATTGGACAAGCAACTGTAATTGGACCAATATTGATGGGCATGAAAAAATCAGTGCACGTTCTTCAAAGAGGTGCAACAGTTGACGATATAATTAATATGACGGCAGTTGCCGTTGTAGGCGCAAATAATAGACTTAAACAAACAGTAAATTAAATATGTATAAAATACTTTTCGCAGAATTCATAGCACCAAATGTAAAAAAGTTTAGAATCGAAGCTCCTAAAATTGCTAAGAAAAGACAAGCTGGCCAGTTTGTAATTATTAGAATTGACGAAAATGGTGAAAGAGTTCCATTAACAATTTCTGATTCAAATCTTGAAGAAGGTTCAATTACAATAATAGTTCAAGGAGTTGGTAAAACAACAAAACAATTGAACGAATTAGAAACCGGTGATTCTATTTTAGATGTTGTTGGGCCTTTAGGAAAGCCATCTCATATAGAAAATTTTGGAGTAGCTGTAAGCATTGGCGGCGGTGTTGGAACTGCAATTGCATATCCAACAGCAGTAGCTTTGAAGAAAGCCGGAAACTATACAATTTCTATAATTGGTGGAAGAACTAAAGACTTTGTAATTCTAGAAGATGAGATGAAGAATGTTTGCGACGAAGTTTTTGTAACTACAGATGATGGAAGCTATGGCTATCATGGATTTGTTACTCAAAAATTAAAAGAATTGATAGATGCAAAAAGAAGAATTGATTTTGTGCTTGCAATAGGCCCAATTCCAATGATGAAAGCTGTAGCTGAAGTTACACGGAAATTGAAAATAAAAACAGTTGTAAGCTTAAATCCAATAATGGTTGACGGTACTGGAATGTGCGGAGGATGCCGGGCAACAGTTGATAATAAAACAGTTTTTGTGTGCGTCGATGGTCCAGAATTCGATGCACACAAAGTTGATTTCGATTTGCTTGAAAGAAGAAATAGAACTTATAGAGAAGACGAGGCACAAGCATTAAATCTTCATGTATGTCATTCTGATGAAGCTATTTTGAATTTGACTGAAAGTGAAACTAAAAGTAATAAGTGATAAAATTATAATCCTAATATTTTCGGAGATCAGTTTTGGAGAAATTGTCAAATAAAGAAAGAATGAAGATTGTTCGTCAGGCAATGCCTGAACAAGACAGCCAAGTAAGACGAAATAATTTTCAAGAAGTAAATCTTGGTTTTACAGAAGAGTTAGCAAGATTAGAAGCGCTGAGATGTATCCAATGCCCAAAACCAACTTGTGTTGAAGGATGTCCTGTTGGAGTTAAAATTAAAGATTTTATTGGACTTGTTGCTGATGGTGATTATTTAGGAGCAGCTGCTAAAATAAAGGAAGATAACATGCTGCCGGCAGTATGTGGGAGAGTTTGTCCACAAGAAGAGCAGTGCGAAGCAAAGTGTGTTGTAGGCAAAAAGAATGGAGCTGTAGCAATTGGGCGTTTGGAAAGATTTGTTGCAGATTTTGAGAGAGAGCATGTTGGAATTAGAGAACCAGAGTTAAAACCTAAAACTGGGAAAAAAGTTGCAATTGTTGGAAGTGGACCTGCCGGTTTGAGCTGTGCAGGCGATTTAATTCAAATGGGGCATGATGTTACTGTATTCGAAGCCCTGCATGAACTTGGTGGAGTTTTAATTTACGGTATCCCAGAATTTCGTCTGCCAAAAGAAATTGTAAAAGCTGAAGTTGAATCATTAAAAAAACTTGGAGTAGATTTCCAAACTAATGCAGTAATAGGAATGACTGATACTGTTGAAGAACTTATGAAAGATGGATATGATGCAGTTTTTATTGCAGTTGGCGCCGGGCTTCCTTACTTCTTAAATATACCAGGTGAAAATTTAAATGGAGTTTATTCTGCTAATGAATTCCTTACCAGAGTTAATTTGATGAAAGCTTATAAATTCCCAAATTACGATACTCCAGTTTTTCACTGCAAAGACAAAAACATTGCAGTGTTTGGCGGTGGAAATACTGCAATGGATGCTGTACGAACTGCAAAAAGATTAGGTGCAAAAAATGCTTATATAATATACCGCCGTTCTGATTTGGAAATGCCTGCTAGAAAAGAAGAAATTCATCATGCTAAAGAAGAAGGAATTGAATTTATATATCTTTCAAATCCTCTTGAATTTGTTGGTGATAAAAATGGTTGGCTTAAAGGAGTGAAAGTTCAAAAAATGGAATTAGGCGAGCCTGATGCTTCGGGAAGGCGCAGACCAATTCCAATTGCTGGGTCGGATTATATAATTGATATTGATATGGCGGTTATTGCAATCGGAAATGGATCTAATCCAATAATTCAAAAAACTACTCCTGATCTTCAATATACAAAATGGGGTAACATTATTGTTGATGAAGCGACAATGAAAACAAGTAAAAAAGGTGTATTTGCAGGAGGCGATATTGTTACCGGCGGTGCCACTGTAATTTTAGCTATGGGAGCTGGAAGAAAAGCAGCAGCTGCAATTAACGAATATTTGTTAAGTTCAAATTAATATTTTAATCAAGTTCTTTTTGAATTCTGTCCATTTGAATTAAATATTCTTATATTTAATCAAATTATTTTTTCATAATGAAATTATTTAAATGGGGCCTTATGAAAATTTTTAAAATTAGTAATTTTTATTTTATCTTCTTAATAAACTTTCTGTGGAATATTCAATTATTTCCGCAGCAACGCGATACTCTAATCTTAACCCTTGATGAAGCAATTTCAAAAGCACTTGAGAACAATTGGGATATCCAAATTTCAAGAAAAGATATTCAAAAATCTCAAGAGCAAATTGATGAAGCTTATGCAAATGCTTTTCCAAGAATAGAATTCACTGGTAATTACACTAGAAATATCAAACTACCTGTTCTTTTTATACCGCCAGATAATGCATTCAATCCAACTCACAATACTTTAACAATGGAACTTGGATCAAAAAATAGTTATTCCGGAACAATTGGCTTGACACAAGTTCTATACAGCCAAAAAGTTAACACTGCAATTCAAATTGCAAGCGATTACTCGGAATTTGCGAAAGTAGGAAACCAAGCAGCACAAGACGAAGTTATTCTTTCAGTTAAAAAAAATTTTTATACAATATTATTAGCTAAACAGCTAGTGAAGGTAAGTAAAGAAAATTATGAAGCAGCAAAAGCGAATTTTGAAAATGTTTCCTCATTATATAAACAAGGCGTTGCGAGCGAATATGATTTCTTAAGATCAGAAGTTCAGGTTGCAAACGCACAGCCAATGCTAATTCAATCTGAAAATAATTTAAATCTAGCAAAAAGCTCATTGAAGAATCTTTTAACAATTAATATTGAGCAGCCTATTGATATTAAAGGTGAATTTATTTTTCAAGAAGTTCCCCAAGAAATTCTTTTCGAAAACAGTAAGAATGTTGTAAACAGAAATCCATTGATTAAACAATTAGAATTGCAGGAAGCATTACTGGATAAAAATATAATAATTCAAAAAGCTGATTATTTCCCGACCATCGCTTTTTTTGGGCAATATCAATTTCAAACCCAAGATAATACTTTTAATATTAACCGTTATCTATGGCCACAAAGCTTTATGGTTGGCCTGCAGGTCTCTTATCTTTTATTTGATGGGTTTAGTAGAAATGCTAGAGTACAGCAAGCTATTATTGATAAAGATAAAGTTAGTCTTGGAAGAAAAAAATTGGAAGAAGGCTTAAAAGTTCAGGTGCTGCAAGCACTTATGAAAATGAATGAATCAAAAAAGAGAGTTCAAGCTCAGGAAAAAAGTTTACTGCAAGCTGAAAAAGCTTTAAAGATTGCAAACACACGTTATAAAAGCGGAGTTGGAACGCAGTTAGAAATAATAGATACTCAAGCTGCATTGACTTTTACACAAACAAATTATTTCCAAGCTATTTATGATTATTTAATTGCAAAGTCAGAATGGGAATATTCAGTAAGTATTAATTCAAATTAAAACAATTATCATTTATGAAATGAGGGAAAAATGAATTTCTCAAAGTTAATTCAGTTTCAAAACGGGAATTTATTTTCTAAACTTAGAAACAAATCTTGTCTTTTCACTTTTTCAGTGTTATTAATAATTCTAAATATTAATTGCGGGGAAAAAACTGAAAACAGCAATAGTGCCAATTTAAAATTATTAGATACAGTTGCAGTTAATGTTTCAAAAGTAAAAATCGGAAATATCCAACTTTCAAAAACTTACACTGGTACGCTTGAAGGTGAGGAACAAGCGAACATTGTTTCTAAAATTCCGGAAAGAATTGTTGAAATAAAAGTTCATGTGGGTGACAATGTAAAAGCTGGGCAGATACTAGTAATTTTAGATAAATCTGGAGCATCATCTCAATATTACCAAGCACAAGCTGGTTATTTAAATGCAAAAAAAGATCTTGAAAGAATGGAAGCTCTTTTTAATGAAGGTGCAATTTCTCAGCAATTGTTGGATGGAACTAGAACAGCATTCGAAGTAGCCCGCGCAAATTTTGAAGCGGCAAAAAATACAGTTGAGTTAGCTTCCCCAATTAGCGGAGTGGTAACTGCAATAAATAATAATGTTGGCGAATTAGCTAATCCCGGTTTACCATTAATTATTGTTGCAAGTATTCAAAGAATGAAATTGGTTTTCGATGTAGGCGAAGAAGATATTCCAAACTTAGTTGCTGGTCAAAATACTGAAGTGTATTCCGAACTTAAACCAACAATAATTCAAAAAGGAAAAATTATACAAATATCAAAATCAGCCGATATACAATCAAGAAGTTTCGAATTAAAAACTCTTTTCCAAAATACATCTGATAAATGGTTCAAACCGGGAATGTTTTGCAGAGTTAATGTTGAATTAAAAAATAGGAAGAATATTCTTACTGTACCAAATACAGCGGTTTCAATAATTCAAAATTCAAAAGGCGTGTTTGTTGTTAATGGCCATAAAGCTTCAGTTAGAAAAATTGAAACCGGAATTACAGATGGTAAAAAGACGGAGATATTGTCTGGTTTGAATGAAGGCGATATTGTTATTACACTTGGAATAAATGAATTAAAAGAAGGAAGCCCAGTCCACATTTCAGAACAAACAGATTAGTTTGATAATAATATAAAAAATATTCATTTGGAAAGATGAAAGGTAGATTATGAAATTAGCTGATGTATCTATCCAGCGCCCAGTGTTTGCAACTATGATGATTTTAGCGCTCATAGTTTTAGGTTTGTTTTCATATCTAAAATTAAACGTTGATCTTTTCCCAAACGTTGATATACCTTATGTAATAGTCACTACAGTTCTGCCTGGTGCAGGGCCCGAACAAATTGAAACAGATGTTACAAAAAAACTTGAGGATGCTGTCAATCCTATTGAAGGTGTTGATTGGATTCAGTCTTATTCGAGAGAAGGAGTTTCAATACTTGTTATTGCGTTTAAATTAGAGATTGATGGAAAAGTTGCTGCACAAGATGTAAGAGAAAAACTTGCTGCAATAAGATCGGACTTGCCAACGGAAATTGAAGATCCAATAATTCAAAGATATGATCCAGCAAGTTTTCCTATTATGTCTTTAACAGTTTCAGGACAGAGATCTGAAAAAGAAATTACGGAATTCACAAAAAATGTAGTGAAAAAAAGATTGGAAAATATCCCAGGTGTTGGTTCTGTTGATTTAGTAGGTGGAGCTGAACGAGAAGTTGAAATTGAAGTAGATCCTGCAAGATTGAAAGCATATAATTTATCAATACAAGAAGTTATCCAAAGTATTGGTGCATCAAACGTTGAGGTGCCAGGCGGAAATTTAATTAAAGGACCAAGGCAAGTTCTACTGCGCACGATGGGAAAATTTAAAAACATTGAAGACTTCAATAAAGTTGTGGTTGCAAATCCTAAAGGAAAAGTTGTTTACCTATCTGATATTGCAACAGTTACTGATGGGATAAAAGAACAATCTAGTTTGACAAGAGTTAATGGCAATATTGCTGTTGGCTTAAATATCATTAAACAGTCTGGAAGCAACACAGTAAAAGTTGCCGACGAAGTTAATAAGCAAATTGAAAAATTAAAAAATCAACTTCCACCTGATATAAAAATTTACTTAGCTCAGGATAATAGTGTATTTATTCGCGATACGATAAATGATGTTTTGTTTGATATCTTTTATGGTGGTTTGCTTGCAGTAATCGTCATCTACCTTTTCCTTGCAAATTTGCGTGCAACAATAATAAGTGCATTTGCATTACCTTCTTCAATAATTGCAAGCTTTATAATAATGTATGCTTTGAATTTTACATTAAATATGATGTCTCTTCTTGCTCTTTCTCTTGCCGTCGGATTATTAATTGATGATGCTATCGTTGTAATTGAAAATATTTACCGTCATATGCATCAAGGCGAAACTCCACTGGAAGCTGCAAAATCAGCTTCTCAAGAAATTGGATTAGCAGTAATGGCAACTACTTTTACTATAGTTGCAGTATTTATTCCAGTAGCTTTTATGCCTGGAATAGTTGGACGATTTTTCTATCAATTTGGAATTACAATCTCGGCCGCTGTGCTTGTTTCTTTGTTTGTCGCTTTTACTTTAACGCCAATGCTTTCATCAAAATGGCTGCATAGAGAAGATGAAGCTCTTTCAAAACATGGAAATATTGTTCAAAAAATTCTTTATTACTTCAATCATTTTTTTGAAATATTAAGTGTAAAATATAAATCAGCATTAAGTTGGGCTTTAACTCATAGAAAAATAGTTATCTTTTCTTCGGTGGCAATATTTCTTTTCAGTTTGTTTTTGATGGGAACTTTAGGAAATCAATTTTTTCCTGAGACCGATAGAAACGAATTTACAATAACAGTAAATGCAGCTCCTGGCAGTTCTTTGGAACAATCAAGTAATATTTGTTCTAAAATTGAAAACGAATTAGGAAAATTTTATGAAGTAAAGACAATTTTAACTACAATTGGAGCAGGTAACGATCCAGTAACCAGAGCAAATATTTTAGTAAAATTAGTCAATAAGAATGAAAGAAATAAGAGTGATAAAGTTTTAATGGCTCAATTAAGAAGTAAATTGCGTTTTCTGCCGGGTGCAAATATTAGTTATGGAGTTCAAGGCGGGCCGGGCGGAGGCGGGAAGCCGATAGAAATAAGTGTTAGGGGAGAAAATATCGATCAGCTTAGTAAATATGCAGACAATATTGAATCAATTGTAAGGTCAACGCATGGAACAGTAGATGTTGAAAATAGCCTTGAAACTTCAAAACCCGAAGTTCGATTAGTTATTGATAGAGCTAAAGCGTCTGATCTAGGAGTCAATCCAATGCTTATAGCAGCTTCTGTTAGATCAATGGTTGATGGATTTGTTGCAACACAGTATCAAGAAGGCGATGAACAGTTTGATGTTAGAGTGAGATTAAAAAAAGAAAATCGTACAGATATTACGGACATTCCTCAACTAATGCTTAAAAGTACAAAAAAAGCTGCCGATGGTGGATCGATAATGATTCCAGTTACTGATGTTGCGAGGGTATCTGAAGGAATTGGGCCTTCAGAAATAAACAGGTATGCAAGACAAAAAGAAATTCGAATCAGTGCAAATTTATCCGGAAGATTTCTTGGTGATGCTTTAAGGGATATTCAAAATGGAACTAAAAAAATTAATTTTAAACCAGGTTATTCAGCAAGTATTGTTGGCGAAGGCGAAATGCAATCGGAGTCATTCGGAAATATCTTTCTATCATTTGGACTTGCTATAGTTTTCGTATACATTGTGCTTGCAGCTCAGTTTGAAAGTTTTATTCACCCATTTTCAATTATGCTTGCGCTTCCAATGGCTATTATTGGGGCAGTACTATTGTTATTAATTTTCGGAAACTCTTTGTCTGTTGTATCATTAATCGGAATTATAATGTTAATGGGACTTGTAACTAAAAATGGAATCCTACTTGTTGATTACACTAATGTATTAAGGGGGAGAGGACTTAATCGTTTTGAGGCTCTACAAAAAGCTGGTCCTACAAGGCTTCGTCCTATTTTGATGACTACATTTGCTATGATATTTGGAATGATGCCCGTTGCTCTTGGTTTTGGCGAAGGAGGAGAATTTAGAGCGCCAATGGGGCAGGCAGTTATCGGAGGATTAATAACTTCAACATTGTTAACATTATTTATTGTGCCGGTTGTTTATACTATACTTGATGATCTTTCAGTAAATTATATTGTAAAATTTCTAAAGAAAATTTTTCAAAGAAAAACCAAATAATAATCATCATATTATAATTAAATGGTGTAAATATGAAAATAGTATTTCTAATTTATCACGATATTCTTGAAGATCGTATTGACAACCTCCTCGGGAATTTGAAAATTGATTATTTTACTGAGTGGGAAAATGTAAAAGGAAGGGGGCATTCTACGGATCCACACTTAGGTTCAAGAACTTTTCCAGGTTTTAATTCAGTAAGGATGATTGCATTTCAAGATGAAAAAGTTTTAATAGATTTGCAAAATGGAATAATAGAATTAAATAAAAATGCTTTTAGAGAAGATGATAAGATTAGACTGTTTCAAATTCCACTTGAAAAAATTGTTTAATCTTTTTGCTCACTTATTATATTTATAAAAGTTAAAGTTTTTATTATTCATGTTTTTTAACAATTTTTTATTAAGACCAATTAAAACTTTCATTCCATAATTAAAAAGACTTCCGAATTAACTTCTGTAACTAACTATTAATAGTTTATAAAACTTATCTTTTTGAAATGATTTTTAAAACTTTTCTACAAGCGATCTAATTCACTTATAATCAAAAAAAAATTTATTAAGTTTTTAAGGATTTAAATCTTTTATTTCTTTTTATATGAAAAAAATGGAGCTAATTATGCCGGATGAAGAATTCTTAAAAAATTTTCATTTTAAAGTTGAATCTACAAAAGCAATTTTTGATTTGTTTTCAAAAACAATTTCAATTCAAGCAACATTGGCATCGTTAAAGGATATTATTTTCAATAATTTAAAAGAATTAACATACAAAAGTGAAGAAGAGTTGTTGGAAGAATATGAAACTATTTTTCAAATTCATAAACATGAACTTTTAACAGACTTTATATCTAAGTATGGCCAAGTTAATTCATCTAATTAAAAATTTATAAAATCAAGACAAAGCTAAATAATGAAATTATTGGTAGTTATTTAGCTTTAATTTGTAGAAAATTGCTAAGTTGGTCAATATTCTCCAAATTTATTATCGTTAGGTAATCTTTCCTTACCAATGTTAATTGCCTCATAATTAAACTTATTCTCAAAATTACCGAATATAGATAGTAATATTTACTTAATTAATTTCTTTTTATTTCAATTTTTGTCCTATTCGCATGGTATAAAAATTGAAGTTTATTACAATTAAGTTAAAGGAATAGTTACGCATAGTATGGATTTTACAGGCGAATATATTAATGATGTTTTTGTTGGAAAGGTGTGGATTAAAAAAGCTACATTTATTGAGGCTGACCAATTTCAAAAATTCCTTTCCAATGGTATTAACAAAGAAATAAAAAAATATATAATTGATTTATCAAGTTGTGTTTCTATCGATCCAATTTTTATTGGAGTGTTAATCCAAACGTATAAAAAGCTGTTAAATATTAATGGCAACTTAAAAATAATTCGGCCGAAGTTAACTTCGCTCTCTAATCAAGGACTTGATAACTCATTAAGAATTTTTGAAACATTTATGTCTGTCGAAGAAGCAATAGAAAGCTACAAAAAGATTTTTGTAAAACCTCACGATGAATTATTAATAAACCGTATTTCCTTAGCTGTTAGTTAAAACTCCCATCTTTTTAACTCCCTTTTTAAATCCTCAGAACTTTATCTAATTAATAATATTAATATTGTAATACTTATTAGCATTAAGTATTTTCAAAAATTAAGGAAATTTAGTAACTAAATTAATTTTTATTCTTACTTAAATGAAAGCCTTCTTTATCTTCCCAGCCAGATGGTGCAGATTTCATTAAATAAAGTAATATTGTGGCTGAGATTATTGAAACGGCAATATAAAAAATTAATATTGCTAACATAACCAACTTTTCTAATTTTAATTAAAATAATAAATCACACATCTTAATTTATTATCGAAAGTTTTCCTTTAATATGTTAGTGCTCAATTCTAAAGCCCAAAGAAAGGAAATTAATTTTTTTTGTGACAAGGAAGATTCTTTTTTCAGTTCATATAAAATTTAATTGTAGAAAATTTAATCACTACCGAATTAATTTCTAATTCACAATAAAATATGAGTATGAAATAACAAAACGTTTATTATTAGAACAAAAAAATATTATCAAATTTAATTTGATGTTTCTCTATCTTTTTAAATTCAATTTGGGAATTTGTTGTTTTATCTTCCTTCCATATTTATATTTAAAATATTATTCATTTGCAATTTTAAGAAAAGAAAATTATGGCTAATAAAATTATTCTACAGACTAATTTCCCAAAACTAAATTTGGTAAAAAGAGGCAAAGTTAGAGATATCTACGAAGTAGGAGAATATTTTCTAATTGTTTCTACCGATAGACTTTCGGCTTTTGATGTAATTATGGCTCAGGGAATTCCATTTAAAGGTCAAGTGCTTACAAAAATTTCTGAATTTTGGTTTAACTATACAAACGATATAATTGAAAATCATATTGTAAGTACAAATGTTGAAGACTTTCCTTCTATTTGCCATGAATATAAAAGTGATTTAACTGGAAGATCGATGCTTGTTAAAAAAGCTGAAGTAATTCCTATTGAATGTATTGTAAGAGGATATATTTCTGGCTCGGGCTGGAACGATTATAAAAAAACAGGTGAAATTTCTGGAATAAAATTGCCTGCTGGGCTTTCTGAGTCAGAAAAACTTTTTGAACCGATATTTACACCTTCGACTAAAGCTGAAATAGGACTTCACGATGAAAATATATCTTTTGCACAAGCAGAAAAAATTGCAGATAAAGAAACTTTGAACAAAATAAGGCAAGCAACTTTGGATATTTATAAAAAATGCTCTGATTTTGCTTTAACAAAAGGAATTATTATTGCCGATACAAAAATGGAATTCGGAATTTATAATAATAAAGTAATTTTAGTTGATGAATTATTAACTCCTGATTCATCACGATTTTGGCCAAAAGACAAATATAAAATCGGTGGTGCTCAAGAAAGTTACGATAAACAATTTGTTCGGGATTATTTAATATCAATTAATTTTAATAAACAACCTCCTCCGCCGCAATTACCAGAAGAAATAATACAAAAAACCAGTAACAAGTATTTAGAAGTTTTATATCAATTAACCGGAGAAAGAATTAGTTAAATGAAGCCGGTGTCGATTGAAGTTATAAAGCAGAAGAATCTTTTAATCAACTGGGGTGAGGATACAATTACTAAAATTGATCTTAAAAAATTAAGGCGATATTGTCCGTGTGCAACATGTGCAATGGAAAGAGAAAAAGAAAGTAAAACTTTTATTCCATTATATACATCAGACCAAATAAAAGTTTTTAAAATTTTTGAAGTTGGAAATTATGCAATTGGAATTACTTGGAAGGATGGGCATAACACGGGGATTTATGAATTCCCATATCTTAATTACTTGGCAAAAGAGAATAATTCTTTAAAATAAATTATGGTACTTCCAAATCAGCTGACAATTTTGCGAATAATTTTAACCCCAATTTTTTTGGTCTTATTTTTAGCAAGCGATCCTTTGTTGAAACAAATTTCACTAATAGTTTTTATAATTGCTGCTTTAACTGATTGGTACGATGGCTGGCTTGCTAGAAAATTCAATTATATAACAAATTGGGGAAAATTTTGGGATCCGCTGGCGGATAAAATTTTAACTTCTGCTGGATTTTTGGGATTTGTATTCCTTAAAATTATTCCCCTTTGGATGGTAATAATAATTATCGTTCGGGATTTTCTTATCACAGGCCTGCGTGCATTTGCCGACTATAAAGGCCATTCATTTCCAACAAGTCAATACGCAAAATGGAAAACATTTATTCAAA
Source organism: Bacteroidota bacterium (assembly GCA_021824145.1). GTDB lineage: Bacteria > Bacteroidota > Ignavibacteria > Ignavibacteriales > Ignavibacteriaceae > FEN-1297. The sequence continues at coordinate 159,817 of JAKALM010000005.1, forward strand.
TGACTTTTCTTTATTATTTGCTTATAGTATATGTTGGAGAAAATACAATTCAAATTTATAGCGGTAACGAAAAAATATTCCATTTATTAATGCAAGACGGCTTTATTTATTTTTCTATGCTGATTATAACCATAATAACATTTCATTCTGGTGTTACATATTTGTATCAAAGCAGGCATTTAATTAAAAATCTTTTTAATAGTGAAAATTAATTTTTTTGAAAAGCTTATTGGCTCAGGGTTTTATACCGGATTTATTCCTTTCTCTTCAGGAACATTTGGGAGCCTTGCTGGTTTACTTATTTATTATATCCCAGGTTTTGAAAAACCATTTATATTGATTCCCGCCATAATTATTTTTAGTTTTTATGGCATTTATATTGGGACTAAGTTTGAAAAAATATATGGCGAGGATCCTGCTGAATGTACTGTTGATGAAGTTGTTGGAATGTGGATTTCATTATTGTTTGTTCCTAAAAAAATTGTCTATTCAATATTTGCATTTTTGGTTTGGCGATTCTTTGACATCACTAAACCATATCCAGCTAGACAAATGGAAAAACTTCATGGTGGACTAGGCATTATGATGGATGATGTATTTGCCGGTTTTTATTCTTTAATTCTTGTTCAGCTGGTTTTATATATTTTAACACGCTTTTAATTTATCATATATCTGAGAGGAAAATGAATGCTCAAATTGTGACTATTGGCGATGAGTTATTAATTGGACAAACAATTAATACAAATTCTGCTTTTATTGGCGAGCAGCTTTCTAATATTCAAATTGATGTTAAAAAAATCTCGGTTGTTGCTGATGATGAAACAGAAATTCTAAAAGAGTTCAAATCTGCACTTAAAGAAAATGATTTAGTAGTTGTAACAGGAGGTTTAGGCCCAACACATGATGATGTTACCAGAAAATGTGTTGTTAAATTTTTTCATACTGAACTAATACCTAATAAAGAAGTTCTTGATGATTTGAAAACGTTTTTTAACAAAAGAGGAAGAAATTTAACTAAAATAAATGAAGATCAGGCATTGGTCCCTAAAATTGCTAATGTTATAAGAAATGAGTTCGGAACTGCACCAGGTATGTGGATTGAAAAAGATGAAAAAATTTTTGTTGTTATGCCGGGCGTTCCATCTGAAATGAAAGGAATGATGAATACATTTGTTATCCCAACACTTAAAGAAAAATTAATTGGGCAAGAATATGTGATTAAACGGAGTAATCTATTGACTACTGGCATTCCAGAATCGATGCTGTTTGAAAGATTAGGAAATTTAGATGAACTATTAGAAGGAGCTAAACTAGCATTTCTTCCTAGTCAATTTGGTGTAAAAATGAGAGTTACTGTTAAAGAATCTGATGAAGAAAATGCTGTAAACAAATTGAGTGAAATTGAACAAAAAATTCGAAGTAAAGTAGGAAGATTTATTTATTCAATACAAGATGAAACTTTGGAACAAGTTATTGGCAGGTTACTCAAAGAAAGAGGACTGACAATTGCAATTGCGGAATCTTGCACTGGAGGAATGATATCCAATTTACTTACTAACATAAGTGGAAGTAGTCAATATTATGATCGTGGTGTTATTACGTACAGTAACGAATCCAAAATTAATTTATTAAATGTAAAACAAGAAACAATTGAACAATACGGCGCTGTAAGTTTGGAAGTTGCACGGCAGATGGCGGAAGGAATTAGAACTATTAGCGGAACAGATTTAGGATTGTCTGTCACTGGAATAATGGGGCCAACTGGTGCGAGTGCCGATAAACCAATAGGTTTAGTTTATATTGGTTTATGTGATGATATTTCTTGCACCGCAAAAAAATTTCAATTTGGCGATGACCGTATTTTAAATAAACAAAGAACTGCTCAAACAGCTTTAGATATGATTAGAAGATATTTATTAGGTATTCCATTTAATGAATAGACTTTTTATTGCTTTAAAAATTCCAGATGAAATCCGAAAAAAAATTATTATTTTACGTAATGAAACCTGTCCTAATTTTCGAAAGTTTAAATGGGAATCTGAAGATAAGATTCATTTAACACTCAAGTTTATTGGTGAAGTTAAAGAAGATTTAACAGCTCAAATTGCAGATCATATAAGTTTTGTTGAAAATTATAAAAAATTCAATTGCTCTCTAACTAAATTCGGTTTTTTTTATAAACAAAATATTCCCAGAATATTATGGATTGGGCTTTCAATTGATAATCAGATAATTGAATTAGTTGATCAGTTGGATTATGAGCTTGAAAAATTTTCTATTCCAAGTGAAAAAAGAAAATTTCAAGCACATTTAACTTTGAAAAGAATGAAAGGTGATGAAGGTAAAAATTTTATTGAGTGTTTTGATAAACTAACCATCCCTAAAATTGAATTTGAAGCAGGGCAAATTGTTTTAATGAAGAGCGATTTGCTTCCAACTGGTTCTAAATATAGCGAGATTAAATCATACTTTTTAAAATGAATTGGAGGAAAAATGAGTTCCGATAGAGAACAGAAATTAAAAATAATTGAAGATGCCATTGCAAGCATAGAAAAAACTTATGGCAAAGGTTCTATTATGAAACTTGGCAATGGAGTAATTTCCGATGTTGAATCAATTCCAACCGGCGCACTTTCATTAGATTATGCGCTCGGAATTGGAGGAGTGCCAAGAGGAAGAGTAACCGAAATATTCGGGCCAGAATCTAGTGGTAAAACTACTTTATGTCTTCACATAATTGCTGAAGCGCAAAAAGCCGGAGGACTTGCTGCTTTCATCGATGCTGAACATGCTCTGGATATTAATTATGCAAAGAGATTAGGTGTTGATACTTCAAACTTACTTTTATCGCAGCCAGATTTTGGCGAACAAGCATTGGAAATTACTGATACATTGGTCCGAAGTAATGCTTTAGATATAATTGTAATTGATTCAGTTGCTGCGCTTGTTCCAAGATCTGAAATTGAAGGTGAGATGGGCGATGCAACAATGGCTGTTCAAGCACGTTTAATGTCTCAAGCTTTAAGAAAATTAACAGGAGCTATTTCAAAATCAAAAACTTCTGTTATTTTTATTAATCAATTAAGAAGTAAAATTGGAGTGATGTTTGGAAATCCCGAAACAACAACCGGAGGAAATGCTTTAAAGTTTTATGCTTCACTTCGGTTGGATATTAGAAGAGTTGCCGCCATAAAAGATGGTACCGAAGTTATTGGCAACAGAACTCGAGTTAAAATTGTAAAAAGCAAGGTTGCGCCGCCATTCAAAGAAGTTGAATTTGATATTTTGTACAATGAAGGAATTAGCAAAACTGGTGATCTGCTTGACTTAGCTACTAATATGGGAATTATAAAAAAGAGCGGCGCTTGGTTTACATACGATGAAGAAAGATTTCAAGGCAGAGAGCAATTTAAGCAAAAGCTGATTGAACTGCCGGAACTGAATGCAAAATTAGAAAAAGAAGTTAAAGAAAAGCTTGGAATGAATAAGACTCAAACTACTGGTAAAACTGAAAAAGAAAAGTCAGAGGAAAAACCAAAAGAAACTTCTACTGCAGCTGGGAAAAAAGCAGCAAAATAGTTTGTTGAGAAATGAGAATTATAAAAGTTGCCAAGAAAGACGACAAAAATGTAATCATTTTTTTTGAAAATGATGAAAAATTATTCTTAGCATATGAAGTATTTTTGAAAAACGGCTTAAAGAAAAATGACAATATTTCTGAAAGTCGTTTTTCTTTGTTAATTGAAGAAAATAAAAAATATCATCTTAAACAAAAAGCATTTCAACTACTTGGAAGAAGGCACCATTCATCATTTGAGCTAAAAGTTAAGCTAAAGCAAAAAGGTTATGATGAAAATTTTATCAATGAAGTTATTAGCGATCTTAAATCAAAAAATTATTTGAATGACTACGAATTTGCTTTATCCTTTGTAAGTGAAAATATAAAAAATAAATTTTGGGGAAAGAAGAAAGTAGAAGCTGAATTATTTAAAAGAGGGATTGATAGAAATGTTATCTATCGAATTATTGAAGAAAAATTTCCATTGAATGGCGAAATTAACAATGCTATGGAACTCGGGAAGAAAAAATTAAAAATTTTTTTGGCAAGGAAAATTGAAAAGGAACAAATAAAAAAGAAACTTTATTCATCCCTTTTATCTAAAGGTTATGATTATGAAATATGTAAAAAAGTTGTTGAAGACTTAATCTCTAATGAGTAAAATTTTTATTTTTTTTTTGAGTCAAGTAAAGATATCATATTTGAAATTTCTTTCGTTTGAATTTTAGTCGCAGCTTCTTTAATAGAAAACCATTTTCTTTCCCTTTTTTCTTTGTCTGGATAATCTTCTAAAACTTCTATCACTTCCATTGCAAAAACTTTAACATGGCAAACACCGATCGATTTTTTATTTTCAAATTTCCCTAATTCAATAGTTTCATTTGTGCCATATACGCCAGCTTCTTCGTAAGCTTCCTTCTTAGCTGATTCGAATGGAGTTAAATTAAATTCTATATAACCTTTTGGAATTACCCATTTTTTTTTCTTAATGGAAGTTATTAATAAAATTTCCAGTCCTTGTTTTGTTCTTCTAAATGGAATAACTCCAGATTGATTAAAATTAAATTCAAGTTTCAAATTTTAGCTTCAAATTAAATTGTTATATAATTAATTCAATTATTACTTAAAATATTTTCTGCTTTTAAAATTTCCATAGTAACATCGTCAATTACAACTGGCTGTTTTTTATTATCTAGCTCAACCACAACTATATAACCATTCACATCACCTGTTGATTTTAATGCTTCAACTAAGGCATCTTGATCACTAATTGCTCTTGTGCCATCATCTGACCAAATTTCATTAGCACATAAACAGCCGACAGTTGGAGTGCTCGGGTAATAAGTTTTCCCAACATAAAAAGATGGATCTATTGTTGTACCGTGCGCAATAATTTCAGTTCTTCCTGCTTTGCTTGCATAATAAGTTCCCCAAATTGGAAAATATTCTTTCCAAGATTCCGGCAGTAGATTCTTATATAAATTTTCATCCCATACTTTATCGTTAATTTTATTATGTAAAAAAGCTGATGGGGAGCTTTCAAATGGCATAATTAATTGGATGTTTGGTGTTTTGCCAATCAAGATGTGTTTGGAAACATCAATGCCTTGCATCGAAAAAATTCCTTGTGGTGTGTTCCCATTTGTTAAATAAGTTGGAAGGTTTGTAATTGATCTAGCGAGTTGAGGAATATTAAAAATTGTACCATCGGCATTCCTTAAAAATTTTCCATCGGGTTTTCTTATAACTACAAGACCTTTATAATCACGGTTATTTCTTTGCAAACTGAAAATAACCGTACACTTTCTGCCAAAATTATTTGAAAATAAATCTACGAGTGGAGGACGTTCTTTAAGAAAGTTTTCTGGCGATTTTTTTAAATATGTGCCAAGTGAGAATAAAATTGGATCGTTTTTCCAATCCGGAAATTTTTTATTGAGCCAATCTAAATAATATTCTTCACTAAATTTATTATTTTGATTTTGTATTAGATAATTGACTCCCATTGCAAAAATTTTTGAATTTTCAGTTTTCTGGGATATATCAAAAATTTCATTGTAAAAATCATTTGGATAAAGTGTAAATACAGCTTCAAGTAAATATCTTTGAAAAGCGAGGCTTCTTTCGTCAAATTGCTTAAATGCTGATTCAAAATTATTTTTATAGACAATATCTGAATCCAACGAAACTTCCATTGCATCAAAAGCATTTATCCAATTATTTTCTGTTTTTTCGCTTAGCGGCAAAGAAAGATTTTTAGAAATTTGATTATTATAAAGATCCTTTTTAAACTCTTCGCGCGCAGCTTTTGTTGTGTGAGGGTCTTTAAATGTATTTTCTTCTTTTAAAAAATAATTATGATTTGAGCACGAAACGAAGAACACTAAAAAAAATATTGAAAGAAATTTTATCTTCTTAATTGATATCATTTTATCTTTATCCTTTTGATAATTCAAATCCAAATTCGAATGAAGATTTCTGCCCGGGGAAAACACTAATTTCATTTTTTAATTCATCTCTATTAAAAGCATTTGTTACAAACTGCATAGGTTCAACAGCAATTGATTTGCGTTGTCCTCTTGACAAACTATCACCAGTAAAAACTAAAGTTACTCCGCCTTTCTGAAAAAGCGAAATTGTCATCCCATTTTCCGGGTCAAAAATGCCTGCTTTTGAAATATTTTTATCTTCAACTTTTAGATCAGCAAAACATTTATCTATTATTCTTCCATTTATTTTTCTTTTTTCGGCTGCAATATTAGCTCTGAAATCAAGTTCAGGAAAATTTTCAATCTTTTTGTAAGCTTTATTTCCACTCAATGGAATTAAATTGTCATCAACATCAACTATCTCATTTGCATTTACTGTTAGAATTAAATTCTCAATTCCATTTTCTGAAGTTTTAAAATAAGGATGCCAACCAGTTTGGAAAGGCGCTGGTATATCCCCAATATTTTCACAGCTTACTTGAATACTTAGTTTATTTTCTTCTAATTTATATTTGACGAAAATATTTATTGCAAATGGATAACCTTCAAATTTTCCTGGACGAATATTATCGTAAGTAAAAGTAGCTTCTACAAAATTTTCATTTATTTCTACATTTGATAGAATAAAAATTTCTCGTGATGTAAGTCCGTGTATGACTTGAGTGCGCGGAGGGATTGGATTTAATTGATATTTTTTGCCATTAAATTCATAAACTCCATTTGGAATTCTGTTTGCAAATGGTGTCATAATCCAGCATCGAGCACCGCTGCCTAATTTTACTTCATCATCGTTTTTAAAGCCATCTATAATATCAAACGATTTTTCGTTAATTTGTGTTATAAAATTTAATGGAGTAGCGCCGCTTAAAAGTAATTCTAATTTGTTTCCGATTGCATTATCGGTTAGCGAAATAGTTTTGTAAGAACCAAATATTCCTTCGGAATAATTAAATCTGCTCATAATTATTTATATAAAAATATTGTAATAAAAACTAAACAAAGATAAAATCAATAAAACAATTTAGTCAATTGGATGCTATTAAATACTTAAAAAAATTTAAAAAATTCTTCTTGCAAGATTATAAAAGTATGTTTACGAAATTTTGAAATAGTTTGGTTACTCGATTTTAGCATGAAATTATTTATTTTTCTGTTTATTATAAATCTAGTTTATGAAAATCTTAAAAGACATATCCTTAAAAACATACAATACGTTTGGAATTGACGTAACTTCAAAAGCATTTGCTGAAATATTTTCGGAAGATGAATTAATTATATTATTGAATCTGCCAGAATGGAAAAATAAAAAGAAACTTGTCATTGGCGGTGGAAGCAATATTTTATTTACTGATAATTTTGATGGACTAGTAATAAAAATTTCTATCCCAGGAATTGAAATTATAAATGAAGATCAAGATTTTGTTTATATTAAAGCTGGTGCCGGTGTTAATTGGAATGATTTAGTGAATTTTTGTGTTGATAAAAATTATGGCGGTATTGAAAATCTTTCTTTAATTCCTGGAACTGTTGGAGCCGCACCAATTCAAAATATTGGCGCATATGGACAAGAATTAAAAGAAGTATTTTATTCTTTAAGTGGAATTTTGATCGAAAAATCAGAAGAAAAAGTTTTGTATAAAAATGACTGTAAATTTGGATATAGAGAAAGCATTTTTAAAAATGAACTAAAGGATAAGTTCATTATTACTTATGTAATTTTGAGATTATATAAAAAGCCAGTTATCAATTTATCTTATGATGCTGTTAGGAACGAAATCGAAAAATTAAAATTAGAAAACATAACAATTAAAGAAATAAGTAAAATTGTCAGCGAAATAAGAATTAAAAAGCTTCCTGATCCAAAGAAAATTGGAAATGCTGGAAGCTTTTTCAAAAACCCCGAAGTTGACGAAAAAAAATTTATGGAATTAAAAAATGAATTCCCAGAATTATCTGGACGCAAAACTTCAAATCAAAAATATAAACTTGCGGCTGGATGGCTAATCGAAAAATGCGGTTGGAAAGGGAAACAAATTAAAAATTCTGGCTGCCACACAAACCAATCATTAGTTCTAGTTAATTATGGAAACGCCACTGGAAGCGAAATTCTAGAACTCGCCGAGCAAATAGAAAATTCTGTAATGGCAAAATTTGGAATAACCCTTCAAAAAGAAGTAAATATTTATTGAAGTGATTTAAAGTAATTTTTGAAATTACAGGATATAAAAAAAACAAATTCTATTGATATTATTATTCGTGATTTCTAATTTCTATAAAAAATAAACAAACAATTTTAAGAATTCTGCCAAAAGCAGAAATTCTTAAATAAGGAATTTACAATGGCGAATTCAAAAGATAATAAAAATGTATTGTCAGCCTACGAAAAAGCATCCTTGGAAGGTATAGACCCAAGATGCATTCCTCAAAAGCTCAATGGTCCTGTCCCGGAAGATGATCAAATTGTTTATCCAAACTATTCAAATTCTGAACATGAAATTTGGAGTTTCTTGTTCAACCGTCAAATGAAATATTTACCAGGAAGAGCTTGCAATGAATATCTTGATGGTGTTGAGAATCTAAAATTTTCTCCCAAAAAAATTCCATCTTTGAAGGATCTGAGTTCAGTATTTTATCGGACAACCGGCTGGAAAATTGCTCGGGTTCCTGGTTTAATTGATGTTGATGATTTCTTTTCATTTCTAAAAAGAAAAATTTTCCCTTCGACAGATTATATCAGAGTAAAAGATGAATTAGATTATACTCCAGCTCCGGATTTATTTCACGATATGTTTGGGCATATGCCGTTATTAACTAATAAAAATTTTGCTTCCTTTTATCAAAAATTTGGTGAAGCAGCATTACATGCAAAAGGTATTGACCGTAAAGATCTTGAAACCTTTCATTGGTTTACGGTAGAGTTTGGGCTTATAAAGAAAAGCGAAGGAATGAGAATTTATGGTGCAGGTATTGTTTCATCTCTTGGTGAAGTACAGCATGCGCTATCAAATGAAGTTGAAGTTAAAGAGTTTAATCCTGAAATAATTATTAAACAGCAATATGATGTTTGGCATTTACAGCCCGTTCTCTTTTCAATTGAATCTTTTGAACAATTAGAAGATGGCTTTATGAAATGGACACATAACCGAGGGATGTTATAAAATCTATTCTGTGTCTTAAGTTAAATCTTTCTCAATAAAACTTGAATGTACATTTATAAATGGGTAATTTTATTTAACCTTTGGCAAGAATCAAGTAATTAAAACTTAATAAGTTAAAAATTTTATTTTTTTATTATAATTTGGATATAATATGATTAAAGAAGGAACGAAAGCACCAAACTTTAAATTAAAAGATCAAAATGGAAAAAATGTTTCTTTAAAAGATTTTGAAGGCAAAAATATCATTTTATATTTTTATCCCAAAGATGATACTTCAGGCTGTACAGCTGAAGCTTGTAATTTCAGAGATGAATTTCCTAAGTTCAATAAAACAAATGCTGTTATAATTGGAGTAAGCCCCGATTCAGTAGAATCTCATAAAAAATTTGCCGAGAAATATAATTTACCTTTTACTTTACTTAGTGATGAAGAAAAAGATGTTCTGAAAAAATATGAAGTATGGAAAGAAAAAAGCATGTACGGAAGAAAGTACATGGGAGTGGAAAGAACAACTTTTATAATTGATAAAAATGGAAAAATCAAAAAGATTTTTAATAAAGTGAAAGTACAAGGACATAACGAAGAAGTTTTAGAAGCAATTCAAGGTTAAAATATTAAAAATTAAAAACGGGAATCAAATGTTTTATGTAACCCGGCGCGAAACGTTCAGCGCAGCTCATCGATTGTTTAATCCTAAGTTTTCAGATGAAGAAAATGAAAAGATTTATGGCAAATGCAGCAATCCAAATTGGCACGGACATAATTATACTTTAGAAATTGTTGTTGCTGGAGATATAAATCCAGAAACAGGATATGTAATTGATTTAAAAGTACTTAAACAAATTATAATTGATAATATAATCAAAAAGGTAGATCATAAAAACTTAAATGTGGAAACTGATTTTATGATAGGCAAAATTCCTACTGCAGAAAATATTGCAGTTGCTATTTGGGAACAACTTGTAAATAAAATTCCAAGAGGAAAGTTGTATTCAGTAAAAATTTATGAAACTGAAAATAATTATTTTGAATTTAAAGGAGACTAATATTGAATCAAAAAAATATGGAAAAAATAATTTCACAAATTCTTAATGAGATTGGAGAAGATCAACAACGTGAAGGGTTGATTGATACGCCTAAGAGAGTAGCACAAGCTTATGAATATTTAACTTCTGGTTACAATAAGAAGATAGAGGATGTATTAAATGATGCAATTTTTACCGAAAAATATGATGAAATGGTTATAGTAAAAAATATTGATTTCTTTAGTCTTTGTGAACATCACATGCTACCGTTTTATGGTAAAGTTCATGTTGCATATTTGCCTGATGGGAAAATTTTAGGTTTAAGTAAAATACCTAGAATTGTTGAAGTATTTGCCAGACGTCTTCAAGTTCAGGAAAGAATGACGCAGCAAATTGCTGATACAATTAATAAATATATTCAACCTAAAGGTGTAGCCGTTGTTTCGGAAGCCTATCATATGTGTATGATGATGCGAGGCGTTGAAAAACAAAATTCATCGGCAACAGCAAGCGCTGTTCATGGTATATTTAAAGAAGATGCAAGAACAAGAGCTGAATTTTTAAATTTAATTTCGACAAAAAATTTATAATGATTGAAGATAAAAACGGAATTTGGATTACTGGAGCAAGCTCTGGTATTGGGAAAGCTGTTGCAATAGAATTTGCACGTGTGGGAACAAATGTTTGTGTATCTTCTAGAAGAGTTTCTGAATTGCAGCGAATAAATGAAGAATTATATGATGAAAAACTTGGATTAAATATTTATCCATGCAATGTAGCTTCATCTGCAAATGTTGAACAAACTGTAAAAAAAATATTTGCTGAAAACCAGATTGATTGTTTGATTAATAATGCTGGCATAACTTCATTTAAAAAAGCAGAATTGAATTCAATACAAGAAATAAATGATATTATTAGCACAAATTTATTGGGCTCAATTTATGCAATTAAATATGTCTTGCCACATTTTATTGAAAAAGGAAATGGAACAATCATCAATATCCTTTCGGTAGTTACAAAAAAAATATTTAAGAATAGCAGTGCTTATGCGGCTTCTAAAATGGGATTACTTGGTTATACAAATTCTTTAAGAGAAGAAGTTAGAAAATATAATATAAGAATTATAAATATTATCCCTGGAGCAACAGATACTTCAATGTGGTCATCTGAAGTAAGGAAATTAAATTCAGAAAATATGATTAAGCCAGAAGATATAGCACAACTGATTGTTCGGCTTTATTTGCAAAAAGGGAACATGGTTACCGAAGAAATTTTGGTCAGACCTATTACCGGAGATTTGAATTAAAAGACAAATTGTTAGTTGAAATTATAACCGTTTTTAGAAGTTGAATTGAAAAGTACAGGCAAATAAAAAAGCCCGGCAAAACCGGGCTTTGAATTATTGATTCATCATACGATGATGAAACATACGTTTCGTACCTTGCCTCATGCCTTGTCTCATTCCTTTAAATAAAGGGGCTTGTTCTTTCCATATTTTTTGTTGTTCTGGAGTTAAAATCTGGTACATGTCCAAAAGATGATTTGCAACAGCTAATGAAATAGCATCTCTACTTTTATTAATTTTTTCAACAGCTGCAATTACATCATTTCTGTTAAAATCGCTTTTTGCTTTTAATTCTTTAAGGTCAAGTTTACTTTTTTGCAAATCAGATTTTAGATCGATCATTTTCTTTTGGAAACTTATTCTTAAATCTGCCATTTTTTCTTTTTGCTGATCAGTAAGATTTAATTTTTTCATTAGTTCCATTCTATGCATCATCATTCCTTGTGCAGGGCGTTTGTTTTTCATTGGCATTGGTTGAGCATTTATTATAACAGAAGCAATGAATGTAACAACAACAATTAGGGCAATTATTGAATTTTTCATTATTTTATCTCCTTCGATAATTAAGTTTTAAACTTTTGACATCTAGCTTGTAATTTTGGTTTAATTGTAATTTATTAAACCGACCGCAAGTATTAATTGTCAAATTATACAAAGAATAGTTTATAATGACGGAATCTAGTAACGATTTTGAACTTGTTAATAAATTTATCTCGGGTGATGAAGGAGCTTTCAATAAAATTGTTCTTAAATATCAACAGAAAATTTATTGGCACGCTAGAAGAATGACTGGTAATCACCTTGATGCCGATGAAATTGTTCAAGAAGTTTTAATGGTGCTGTATGAGAAGTTGAAAAATTTTCAATTTAAATCTTCTCTTTATACTTGGATTTATAGAATAACAACAACACGCAGCATAAATTTTCTAAGAAAGAAAAATTTAAGGCAAATCTTTTCTTTTGAAGATAAAGAAACTAAATTAGTAAAAAGTAAGGAAGATATTGTTAACAATATTGAAGTAAAAGAAAGACTTGAAAAACTTGAAAAAGTTTTATTACAAATACCAGATAGACAAAGAGAAGTTTTTATTTTAAGAAATTTTGATGAACTTAGTTATGAAGAGATTGCTCAAATTACAGGTAAAAGTATTGGCGGTTTAAAAGCAAATTATTTTCATGCAATGAAAAAAATAATGGAGCTAATGAAAGAAAATGAAAATTGATGAAAGAATTATATTGTATGTCGATGGCCAAATGACTGAAGATGAGAAGGCTTCATTTGAGAGGGAGCTAAAATCTTCTAAAGAATTGGCTGAAGACTTTAAGAAATATAATCTTGTTCTTTCCGATATTTCAAAAGTTAAAAATGTATCGACAGAAAATGAATATTTTTTACAAATGATACCAAAGTTTAGAGGCAGATTTGAATTGAAAAGGCAATTAAAAATTATACCAAAAATTGCCTTTAGTGTTACCATAATTGCTGCCGTTTTAATCTTTTTTATTTTTAATTTTAACAAGAGTAATAAAAATTTAACACAAACTTCAACGTCAACTGTTAACCAGAATATTTCTGTAAATAATTATTCTGATTTAAGTACTTTGGCTGATCAATTTAATTTTTCAGGTATGTCCAATGAAGAAATTTCAAATTCAAATTCAATTCTTGACTCATTATTAATCGAAGAGTTAGATTTGACTCCTCAAAGTTTGAACAATATGACAGCGGATAATAACAACTCCGATCTAAATAATTTGGTACAAGGAATAAATGAAAAAGAAGCAGATCAAATTTATAAAGAGATTTTAAAGAAGAAAATTTATTAGGACTAAATATGAAAAATTTAATATATGTATTTTCACTTATAATATTTAGTGTATTAACTCTCAATGCTCAAGGTATGAGAAATCGAGATGCAGGTCCTATGAAAAAAATAGAGGAATTAGAGAAAATAAAGATTATTGAAGCTCTTAATATGGATGAACCTACAACTTTGAAGTTTTTTGCCAGAAGAACAAAATTTAGAGATGAACAGACTCAGCTTTTCCATGATGCATCAAAAATATTAAGCCAGATAGAAGAAACTGCTAAAAAATCCAATGATAAAAATGACCCTGAAATAAAAAAATTAGTAGATAAATATTTTAATATTCAAGAAAATATTCTGAAGCATAGAGAGGCATTTATATATTCCTTAAATGATATTTTAAATTCCCAGCAAATTGCAGAGTATATGGTATTTGAAAAAAAATTCCGGGATGAAATAAGAAATGTATTGTTTAAGGAAAGAATGAGGAATAGAGATAATAGATAATTATAAAAAATATAAAATTATTTAATTTGTTCGGTGTTTAAGAGGGTTGATTTTCTACTTTAACAAACCTATTTTTTGATGTAACTTTTGCGGAAGTGGTGAAATTGGTATACACGCTACTTTGAGGGGGTAGTGCCTTTATTGGCGTACGGGTTCAAGTCCCGTCTTCCGCACAAAAAATAAATTTTAGATTTCTTAACCCTTGATTATTCAAGGGTTTTTTTATAATTAGTTTATTTTATCATGCAAAATCAATTAGATAAGTTATTAGCTAAAAATAATAAAATAGAGTTAATAAATTTATTAGCACTTATTTCAGCTTCTGCGGTTTTACGCAAAGAAAAAATTCTTAAACAGCTTTTAATTAATGCAAAATTAAGAAAAATAAATTGTGTGAAAATTTATGAGGCAATTTTACAAACATATTTATTTGCTGGTTTTCCAATAGCATTAATTTCGCTATCTATATTTCATGAATTTTTCCCAAATTGTAAAACTTCGAAAACTACAGAAGGAATGAGTGATTACTATTATATTGGCGAAGTTACTTGTAGAAAAATTTATGGTGATAAATTCGAAAAACTTATTGAAAATACAAGTAAATTTTCTCAAGAACTTGCCGATTGGTTAATTATTGAAGGTTACGGAAAAGTTTTGAGTCGAAATATATTAAGTCTTAAAGAAAGAGAATTACTTAATATTTCTGTCCTAACTTCACTTAAATTTGAAAATCAATTATACTCACATATCAATGGCGCTTATCGGCTGGGAGTTAAAATTTCTAAAATTAAAGAAATTATTTTAATGTTGAATTTATTAGGAAAGCCTACTATTAGTAACTTTGGTATAAAAACACTCGACAAATATTTAGGAAGAAAAAGGGTGAAATAAATTTTCACCCTTTAAAAAATTTTAGAATAATAGAATTAAATTTAATGTAAGAGCAGTAATATTTGATTCTCCACTATCTTTACCAACCAAATTGAAAATCTGATATTTTAAACTCAAATCTAAGTCTATTGATGGTAAAGCAGTTATTTCAGCTCCAATACCTAAAGCTCCGCCATATCTGGTTACACCAGGAACACTTCCTGACCCAAGCGGTGAAGTTACCTGAAGATCTCCAAATTTATTATATGAAATGTCAAGAACGGCATAAGGCTTAACAAGTGGTAATGGAAGTATTGAAAGTTCACCTTCTGCACCAAATGAAAATATATTTTGTGATGTTTCTATATTAGAAGAATTGGAACTGCTTCCTCTGAGAACATGATAATCAATAAAAACAGCTGGAGTAATTGGTATTAGAGGAAAATTCAATTTTGCAATTGCAGTTAGATGATAATTGTTCGTAAAACCGAGTCCATTGTTCTCAACGCTATTGGTATATTCAGCAGGCGATTTTATCATGGTTAATCCGCCGCCTAATCCAAATCGTACTAACTGAGCAGAAGTAACATTATTTAATAAAAGAAAGAAGAATAAAACAAAACAGAATTTTGAAAGATTTTTCATTTAAGCTCCTTTATTTATTCTTTTTTTATTTTGAATTGGAACAATCCTTTTATGAGAAATTTCTTGAATACAAATTACATTTTCAAATTTAAAGAATAAAGAAAATTATAAAATAAATTAATGAATAATCTTAGGTAGGTTTTCTAATTTTCAAATCAATATTTTATTAATTTTATTTTTAATTATAATAATTTATTAGAGTAAAACACAATTTGACATTTTATTATGCCTTAATAGTTTTTTCTCTTGCTTTAACTATTTCAATAATATCTTACAAAATGAAATTATTAACAATAGGTGGAAGTATTGTGCAATTTCTTTTAGCTATAATAACTTTAGGCTTAGGAAAAATGAAATGGGCGTTACCAATAATCATTTTCTTTTTTCTTTCAAGTTTTCTGACTAAACTTCGTGAAAGAAAAAATACAAGTGTCAATTTATATTTTGAAAAATCGGGGCAAAGAGATTCATTCCAAGTTTTAGCCAATGGAGGAATTGGTGGATTTCTTGTTATGTTGTTTCAGATAGTACATTCGGAACTTTTATATTTTGTTTACGTCTCATCCATAGCTGCAGTATGCGCAGATACTTGGGCTACTGAATTTGGTACAATGTGGAAAACTAAAACTATAAATATTTTGAATTTAAAAATGGAAGAACAAGGAGTTTCTGGTGCCATTTCATTAAATGGATTTATTGGATCATTTTTAGGTGCTTTTGTAATTGCTTTATCATCTTTATCTTGGATATACTCAAATAAAATAACTATTCTTCTAATCATTATTATTTCCGGTTTAATTGGAAGCTTAGTTGACAGCATTTTAGGGGCGTCAATTCAAGCACAATATAATTGTGCAGTTTGTGGTAAAATTACTGAAAAGAAAATTCACTGTATGAAGATCGCAGCCAGAATAAATGGTATTCCATGGATTAACAATGATGTTGTTAATTTTGCTGCTTCAATTGTAGGCGGTTTTTTCTTTTACCTTATTAGCATTTTTCTGAAGGTTTAAATGAACAGATTACTAATATTTTTATTTATCGCTGTAATAATTATTCAAAATAATTTTGGGCAAACTACCGGGGAGATATATTCTTCTGCTATGAATGCTTATGAAAAGCATGAGTATGCAATTGCAGCCAAATTATTTCAAAGTTTTTTTAAAGAATCTAATTTAACTGATGCTCTTTATTCCACAGCAAAATTTTATCAAGCCGATGCTCTCTTGAAACTTGGTGAATTTAATCCAGCAGCAGCAGAGTTTGAATTTTTTATAAACAATTTCCATTGGTCTAATTTTAGGGATAAAGCATTATACGAACTAGGTAAAATTTACTTTGACGATGGTGAATATGTAAAATGCCGTGAAAGATTCAAATCCCTTTTAGATGAATTCCCAAATAGCGATTATGTTGGTTCATCTTTATATTGGATTGGGGAATCTTATTCAAAAGAAAATAAGCTTGAGGATGCAATTTCATTTTTAAAAGACGCCATAAATAATCATCAAGACAATAAATATATTGATTATTCAATTTATACTCTTGCAAAAATTTATGAGAAGATGGGAGAGTATGAAAATGCTGTAAAATATTATGATAACCTTCTCTCATTTCATAGTGAAAGCCCATTAGCAACTGAAGCCCACATTAGAATTGCAGTTTGTTATTTTAAATTAAAGCAATATGATTCTTCAGTTATTGAACTAAATAATCCTGTATTAAAAGGCCTTCCTGAAGATATATTTTCAAAAAGCCTTTATCTGCTTGCAAATACGTATTACAGACTTCAGGAATATAATGATGCCGAAAAAGTCTATCTCGAAATTATAAATAAATTTCCATCCTCAGATCTTATTAGAGATTCCAAATACGGCCTAGCATGGACATATTTCCAAGAAAAAAATTATAATGATGCTTATAAGATTTTCAATAATATATCTGAAGGCGACGATAGTCTTGCTGTAAAATCATTTTATTGGAAAGCTGAATCAAAAAGATATGCTGGGCAAGACTTGGAAGCTTACAATTTGTACCGTGAATTCTTAAAAAAATATCCCGATAGTGATTTGATAAAAGGAGTCGAGTATCAGCTTGGTGTGCTTTATTATAATTCGAAAAAATTTGATATTGCAGCAAAATATCTACAAGCGGCAATTAAAAATTCTGATAATTCAATTAAAGCCAAAGCATATACTTTGATGGGTGAAATGAAATTGGAAACAAAAGACTTTTCCGATGCAAGTAAGTATTTTGAAGGTGCAATGAATTTTTCAGAAATATCAAAAGATTTAACAAATCGTGCGATGCTTGGATTAGGTGCTTCGTTTTTCTATTTGCATAATTATAAAAGTGCAATAAAAAATTTAGACGAACTTAATTCCAAAGATCCCAATTATGAAAAAGATAAAGTTAGTTTTTATCTTGCAGAGAGTTATTATTCTCTTAAGAATTATAAAAATGCAATAAAAGAATATGGCTTAGTAAGTCTTGATAATGATGAACTTGGCAGCATGGCTTTATATGGTAAAGCATATTGTTATTTTGAATTAAGAGAATATGAAAATGCAGCCAAAACATTTACTCAATTTATCAACCGCTATCCAAATAATGACAGACAATTAGATGCACGTTTAAGACTTGCAGATAGTTATTATGCAAGTAGAAATTTTGTAGCATCAAGCAATGTTTATAAAGATGTTATAACCTCTGACAGGAAATCTTTCAATAATCCTTATGCTTATTATCAATATGCACAAGCATTATATAAAGCTAACAAATTTAATGAAGCAATAAATGAATTTAGAACGCTTCAAGCTAAATTTCCAAATTCTGAATATGCCGATAAATCACTTTATGTTATTGGATGGATTTACTTTCAACAAGGGGATTATAATTCAGCAATAAATAGCTATAAAAATACTTTAACTATTTATTCTAATTCTTCGATTGGTTCATTAATCTATTATTCAATCGGAGATTGTTATTATAACTTAGGAAATTATGATTCTGCAATTGTAAGTTATCAATATGTACTTACAAATTATCCTTCTTCAACACATGTCTATGATGCCGTAAATGGAATTCAAGACTGTTACGTAGCAGAAGGCCATCCAGAAAAAGCAGTCAGTTTTATCGATCAGTTTATCAGCCAATATCCTTCATCAAGTTTTGCCGATCAGGTATTCTACAAAAAAGGAGACATATATTATAGCATGCATGATTATAAAAATGCTTCAACAAGCTATAAAGAATTTATTACTGATTATCCAAAAAGCAAATACGTGCCTCAGGCATATTTTTGGATTGGTAAATGTTCTGAAAATTTAAATAATTATCCCGATGCATTATATAATTTCAATATAGTTTTCCAAACTTATCCGGCAAGTGAATCAGCCCCAGCTGCTGCTATTGAAATTGGGAATATATATAATCAACAGAAAAATTATGACGCAGCTTTAAATATTTATGATCAAGCTTTAACCTCTTTACCGGATACAAAAAGATTTCCTGAAATTCTCTTTAATAAAGGAATGACTTTAGTAAGTAAAAATAATCTTGACAATGCGGAAAATGTTTTTAACAAGGTTATTCAATCTTACAGTGGAACAGTTTTTTCTGAAAAATCAAAACTGGAACTGGGTTTAATTGCGTTGCAAGAAAAACAATATGATGCAGCTATTCCATACTTCCAGGATTTAGCGCAAAGAAGAACTGATGAAATTGGAGCGCAGTCTCAGTATTATTATGGAGTTTGTCTGTTTAATCAAAAAAATTATAATGATGCAATTACTGCGTTGGTTAGGGTTGGAACAATTTTCCCTGCTTATGACGATTGGGTTACAAAATCATATTTGAAACTAGGTGATTGTTATTCTCAACTAAAAGATTATCAGAAAGCTAGAGAAATGTACAGAGTAGTTTATTCAAAACATCACAGCGATGATTATGGTAAAGAAGCAAGAATTAAACTAAGGGGTTTAAAATGATTAAAAATATTATGATAATATTAATTTTAAGCTCCACTTATTTTGTAAATGCTCAAGATCAGCAGAAACAAAATACTGATGTTGAATTACCAGACTTTGTTATAACTGGTAAAGATGTTGTTACTATAAGAAATGTTCAGAAAATCCCGCCGGATTTTGTCTCTGCTATTTCAGAAGAATTTTTAAAGCCAGTATTCCCTACAGAAAATCTTCCTGTAAAAGATGTAAATACTCCAATTAAAGGTGCAATTAGCTTAGAAGATTCGTTGAATTATTATAACGGTATTATCAATGCATATGTTGGCTCTTTTTATTTGCCAAAAGCAAGTTTAAATTTTTCATCTCCATTCAAAAACGGGTTATTCGACAGTTACGTTAATGCAGAGAATAGAAGAGCATATGTTTCTAACAGCGAGCGTTATTCAATTGACGGCGGTGCAAACCTTTCTTTATTTGTGAATGATAATGCCGATTTTTTACCAGGTACTAAATTTAAATTAGATGGAGATTACGGCACATCATCTTATAAATTTTTTGCATCTCAAACTCCACTATTAAAAAGAACTTTAAATAATGGGGATGCATCTGTATTAGTTGAAAATCTAATGAATAAATATTTTATTTTTTCTGGCAAACTTAAGGATGAAATTTCTTCCTTAGTAAATGAAAACTTTACTGAAAATATGTTTAATGTTGATGGATTTGCCCAGCTTTCGCTTGCAGCTTTTAATCTTAATGCAATGCTAAATTATAAAAAGCAGACTTTAACGAATGATCTTAATTCTAACAGCCGCTTTAGTTATATTGCTTTTAAGCCAACAATCGGTTTAGATTTTACAAAACTTATGAAAGTTAATTTCGGATTTAATTATTCTCATGATGGCAGCAATAATTTCTTTTCGCCTTACGCATCAATGTCTTTAAAATTAAATCAAGCATTTACTCTTTATAGTGAATTTTCTCCAGAGACAGAGTTTCTTGGAGGAGGTTATTTCCTAAAACAAAATCCATATTTTATGCCGCAAAAATTTTCAAATCTTTTCTATAAAAAGAATTTGAATTTTAATGTTTCTGTTAAGTATCAATTTTTTACTTATGTAGAAATCGACGGCGGAATTAAATACCTTACTTCGGATAATTTGCCATTTTTCATAGATTCATCCGAAGTGGGTAAATTTGATGTTTCGACTACCAATGGTAAAAGTATTACAGCATTTGTAAACTTGTTATTCCACCCTGGGCCAAATGGAGTATTTTATGGAACCGCAGAATTAAACGATACAAGAGATAACGTAAATAATTTTGTCCCTTATTATCCTCGCGCAAAAGTAACAATGAATTATGGCTATGATTTCAAGAATGGAATTAGTGCTGGTGCGTCAATAATTTATTTGACTGGAATTTATTCAGATGTTCAAAATAAAAATTTACTAAACTCTTATATAAATTTAGGAGTTAATGGAAACTATAAGTTAAATGAAAATTTTTCCTTGTCACTAAAATTATCTAACTTATTAAACCATAATAATTATATTTGGCAAGGCTATAAAGAACTTCCTTTGGATGTGCAAGCAGGGCTAAATTATCGCTGGTAGAAAGCATTTATAACAGATATTATTTGATAATGAAAGTGTTCTAAAATTTTTATTTATTTGATAAAGTAAATAATCTATTTTATAATTTTATTACGATGACCAAAGTTGAGTTAATAAGAAAAATTGCAAAAAGAAGCGGTGTTCCCGATTCGGAAGCAAAAGTATTTTTTGAGATTTTTCTTTATAAAATTTCTTTGTTGCTTCAGCCTGCACAAGCATTAAAGTTAAATGGATTTGGATACTTTCAGCTTAAAAGATCGTTAGTTAAAAAAATTTTAAAGGATGGAGAGAAACCAAATTATACTGACGTAATTTTATTTTCTCCTTTTAATGAAGAAGAAAATCATGAGGAAATAATTTTCAATATCCCATCAGTTAATGTTGAAAATTTTAATTCAGTCGATTCCTATTTTAGTTTAAGTTTTGGCAAAATGGTAATTCCTTTGCAGGGAGTTAATGATACCGATTTCTATCTAATGCCGACTGGATTAGAACTAAAAAAATTAATTGAAGCTAAAGTAAATAAACTTATAACTGTTTCAGAAATTCTTACTGATTATGTGAAGGGGGGAGAAATATTAAAACAAAATATTGATAATAGTAATGAGAATCAGATTGATATAAATTGGAATGAATCTGAAGATGATAATCAGATTGAAAATGATTATGCTAAGCAATCCGAAAATAATTCCGAATTCGGACATGTTGCTTGGGATTTTGGCGATAACCTTTCTAAACAAATTGAAGAAGAATCTATTTTGGATGATTCTTCTGAAGTTAATCCTTTAAACTGGAATTCTGAAATTTCACTGGAAAATAAAGAAGAAAACATTGAGCCTTTGTTAAGTGAAAATAACTTAACTGACAGTTTTACTACTAAACAATTTGATGATCGAGTTGAACATGAATTAAATAAATTTGAGCGAGTAAAATCAATAACTTCTGAATTTTTACCTGAGGAAAAAGAATTAAGTTTAACAAAATCTGAATTGGATTTATCTTGGAACTTTGGAGCACCTAAAACCAATGTTGAACAGGTAAAAAATACTTTTACCGAATTTGCAGAAACCAATTTATCTGATTACCAAAATTCAGATTTGAATGATGAATTAATGGATCAAAGCGATGAAGTTATTGAAGAAGAAATTGAAATTAATCCGAAAAGTATTCATACAGAATCAGAGAAAAAATCTGACAATAAATTTTCAGCCGAAGAATATTCTTATTCCAGAAAGAGATCACCTTTTGTATTCTTCATTGCTATGGCTACTATAATTACTGTAAGTGCTTTCGTAATCTTATATTTTACCAAAACAAATTTTTTCAATTTAACAAATAAAATTTTTAATCAAAGGAAAGAATTGGGTAAAGTTGCTCAAGCGGAAGTAATAGACAGAACATTTGATGTCCCAATTACTTATCCGTATGATAAATCTTCTTTTCTAAAATCGAGTAGTGAAATTGCCCCAGGTGCTTTGAACAACATTAAAACGAATGGTAACTTAAAACAGATTAGCCAAAAAAATAATTTATCTGAATTGCTTAATGATTCAAATTCTTCTAAAACTACAAAGCAGAAATCAAAAGGATCATTAGTAGCGATAAGTGATAATCAAGTGAATTCCAATTATGTGAAAATAAAAGATAATATCTTTAAGTCGAATAATGAATATATTGTTCAGGTATCATCTTGGCATTCCAGTTCTATTGCAAATAAGGAAATGAAAAAATTCGAAAAGAAAAGCTTAAATTCTTTTATTGAAAAAGCATCAATACCTGGACATGGAATTTGGTATCGAGTAAAAGTTGGTGGTTTTAAAACACTTGCGGAAGCGGAAAGTTTCTTAAATAAATATAAATAATAATTATGTCTGAAGTAACGCATGGGACTGTGAAAAATTTTTCGCTGTCAATTTCAATTTTATTTCATATTGCGGTATTCTCGCTGTTGCTTTTTATAAAGTTTTCTACAAATTATCCGCCTGATAAGTACGTTGAATTATCCTTCGGAAATACCGGTATGCCGGGCTCTTCTGGTGCAATTGGAAATCAGCTTGATAATATTGCACAAGTATCTAAACAGAAAGAAGAAGATCAAACAAAAGATAAAAGTGAAGAAGTTAAAAAAACGGATCTTCCTCAATCAACAACTTCTACAGATGAAGATGTTATAAAAACAGCAGATAAGAAAAAAGAAAAAGAACTAAAAGATAAGAATAAAAATAAGTTTGCCGTCAATTCAAATGTTAACTCAGAGGGCAAAGGAAATCAGCTTAATGGTTCTGGAAGTTTTGGTTATGATATTGATTGGGGAGGCCAAGGTCAAAGAAAAATTTACAGTTACATTGTTCCTAGTTATCCTGAAGGTGTTGATAAAGAAATTGATATTAGATTAAAATTTACAATTATGCCTGATGGTACTGTTGGTACAATTATTCCATTAATTAAAGCAGATACAAGATTAGAAAGTGCAGCAATAAATTCCTTACGTCAGTGGAGGTTTGAACCTTTAGCTCCCAATCAGAAAAAGATGGAACAGACTGCGGTTATTGTTTTTCCTTATCGACTTCAGTAAAGATATCTTTATAATACATTTTGTAAAAGAAGATTTCTGCAATTGTTAGTATGGAAATGGAGAAAGTGTCTCTGTCAAAATAAATCCCAAAACCTTTTGGACTCATTACTAACTGAGAAATAAATCCGGTTATTGTCCATCCAACTGAAAATAATATTCCAATTAATCCTAGGTTAATAAAGCCTGAAGATAAAGATTCATCTTGCCATTTTTTTGTAAAAATGATTAAAGCAAAAATGAAATGAGCAGTAAATAGAATGGCAGTAATCATAAATAAAATAAATTAAATTTGAGTTCTTTTGTTTATGAAAGTCATACCAAGTAAACCGCCAAGCAAACCAAAAATTGAATTTACTATCAAGTTGCTAAATAAAATTCCGAAAGCGTAGAATGCTGAAAAACCGTAGTTTGTAATATCATTAGACATTTGCCTAAGCATTGACATTGTTTGGTCAAGTAATGCATTAAGTTTGTAATGTCTTATCACCGCCTCTGTTTGCGGCAATGCTTGAACAAAGTCATTTGAATGGAGTATATAAGTCATTAATAAATCAAAAAATGTTTGGAAAAATGTTGCAAATAACCCTGTCATAATTCCAAACCAGATTGCTGATTTTGCATTTATCGGAAGATCAGTCTTGTTAATTTTATGATCTAAAAAAATAGATAAGACTGAAGCAAGTGGAACAATTAGGCAGCATCCTATATTTTTTATGCCGGGGACAGTAGTTAGTACAGCAGCGCCAAATCCGCAAACTAGTGGTGGTAATATTTTCTTTTGATTCATCTATACGTTTCTTGTAATAAAATAATTTTCAAGTGCAGCCAAAATATAAATAAATACTATCGAACCAAAAAATATTCCTGTGCCGAAAGCTAAAAATTTTATATAATTATATAAACCTATCCAAGCAAAAAGAACATCCAATGCCATCGGGGAAAGTGCTAGATAAAAAAGTTTTCTGTTTAGATTTATTTTGGGATAGTAAAAAAGTGAGATTGTCGAAAAAATAAGTGCGCCTAAATAAATTCCCGTACATCTTGCACAGACAAAAAATTTATGGCCATTAATCGAAAATGTTTTTGCATCAATCTGGTGGCAAACTGTGCCATAAAATTTTTTTAATATTGGATTGGTAATAGCAGAAACAGCTTGGTTAGATATTAAGACATTAGAAATAATTCCCAAACACCAAACTAAAATCAGTAGAAAAAGAACAAACCTTAAAATTAATTTTGCTTTTGAAAAATTTTTATTATTCATCAGTAACCAGCATTATTAATATTTAAGTCATTTAAGATTTAATTGTTAAATTTTTGTTACGCGGAAGTAATTTAATTGATTTTATTAAATACTTGGATTTCGTTTCTTGTTAATACATAAAGTTTATCATTAAAAATAAAACTGCTAACAATGTTTTCTACTTTACCAGTTTTTATCAAGTTGATTTGAGTTAAAGAAGTTTCTGCTGAATTCAAATCTGAAAAATAAATTTTATCATCATTATTAACAGTAAGTTTATTAAAAATAATATTAATTCCTGTTTGTGTAGAATCCATTTTTATTAACGATAATCCATTCCCATACTGATCGAATATAACAATTCTGTCTTTATCAACAACATAAATTTTATTGTCGGATGATATAGCAATTTTTTGTGGATTTATTAAAGAAAAATTTCCAGCATCGTAACCGCCAAAATTTTGAACAAAACTTCCGAACAAATCAAATTTTATGATCCGTTTATTTTCTGAGTCCAAAACATACAAATCGCCTTGCTGCGAAACGGCGCATCCAAGCGGATAACCAAATCTTTGATCCGTAGTATCACTGTTATGAGTATATAGCTGCCAAATAAAATTTAAATCTTTATCAAACCTTTCAATTCTATTATTATTTTTATCGCATACATAAACTGAAAGGGGAGTAGCAAATACATCGCTGGGGTTGTCAAATAAACCTCCGTCCCAACCATATCCTCCAGCATATTTCAAGATATTTCCAAGTGTATCTAGTTTGAAAACTTCATCTGTTCCTGAATCGGTCAAATAAATTATTCCCGCCGAAGTTATGCAGAATGAGGAAGCATTTTTAAATTTACCAAACGAATCCAAATAAGAATAATCTTGTGGAAATATCTTAATTAAAGTGCTGAATAAAAATATTATAAATAAAATTTTTCTATACATTATTTAGTTACATATTTATTGATTGTTAAAATACTGTGTATTTTGATAAATATAAATGTTATTAGAAAGTAAATTTGATTCTATTATTCAATTTGTTTAGATAAACTAAAAGTTTTATTTTTGGCTAAGTTTATTTGATGACTTTTGCCCCGTGGTGTAATTGGCAACACGTCTGACTCTGGATCAGAAGAGTTCAGGTTCGACCCCTGACGGGGCAGCTAAAAAAGCTTGAATATGAAAAGTATTCGAGCTTTTTTGTTTTACGCTGCTGTAAGAATCCCGATGATCTTTGGTTTTAGA
>JAKALM010000006.1 GCA_021824145.1 Bacteroidota bacterium
GAGTTAAAGACAAATGTGAAAAGAATAAAACTTATTATTTCATCTTGATATGCTTTTATAAATTCTTTAGGTTTAAATCAAATTTTTGCAGCTATTTCTGATTTTCTTAAAAAAGTTTATTCGATTTATTTTTCAGTCAGGTGTTTAATCAATTGATATTATTAGATAAAATTTTTGAATGGGGTGCTAATCATACGACTTACAATGAATTTTTTCCTGTTCTAATTTAAAGAGCGCTTATAGAAATATATTTATGTTGAATTTACCTATATATTTATTTGCAGGCAATTCGCAATGAAATCGTTACATTGTTTTTGCACATGATACTAAATCGCAAAGGAAGTATAACCTTAAAAGTGCACATGATTAGAAATTATAAAAAAAGTATGTCTTTGAAATTTTACAGGGTAATATTTATTTAAATACTTTCGAGGTCTAAAGCAGTGACCTCGAAGGTTATTCCTAAATATATGTAAAATCAGTATGGGGATTTATAATGAAAAAAATTAGAGTATTATTTATTTCCGCACAGCCTTCTGTTATGGCTGCGCTGCTAAGCTTTTTTACAAGCGATCCGTTAATATTGCCAGACTTCGATGATTACGATAACTATGATAAGCACCGCAAAAAGCATGAAGTTGTTGTTTTTGACGATGGCTCATTAAAGAGCAATGAATTGGAATTAATAAATAATGCATTAACAATAAACGAACCATATAAAAAAATACTTTACACTTATAGTACGGATAAAGATTATCTGAGCTTGTTCGAGAATGAAGGTATCGATGGTATTGTAAGCAAAAGGGCGGAAATTAAAATTTTAGAAGAAGCGATAATTAAAGTAAAGGAAGGTGAAAAATATTTTTGCAAACACATAAATGATTTTCTCTCAGGCAAAAATGGAATTGAAGAAAAAATAAAAGGACTGACTTATCGCGAACAAGAAATAATGAAATTAATAAAACAAGGTTACACCAATCAGCAAATAGCCGATAAACTTTGCTTAAGTGTGAAGACTATTGAGGCGCATAAAGAAAACCTAAAAAAGAAATTGGATTTGAAATCAATTAAGGAACTACACAGCTTCTTTTAAACCCCAAAATTTCATTTTTAAAAATAGGGGGATTCCCCTATGTTTTATAAAATATTTATTTCATAGCTTATTATTAGGGTAAAATATTTTATATCATATAGAGGGAACTGCTTTGAAAAATATAAAACTTTTTTCTATTTTCTTTGTGTCGTTTTTGTTTAACAATAATTTTACAAAGCTGTAGTAATGAAAATCTTATTACAACACCGACAGAAAACAAGGGAGAGATGAAGTCAATGGCAAAAACAATTACACTGCCTATGACTTATATAGATCATGCAAAGGATACAATTATAACTTTAGGTAAGGGTAAAAATACAATTGAAGTAAGAAAGGGACTTTCCACGGATAAAATTACTTTGCTCGATAAATATTTATCTTCTCATAAAATGTATGATAAATCTCAAACTGTAATTCCGTTAACGCAAGGTGGATGTGATACCTATTATCAAACAGATTGTTGGGGATGGTTTGAAGATTATCAATCTATACCTGGTAAATATTTAGGGATTTCGATAAATAGTAATGTTGGTATGGCAAAAATTCATGATCAGTATGGCTTTACAAATATATTAGTCCCTTTTTATAATACAACAGACGCATTCACTGCTCACTTTAACCATGACAGTATCATGATAAATTTGCCCCTTAATGTCAGTCAGTCTATGATTGATGACAATGGAAATCAAGCATATAAAAGTTATTATATAGATGAACCATTTAAAAACTTGATATCTAATCAATATTTCTTAAGTATTGCTTCATGGATTTATACAAAAAGCTCAACTGCAAAATTTGTATTTTCAGATTATTATTGGCCTCCTTCCAACTTATTAAAAGATATATGTTGTCCCAATGGTCATTTATCAACAATTGAAACATATTGGTTTCCAGATCCTAACGTATATATTATGTGTGATCAGTACGAAGGAAATTGTTGCGGTAATGTGCATGATTTCTGGAATGAATATAAAGCTGACTATGGGATTCCATCAAGAAATATATCAAATTGGATATCTATTAATCCCGGTTTCTCTCAGGATTGGGGCGACTTATTAAATTTGGCAACAGCTTGGGGATTTAATCCAATTTGGATTTATGCAGGTGATCAAAGCATAGGCGAAAATGATGTACAATCATTCTGTGCAGATGCATGGGCCACTGGATGGTTATTGAGATCCGGGGCCCCATTTACTATCGTTTGGAAATGTACAAATCCGAGTCCTTGTGAAAATTGTGAATTCCCTACTTACGGAAATTGGTACGTGTATGATGTTTATTATACGGCTTCAGCACAATTTTATCATTATTAATTAAAGTAAAATAAATGAAACGTAATTTCTTAATTATAATGATGTTTCTCTTTATTGGATGCTCATCTATATATAAAGTAAGCAACTTTCCCAGTAAAGAAAAGTTTTATGAAGATTTTAATAAATCCGTTAAAAATAAATTTGTTAAAGTGACTTTACGTAATGATAGTGCGTTTAATTTACAAACTGGAATAATGGTATCGAATGATTCTCTTATATTAATTAAGCAGATTATCAGCGAGCAAAAAATAAAAAAAAATAATATAAAAAATATTAAATATTTTTACGACAATATGGATATTTCGAATTATACTATTAAAATCTTTTTGAATGACGGTAGTATCGTCAATGCTAAAAACGGAGAAATATTTAATGATTCATTATACATTTTTAATATAATAAAGGAACAAAAGGAATATTTAACTATACGTGAAGTGAAAGAAGTAAGTTATAAAAGTAATTGGCTTGGGGTTCCATTCGGATTTGGTACTGGTCTTGGACTAGGGATGGTAGCCACAAAAATTGAAAGCGGACTTTCTTATCAGGGAAGTATACCTTCATGGTTCATCGTTGTCCCGATAACTAGTATTATAGCTGGAAGTATACTTGGATGGTTTGAAGGATATAATTATACATATCAATTCAATCCTTGAACAAGATTTATTTATAAAAAACGAACCATAAAAAATATTATACTTGAGGCAATCTGCAGAAATATTAAAGCAACCTTCGAGGTCTAAATCCGCCGCGGCGGAGTGACCTCGAAGGTTTTTATCTTTTAATCTTTCTTCATCTTATCAATAAATGGTGCAAGCAGATCTATCGGTACGGGGAAGATTATTGTTGAGTTTTTATCTGAAGAAATTTCAGTTAATGTTTGTAAAAATCTTAGCTGAATTGCAACTGGAAATCTCTGAATTACTTCCGCCGCTTCGGAAAGTTTTTGGCTTGCCTGGAATTCACCTTCGGCATGAATAATCTTAGCGCGCCGTTCACGTTCGGCTTGCGCTTGAATTGCAATTGCGCGCTGCATTTCAATTGGCAAATCTACCTGCTTAACTTCAACTGCTGTTACTTTTACGCCCCAAGGTTCAGTTTGTTCATCAATAATTTGCTGAAGCTCTCGATTTATTTTATCCCGCTCAGCAAGAATTTCGTCAAGCTGAGATTGACCGAGTATGCTTCTTAAAGTTGTCTGTGAAATTTGTGAAGTAGCGGCTAAGAAATCCGCAACTTCTACAATAGCTTTTTCAGCCTGGACAACGCGGAAGTAAACAACAGCGTTTACTTTTAAGCTTACATTATCTTTTGTAATAATATCTTGCGGCTGGACATCCATTACAATCGTTCGCAAACTAATCTTTACCATTTTATCTACAATTGGAATTAAGAAAATAATTCCTGGTCCTTTAGCTCCAATCAATCTGCCAAGCCTGAATACAACGCCGCGCTCATATTCACGAAGAATTTTTATTGCGCTTGAAAGAATGAAAAGCGCAAACACAACTATTATAAAAATGAAAACCGAAAACTCCTGCATGAAATCCTCCACTTTCCTAATTGTTATTGATTTTTCTTTTTAACTTGTAACTTTAAATTTGAAACCCCATGAACTATAATTTTTTCACCTTTGGAAACATTTCCTTCAGTACTTTCTGCTTTCCAAATTTCACCGTGAACTTTTATGCTGCCGGATGGATTTAATTCTGTAATCGCTTCACCGATTTCATTTATCAAACCTTCTGCGCCGGTTGTTGTTTTTCTCCTTTGTGCCTTTATACCAAGTCCAATTGCTACTGAGAAAAACAATAAAGTTAATATTACAACTAAAGCAATTACTTGCCAGGAAATTTGAAGTACATCAAAACCGGAATCTGTTTTGATAAGCATAAGAGAACCAAGAATTAATGAAATGACTCCTCCTACAGTGAGAATGCCGTGGCTGATAATTTTAATTTCCAAGATGAAAAGAATGATTGCAAAAATTATTAATCCTAATCCGGCATAATTAATTGGAAGAGTCTGCATCGAATAAAAAGATAAAATTAAACTTATAACACCAACAACTCCCGGGAAAATTAATCCTGGGCTATAAAGTTCAAAAAGCAAACCATAAACGCCAAGCATAAATAAAATGTAAGCAATATTCGGATCGCTTAAAATGCTTAGCAACTTTTGCTGAAAGCTCATATCAACATAAATCAATTGAGCATTTTTTGTATGAAGAGTTTCGATACCGCTGGAAGTTTTAATTTCTTTTCCATCAATTTTATTTAGAAGATCATTCATGTTTGCAGCGATTAAATCAATTACACTGTCTTTCAAAGCTTCAGTTTCTGTTATGGAAATACTTTTTCTTACGGCTTCTTCAGCCCATTTGATATTTCGATTTCTTTTTTCACTAATTGTTCTGATAAACGCAGCGGCATCGTTGGTAACCTTCTCAGTCATTGTAGAATCCATTTGTCCTTGAAGCGAAACCGGATGAGCTGCGCCGATATTTGTTCCAGGAGCCATTGCAGCAATGTTAGCAGACAATGTAACAAATACACCTGCAGAAGCTGCACGCGAACCTGGCGGTGCAACATAAACTACTACTGGAACCGGCGACTGAAGTATATCAGATACAATAGTTCTTGTAGATTCCAACAATCCGCCTGGTGTATTTAAGCGAATGACTAAACATTCAGAATTATGTTTTATTGCCTGTTCGATTCCATAATGTATGTATTCTGATGCTGCAGGATTGATTGCGCCGTCTAATGTAATTACTAAAACATTGTTTGTTTGACTATTCAATTGGAAAGTTAAAATCGAAAACACAAATAAAAGGAAAGAAAACCTATACATTTATTTCCCTGCAGAAGTTGTTACTTAGAAAATTATATAAAATTATTAAGCCAAGCAATAAATAAATTTTGTTTGTTAAGAATTTATTTGTTGAGTCCGGCACAAATTGTTAATCAATATTTATGTTCTTATTGAACCTAAGATAATATTGATATAATTTTTCCAGCAAAATCAGCGGATGGTTTATTCACAAATTGCGGATTTATAATTAAAAATAACATATGGACTTTAATAGAAAAAATTATTCAAACGAATTATTAATTGAAATTTACAAACAACTTGTACTTCCAAGATTAATTGAAGAAAAAAAACTTAAGCTTTTACGGCAGGGGAAAATTACGAAGTGGTTTTCCGGGATGGGGCAAGAAGCCATTGCAGTAGGTTCAGCAATGGCAATGGAGGATGATGAATATATTCTTCCAATGCATAGAAATCTTGGAGTTTTTACGGTAAGAAAAATAATTCTTCATAAATTATTTGCTCAATTCCAAGGAAAGGCAAGCGGATTCACTAAAGGGCGTGATAGATCTTTTCACTTTGGAACAAATGAACATCATATAGTTGGAATGATATCTCATCTTGGCCCGCAGCTTGCGGTTGCTGATGGAATTGCTCTTTGGCATTTAATCCATAAAGAAAAAAAATGCTGTTTAGTTTTTACTGGGGAAGGCGGAACAAGCGAAGGGGATTTTCATGAGGCTTTAAATGTTGCTTCCGTTTGGAATTTACCAGTAATTTTTTTGATAGAAAATAATGCATATGGTTTATCAACTCCAACAAAAGAACAATACAATTGTAAACAACTAATTGACCGTGGAATTGGCTACGGAATTGAGGCTGTTCAAATTGATGGTAATAATATTTTGGAAGTTTATTCAACTGTTAAAAATTATGCAGAGAAAATTAGAATTGAACCGCGGCCAATTTTAATAGAAGCAATTACTTTCAGGATGAGAGGACATGAAGAAGCATCTGGTACAAAATATATCCCTAAATCGTTATTAGAAGAATGGGAGAAGAAAGATCCAATTGCTTGTTATGAAAATTATTTATTAGCTCAAAAAATAATTGACGAAAATTTCATTTATAAATTAAAAGAAGATTATAAAATATTAATTGATAAAGAATGGGAAATAACTCAAGCTGAAGCTGAAATTGTTCCAGATACCGAAAAAGAAATTAGAGATGTCTATTTTCCTTTCAAACAAAATGTTGTTAATCCAAAATCTGAAAACAAATCAACAAAAAGATTTATTAATGCTATAACAGATTCACTAAATGATAGCATGGAAAAATACTCACAGCTAATTTTAATGGGACAAGATATTGCTGAATACGGCGGAGTGTTCAAAGTAACTGAAGGTTTTGTTGAAAATTATGGAAAGGAAAGAGTTAGAAATACACCCATTTGTGAATCTGCAATTATCGGTGCTGCACTTGGATATTCGCTAAAAGGAGGGAAGTCAGTTGTTGAAATGCAGTTTGCAGATTTTGTAAGCATGGGTTTCAACCAGATTGTAAATAACTTAGCAAAAATAAATTATCGATGGGGGCAGAATGCCGATGTTGTAATTCGAATGCCGACTGGTGCTGGTGTCGGCGCCGGACCTTTTCATTCGCAGTCTAATGAAGCTTGGTTTGTTCACACTCCGGGCTTAAAAGTTGTTTACCCTTCCACTCCTTTTGATGCTAAAGGTTTACTAAACGCTGCAATTGAAGATCCGAATCCAGTAATGTTTTTTGAACATAAAGCTTTGTATCGTTCAGTTGCTGAAGAAATACCTGATGATTATTATACAATAGAAATTGGTAAAGCAAAATTTATAACTTATGGTGATGATGCAACTATAATTACTTACGGAATGGGAGTTCATTGGGCAAAAGAAATAATTCAAAATTTTAGCAAATACAGTTTTGACCTTTTGGATCTTCGCACACTTTTACCTTGGGATAAATTTTCAGTTAAGCAAAGTGTAAAGAAAACTGGAAAGGTAATTATTCTTCACGAAGATTGTTTAACTGGAGGAATAGGAGGAGAAATATCTGCATGGATAACTGAGAATTGTTTTGAATATCTTGATGCCCCGATTGTTCGTTCAGCAAGTCTGGATACTCCTGTTCCTTTTACAGCTTCGCTTGAGGAAAATTTTCTTGCAAAAAATAAATTCTCCGAACAATTAAATTTTCTCTTAGCTTATTAAGCTTAATAAATTTAAATTTCACTAACAGCAGAACAATTTTTTCTGTATAATCTTTTTGATCAAAAAATAGAATTTGTGAGGAAATTTATATTAATTAAATTATAATTATGGCTTATTTTATGATATGATATTGTAGTAATTGTAGTTGGTGATTTTCACAAGAAAAATATGAGGAGGTTAAATGAAAACTGTTAATTATCTTTTGCCTTTCTTGCTTATTGTTCTCACGTCATGCTCATCGTTAGTTCTAAAACCTGCAGACTTTTCATGGCCAATTGAATCAGTTAATGAAGTTAGTAAAAATGGAAATGTTGAAATCAAACGTTACTCATTTAATTTTGATGCGCGGCCTTTATTCATCAAAGAAACTGGAGATTCTACTTCTTATCAAAACCAACAGCTGAGAGTAATTAGAAATTCTAAAGGCTATTATTTTATGGTTTCTAATAACTTTAAAAACGTATACGTTTTTTATGTTAATGATGGCGAGTTCAAATTAGAAAAGAAAATAGAAATTTCAGAAAAAGAAGGGATCCAAAATCCTGCTTTCAATCAACGTCCACCGTATATTCAACTTGTTTATGGACCTAAAAGTGAAGAAAAATTAAATTTAAGCGAAGATGGTATAGTTAAAGAGGAGGAAAAGAAATGAAAAGAATCAGAATAGTTTTTTATGTTTTATCTATTATCGTTTTATTCTGCACTTGTGTTTTTGCTCAGCAAGATTATCAACTCGTTCAGAATTTTAAACAAAAACAAAAAGAGATATTGCAATCGATAAAGAGTGCAAATTCAATAGTTGAATTAAATCAAATCCAAAACCAGATTGAACAATTTAAAAAAGAATACGCTTCGCATAAAGATTTGTTAGATAAAAGTCTTTATCCTGATGATTTTAATAGTTTAATAACCCAATTAGAAAATGAACTTCAATCGCAAGAAGGCAGCATTGGTCAAATTTCAAATTTGCAAACGCAAGTTTCTCAATTAAAAAATCAAATTGATTCGCTAAATTCTAAAAATTCAGAATTGATTACCCAAATTCAAATGCTGCAGGAACAAAATAAAAAAGATATTAATAAACTACAGCGAACTATTTCTGAATTAAGAAATTCAATATATCAAAGAGATAGACTTATAATGTCGATGTTGGGTGGATTATTTCCAGCCGCATATTCTGAAAATGAAAAGTTGTCATCAGAAGAAAAAGAACAAATTTATTCAAGCGTTAAAAAAAATGATATTATTACCAATTTGAAAAAATCTATTTCAGATAATATAAAATTTCTTCAAGTAACTACTCTTAATCCTGAAGATTTAAGTGCTATTAAGAAGCAACAGACTGACTTTGAAAAGATGTGGAAAAATGTTGGGCCTGAACTTATAAATATATATTCAGTTAAAAAGGAAAAAGTAAAAAACATTCAAGAAATAGATTCTGCATTTGCATCTTGGCAAGATGCGATTGATCATGAAGCGTGGAATTCTATTCGGCAGAGATTTATAAATTATGATATTCAACTAGATAAATTTTCAAATGGTGAAGAATTTTCAAAAATTATTTCTTCATATATTGACAATCAAATTGCTAATGCAAAGGAAATAGGAGAGCAAGCTAAAATTAATTATTCAGTATTTGTAGATTCTGTATGGTCGCGAAGCGTTAAGCCGCTTTGGATTCCTTTCCTTGTAGAGAATAATCTTTTTACAAATAGCCAGTTGAACATGTTAGATATAAAAATTGAGAAATGGAATAATATAGTCTCATCAACAAGTTATACCTGGTTATTTATAATAATTGGAATTGTAATTATTATTTTGATTGCTATTGTAGTTGTAAAATCATCTTCATCAAAAATGAAAAAATCTAATACCGATGAAGTCGGATAGTGTGTTTAATAAATGCATGATTATTAATTATGAGCTTTCTAAAATTAAATTATCAGACAACTTAATTAAAATTGATTGGCACATTTCAATTTTAATTTGCATTGTAAGTGGAAGGGAAAAGTTCACAATAAGCATCTATAAATGTTTTGAATTTAATAAATTGAATACAAGTTTGAGATGACATCCAGTTTTAGATGTCATCTCATTTTGTAATTTGAAATACTGAATCCATTACAGTTCCGTCAACCCATTTAACAACGGCAACAACTTTATTTTTATTAACTTTCGGCTTTGCTGGCGCACCGCCGCAAATTGAATAAACTTCATCTCTAATTTGTTTAATTGATTTAATTGGTAAAGAAGAATTTTTCATCGCTTGAATTAAATCTTTTCTCTTTGGGTTAATCGCAATTCCTCTTTCGGTAATTATAACGTCGATTAATTCTCCTGGCCCGCAAAGAGTAGTTACTTCGTCAATTATAACGGGAATTCGATCTCTGAATGAAGGCACTGCAAGAATTGTACATTTTGAATAAAGGCAATTCTGCCAGCCTCCAATGCCGTGAAGAAGATAGCCGTCTGAATGGCTTACAACATTTGCGTTGAAGTTTACATCAACTTCTGTTGCGCCTAAAACAGCAACATCAACAATTGAAGCAAAATTTCCTTTACCGTGAAAGTTGTAACTTGTAAACGGACTTGTGTTAACGTGATTCGGATTCTCTCTCATGCTTCGCACGCCTTCAAGATCGAATGTTTGTCCGTCAAGAATATAATCGGTCAAACCTTCTTCCAAAAGCTGAACTAAATATTTTGTACTGCCGCCGCGAACAAATCTTGCTTTAACATTCTTTGCTTTCATTCTTTCTTTTAAGTAAAGAACGAATGCTAAGTTTGTTCCGCCAGAACCAGCTTGAAATGAAAATCCGTTTTTCATAATACCAGCTTCATCTATAAATTGAGCAACATATTCTGCAATTAAAAGTCTATCGGGAGATTTTGTAACTTCAGTGGTTCCCGAAACAATTTTTGATGCATCGCCAAGCGATTCAACTTGAACAACATAATCAACATTGTTGCCTTGAATTTGCCACGGTACGCAAGGGAATGGGACAAGATTATCTGTAACTACAATTACTTTATCTGCGTATTCAGAATCAGCAAGCGCAAAGCCGATTAATCCCGATGCTGATTTTCCGTTCACTCCATTTGCATTTCCAAAAGAATCTGAAGTTGGAGCAGCAATAACTGCAATATTAATATGAACTTCACCATCTTGAACAGCTTGGTATCTTCCGCCGTGCGAACGCAAAACTCCAATGCCTTTCATTTTTCCTTCTGTGGTGAATCTTCCCAGCGGTCCATTCATACTTCCTTCAATATGGTGAATTGTACCGTCTTCTAAATATTTTATTAAATGTTCATGGATAGGGAATGAAGCACTTGGAAACCAACGGATATTTTTTATTCCCATTGAATGAATTGTATCGAACAAGATATTAGTCAGCGCATCTCCGTTTCTAAGATGATGATGAGTTGAGATCGTCATACCATCTTTTAGTCCGCATTTTTTCAGAGATTCTTTTAAATTCTTTACAACTTTATTTCCATCTTCAGGAAAATCAATGCATGAATTAATTTTTGGTTTTGCTTTATTACCTGAAGGTTTAAATTTATTTACACCTTGAAAAGGAATTTGTTCTTGTCCGTTTATCTCTGTTGGTACTAATCTTCCTGCTGCATTTTTTATCAATTTCATTTTAATTTCCAGCTTTCATTCATCAAATTATTTAGAATTGCAAGTTGAATTGTTTTTTGTGCACGTTTTACAACTGGCGCATCAATCATTTTGCTGCCGAGCGAAACCACTCCAATTCCTTTTTTCTCAGCTTCTTCAAATGCCAGGACAATTTTTTTAGCTTTCTCAATTTCTTCTGAAGTTGGTGCGAAACCATTATGAACTACCGGAACTTGTCGGGGATGAATGCATCCTTTACCTTCGAATCCTAATGACTTTGCTTCAATAACACTTTGTTTCAAACCTTCCATATCAGCAACATCAGAAAATACTGTATCAATAGCTTGAATGCCGGCTGCTTTTGCTGCATTAACAATCATCGATCTTGCATAGAAACTTTCTTTCCCTTCAAGTGTTCTCTGTGTGCCGAGATCGGCGGTGTAATCTTCAAGTCCAATTGTAAGTGCACAGTTGTTTTTTGAAGCAGAAGCAATTTCATAAGCTTTGATAATTCCAAGCGCACTTTCGATTATCGGCATTAAATAAATTTCATTTTCAATACTATTTTCTTCTTTCAAACGATTGACTTCATTTTCAACATCAATTACTTGCTGAGCTGATTCGCATTTCGGAATTAAAATTACATGAACATTGTGCGGAACAATAAATTTCAAATCATCAAGTCCGCGCGGGAGCTGATTGATTCTCACCATTCTTTCTGCACCGTAAAAGTCCACACTTCGCAATGCGTTTCGGACAAGCAATTGGGCAGCTTCTTTTTCAGAATAAGCAACGCTGTCTTCTAAATCTAAAATTATTCCATCCGGCTTGTGAAGTCCGGCGTTCATAAAAAATTTTGATTCATTACCCGGAAGGTATAAACGGCTTCTGCGAAGACGTTCTTTTGTTGTACCGGTTAAATTATTTTTGTTGATGGGCAAAAGAAATTCTTTGTTCAAATCCGGAAACAACTTTTTAACAGCTAATTCAAATCTTGCTGCAATTACAAATGGAAGAGCGCCGTTATCTTCAATTAGAATGTTTGCATTTTTTAATCCGAAGAATTTGCACATTTCATTTAGCTGATTCTTAATTGAATCACCATACATCGAAGCGACTTTGCTTTTAATGTCTAATTTTATTCCGCCGGAGTTTGTCAGTTCAATTTCGAAATAACAATCGGAGCGAACATTATCTCCTTTTTTGCCGGCACTGGTTTTAGTTAAAATATTTTTCATAATTCTTTCTTTTTAATTGCTAAAACAATTAAACGATTAAGCAATTAAACAATTAATTTTTCCATAAAATCTTTTGCCTTTTTCTTTTCACAATTGAATATCATCTGCTTGATGCTTTTTTGTTTGGTTTTTGTCATTAGTGAATCAGACAACGAATTAAATTTATTGTCAAGATCTTCTTCAGTCATCGGTTCACGCGGATCGCCTTTGGGATATTCAAGATATTCAGAAAATTCTTTCCCGTCTTTAGTTTTAATTACAACCTTCGATGGCTGCTTTGCAGGAAACATCTTTTCAAATTCTGTTGATGCTTCGCCTTTTATTTTGTCGATCACTTCCCAGATTCTTGGGTCTTTCATTTTCTCTTCGGAAAAAGATTGAGTCGTGATTTTATGATCAACTAACGCAGAGGCAATGCAATAGGGAAGTGAATGATCAGCAGTTTCTCTAGATTCAGGCCTGTATTTATGCGGGTCGAAAAGAATGTCGCAAGCGCGAGCAATTGTTGTAACAGTAACAGAATTAATTTGGTCGTACTGAATATTATTTTTTGTAACAACTTTTAAAGTAGCAGAAATATGTGTATGCGTTAAAGCTTCGGTTGGGAATGCTTTCATTCCGCATTCTAAAATTTTGAAATCCTTTCCAAGATTGCCAACCAACTTTTCTAAATCCCACTTCCATTCTCCAAGAGAATCTCTGCCTTGCATATTTACAGGATTTAGTTTTTCTTCTTTTGCGTCCCAGCCGAAGAAACAATCCATAAATCCTTCTTTACCTTCGAAGACTTTTTCTGTTCCGGTGTAACCTTGTTTTGCCATCAATGCAGCGAACACTCCTGATTGGACTGCCATCGGATCAACAGTATTTTTCATCATAGTTAATTTACCTGCAGTTGGACATCCGATTGTATGGTTATGACTTCCACTTATTCCAATTGCGTTTACCATTTGGTCGACAGTTAATCCTAAAAGTTTTCCTGCAACGATGGGAGAGACAAATTGAGTTAACGTTGCGTGGTGCCATTTCCTTTCACGAATTCCGGGAACAGCAAATTCGCAAAGCCGCTGTTCAAATTCATAAGCAAGAACAATTGCGGTGATTACATCTTTCATCGATGCATCTACTAGCTCGCCGACAGCAAGCGCCGCAGGAATTAAATCAGACGGATGAGACGGATCTTCTTTCCAATAAATATCATTGAAATCGAGCGCGCGAATCATCAATGAATTTACAAGTGAAACATTAACTGCGGGCAATTTATCACCAAAGCCGATTATTGTTGCTTCCTTAGTGCCTCGCATTTTTTTATAAATGTCTCGAAGAATATTTACGTCCTTTGTATGATAGCCGCCGAAAGCACATCCGATTGAATCATACAAATATCTTTTTACTTCGTTTATAACTTCCGCAGGCAAATCTTTGTAATTAAGATTGACTGCAAATTCTGAGATTTGTCTTGAAATTGATTTTTCCATAATTAATTTTCTAAATGTTAAAGATTATCGCGAACCCAATTTTCTAATCCGCCTTTCACAATTAATTCCTGAGCGGCTTTTCCAATTGGATCGATATTGTATTCTTTTTTGTCTAAAGTAATTTTTGAATTTACAAAATCTATTGAAACTTTTATTCCGGTTTTAACTGTTAATTTCTCTTTACCGTATTTCATTTTTAAGTCAGTAACTAATGCTGGACATTCAATTAACAGGAAACCGTTATTTAGTGCGTTTCTTTTATAAGTTTCGTTAAAGGAACCAGCGATAACAAGTTTGATTCCTTTATACTTCAACGCAGTGGCAGCTTGCTCACGAGAACTACCGGTTCCAAAATTAAATCCGCCTACGAGGATGTCTCCATCATTTGCAATTTTTACAAATTCGGGATCGTAATTTTCCATAACAACTTTGGCTTGCTGTTCAGGAGAATAATCATCTATATAAGTATATTTGCCTGGATAAATTCCGTCAGTGTTAAGATTATCTTGATGGCAAAAAATTATCTCTCCTTCAATTGTTTTTGGAAATCCATTTATGATTTCAACTTTGGAAACTTTACCGTTAGTTTTTTTATTTGTTCGGATGTCAGCATAAATATTTCCCGGGCAGTATTCCCATGAGTAATCAATTTTGCCTGCAATTGCAGAAGCAGCAACAACAGCGGGAGAAGCCAAATATGCTTGTGCATTCGGCGAGCCCATCCTACCTTTGAAATTTCTATTCGTTGCTGAAATTCCGACTTCACCATCTTCAAGTAATCCAGTTCCTAAACCAATACAAGGCCCACAGCCTGGAGGAAGTGGAATTGCACCTGCATGAATTAATGCTTGCCAATCACCCCGTCGTTCACTCTCTGCTTGTACTTCGCTTGAAGCTGCTGCGATATAGAATTTTACTCCATCGGCTACTTTCTTTCCTCTAACAATAGATGCAGCTTCGGCTAAATCATTAACTCTGCTGTTAACACAGGAGACAAGATATGCTTTATTAATTTTTATATCATTTGATTTAATTTCTGAAAGTGAAGAAATAGTTTTTACTGTATTTGGCCCAGAGACAAATGGCTGAACGGAAGAAAGATCAATTATTATTTCTTTTGCGTAGTAAGCTTCTTCATCAGCTTTGCATATCTTTTGTTCCAATTTATTTATTCGTTTCAAATTTAATCTTGGGTGAATCCCTTTTCCGTCTTCATCTGATGGAACGCCAGCCAAACCACGTTTAGAAATTTTTTCTGCTCTTTCTTTAAGCCAATTTATTGTAACTTCATCAATTGGGAAAACGCCAGCGAGCGCGCCCCATTCTGTAGACATATTTGCAATCGTTAGTCTTTCATCAATTGAAAGATTTTTAATCCCTTCGCCGGTAAATTCGATTGCATGATTTAAAACTTCATCATGATTAAAATAACCGCACAAAGCAATAATTAAATCTTTTCCAGTAACGCCGAGACGAAGCTTTCCTTTTATTTCAACTTTTGCAATTGGCGGAACTTGCCACCAAGTTCTTCCGGTTGCCCAAATTGCAGCAGCATCAGTTCTAACTATTGGAGTTCCTAAGCATCCTAAACCGCCGTACATGTTTGAATGACTGTCGGAAGCAACAACCATAGTACCAGGAAAAGCATAACCTTCTTCGCACATTATTTGGTGCCCAATTCCACGACCTGCAGGATAAAAATCAGCGCCCATTGATTTTGCAAATTCTTCTATCTTTTTGTATTTCTCTAAATTTTTTTCGCTTTTATCTTGAACGTTATGATCGAGTGTATTAACAACTTGTCTGGGGTTTGATAATTTATGAGCATCGATGCTTTTAAATTTTGGAATAACTGCGCCGGTATTATCGTGAGTCATTACATAAGCCGGTTTAATTGATAAATAATCTCCACTGTGAACTTCATGGTTTTTTTCTAAATCGACTGAATATCGTTGTGCGATCTTTTCGATAAATGTTTGTGACATTTTTATTCTCCTGTCATTGTCTTCCCAATTTTATAAATGTCTATCCTTTAAACGGATCGAAGCTTACAAAATCTGCATGATGAATAATTATTGATTCGACAGTTCGCTTTCCAAAATCTCCTTCCTTTGAATGGGTTGCAATTATATGTTGAACTTCCGGAGGTAATCCGAATCTGTCTGCAATTGCCATTCCGCTGAAAGGATGACGAACTAATTTACCAGCATCACTAGTTGTAAGTTTGCCGTCTTTAATTTCATATTCTAAAAGTTTGCCGACATCAATTAAAATTGCGCCGGCAATTAAAGTATCCATATCAATTTTAATTTCATCGCCGAAATTATTTTTCATAATTTTTGCCATCTCGACTGCTAGATGAACTGCCGTACGCTTGTGCGTCATAAATGTAATTTTGCAATCCTTAATCAACAAAGAGAAAGGAATTACTTTTAAATCATCAGCCGAAAGTACGCTGTTTTCGATTGCATAAATCCAGCAATTGAGAACCTTTTCTTTCAATTCTTCATTTTGGATCCAATTAATCTCCGGCCAAATTTCTAAAACTTTTTCTTTCATTTTAATTTCCTAATAATCTCATCAGTCATTTCTTGAGTTGTACAAGCGCCTTTTGAAAAAACATCTGGTCCGCCTTTTAGTTTAAGCATATCGTAAGTTTTTACTTTTCCTTCTTCAACAACTTGCGCAATTGCATTCCTAATTTTTTCGGCTTTTTCATTTTCGCCAAGATGGTCAAGCATCATGCAGGCGCTTAGAATCATTGCAATTGGATTTACGATAGACGGATTTAATTCTTGATATTTTGGAGCAGACCCGTGAGTTGGTTCAAAAATTGCAACTTCGCTTCCGATGTTTGCACTACAGGCAAAACCAAGCCCGCCAACAAGCCCGGCAAATCCATCGCTGATAATATCTCCAAACATATTTTCAGCAACAATTACTCCATAAATTTCCGGATTCTTTGTAAGCCACATCATTTGTGCATCGATATTTGTATCCCAAAGCTGAATTCCCGGATATTCTTTCGCAATGATTTTTCCTTCGTTGAACATCATTCCGGAAGTCTCTCTAAGAACATTTGGCTTTTCACAAATTGTAACATTTGTATAACCAAACTTCTTTGCATATTCAAAAGCTTCTCTAATAATTCTTCGACAGGCATTTCTTGAAACTATTCTTGATGAAATTGCTAAATCTTCACTTGGAACATTTTTGAATGCCTTCATTTTGGGGTGAGTTTCAAAAGCATCACGAACAGCTTTGGGAGGATTTGTCCATTCAACTCCCGCATATAATCCTTCAGTATTCTGACGGAAAATAACAGCATCAACAATTGGTTCTTCAAATCCATCATTACTTCTTCTGATAAAATTAAGCGGATTGCCTTTAAAAGATTTGCATGGACGAATACAAATATCCAAATTAAAATATTGTCTTAATCCAACAATTGGACTAAAATAAACAAAACCTTTTCCTTGAAGTGAAGGATCGAGTTCTTTGTTAGCAGCATCCTTTGGCTTGCTAGTTATTGCGCCAAATAATCCTATTTTATGTTTTTCTAAAAGATCAATTGTTCGCTGAGGCAAAGCATTTCCTTCTTTGCACCAAAAATCCCAGCCAATATCTGCGTGAATATAATCGGCTTCAAAGCCAACTGCATTAAGTACTTTAATTGATTCTGGTAAGACAGTTTTTCCAATACCATCTCCAGGCATTGTTACAATGGTTTTCATGAGGGGATCCCCGACAAATAATTAAAAAAATAACTGGTGAAACTTAAATAATATAACCAATCTACGCAAGGATAAGAAAACTTTAATTATAAACTATTTTATTACATGAAATTAAATAATCAAAAAATAAATTCGATAATTATATATACTAAAATGTTGTTTATGTAATATTATTTTTTTTTGAACAAGTTAATATTTTGATTGATTTATAAAATCATCATAACTATTTTGTCACTCAAATTTTAAATGCAAGCGTTTTAAAATATTGAATTTCGAAAAAGCCCAAAATATTATTCTTCATATTAAATCTGAATTAAATAGATTTAAGAATTCATCTTTAAATTCAAACGAACAGTCTAACTCTTTCAACAATATTACTGCGGAAATTGAAACATTTGTAACCCAACTTGAAGAATCTTATAACGAATCCGCACTTATTTCAGAAGCTTCACTTGATGCAATTTTTAGAATTTCAATAACCGGAAAATTAATTTACATGAGTGCATCATGCAAAGATTTATTTGGTTATGAAATTGATGAGGTTATAGGGCAATCGATTGCTAAATTTATTGTTCCATCTGAAATTAAAAAAGTATTTGAGACGTTATCTACATTATTTAAAGATAAAAAAGTTGTTAATTCATTTTTTCATATTCTACATAAAAATGGCAGCATTGTTCCTGTTGAAATAAATGCAAGGATAATTAATATTGGGGATAAAACTATTGGACAAGGTACCCTGCATGATATCAGGTCTAGACTCAAAGCAGAAGAAAAGCTTCGCACTTCTGAAAATACTTTTAGAGCAATTTGGGAAGAATCTCTAGAAGGTATGCGGTTAACAGATGAGAATGGAACTGTTGTTATGTGTAACCAAGCTTATGCGAAAATGGTTGAAAAACCAAAAAAGGAAATAGAAGGGAAATTA
This sequence comes from Bacteroidota bacterium, assembly GCA_021824145.1. Taxonomy (GTDB): domain Bacteria; phylum Bacteroidota; class Ignavibacteria; order Ignavibacteriales; family Ignavibacteriaceae; genus FEN-1297. The sequence goes on from JAKALM010000006.1 coordinate 18,464, forward strand.
TATTCTACAATTTACAAGGTTAAATTTGATATAAATTCTATTGAAAAATATAAAAAGAATTTTCTTAATAGAGCTTTTAAATCTCAAGAACAAAAGACTGCTACTCTTTGGAATGGTAAGAAAATTTATTTTGAAATGACTAATTCATTCCTAAAGAATATTGAAGGTGAAACACTTCTTTTAAGTATTTTTAAAGATATTACAGAAAGAAAAAAAGTTGAGCTGCTCTTAACTAAAAAAGATAGATTATTACAAGGAATTGCTGAAGCTACAAAAACACTAATTTCCAATGATAATCCTGATAAAGGATTTCCTGCAGCGTTAAATATTCTTGGAAATGCTGCAGATGTTGACCGCGTTTATATTTATAAACATATGCAAGATGCCGAAAGCAATGAAATGTATGTTACAATAATGTACGAATGGGCAAATGAAATTACAGAAAAACAAATTCTAAATCCTTCACTTCGTAAGCTTTCATATTCAAGGTTTCACACATTAAATTTTTATGAAAATTTTTCGCAAGGAAAATCTTTAAAATTTTTAATTAAAGATTTACTCCCTCACGATCAGAAGGTTTTTGTTGACGAAAAAATTAAATCTATAATTTTAGTTCCAATTATGATTGATGGAAATTATTGGGGCTTTATTGGGTTTGATGAATGCAAATCCGATAGGATTTGGAGCGATAATGAAGAATCTCTTTTAATTACAATGGCGTCTACACTTGGTGCTGTAATCAAAAGAGATAATATTCAAAAAGAATTAATAGAAAAAAATATCGAATTAGATAAAGCAGTAATTAAAGCAGAGGCAGGCGCAAAAGCTAAAAGTGAATTCTTAGCTTTAATGAGCCATGAAATTAGAACTCCAATGAATGGTGTAATTGGAATGACAGGGCTTTTATTAGATACTAATTTGACGGATGAACAGAGAGAATTTGTTGACACAATTAGAATAAGCGGAGATCAGCTTTTAGTAATAATTAACGATATCTTAGATTTCTCAAAAATTGAATCTGAAAAACTTGAGCTTGAAATGCAGCCGTTCGACATTCGCGATTGTGTTGAAGACTCACTTGATCTGCTTGCCTCAAAAGCTGGGGAAAAAGGACTTGATCTTGCTTATTTAATCGAAAACAATACTCCTCAAGCAATTATTGGCGATGTAACTAGATTACGACAAATATTAACTAATCTTTTAAATAATTCTATTAAGTTTACTGAAACTGGAGAAGTGTTTATTTCCATTTCAGCTAAAAAATTAAATGATAGTAATTATGAAATTCAATTTGCTGTAAAAGATACAGGGATTGGAATTCCAGAAGATAGAATGGATAGATTATTTAAAGCATTCAGTCAAGTTGACGCTTCGACTACAAGAACCCACGGAGGAACAGGTTTAGGATTGGTAATTAGTAAAAAATTAGCTGAGATGATGGGTGGAAGAATGTGGTTTGAAAGTAAAGTTGGAGTTGGTTCCACATTTTATTTCACAATTATTTCTGATGCAGCTCCTTCTCAATCAAAAATATATATGAAGGGGCAAGCAATGCAGCTTACTGGTAAGAAGGCATTGATTGTAGATGATAATAAAACAAATAGAAGAATTCTGAAAGTTCAAACAGATGCTTGGGGAATGAGTTCAAAAGTTACTGAGTCTCCGCTTGAAGCTTTAAATATAATTGCCAACGGAGAGGAATATGATGTTGCAATACTAGACTACCAAATGCCGATAATGGATGGTGTAACTCTTGCATCTGAAATAAGAAAACTAGAAAAAGGAAAGGATCTTCCAATTGTTATATTAACATCAATTGGAAGAAGGGAAGGACTTGCCAATTACGAAAATTTGAGATTAGACGCATTCTTAACAAAACCTGTTAAGCAAATTCAATTTTACGAATGTTTATCATCAATACTTATCGGTAAGAATAAAACAGTTCTAAGTAGGCCAAAATCTAATCTAAAGATTGATGGTGAATTAGGCCATAAACGCCCATTAAAAATTTTATTAGCTGAAGATAATGCAGTAAATCAGAAAGTTGCAATTAAAATTTTAAGCAAGCTTGGATACAGAGCAGACGTTGCAGCAAATGGCTATGAAGTTCTTAATTCACTAAGGAAAATTAACTATGAATTAATTTTAATGGATATATTCATGCCTGAGATGGATGGTTTTAAAGCGACTGAAATTATTTTGAAAAATTATGACAATAAAACCCGTCCGAAAATTATTGCAATGACTGCAAATGCTATGCAAGGCGATAAAGAAAAGTGCATTGAAGCCGGTATGGATGATTATATAAGCAAACCAGTTAGAGTTGAAGAACTTCAAGAATCGTTGCAGAAATGGAGTGAAATTATTTATCAAGAAAGAAATTCTGAACTTGCCGAAAAGGAAAATCAACAAACTTCAATAAAATATATTGACGAAAGTAAAATTGATTTAATAACGGATATTCAATCTCCTGATGACATTGCTTTCTTTATTGAACTTCTTGATATATATATTAGAGATTTTCCGATTGGCGTTTCTAATATTAAAAGTTCTATTGAGCAAAAGAATTTTGATAAACTTAGATTTGCAGCTCATAAATTGAAAGGAAGCAGTCTTACACTTGGAATTGATGTAATTTCAGAAATATGCAATCAAATTGAAATGGCGGCTGATAAAAATATTGTTGATGAAAACTTAGACGAACTTTTAAATAGCTTAATAAATAAGATTGAAGTTGTTCTTAGGGAAATTGAGATTTTAAAAGAAAAATACAGTCATATAGCTTACAATTAGAAAACTTTTCTTAAATTCTTTTCAATAAAAATAAATAATTTTTATACTTTCATTAACTAAATATTTCATTAATTCCAAAAGATAATTTTCATGAAAATTGGAAACGGGAAAAAGCGAGCACCATTAAATAGAACAATTTCTTTAACTAATTCTGAATTTAAAATATTTCAAAAGGGATTATTGCAATTAGGTGATAAAGTTGATGTTGCAGCTATTCAAAATAAAATTATAAATCAAAATATTTTTGAAGTATTAACTTATTTGCCTGACAATTTTATAGATCTTTTATTTATTGACCCTCCTTATAATCTTCATAAAAAATTTAATTCTACGGCGTTTAAAGAAATGGATCTTAAAGCTTATGAAAATTGGATCGATTCATGGCTTTCAAGTATGGTTAGAATGTTGAAACCAAATTCTTCAATTTATATTTGTGGAGATTGGAAATCATCGCCTGCAATTTATTCATCAGCTTCAAAATATTTTAAAGTTCAAAATAGAATTACTTGGGAAAGGGAGAAGGGAAGAGGTTCAAAAAATAATTGGAAAAATTGTTCCGAAGATATCTGGTTTTTTACGATGAGTGATAATTTTACTTTTAATGTTGACGAAGTAAAAATCAAAAGAAAGGTGCTAGCTCCATACAAAACCAAGGATGGCAAACCAAAAGATTGGGAAATTTTTGGAGATGAAAACTTTCGCATTACACATCCATCAAATATTTGGACTGACATAACAATTCCATTTTGGTCAATGCCTGAAAATACAGATCATCCTACGCAAAAACCGGAAAAGCTTCTTGCAAAAATTATTTTAGCAAGTTCAAATTCCGGCGATTTTATTTTTGATCCATTTCTTGGTTCAGGAACAACCGCTGTTGTTGCTAAAAAGCTTGGTAGAAATTATTCCGGTATTGAATTAGATACTGAATATTGTTGTTTAGCTGAAAAAAGGATAGAACTATCAAATACAGATAATTCAATTCAAGGTTATGATGGCGAAGTATTTTGGGAGAGGAATACATTAGCAGAGAGAAAAAAGAAAAAAAAATTATGATAAATTTTATTTCTTCCTTGTAATAGAGTAAAAATTTTTCAATCTTTGCATCCCTCAATTAAGAAGAGAGGTACATTTTGGGCACCGGTTAACAAGATAGTGCCGAACCCCGTCAGATCCGGAAGGAAGCAGCGGTAAGCATGATTCTTGTGTAGCCGTCTGCCCTTTTATTTTATGGATTTGTTTTTGTAAAAACATTTGCCGGAATTAAAAATTCTAAAGTACCTTTTGCCTGATGAACTCTATTGTGAAATGAGATTTTTGCAATTGCGCCTTTTTTAAAATCCACAAATGTTCCTTTGTTGGAAATTAAATCTGATAAAATATCAGACAAATCTGGTTGATGGCCGACAAATGCAAAATCTTCTCCACTTAATGAATTTGTAACTTCAATTATAGAATTGGTAGTGCATCCGGGGGATAATTTTCTATCTGGAATAATTTTATTTTCTATACCAAAAATCTCAGCTATTATTTGTGCAGTCTGAATTGTCCTTACCAAAGGTGAAGTAATTATATAATCAAATTCATCAACCAAATTTTTCCAGCTTTCAGCAGCAACTTTCATTTTAATTTTGCCTGATTGCGTTAATTCTCTATCAAAATCTTTTTTACTTATAGAAGCTTTTTCAGCATCACCGTGGCGTATTAAATAAATATTCATAAATCAATTTTCCAAATATTATTAAAGTAATAATCAATTTTTATAATCGACAAAAATTATACTAACATATTGATGAAAATCTATGAGGTCTTTATTCAATTCTCTTCCATGAACTGAATTCATTTTTTTATCCCAATCCTCTTTTGATGCACATGTTACTTCGCAAAATTTAATGTACTTCTGATCAAGCAGTAAACTGCTTTCAACATCAGCCGTTTTTATTTCTTCTCCAACAATTTGCGAAAGAATTTTAACTGTGTATTCATAAAAATGAGTAATAACTTGTTCGTCGTTTGTCTTTTTCAAAAATAAAAGGAGTTTATACATCAGCAATCTATTGTAAATGAGTTTATTATGCTTTGGAAAATTTGTTTATATTCATCATAAGTATATTTTGATGCTGTAAGAATTAAAATATATTTGCTGCTGCCGCAAGAAAATTCGAAGAATTGAACAAAATCTTTTCTCATCGGGATCTTATCTGAAAATCGTACTTTGTACTTTCCATTTGTTTGATTGTTTAATTTATAATTAATATACATTTCTGCAGAGTCTTCAGGTGGGATCATAATTACAGATATGCTAGATCCAATTTGATCATTCATATATTTTGTTCCAGCAGTAGCATCTTTTAAGTAATCTGTAATGGAAAGATTTCTTATTGTTCTCCAATTATCAGGCAATGTTAAAGTATAGCCAAGCCTGTCTTTAGTATTTGATGTTGTTTTTAAAGTATCGACGTTTATATCAATTCCGACAGAAGCATAAAATGATTTTAAATCGGTAATTTCAGGCTTTTCAGGTTTTAAATTAAAATTTCGAATTTGATTGGTTACAAAATTATCAAAAATATTATTTGTACTGATGTATTTTGATTTATCATAATCAAATAAAAATACATCCGCCTTATTAGATATCTCAGATTCTTTAGTACTTTCCATTTCAGTTCTGATTCTATCCGAATTAAATTCAGTAACAGTTTGTGTGAATTTATTTTTAGGTTCAACCAATTTTGTAAATGTTCTGAATACTAATTTGGCAGTTGAATCGCTTATTAAGAAAAGCGAAAGTCGGTTAACTTTTAATGTGTCTTTTGAAATAAAACTTTCTGAAACTCTAACGATTTTCCGTTTATTTAAGTTTAAGATTGAATCAATTAAATATCCGTTTAATGATTTATCAAGTAAATATAATCTTAAAGTAGAATCATAAACAGCAAACCTGTTATATATTGGGTTTGGAAAGCCGATCAATGCTAAATAATATTTTTTGCCAGAATTTATTATTACACTATCAACAGAAAAAGAATTGAAATCTGTATTTGCCGGTATATTGAGATCAGTAAAATTGCCAAGTTTTTTGTTTGCAGCAGTATCTCCGCTGATTGCGTTGTGAATCAAATTTTTAATATCCGAAGTATAATAATTTTTAGAGGACTCTTTATATTTATTAAATAATGAGCATCCCGGAATTAAAAATAAAAAAGTGAAAAAAATAATTTTATATTTTAGCAGCATAAAAAAAGTGGAAAAAATTTATCAAAAGTTACTAAATATTTTTTATAATTCTTAATTGGACAAGCTTTTATTCATCTTTTTAAAATGATTATTCACGAACAATCATCATTTTTTTTACCTCAGGAATTACAGCTTCTATAAATTCGTAAGTTGATTTTATAATCTGGCGCTTCAATATTTTTCTAGAATCTCCAATTGGAAGTCCAACATGATGAACATTGAACTTATCAATAACTAATAGTCGTTTGTCGCCAATAAAATAATTTCCTCGATACATTTGTTTAATTCTAAAATTTATCATCTTAAGAAGTTCACTAAAACTGTATTCGGTAAAATTATTTGTTGAATCTATAAATGAAATTGTGATTGCATTATTGCCGCTATGTACAAGAACCGGTGTCCCAATATCAATTTTGCTATATAATTCTTTTGCCACAGCTCTGGAGATTCTTAGACAGCCATGTGAACTTTTCCTTTTTCCTAAATAGCTATAATATCCTGAAGTTTCTAACGCATGAAACCCAATTCCGAAATTAAATCCCATCCAATTCAGCATTAATGTGCTGTCAAACTGCCGCGAATACCATTTGGGAAGCTTAGCTTGTAAAACAAATAAACCTTCTTTTGTATTCATTCCATCTTGTAATTTATCAGTCCCGCTAGAAACACCGAATTCTTTTACCGTTCCATCTTTTGAATGTAAAAATGCTTTCTGAGTTGATAAGTTCACTTCGATATAAAAATTGTGCAACGTATAAATTGTATCGCGGAGAAAAGAAAAATCCATAGTTCTCGATGAATCTGAATATTGTCTGGCTTCACATTTTATATCGATAATAAAAGCAATGTTTATAGAGAAAAATAAAACGAAAAGTAATTTATTTCTCATGACTTTTAATTTTTATTCTCGAAAAAATAATTGAAAATGATTTGCGCTTTTTGTTTCCCAATTATTTTGCTTAGTTGATCTAAGTTTGATTCTTTCACAGATGAAATACTGCCCAATTCTTTCAACAACAATTTTGCAGTTGTTGGCCCAATACCTTTAATGCTCGTTAATTCAGTTTGAATTGTTCTTTTACTTCTTCTATTTCTATGAAATGTAATTGCAAAACGATGTGCTTCGTCTCTTACTTGCTGAAGAAGTTTTAAGCCTGACGAAGTTTTGGGAATTGACGCCGGCTCACTTTGTTCAGGGAAAAATACTTCCTCAAGTCTTTTTGCCAAACCTATGATGTTATATTTTTTAAATCCTAAATTATTCAAAATCTCTACCGCACTCGAAAGCTGCCCTTTCCCGCCATCAACCATTATTAATTCGGGAAGATTTTCATTCTCTTCAATTAATTTTGAATATCTTCTTTTTATCACTTCGCGCATTGAAGAAAAATCATCAGGCCCTTCAACTTCTTTTATTATAAATTTTCTGTACAAGCTTTTTTTCGGTTTGCCATCTTCAAAAACAACCATGCTGGCAACAGAATCAGTTCCTTGAAGATTTGAAATATCAAAGCATTCAATTTTTCTTGGAAGAACATTTAACCTCAAATCACGCTGCAAAGCTGCCAGAGCATATGGAACGTGCCCTTCTTTTTTCATTTTCTGGATTTGAATTTCTTTTAATTGAAATATTGCATTTTCTTTGCACATTTTTACAAGTGAATTTAAGCTCCCTTTTTTGGGAATTACCAGTCTTACTTTTTTATTTGCTCTCTGCGAAAGCCATTCAATTAAAGTTTCAGAATCTGCTGGCTCAGCCTCTAAAACAATTTCATTGGGAATGTCAACAAATTCACCATAATAAAATTCAATTGCAGCAGAATAAATTTCTGAAATGTCTTCCCATTCTTCTATGCTAAGCTTTAATTGTTTTTTTGCAATTAATTTTCCACTGCGGATATTAAATACTGAACAAGCAGAATCCTTTCCTTCATATGCAATTGAAATAATATCACGGTCTTCAAAATCATCGCTAACAATTTTTTGCTTTGCAGCAATTGCTTGGAGCTGATTTATTTTATCGCGAATGAACGCTGCTTTTTCAAATTCCAGGGCTTCTCCCGCATTACTCATCTCATTTTGAAGCTCTTTTATGATGTCGTCAGTCTTTCCTTTTAAAACTTTAATAACACCTGAAACTCTTTCATTATAAGTTTCTGGCGAAATTAGATCTTCACAAGGCCCTTCGCATTTTTTTATATGATAATCCAAACAGACCTTAAATTTCTTTTTTTCAATTGCTTCTTTATCAATTTTTAATTTGCAGCTTCTTATCATAAAAATTTGATTAAGAAGCCTTAATGATGATTTCATGTTTTTTACATCGGTGTAAGGTCCAAAATATCTAGAGCCATCTCTTATTATTTGGCGTGTCGGAAAAATCCTTGGAAAAAGTTCGCTTGTAACTCTAATGAAAGGATAGGATTTATCATCTTTTAAATTAACATTGTAACGAGGTTTGTATTCTTTTATCAAATTATTTTCAAGAACAAGTGCTTCAACTTCGTTGTCCGTTACAATAAGTTCAAGATCATTTATCTTGCTAACTAATGCTAAAGTTTTTGGGGAAGTTACACTATTATGGAAGTAGCTTCGCACTCTATTCTTCAAGTTGATAGCTTTGCCAACATAAATGATTTTACCTTTATCATTTTTAAATTGATAAACTCCAGGTTTATCTGGCAAATTTTGTAATTTAGTTTCGATTACTGAGTTCATATTTCAACAATTAAGAATCTAAATAATTTGCCTAAACATTACGTTGGTAAAACTTGATTTTTTGCAATTACAACTATTCCGCTTTCAGTTACAGTAAATTTTTTCCTATCGCTTTCAAGATCAAAACCAATTTCGTATCCTTCCGGTACATTTACATTTTTGTCGATTATCGTTCTTCGAATTCGAGCGTGCCTTCCTATGTTGCAGTTGTTCATTATGATTGAATCGGTAACATAAGAAAAACTGTTTACTCTAACATTTGGTCCAAGCAGTGAACGTTCAACCAAACCTCCAGATACAATTGAACCATCACAGATAAGAGAATTTAAAGTTCTGCCAACTCTTTCACCTTCATGTGAAACAGTTTTTGCCGGCGGAAATTGATATTGGTAAGTTCTCATTGGCCAGTTTTGGTCATAAAAATTAAATTCCGGAGTTACAGAAATTAAGTCCATGCTAGCTTCAAAATAACTTTCAATTGTTCCAATATCTTTCCAATAAGGTTTTGTCTTTTTATTTTCATCGAAAAATTTATACGCCATAACTTTTCGATTCGATTTAACCATATAAGGAATTACATCGCTCCCAAAATCATGAGCTTTTAATTTTTGTGAATTCATTTCTTTAAAAACTTCTCTTAAAGTAGAAGAATTAAAAACATAAATTCCCATATTTACAAAACTATAGCCTGGTTTGTCGGGAATTTCTGGCGGCGTTGATGGTTTTTCAATAAATGAAGTAATAGAATATTTATCGTCAACACCAACAATTCCAAAACGGTTTGCTTCTTCTTTTGGAATTTCAATACACGCCATAGAAAGATCAGCATTCATATCAACATGATATTGAAGCATTTTTAAATAATCCATTTTATAAATATGGTCGCCGCTTAAAAGAAGCACCCAGTTAACCTTTTTATCTTGCGAAAAAAGATTTACATTTTGATAAATTGCATTGGCTGTTCCAAGATACCAATCGTTGTTAAATTTGCGCTGCGGCGGAACTGAATAAATATATTCGCCAAGTTCTGGATTAAAAATACTCCAAGCTTCAAACAAGTGCTGATTAAGTGAATCCGATTTATATTGAACAAGAACATAAATTCTTCTTAAGCCAGAATTTAGGCAATTTGAAAGTGTAAAATCAATAATTCTGTATTTTCCGCCGAAAGGTACGGAAGGTTTGCTTCGGTAAGTAGTAAGCGGTGAAAGTCTTTCTCCTTGTCCGCCAGCCAAAACCATTGTTACAGTTTCTCTAAGAATTGAAGAGCCAGGAAAAGTCATAGTTCCTCCGAAAATATTAATTTCAATATATAGAAATATGATTTGTTTGGCAATTCAAGAAATTGTTAATTTTATATTATAATTTTAAACTAACTTTAGTTTCAATTTGAAGAATAAATGTTAAACTTCTGATGCGGATAGAAATTCTTGAGAAATTTATTAAAAATTGAAAATGTAATGAACTTATAACCTTCCAAAATTTAATTCGATCTGAATGAAAAAAAATCTTAAAATAATTTTGCTAATTATATCTTCAATTATCTTTTTGATTGGAGGCAAGTTTGAAGATAATCATTTAAGTATTAGTTCTAAAAAATCCGAACACAGCAATAAATCATCCGAAAAGTTTGCATTGACTAACTTTTACTCGGAAATTCCTGATGATTACATTTCAGCAAATCAATATAAGATTAACATACTGCATTATTATTTGAACATAAATCTTTTTCCAGATAAAAAGTTGCTTCAAGGCGACGTGACGATTAAAGGAGTTTTACTGGATAAAAACTTGAAGCAAATTGATTTAAATTTTTATGATAACATGAAAATTACACAGCTTCAATTAAACGGTGCGAATTCTTCCTACGACGAAAAAGGTACTCGATTGTCTATTCCATTTTCAAATATTTCTTCAGATACTTTTTATGTTCACGTTATTTATGAAGGAACTCCAAAACGTGCCGGTTTTTCTTCTTTTGTATTTGGAGAAATTAATGGAAAGTCGTGTGTTTATAATTTAAATGAACCGATATATGCTTCCACATGGTTTCCATGCAATGATATTCCTTCAGACAAAGCTCTATTGGATATAAAAATAACAAATGATTCTTCCGAAGTTTCTGCATCAAACGGAAAACTAATTAGTGTTACTACTATTGGAACAAGAAGAACTTATTATTGGAAATCAACCTATCCAATTTCAACTTATTTAATTTGTCTTTATTCTTCGGATTATGTGAACTTTAGCGATAAATATATCTCCCAAAATAAACAGGATACGATGGCAATAGAATATTATGTTTTTCCAAATCAATTGGAAAATGCTAAAATAGATTTTAAGCCTTATCCTGATATGATAGATTTTTTTGCAAAAACTTTTGGTGAATATCCATTCATAAAAGAAAAATATGGTGTAGCGGAATTTTTGTGGCAGCTTGGAGCGATGGAAACTCAAACTTTGACCGGAGTTGGTTTTAATTTTATTGGAGGAAAACAATTCTTTACAAGCATTTTCGCTCATGAGCTTTCTCATCATTGGTTTGGTGATGCAGTTGGACCGGAAACATGGAAAGATATTTGGCTTAATGAAGGATTTGCAACTTATTGTGAAGCTTTATATTCAGAGCATTTAGGCGGCCCCGGCGCTCTTCAATCAAGTATGATGAGCAAATTTCAAGATGATTTTGACGGTACTGTTTATAATCCAAATGATTTATTCAGTACAACGGTTTATCAAAAAGGAGCGTGGGTTTTACACATGCTTCGCCATGAAATAGGTGATTCAGTATTTTTCAATATACTTAGAAATTATTTTGAAAAGTATAAATATAAAAATGCTTCGACTAAAGATTTTGAAGAAGTTTGTGAAAATATTTCTCACAAAAATCTTCAACAATTTTTTGATCAATGGGTATTTAAAGGAACAGGAATTCTTGAATTAAATTACAACTGGAAAGCCGAAAGAATAGATAGTTTAATAAAAGTAGATTTAACAATTAATCAAAAACAAACCGGGTATCAAGTTTATCAATTTCCGCTTGATGTAAAGATTCGTCTGAAAGATCAGTCAATAATTTATAAGACGTTTTATGTCGATGCCCGCCAAAAAATAATTGAATTTAATTTATCAAAAGAGCCGCTTGAAATTATTCTCGATCCGAATAACTGGCTTTTAGCAAAAATTAATGGCGAAAAAAATAGTAGTGAATAAAAATTTATGCTTATATTTTAAACCATCTTAAGTAAATTTTAGCAACGAAAAATTTAGTGAAAGAAACATATCTTTTTATTTCGGATATTCATCTCGGTCTTCAATCTTATTCGGTTGAAAGAGAAAAAGAAAGACTTCTTGTAAAGTTTTTGAAGTTTGCAGAGGATAATTGTAGTGAACTATTTATTGTAGGTGATCTTTTTGATTATTGGTTTGAATACAAGCGAGTTTATCAGAAAGGATTTTTTAGAACTCTAACTGCTTTGCAAGACTTAACCGAAAAAGGAATTAAGGTTCATTATTTTATTGGAAATCATGACTTCATGCATGGAAACTTTTTTAAAGATGAGATTGGCGCTGCAATGTATGAAAATCCTATTGATACAATTTTGAATGGGAAACGATTTTTTATTGGTCATGGCGATGGTTTAGTTAAAAATGATATTGGTTACAATATTTTAAAAAAGATTTTGCGCAACAAAGTTCTTCAAAAATTTTATTCTTGGGTTCATCCAGATATTGGCGTTGCAATTGCAAGTCATACCAGCAAGACGAGCAGAGATTATACAACTAAAAAAGATTACGGCGAAGAAGATGGCTTATTTGAAGCAGCAAAATCTAAAATTGATGAAGGTTTTGATTTTGTTCTGTTCGGGCACCTTCATAAAAGATGTTATCTAAAATATAAAAATGGATTCTATGTTAATTTGGGGTCGTGGCTTGATGCACCATGCTACGGAATTTATAAAGATGATAAATTTGAAATTGTAGATTGGAAATAAGATGGCAAAAAATAGAAATCAAAATTTTGAATATGGAAAATATTTTGATGATGCATTAAAGAGAAATAAGAAAAAAAAATCAAATGGCGGAAATAGAAAAAGAACATTAATTATCAGCGGAATAATTTTCATTTTCTTCGCAGCTTTTATGGTTTACATAGTAAGTGGATTGCCATCTCTTGAAGAACTTGAAAATCCTAAACCTCAATTAGCAAGCAAAGTATACGGCATTAACGGCGAGCTTATCGGAACAATTTCAATTCAAAATAGAATTGAAACAAACATTGACAGCCTTCCATCTTATATGGCTAACGCTTTAATTTCAACAGAAGACAGAAAATTTTATTCACATTGGGGAGTTGATCTAAATCGTTTTATTAAAGCGATGATAAAAAATATTTTTCTTTTCCGGCATGAAGGCGCTAGTACAATTACTCAGCAGCTTGCAAATAATCTTTATCATTTGAAATCGAGAGATGAAAATCTTTTTCAAACCGGCGTTAGAAAAATTAGAGAATGGATAAGCGCAGTCCAGATTGAAAAAACATTTACGAAGAAAGAAATTCTTCAACTATATCTTAATGTATCATATTTCGGAAGAAGCGCTTATGGTGTTGAATCAGCGGCACGAGTTTATTTCAACAAAAAGGGAAAAGACCTTACGCTTCCCGAATGTGCTTTATTTGTTGCCTTATTAAAATCGCCAGAATATTATGATCCTGTTCGTCATCCCGATCATGCGTTAAGAAGAAGAAATCAGGTGATGTATAATATGGTTGATAACGGCATGCTCTCTGAAGCAGAATATGAAAAATTAAAAAATGAACCGATTGATATTTCCTCGGACAGAATAATTGGGAATAAATCCGAGGCTCCATACTTTATGGAATATGTAAGACAGCAAATGGTTACTTTAGCTGAAAAATATGGATATGATTTATACCGCGATGGGCTTAATATTTACACGACTTTAGATTTAAAGATGCAGAAAATTGCTAACAAAGCTGCTGCCGATCATCTCAAACAATTTCAAGAAATGTTTAACAAATATTGGAATTGGAATAAACATCAAGAATTATTAGCAAGCATTCTTGATAGAGCAATTAAAGATAGTCATCAATATAATCTAGCAAAAACTCCTCAAGAAAAAGCGCAAGTTTATAATAGCTTAAAATATGATCCGAATTTTATTGATTCTGTCAAAAAAGCAGCAACAACAATTCAAGTTGGCTTTGTTGCGCTTGATCCGACAAACGGACAAATAAGAGCAATGGTTGGCGGTGAGAATCAAAACTTTGGAAGAGGATTAAATCATGTAACTGGAATTAGAAGACAGCCTGGGTCTTCATTTAAACCTTTTACTTATGCTGTTGCAATTGATAATGGCTATTTTCCTGCATACACTTTGCTTAATCAAAAATTTAATTATAATGGCTGGTCTCCGGATAATTTTGAAAATGATTACGGCGGATATATGACTTTGCGCCAAGCATTGGCATATTCAATTAACGTAATTGCTGGAAGATTAACAATAAGTAATATGGCTCCTCCTTGGCAAGTTGTAAAATATGCTCATCGAATGGGAATACAATCACCTCTTGATGCAGTGCCTTCAATTGCACTTGGAACTTCTGACGTTACTCCACTTGAAATGACTTCAGCTTATGGTACGTTTGCAGACAATGGAATTCATGTTGACCCAATTTCTATTTTAAAAATAGAAGATAGGAATGGAATTTTAATTGACAAGTTTGTTCCAGAATATCAGGAAGCTATTTCTCCACAAACTGCTTCAATTATTACAAACATGCTTCAAGATGTAGTAAACTACGGAACTGGAGCCGGAGTAAGAAGATATTTTCAATATCCATGTGCTGGTAAAACAGGAACTACTCAAAATTTTTCTGATGCATGGTTTGTCGGATTCACTCCTCAGCTTGCTGCTGGCGTTTGGGTTGGTTTTGATGACCACCGAATCAAATTTACTAGTTCATATGGTCAAGGTGCTAGAGCTGCGATGCCAATTTGGGCAATGTTTATGGAAGGTGCGTATAAAGAGTTAAATCTTCCAGTAAAATATTTTCAAATGGCGCCAGGAATTGATACCGTTTCATTCTGTAAAGCTACAATGGATCTTGGTGATACAAGATTAGCCACAAGTAATTGCCCCGTAGTTGTTAGAGATATTATTAATGCAAAAAATCTTCCAGCAAAATGTGAAATCCATAATGGAAGCGGAAATAAAATTAAAAAAGAAAATAATACTGGTGAATCGGGATGGTAATTAATTTGTAAGACTTGATTTTTTGTGCCCGAAGGGGGATTCGAACCCCCACCCGATTACTCGGACTAGACCCTGAACCTAGCGTGTCTACCAATTTCACCATCCGGGCATTTCATAGAATGAAAATTGCGTTTCAAATTTACAATTAAATCACTAACTAATCTATAAGTTAAAAATAAAATTTCTCACCGTTAATAATAATTTTCTTGTGTTTAATTGTTCTCAAAATTAACTTACCGCTAAATTTTTCTAATTATCATTTGAAAAAATATAATTAATTGTTTGATTGGCATTTGCATTTCATAAAAGTAATTTGCAAATGATCATCATTTAAATATTTCAAAATTATTCAAAGGAGAGTTCTAGATGAAAAGGGCCTTTATCGTTTTGTTTTTTGCTTCATTGTTTCTAGTCTCAAATATTTTTGCACAAGTTCAAAGATCAGTTCCAGATACAACCGCTGAACTTATAAAAAATGAAGAAATGAAAAATTCTGAAGTAATGGAAATTGCAAGTTATCTGACTGATGTGTACGGACCTCGATTAACTTATTCGCCAGAATATAAACAGGCTGCTGATTGGGCGGCTTCAAAGTTAAAAGAATTTGGAGCTGAAAATATTCATTATGAAAATTGGGCTCCGATCGGCAAAGGATGGAGTTTAAAAAGTTTCTATGCCGAAGTTATTGAGCCGCGAACTATTCCATTAATTGCTTTTCCTCAAGCTTGGTCACCATCATTGAAGGGAACTGTTAAAGGTGAAGTAGTATATCTTAATGTAAAAGGCGAAAAAGATTTTGAGAATTTCAAAGGCAAGCTTAAAGGAAAATTTGTACTATTAAGCGAGCCGAGAAATATTACGCCTCATTTCAAAGCGGATGCGGAAAGATTGACTGATTCTGAATTGCTTAAATTGGCTAATGCTTCTAAAGAATCGGGAAGAGGAAGATTCAGATTTCCGCGTCAAATGAACATGGCAAATTTTGATTCCGTGTTTGCTATGTTTAAACAATTTCGTCCGGATATTGATTCAGCAACAGTTGCAAATTTTATTATTGAAAGAGCTCTTGGCCCAAAGAAACTTCAGTTCTGCAAAGATGAAGGCGCAGCAGCAGTGCTTACAATTTCAAATGGAGATGATGGAACTATTTTCGTTCAGCAAGCGGCAGTTCCTCAATCGTCGAATCCCCACGAAAGAGCACTTCCAGTTTATGATCCAAAATCACCAGAAGTAATTCCGCAAATTGTTGTAGCCGCAGAAAATTATAATAGAATGATTAGAATGATAACCAAAGGTGAAAAGCTAACAATTCAAATGGAATTGAAAGCAGATTTTACTAAAGCTGATTCAGCGTTTAATATTATTGGAGAAATCCCTGGAACAGATAAGAGAGATGAAATTGTATTGATTGGCGGACACTTTGATTCATGGCATGCAGGAACAGGCGCTGCAGATAATTCTTCTGGAGCTGCAGTCTGTATGGAAGCTTTACGATTATTGAAAAAATTAAATCTTCAAACGCGTCGTACTATCAGAATTGGTTTATGGGCTGGTGAAGAAGAGGGATTGATTGGTTCGCGAGAATATGTTGCTAAGCATTTTGGTAAACAATCGATAAATATGTTCGAATCAGTGCCAGCATCGAATGAAATTACACCAGAAGAAAAGTCCGAGTTCGAAAATTTTTGTGTTTATTTGAATGATGATAATGGGACAGGAAAATTCAGAGGTATTTATCTTCAAGGAAATGAAAATGCACGACCAGTCTTTAATGAATGGCTGCATGAGTTTAATGATCCGGATGCACAAACAATTACAATTTCCAACACTAGCGGTACTGATCACCTTTCATTTGATAATGCCGGATTACCAGCTTTTCAATTTATTCAAGATCCTCTTGATTACAGTGTAAGAATTCATCATACAAATATGGATGTTTATGAAAGATTGCAAGCGAAGGATCTAGAACAATCTGCTGCAATGATGGCTTTCTTTGCTTACAAAGCTGCGATGATGGATAATAAGTTCCCAAGAAAGTAAAAAAATAAAAATTATTTTTTGCAAAGGGAGGTTTTATGGTTGAGAGAATTAATTTTACATTGAATGGTAAAGCTGTGAATTTAACAGTTGACAGCGATAGACTTCTTTTATGGGTATTACGAACTGATCTTGGATTGACCGGAACTAAATATGGCTGCGGTGAAAGTTTTTGCGGCGCTTGTACAGTTCTGGTAAACGACGAAGCAGTCCGTTCATGTCAAACTCAAGTAAAGGAAGTAAAAGGAAAGTCCGTAGTTACAATTGAAGGATTAATGAAAAATGAAAAACTTCATCCTTTGCAAAAAGCTTTTATGGATCACGATGCATTACAATGCGGCTACTGCACGCCCGGAATGATTTTGACAGCATATTCATTATTGAAAAAAAATCCGAAACCTTCTCGTACCGAAATAATTGAAGGAATGAATGATAACTTGTGCCGATGCGGAGCGCATAACAGAATAATACAGGCTATAGAAACAGCTTCAAAAAAGATGGAAGGAGGTTTCTAAAATGGAAGAGAATAAAATTTTAGAAATGGATTTTAAAGACACTCCAACCGAATCATTAATTGGTAGACGAAATTTTATAAAAGTTGTCGGCGGCGGAATTTTTATTCTTTTTAATTATTGGGATGTTTCTGTCTTTGCTCAGGAAAGACGAAACAGAAGCGGACAACAAGATTTGCCTTCAGACTTCAATGCATTTTTAAGAATTAGCGAAGATGGTAGAGTTACATGTTACACAGGTAAAATTGAAATGGGACAAGGTATTATTACATCTTTATCCCAAGAGATTGCTGATGAGCTTGATGTTTCTATTGATATGGTGGATATGGTAATGGGTGATACAGATCTTTGTCCATATGATATGGGAACTTTTGGTTCATTAACAACAAGATTTTTTGGTCCGGCACTTCGAGCAGCAGCGGCTGAGGGTAGGCAAATTCTTCTTGAATTAGCTTTTGAAAAACTTAATATACCGTTTAAGAATTTAGAAACTGAAAATGGCTTTGTAATTGACAAGAATAATAAAAAGAATAAACTTTCTTATGCACAGCTTGCAGAAGGCAAAAAGATTGAGCGCCATTTAAAAGAAAAAGCTGAATTGAAAAAACCTTCTGAATTTAAGATTATTGGAAAATCTTTTAACCGGCGTGATGCTTTTGAAAAAGTTACAGGAAAAGCGAAATATTCCGGTGATATTCAGCTTCCGGAAATGTTGTATGCAAAAATACTACGTCCACCAGCCCATGGCGCAAAGTTGGTTAGTGTAGATCTTTCTGAAGCAGCAAAGATTAAAAATGTTGTCGTAGTTCATGAAGGAGATTTTGTCGCAGTTCTTCACAAATATCCCGATGTTGCCGAAGAAGCTTTCTCAAAGATCAAATCAAAATTTGATAGAACAAATTCCGGAATAGATGACAAAAATATTTTTGATCATTTGTTAAAGTCAGCTTCTAAAGGGCAAGTTATTGCTAAGGAAGGTGACTTAAAAAAAGGAGAAAGCGATTCGAAAGAAATTATATCAGAAACTTATTTAGATGGTTATAAGGCTCATGCACCAATTGAACCGCATACTGCTGTTGTAAATATTGAAGGCGGGAAAGTTACAGTTTGGGCATCAACTCAAACTCCTTTTGGTGCGAAAGAAGAAGTTGCAAATGAACTCGGCATTTCTTCAAAAAATGTGAGAGTAATTCCGCCGTTTGTTGGCGGCGGCTTTGGAGGCAAGACAAGAAATATTCAAATTGTTGAAGCTGCACGGCTTGCAAAGTTAACTGGAAAACCTGTACAGGTTGCATGGACAAGAAAAGAAGAATTTTTTAATGATTCTTTTAGACCAGCAGCAATTGTCAAAATAAATTCTGGAATTAACAAAAAAGGGAAAATTAGTTTCTGGGATTATCATGTTTACTATGCTGGTGAAAGAGGCGCACAGCATTTTTATAATATTCAAAATTCAAGCACAACAGTTTATGGCTCAGGCTGGGGAGGAACTTCTGCTCATCCGTTTGCAACTGGCGCGTGGCGCGCACCAGGAAATAATACAAACACTTTTGCAAGAGAATCACAGATTGATATAATGGCTGCGAAAGCCGGAATTGATCCATTAGAATTTAGATTACAAAATTTGACTGATAAGAAAATGCGTCGAGTTTTAGAAACAGCTGCTGAAAAATTCGGATGGAAGAAATCAAAGTTTCCAAGCGGAAGAGGATTTGGTATTGCGCTGGGAATTGATGCCGGTACTTATGTTGCAGCAATTGCTGAAGTTGATGTAAATAAAAACTCCGGTGAAGTGAAAGTAAAAAAAGTGGTTTGTGCACAAGACATGGGGCTTGCAATAAATCCAGAAGGTGCTGCCATTCAAATGGAAGGATGCATTACGATGGGACTTGGCTATGCGTTGAAGGAAGATATACATTTTAAAGACGGAGAAATTTTTGATTTAAATTTTGATACTTATGAAATTCCAAGATTTTCCTGGCTGCCGAAGATTGAAACTATTATTTTAGATAATAAAGATTCAGCGCCTCAAGGTGGAGGAGAGCCAGCAATAATTTTAATGGGAGCGGTTGTTGCCAATGCAATTTTTGATGCAACTGGAAAAAGGATTTATCAGCTTCCAATGAATCCTGAACGAGTAAAAGAAGCATTGAAAAATAGTTAACTCAAAAAAATAAATTTTTTTGAAAAAAAATCTTATAAGATTGAAAAAAATATTTACGACATTATTTTTATAACTATTACTGTCATGTCATCTTGAGTTACCATTTTGCCAGAAAATTTTTCAACTTCATTTAAGATTCTCTGCTTGATTTCTGATGATGACATCCCATTTGTTCCTAATTTTAAAAGGAAATCTTTAAGCCTTTCTTCACTATAAAGTTCTTTCAAATTATTTTGTGCTTCAGTAATTCCATCAGTCATGAAGATAATCAAATCATCTTTTTGCAGTTGGAATTTTTTTTCTAAATAATCTACATCTTTCATCATTCCAAGCGGGAATCTCGGTCCATCGGATTTAATAAGTTCAATTTTATTTCCGGATTTTATGATTGGACCAGGAAGTCCAGCGTTAGTAAAAGTCAGTTCTTTCGAATTAATATTTATTACTGCCAAGCAAACAGCGGTAAACATTTCTCTATTCGTTTTGAAGTAGAGTGGCGTGTTTACTTTTTTCAAAATTGAATTGATAGAATCAGCTTCATTTATTTCTGAAATCAGCATTCCATTAGTCATAACCGCAGTCATCGCAGCTTTCATTCCTTTGCCGGAAACATCACCGACGATAATTCCAAATTTTGATTTGTCATTCTTCAACCAAAAATAATCGAAGAAATCGCCACCAACTTCGTTAGCAGGAATGCAAATACTTGAAATATCAAAACCTTCAATAGTTGGATCAGAATTTGGCATGATGGACATTTGTGCATCATGCGCTGTTTTCAATTCAACTTTCATTCGAATATTTTTCAGTCGACTTTTATAAGTTACAAATCCAACAGCGACAACTAAAATTGATATCAAAGCAGTGAACCACCACGTTTGCCAATATGGCGGATTTATAAAAATATCTAACGAAGCACCTTTCTCATTCCATATACCATCGCTATTCGTTGCCTTTACTCTGAAACGATAATGACCGGGTTTTAAAGTTGTATAGCTTGCAAATCTTTTTTCCGAATTAGTAAAGAACCAATCTTTATCAAGTCCTTCCATTTTATAAGCATATTTATTCTTTTGCGGAGCGGCAAAATCGAGTGAAGCGAACTCAAATGAAAACACATAGTCTTCGTAAGAAAGATTTAATGATTGAATTTCAGAAAGCGGTTTATCAAACTGAACATCTTTATTAAATTTTTGAAACGATGTAATAACAATCGGAGGCAAATAATTATTGTCTTTTATTTCATTCGGGAAAAAAGAATTAAATCCATTAATACCTCCAAAAAACATTTCACCGCTTGAGCTTTTGAAATAAGAACCGCCGTTAAACTCATTATCTTGCAGCCCGTCATTTACAGTATAATTTTTAAATATTTTATTGGCGGGATTAAATTTTGATAATCCTTTGTTTGTGCTCAGCCAAAGATTTCCATTTTCATCAGGCAATATTGCATATATTGCATCACTTGAAAGCCCATCTTTTAAAGAATAAGAATCAAATGATTCTGTTTTAGGATTAAATTTGTTCAACCCGCCGCCCCACGTTCCGATCCAAAGATTTCCATCTTTATCTTCATAAATTGAAAATATATAATCGTTATTAATTTTATTTTTCGCTTCAGAATCTGTTCGATAAGAAATGAAAGTTTCTTTGTTGCGATCAAATTTATTTAAACCGCCGCCTTCTGTTCCAATCCACAGATTTCCAGATTTATCTTCAAAAATTTCTCTTACAAAATTATTACTAAGACTTTTAGGATTATTCGGATCATTTTTATAATGTATAAATTTTTCGGCTGCCTTGTTAAACTTTTCTAATCCTCTGCCGTATGTGCCAATCCAAATTGTTCCGGATTTATCTTTATATAATTTTCTAATTTCATTATATACCAAACTTGAAGGATTTTTCGGATCGTTAATAAATCTCTTAAACTTTCCCGTCTTTCTATCAAATTTATTTACCCCTCCACCGTTTGTGCCGATCCATAAATATCCTTCATCATCTTCAATAATATTTCTTACTACATCATTACTTAAACTATTAACGTCATTCGGATTGTGCCTATAATGTTTGTAAAGGTTTGTTTTTCTGTCTAATCTATCTAATCCGCCGCCGTGAGTGCCAATCCATATAATTCCATCTTTGTCTTCATAAATTGACCACACAATTGGATGACTTAAGCTGTTTGTTTCGTTTGGTCGATGCATATAATAATAAAATTGCTTTGCACCTCTTGTTACTTTATCGATGCCGCCGCCATAAGTTCCTATCCACATAATTCCAGATCTATCTTTGAAGATGCTTCTTATTTCATTATAACTTAAAGTATGAATATTGAGCGGATCATTTAGATATCTAATAAATTTATTATTGATCCGATCATAAATATTTATTCCTCCGCCATTAGTGCCGACCCATAAATTTCCATTGTTATCCTCGTTTAAAGCATAGATTTGGTTATTACTTATGCTTGAAAAATTTTGAAGGTCATTCTTATATTGAATGAAACTGCCTGCGTTATCTCCGTTTGGAATGAATTTATTCAAACCATTATCAGTACCTATCCATAACACTCCGTAGCTGTCCTGGAAAATTGCTCTGACAATATTGTTCGAAATGCTTTTCTTGTTTTTCTGGTCGGATTTATATTTAATAAAAGCTGGTGAGAGACTATTAATTTCTTCATGAATAATTTTATTTAATCCATCGTTGGTTCCAATCCAAATATTTCCAGACTTATCTTGGCAAATGGACAAAATACAATCTCCGCTAATGCTATTCGGATTTTTTGCATCGAATAAAAAATGTTTAAAGGAATAAATTTGTTTTAAAGAATCTTCAACAATCAATTTATTCAGACCATTTTCAGTACCAATCCACAAGTTTCCCAAATTGTCTTCCAAAATTGCGTTAATATTATTATGGCTAAGAGAATTAATATTTCTAATTTCATTATGGAAACGAGTAAAAATTTTTTTTGTTTGGTCATATCTGTTTAAGCCTGCATTAAAAGTTCCAATCCAAACAATTCCATTTCTGTCAACGCAAAGTGCCGAGATATCGTTATAGCTTAAACTATTTGGGTCTTCTGGTTTGTGTCGAATAATTTTGAACTTGTAGCCGTCATATTGATTTAAACCATCTTCAGTTCCAAAATACATGAAACCGTATTTATCCTGACAGATAGATTTGACAATGCTTTGAGATAATCCTTGATCAAGAAATATTTGTTCAAAATTTATATCAGTGCTTTGCGGGAAAATTAATGTTGGTGATAAAAGTAAGAATAATGTTATTATCAAAAGATTGTAAATAAATCGAAAATCTTTTCCTTTTGAAAGATATAAACAGCCAATTATTGATTCCATTTCATTAATTCCCTTTTGTTGAAAAAAAATTAGAAAGAATTTTATAATACTTGGCTAGATAAGAAATTTATTGAATAGAAACTTATGATAAATTAGAGATTTCAGTTTCAAATCTCAACTGAAATATTTTTCTTACATCAAAAGCTGGAAGCAGATTTATTTCAACATATCAATTGTATCAATTTCAAATGGAATGTCAGACAATTCGATCTTTGGATATTTTTCGATAAAATAATTTAGTGACCATTCACTTGTAAGAAGAATAACTGTCCGTTCAGAAGAATCAATTGCAATTGCAGCGCCCGCCGGCATAACAACATTTTCTAATTGATCATTACTGACTGACGGAGAAATCCATCTTAAAACCTTCCAATTAGTTTGTTCCAATCTTGATTCGGCACCGTATTCGCTTTCAAGTCTATACTGAACTACTTCAAATTGAAGAGGTCCTACAGCGCCAAGCAGAGGAACTTTATGAGCAGAGTTTTTTAAGTAATATGCTTGAATTACACCTTCCTGTAAAAGCTGATCTAAACCATCTCTAAATTTTTTGTAATTGGAAGGATTGGGATTGTGCATGTATACAAAATGTTCTGGAGCGAATTTAGGAATTTCTTTATAAACGATTGATGGATTTTCCGTAATTGTATCTCCAATTCCAAAATTTGAGTTGCCGACAAATCCAATAATATCGCCAGCAAAAGCCTCATCAACAGTTTCGCGTTCTTGTCCGAAGAGTTTTTGAGAATTTGACAAGCGAATTTTTTTCCCGCTGGCTGTATGTGTTGCCTGCATATCGCGAGTAAATTTTCCAGAACAAACTCTTAAGAATGCAATTCTGTCTCGATGTTTTGGATCCATGTTTGCCTGAATTTTAAAAATGAATCCTGAAAAATTTTCGTCTTCTGGTTTTACAATTCCAATAGAACTATTTCTTGGAGCTGGGGGGATCGCGTAATTTAAAAATCCATCAAGCAAAAGCTGAACTCCAAAATTATTCATTGCACTGCCGAAGAATAATGGAGTTAATTTTCCTTCAACAACTGCTGCCGGATCAAATTGTTCGCCTGCGGTGTCAAGCATTTCAATTTCTTCAATTAGCTTTGCATAATTTTCTTCACTTAATTTTTCTTTAACCAATGGGTCGGATAAATCATGAACCGAAACTGGAGCGATAAATTGTCCGCCAGTTGTTTTTTCAAATAGATGAATTTCTTTGGAAACTCGATCGAACACTCCTTTAAAGTCAATTCCAGTTCCAAGCGGATAATTCATAGCAAATGCGCCTATTCCAAGTACACTTTCAATTTCATCAATTAAAGCAAACGGTTCAAGAGTTGGCCGGTCCAATTTATTAATAAATGTAAAAATTGGAATTGATCTTTTACGGCAGACTTCAAATAATTTTTTTGTTTGTGCTTCAATTCCTTTTGCGGCATCAATAACCATCACAACAGCATCAACTGCGGTTAAAACGCGATAAGTATCTTCAGAGAAATCTTCGTGCCCAGGTGTATCCAATAAATTAATTTTGTAACCTTTATAATCAAACTGAAGAACAGTTGAAGTGATTGAAATTCCTCTTTTCTTTTCAAGTTCCATCCAATCGGAAGTTGAAGACCGCTGATTTTTTCTTGCAGTTACAGAACCGGCAAGCTGTACAGCTCCGCCATAAAGCAAAAACTTTTCGGTTAAAGTTGTTTTTCCAGCATCAGGATGTGAAATGATTGCAAATGTTCTTCTTCTATTAATTTCTTTTAAATTACTCATTGTATTAAATAACTTTCTTTAATTCTTTTTAAATTTTTATAAATGAATTGTAAGTTGGAGAAAGAGGATGGTGCTAATGGAAATACTCAGAAACCAATGAAAAGAGTTTAGTTGAATATGCGCAAAGATTTATTCTAAATTCAAACATTAAAATTTATCGTTATTTTTATTTATACAAAATTAAGTATTTTTATTTTTATTGACAAAGACAAAAAATTTATAGTTTATTCAAAACACAAAATTTATTTTCAGAAAATAGTTCATGAATATTGATTCAGCATACGAAGAAGCGTTAGAATTTGCAAAAAATCATTATGAAAATTTCCCTGTTGCTTCTTTTCTAATTCCCAAGAGTTTAAGAAAACATGTAGCAATAATTTATTGGTTTGCCAGAACTGCGGATGATATTGCAGACGAAGGTGAAATGAAACCTGAGGAAAGACTTAAAAAACTTGAGAATTTTGAAAATCGATTAACAGAATTATTAAATGGAAATTTTTCCAATCCTTTTGAACTAGCTCTTCACTCAACAATTGAAGCAAAAAATCTTTCGCAAGAAAATTTTTATAATCTGTTAAAAGCTTTTAAACAGGATGTAATTAAAAAAAGTTACAAAGATTTTCCTGATCTTTTAAATTATTGCAAATATTCAGCAAATCCTGTTGGCAGATTAATACTTGAATTAAATAATATCAGAAATGAGGATGCTTTTAATTATTCTGATAAAATTTGTACTGCACTTCAGCTTACAAATTTTTGGCAAGACACACTGATTGATTTTCTAAAAGGCAGGATATATTATCCTATTGACGAAATGGAAAATTTTGGAGTCATGGAAAAAGTATTTGAGTTAAAAGAAAATAATCTTAATTTACAAGCACTTGTTAAGCATAATGTTGAAAGAACTAGTCAACTCTTCGAAGAAGGGAAGAATTTGATCAAGTTCTTGCATGGAAGATTAAAATTTGAAATCAAGTGGACGATTTTTGGTGGAGAAGCGATCCTAAAAAAAATTGAAAGTAATGATTTCAATGTACTAAATTTAAGACCAACGCTGTCTAAAAGAGATTTTTTATTGTTACTTTTAAAATCAATCTTTTAACTATGAACGATACTGCAAAAGAAATAGCAAAAACAAGCAAGAGTAGTTTTTATTATGCGTTTAATTTATTGCCTAATGAAAAACGTGATGCAATGAATACTGTTTACGCTTTCTGCAGGCAAACTGATGATATAGTTGATCAAGAAAATTTGTCGGTCGATATAAAATATGAAAAGCTTCACAAGTGGACTTACGAACTTGAAAAAGCAATTAACGGGCATTCAGAATATATATTGCTCAATAAACTTGGGAAAACAATTTCACAATTTAACATTCCATTGGAACCATTCTTTGAGTTGTTAAAAGGAATGGAAATGGACCTTCAAAAAAACCGGTATCTTACTTTTGATGATTTAAAACTATATTGCTATCGTGTAGCTTCAACAGTTGGGTTGATGTGCATTGAGATTTTTGGATATAAACATAAATCAGCAAAAGACTTTGCTATTGATTTAGGAATAGCGCTTCAATTAACTAACATTCTTCGCGACATAAAAAAAGATTCTGAAAACGGCAGAATTTATTTACCTCAAGAAGAATTGAAAAGATTTAATTATTCGGAAAAAGATATTTTGTCCCAAAACTTTAACGAAAATTTTAAGGAATTGATGAAATATCAGGTTCAGCGAGTTGAGAATTATTTTCAAATTGCAACTCATGATTTAAATCTTGATGATAAATATTCTATGTTTGCCGCAAGAGCGATGCAGCATATTTATCATAAAATTCTTGAAAAAATTATTGCTGCCGACTACGATGTTTATCATAATAATGTAAAAGTTTCTAAGTTGGAAAAAGTTGGAATATCGATTGGTGTTTGGGCTAAGTACAGCTTAGTTTATTGATGAAGAAATGTATTGTAATTGGCGGAGGATTTGCCGGACTTACAGCCGCAGCTTACCTTTCAAATTCTGGATTTAAAGTAGAATTATTAGAAGCTTCTCCAAAACTTGGAGGAAGAGCTTATTCATTTAAAGATAGCTCAACTGGGTCGACTATTGATAACGGCCAACATATTATGATGGGATGCTATTATGACACTTTAAAATTTATTAAGCTGATAGGTGCAGAGGATAATTTTTTATTTCAAAAAAGATTAGAAATTAATTTTCTAACATCAGATTCAAAATTAATTGAGCTAAAATCATTTCCACTTCCATATCCATTTAACCTTCTATTTGGATTAATGAACTTCAAAGCTATCTCAATTTCTAATCGAATTAGATTTTTAAAATTATTTCTTAAACTACCTTTTATTAATATTGAAAAGTTAAAAGAACTTACAGTTTATGATTGGCTGATAAAAGAAAATCAAAATGAAAAAATTAGAGAAGCTTTTTGGGAAATATTATCTGTCGGTGCGTTGAATACTAGTATTAAAAAAGCTTCTGCTTTAACCTTTGCAATTATACTTAAAGAAATTTTTTTGAAAGGCAATAAGTCGGCAACAATTATTCTTCCCAAATATGGACTTAGTGAATCCTACTGTGAAAGTGCAGCAAGTTTTATCCGTAAAAAAAATGGTATTATAAATTTAACTGAAGCTGTAGAACGAATGGCAATAAGCGATGGGAAAATTGTTGAGATAGAAACTTCAAAAAGAAAAATTGATGATTTTGATTTTGTAATTTCTTCGGTTCCATTTCATGCAATTAAAAAAATTATTCCTCAATTAAAATATCAGAAAAATTTTGAATTGAGTTATTCCGCAATTTTAACTGTGCATATTTGGCTTAAAGAAAATATGTTAAAAGAAAAATTTTACGGTTTAATTAATTCGCCTGTTCATTGGTTATTTAATCATGATGATCATTTTACAATAGTTGTAAGTGATGCAAATGATTTAATTGAAAAAACTAAAGAAGAAATTTTTGAAGTTATCTATTCTGAGTTAGAACAATTTATCAAAATAAAAAAAAGTGATATCCTCTCTTATAAAATTATCAAAGAAAAAAGAGCAACATTTATCCCTTCTAAAGAAATTTTATTTAACCGTCCAAAATCAATAACTGAATTTAATAATTTATTTATTGCAGGAGATTGGACAGATACAAAGTTACCTTCAACTATTGAAAGCGCCGTTAAAAGTGGTAGAGTAGCGGCTGCTCAAATAATTAACTCTCTTCAATGATGAAAATATTCTAAATGCAAAATTATTGGAGTAATGAAATCTCAAAATTATTTCACTCATACAAAATTTCATTACTCTATAATTTCATTATACCAATATTTACAAGCCTTCTCGATCAATTAAATAAACAAGCGTAGCAATAGCTGCCGATCCAAGTTCAAATTCTCTTGGATGAATAATGTTAAATTGATCATTGTCCGAATGGTGATAATCGAAATATCTTTGTTCATCTGGGACATAACCAATTAAGGCTTTTGCATTTTTAATTTGTCCAACATCTTCACCACTGCCGCCTTTTCTAATCCAGTCGATTCCGGTTCTTTTTAAAATAGGTAGCCAAACTTTTACTTTTGAAATTATTGTAGAATCTGAAGTAAACGAAAATCCTCTTGGGGATCCACTGCCGGCATCGGCTTCAATTGCTGCAAGTTGAATTTCTTTTGCAGTGTCGGCATATTTCTCATAAGCAATTCCACCACGAGTTCCATTTTCTTCGTTAATATAAAAAATACATCTTATAGTTTTTTGGGGTTTTATAGCAAAGCGTTTAAATAAATCTAAAACTTCCAATGATTGCATAATTCCAGTTCCATCATCGTTTGCTCCAACACCTTTATCCCAACTGTCAAGATGCCCGCCTATTGCAATAATTTCGTTTGGATTTTTTGATCCAGTAAGCTCACCAATTACGTTAAATGATTTTGCATCTGGCAATGTTTTACAATTCATTTTTAGATTTACTTTTAATGATGGATCTTCTTTCAATGCATTGCTAAGAAAATCTGCATCTTTATAACCAAGTGATGCTGCGGGAATTTTTTTAATTGAGTCAGCATAAATTGTTACACCAGTATGGGGAACATCATCAAATTTTGTAGTAATTGATCTTATTAAAACAGCCACTGCGCCATATCGAGCTGCACGCGCTGGCCCGAAAAGTCTTTGATCAACAGCTCCACCGTAGCCGGCAAAAGTATTTAATAATCCGGCATCTAGTGGTCGACTGAAAAAAACTATTTTACCTTTTACTTTATCTTTTAATGAGTCAAGTTCATTGAAATTTTTTAATTCAATAACTTCTGCAGTGATACCAAATTTGGGAGTACCAACACTTCCGCCTAAATCTGCAATATTTAATCTTTTATCAAATCTTTTTGAATTAACAATTTTAGCTTCTTCAATATTTCCTCTTACCCAATGTGGAACCATAACTGGCTGCAGCCAAACTTTATCAAAGCCTAGGCTTTCCATTTTTTCTTTTGCCCAATTAATTGCCTTCAAAGAATTTTCGAAGCCGCTTAACCTAGGACCGATTTTACAAAGTTCTTTTAATAAATTATAACCTTTTCTTTCCACCAAAGCACTTCTTACAAATTGGTCTGCAGTCTTTTCATAATTATTAAAGTTTGAAACAGTCTGCGCTGTCAGAATATTGAATAAAGTAATTATTTGAAATACAGATAAAAAAATATAGTTAAACCTTTTCAATTTAAGCTCCACAAATTGTTAAAAATATAAGCCATTTCTTTTAAATATTTCTTAAAATTAGAAAAATATAATTTGTATGATTAAAAATTTTACAAAGAATAAAATGAATATAAAATATTTATAATGAATTTAATTATGTTTTAATAAATATTTTTGTTTTTATATGCATGATTGGCATATCTATATAATTGCCTTTTATAAATTTAATCAAAAAAGCATTGATTGTTATAAAGGATGTAACTAAATTCTACATGTATATATTAAAATATATTACCAATTAAGAATATTTATGAATTTTATAAGGAGGAAATACATAAGGGGCTCAAATCTTTTTTAATACTTAAAATTAGTTACTAACATTTAAATTTAGTTTCTGTTTTTAAGAAATATAATAAACAATTTAATTAATTTTTTTTAATAACATATATAGAGGGGATCATAATGAGTAATGATCATATGACACTCACCGAAACTTCGAAACTGCTACTCCATGATAAGGAGTATGAATTACCTACCATTACTGGATCTGAAGGTGAAGTAGGAATAGATATAACACAACTAAGAAATAAAAGTGGCGCTATTACTTTTGACAGTGGTTATGGAAATACTGGTTCATGCGAAAGTGCAATAACCTTTATTGATGGTGAAAAAGGAATTCTGCGCTACCGTGGTTATCCGATAGAAGAACTTGCAGAAAAATCTAATTTTGTTGAAGTAAGCTTTCTTTTAATTTTCGGACATTTGCCAAATAAAGCAGAATTGGAAAAATTTCATTTCGATCTAACACATCATAGCTTAATTCATGAAGATATGAAAAAATTCTTTGAAGGATTTCCTCCAACGGCTCATCCAATGGGAATTTTATCAGCTATGGTCAGTTCTTTATCTGCATTTTATCCTGAAGCGGGCTATAATGCTGATATAAAATTGAATATTGTTAGATTACTTGCGAAGTTAAAAACAATTGCTGCTTTTTCTTATAAGAAATCAATCGGACAGCCTTATGTTTATCCAAGAAATGATTTAAATTATGCTGCCGATATGCTTCATATGATGTTTGCTGTACCTTCCGAATCATACGAAGTTCCTAATGTTGTTGCAGAAGCTTTAGATCTGCTGTTAATACTTCATGCAGATCATGAACAAAATTGCAGCACTTCAACTGTAAGAATGGTTGGAAGCAGTGAAGCAAATTTATTTGCTTCAATATCTGCTGGTATTTGCGCTTTATGGGGACCGCTTCATGGCGGTGCAAATCAGCAAGTAATTGAAATGCTTGAAAAAATTAAGAACGACGGAAGCGATTATAAAAAGTATATTAATATGGCTAAGGATAAGGAATCTAAATTCAAATTAATGGGATTTGGACATAGAGTTTATAAAAACTTTGATCCTCGAGCTCAAATACTAAAAAAATCTGCCGATAAAGTTCTTAATCAATTAGGTGTTAATGACCCATTGTTGGATATTGCGAAAAATCTTGAAGAAGTTGCTCTTAAAGATCCATTCTTTATTGAAAGAAAATTATATCCTAATGTAGATTTTTACAGCGGAATAATTTATCGCGCAATGGGAATTCCAACTAATATGTTTACAGTAATGTTTGCTCTTGGAAGATTGCCGGGATGGATTGCTCAATGGAAAGAAATGAGAGAAACTCCTGGAGCGAGAATTTATCGCCCAAGACAAATTTATGTTGGCGAAACAAAACGTCCTTATGTTTCAATAGATAAAAGAAAATAATATTAAAAAAAATTTTCTTAACGTGCAGTTAATTTTCAATTAAATGAAATATGACTGCACGTTTTTTTTATCTATTAAATACATTTTATGAAAATTTTTATTATGCACGAAAAATCAAAATTTTATATTTCTAACCTTCAATTGAAACCTCACCCGGAAGGTGGATATTATAGAGAAGTTTATCGCTCTGAAGAATTTATTAATTCTGAATATCTTCCCCAAAGATTCAATTCAAACAGAAATTTTTCAACATCAATTTATTTTTTATTAGACGGCGAACAGCGATCTAATTTTCATAGATTAAAATCAGACGAAATTTGGCATTTTTATGACGGTAGCTCAATTATAATTTTTGTAATTAATGAAAACGGTAATTTATTTAAATATTTTCTTGGAGAAAATTTATCAAAAGGAGAAACATTCCAAGTAGTAGTTAAACAAAATTGTTGGTTTGCTGCGGAACTCAAAGAAAAAAATTCTTTTGGTTTAGTTGGATGTACGGTTTCACCAGGTTTTGATTATAAAGACTTTGAATTAGCCGATCGCAATTTTTTAATAAAACAATTTCCACAGCATGAAGAAATAATTAAAAAGTTCACTAAATTTGTTCCGTAATTTTTAGCTCTTACTCTATAAAATATTTTGAGTGTTTAATTTAATAATCAAATAAATTAGTGAAAAAAAATTACCTTATAACGAATAATCAATAATTATAAATTAGATTTATCGATTAAGACCTTTATAATTATTGAATTTAGTTATGAAATTATATAATTTTTTCATCAAAATTTTTAGGAGGAAGAATATAGATACTTTTTACAATAATTATTGTTTGTAATATTTCCATCAGAGAAGCCATATTAATCGTAAAATATTAAAATTAAGTTGGGAGATTGCCCGAATAATTATTTTTGCCGTAATTTTATTTTACGCTGCAATAAATGTTGGTTTCCTTCCACCAGTTGACCCACAAATTAATCAAAGCATTTGGGTAAATGCTTTTTTCCAATATTATCATCATTTAGACGAATTACATGAAAAGTCTCAGCTTTATTCTGGTAATAAATCAAATTCATTCTCTAATGGGAAAAATGGAATTCCATTTATGGCTCCAGAAGCAATTCAGGCTGATTCACTGAAAGAAAACAAAAATTTAACAAATAATTTATCACTGGCTTCAGATACATTAAAAAAAGATTCATTATCGGCTTTAAGAGATACAACTAAATTGGATTCGATGTCGATTGACTCAACAGCAAGATTAAAATATTTTAAATATGAAAGAAAAGATGTTCCTTATGTTCAGTTAAATCTTCAAAATGAATCTAGTTTCTTCGCACAGCCATCGGCTAATGTAGTTACGAGAAATATTTCGATTGATTCAACTGGTAAATTTGTAGAGATAAAAGAATTAGTTGGCGGAAGACAAACTAAAATACTTTTACGAATGCCAATTGATGAGTATATAAAATTAAAACTTGCACTTAACGAAGAACAGCTTTGGGATCAATTAACTGGTGGGTATGAACTAAAAAGTTCAAAAAAAGAACTAGGCCAGCTAATTAAAGATATTACTAATTTAGAGATTCCGCTTCCTAGTGTTGGTGTATTAAGTATTTTTGGAAAGCCAAAAATCAGTTTACGAATTGGCGGAGCTGTTGATATACATGGTGCATGGAGAAATGAAACAACGCAAGGTGTAACAGCTTCGCTCCTTGGAAACACGAGAAATGAACCCGATTTCAAACAACAAGTTCAAATAAATGTTAATGGAACAATTGGTGATAAATTAAATATTGCCGCTGATTGGAATACCGAACGAACATTCGAATATCAAAATCAACTTCATATTAAATATACCGGCTATGAAGATGAAATTGTTCAAAGTGTAGAAGCTGGTAACGTTTCTTTGCAAGCTTCACCGCTTGTAGGCGGAAGCGAAGCTTTATTTGGAATTAAAGCAGAGCTCAAACTTGGCCCATTATCTCTTACAACACTTGCCAGCCAGAAAAAAGGAGAGGTAAAAGAAGTTTCTGTAAACAGTGGTGCAACTTCTCAAACTTTTTCAATTCGTGCTTATAATTATGCTACAAACAATTTCTTTATAGATACATTATATGCAAGTACGGATCCAAATCTAAATTTATTTTATAATTATTATGGCAGTTCGTTTCCAACAGCAAATCCAAATTATAACGTAAACTATATTGAAGTATGGAAATCAGTTAACACTCAGACAATTGATAAATCTAGAGAAAGACAGGTAAATGCTTATTTAAATTTACCTCCTATGGCTAAATCATCAGATCCTAATTTAATTTATTCAGGCAATTGGAGCAGTGATACTGTAAATCCAATTCCAGGACAAATTGAAACTGGAAGATTTATTCTGCTTCAACCAGATGTAGATTACACAGTTCATCCGGAAACTGGTTATATTACGTTTAATACTCAAATTCAAGATCAGGATGCGATTGCAGTATCTTATGTTATGCAAGGTTCGTCGGAAAGAATATATTATGGCGAATCATTAGCAGCTGCCGGTGCTGTAACAAGTTCAGATTCAACAAGAAGATTAGTGCTAAAACTAATTAAACCTGCTTATCTAAAACCTCAATTTACACAAGCATGGAAACTTTTGTTGAAAAATATTTATCCCGTTGGAGGAACAAATATTAAGCAAGATGGATTTGATCTTCAAGTAAAATATGAAGTACCAGGAGCCGATCCTGTAACCGTATATCCAAATGGCAGTCAACAGGTTCAGTTGCTTAATGCATTTGGATTAGATAAATTTGATGCAAGCGGGAATGCAAATCCAGATGGAATTTTTGATTGGAAACCTCAAATTACAGTTTTACCAACTGCTGGCGAAATTATTTTCCCAACACTTGAACCATTTGGTAAAAATCTTCCTAAAACTTTACCGGATTCAATATCTTATCAAACGGTTTATGATACTACTCAAAATTATGCTCAGCAAGATAAAGCACATGATAAATGGGAAATTACAGGTAAATATTCTGGTGAAGCGACATCAGTCTATCAACTTGGATTTAATGTTGTAGAAAACTCAGTAAGAGTAACTTTGAACGGAAAAGAACTTGCTGTAAACACCGATTATACAGTTGATTATAATATTGGTCAGTTAACAATTTTGAATCGTGATGCTTTGGTTCCGGGTGCAGATTTAAAAATAACATATGAACAAAATGACCTTTTCACACTTGCATCTAAAACTCTTCTTGGTTTACGAGGTATTGTTAATATTTCGGATAAGACAAAATTAGGTTTTTCTTTACTGAATCTTAATCAACAAACTTTAAGCGACAAGGTAAGAATTGGTGAAGAACCGTTGAGTAATACGATAATGGGAGTTGATTTCAGCACTGGCGGAGATCTTCCATTTTTAACAACAGCATTAGATCATGTAATTTCTACAAAGCAAATGTCTAGTTTTTCTCTTGCCGGTGAATTTGCTTATATGAAACCAAACCCAAATACTAAAACAAGCACCATACCTGATGACAACGGGCAGAGCATAGCTTATATTGATGACTTTGAAGGAGCGAAAAAATTAATTCCAATTGGTGTTTCATATACTTCTTGGAAAGATTTAAGTGCACCAGATTCTCTTGCTGCTTTTGCAGATTCCAATTATAGCTCAGGTGAATATTATAAAAATCTTATGAGTTATAAAGGTAAAGCTTGGTGGTATTCCATAACTCCTTCTAATGTTTTGGTTCCACAAATATGGGGAACTAGAAAAAAAGTTGCTACGCAAGATCAACAAGTTCCTGTAATGGATTTTGTATTTGATCCCGATACGCCAGGGACTTACAATTTAAATCCAAAATTGAAAGCAAATCCCAAAGCAAATTGGGGTGGAATGATGAAAGTTCTTTCAGGAACTGCGAATGATTTACAAGCACAAAATATTCAATACATTGAGTTTTGGCTGAATGAACAGCAAGTTCCGAGCAATGGGAAAATTTATATCGATCTTGGTAGAATTAGTGAAGATGTTATTCCAAACAGAATTTTAGACACTGAAGATAAGAATAATAATGGTGTAATTGATCCTGGTGAAGATGTTGGTATTGACGGTATGAATGATGAACAAGAAAGAGCTTATGCAAAATCTATGGGATATTATACTTGGACTAAAAGTGATCCGGCAGGCGATGATTTTTCTCTTGGCTCGCTAACATCTGGAGATATTTGGAATTATTTTAATATTAATGGTACCGAAGGTAATGCTGTTAATTATGATCTTGGGAGAATACCAGATACTGAAGATTTAAACTACAATGGAAATCTTGATCTTATCAATAGTTATTTTAGATATGAAGTTCCTTTAGATACAAATGAAATTAAGCAGAGAAATTTACTTGCTGGTGGTGGCGATCAATCCTCACAGCTGCAAAATAAATGGTATTTAATAAGAATTCCTTTGCAAGATACTGCTTTAACTGTTGGCAATCCTTCTTTATCAGACGTTGAATATATAAGAATTTTTACAACTGGTGTTGATTCAATTATGCACTTGAGGCTTGCAGAGTTTAATCTTGTTGGAAATCAATGGCAGCAAGCTTTGCCTTATGATACCGTAATGTCAGTTTCGGTAATAAATATTGAAGACAATCCAAATTATTCCATGCCTCCTGGAATAAGCCAAGAAAGAGATCACAGTCAACCGGATCAGAATGTTTATTTAAATGAACAATCAATGGATTTAATTCTTAAAGGATTAGAGCCTGGCGATAAACGTGAAGCAGTAAAATATTTGTACAGGCCAGTTGATGTTTTCAATTACAGTGCAATGAAGTTTTTTATTCATGGTGATGATACTCCAGGTGCATCAATAACAGATACAACCGGAGGCCAATATCCTGCTCAAGTTTATTTTAGATTTGGTTCCGACACAAATAACTTTTATGAATATCGCCAACCGGTTCAAAAAGGTTGGAATGATGTAAATATAGTTTTTAATAAACTGACAGCGATAAAACAGAGTTTAGATTCAGCACAGCAAAAATCTGTTTATTATGTCCCAGTTGAAGGAGAACCAGGCCACTTTTATGGTGTTAAAGGTAATCCAACTTTAACTTCTGTTAAATTTTTAACTGTAGGAATTGTGAATGTAACAGATCAGGCAAAATTCCCCAAACCAATTTCTGGTGAAGTTTGGGTTGATGAATTAAGAGTTGTAGGTGCCGATAATCATCCAGGCTGGGCGTATAGTATTGCAACGTCTTTAAAGCTAGCTGATCTAATGAATATTAATTTTAATATGAGTCAAACCGATCCATATTTTCACAGATTGTCAGATCAATTCGGCTCCAGAATAGACACAAAAAATTGGAACTTATCTGCCGATATGGATATAATGAAATTAATTCCTCTTAATTTACCGGGAAGCACTTTAAGAATAAGTTACTCACATACAGAATCGATTGGTAAACCACTTTATCTTCCTGGCACCGACGTGCTTGTTACCGAAGCTGCAGCAAGGGCTGATAAGGACACAATACCAGGACACATGACGGGTAATCAAATAATTTCCAATTCTCAGACAATAAATATTTCAGATTCTTGGTCAGCTTCAAATATTGCTTTGCGAATTCCAACATCATCTTGGATTTTGCAAAATACAATCAATGCACTTTCACTTGGGTTTAATTACAATAAAACTTTTAGCCGAAATCCAACTACATTATCAAATAAAATGTGGGTTTGGAATGCCAATTTGAATTATGGTATTAACTTTAGTCCGGATGATTATTTTTATCCTGCTAATATTCCAATTATAGGTACTTTATTAGGTTTTCTAAAAGATTATAGAAACTTAAAAATTTATTACGCACCGCAAAATTTTTCATTCCAAATATCTGCAAGAAGAAATCGATCCATAATGGTGTACAGGCAAGTTGGCAGTTCACCTGTACAGGCAATTCCTTCTCACGATTTTTCTACAACAAGAGGTTTTAATTTCGGATGGAAACTTACAGATGGAGGTTTTCTAAATTTAACTACTAATTATAATGTACAGGTTAATTCTTCCTTAGCTTACTTGGAAGCAGATGACAATAATAATTTTATTCCGGAGAGCCAAATCTGGAGAGAAATTTTTGCAGGCAATTTCTTCGGAAGAGATTTTCAGTATCAGCAAAACATTGATTTCCGAACCAATCCAAAACTTCCTAGCATTTGGAATATCGAAAGATTTTTTAGCTTATCTGCTAGTTATTCAGTAGGCTATCAATGGAATAATCAATTCAGCCAAAAAGTAAATGGATTAGATGCCGGAAGAAGTGCTGGCTTTACAAATAAATCTCAAATTGGATTTAGGTTAGCATTAAAATCAATTATGGATCCTATATTTGCCGAGAATGATAACCAATCCAAAGAAAATCAAAACCAAAATAATTTTGAAAATAACCGCGAAAGAAATTTTAACCAAAGCTTTGAAAAAAATAAGCAGAATGAAAACAACAATATTAAAACAGAGAAAGATACAACTTCAAAACATGATTCATTAGCAACAACACTTACAGCGAAAAAATTTCAATTTAAAAATGCATTGTTATTTTTAAAATCTTTTGCCAAGATTATTTTATTTGATTACGAAAATATTAGCATAAACTTTTCTAACGATAACAACGTTTCAAAATCAGCTTTGAAAGCAGGAGGTACTGGTTTTGGAAATTTCTGGGGGTTAACATATAAAGAAAATAATGGGCCTTCAAGATTATTTATGCTTGGGCTAAGTTCCGATGTTGGCTTAAGAACTCCAAACCTTGGAAGTTTGACTGATGTATTTTCACAAAGAAATAATTTGGATATGCAAACTTCTAGGCCGCTTTGGGAAGGCGCCAAAATTGATCTATCATGGAAACTTGGCTGGACAATAAATAAAAGCTCAACTTTCCAATCAGATGCTATAGGAAATATTGTGTCAACTATTCAGCCTAATGAAACTGGTTCCATTTCCAGATCATTTTTCACTTTACCTCCAATTTTTATTTTTAGCATTTTCAAGAGCGGAATTAAAAGAGTAAGCGAACTTTACGATCCAAATTCACCAGATCCTCAGGGAAGCTTATCGCAAGCTTTTGTTCAAGGATTTGAATCGCTGCCTTTGCTATCTAGATTTAGTTTCTTAAAAGATTTTGCTAATTATATTCCCAGGCCAAACTGGACGATTTCGTGGGATGGTTTAGAAAAATATTATCCGTTTAAATCTATTGCCGAAAGAGTGTCTCTTGATCATTCTTATTCTTCAACTTATACTGAAGGCTGGCAGATAAGCACCGATGGAAAGAGAATGGTTCAAACGCAAAGAATAGATTACGGATTTCAACCTTTGGTCGGTTTGAATATGACATTTGCAAAACTTTGGGAAGGAAATTTAAGTGGAAGTATAAAATATTCTGTAAGAGAAAGTTATGATTTAGGTTTGAGTACTCAAAATATTTCAGAGTCTTTTTCCAAAGACATCGGAATTTCTGCTTCTTATTCTAAAACAGGATTTGAAATACCAATCTTTGGACTTGCATTAAAAAATGATATAGAGTTTACATTCTCTTATACTAACAGTCAGTCTACAACTGTTACTTATGATATGAATCATTATGTTGATGGTGGAACTCCTACAGATGGTACAAGCAGAGTAACTATTGAGCCGCGGGTAAAATATACAATTAGTTCAAAAGTTACATTAGCTGTATTCTATACGCGTTCAACTGTCGAGCCGGTTGGTGCTTCAAGAATTCCGCCTACAACCACAAACGAAGCCGGTTTGGATGTTCATATTGCTATTCAATAGTTCATCTGTTTTTATTTTCAATCACAAATTATTATTTGTTAATGAAACTGCTAATTGAACAATTTATATTTAGAAGTAGGATTTAAAATGATTAATAAAGAAAACATTCAAAGGGCAAAAGGAAATGAAACCATGAAAGGGAAAAAAATACTTTGGGTTGATGATGAAATTGAATTGTTTAGATCGCATATAATTTTTTTATCTGAAAAAGGCTATGAAGTAGACACAGTAATGAACGGGGAAGACGCAGTTTCATCTGTTCAAGAAAATGATTATGATTTAATCTTCTTAGATGAAATGATGGCTGGCATTGGAGGCCTTGAAACGCTTGGAAGAATTAAAGATATCAATGCAAACATTCCTGTAGTAATGATAACTAAAAGCGAAGAAGAAACTTTAATGGATGAAGCAATTGGCGGTAAAATTGCTGACTATTTAACAAAACCAGTAAATCCTAGCCAAGTTCTTTTAGTATGTAAAAAAATTCTAGAAGGTAAAAAAATTTCTGGTCAATATGCTGCAAAAGATTATTTACAGGACTTCAATGAAATCTCAAGAGCATTTTTAAATGAAATGGATTTTGCAGAGTGGATTGAAATTTATCTAAAGCTTGTAAATTGGGATGTTGAACTTGATTCTCATCCAGGGATTGATCTTCGCCAAACTTTGTACGACCAAAAAAGAGAAGGGAATAAAGAATTCTCAAAATTTGTTGAAAAGAATTACCGGCAGTGGATTACATCTATTGGCGATGAATATACACCAACACTTACAACTGAGATTGTTCCTAAATATGTTTTACCGCATTTAGAAGATCCAAAATCATCTGTGTTTTTCTTTGTAATTGATTGTTTACGTCTCGATCAATGGCTGATGATGGAAAAGCATTTGCTTGATTTATTCAAGATAGAAAAAGATTATTATTATGCTATTTTGCCAACTGCAACACCATACGCTAGAAACGCGTTGTTCAGTGGATTGTTTCCATCTGAAATTGAAAAACATTATCCTCAACTCTGGAGTTCAGGTGATGATGATGAGAATAGCATGAATAAATATGAAAAAGAATTACTTCAGTTTTTATTGGATAGAAAAAAAATAAAATTAAGAAATGAATTGAAGTATATAAAAATTATAGACCCTGAAGTGGGCAGAAATTTTGAACAAAATATTTTGTCATATCAGAATACTCAACTGACTGCTGTGGTTGTTAATTTCTTGGATATGATAGCTCACGGTAGATCTGATTCTGATTTGTTAAAAGAAATTGCACCGGATGAAGCGGCGTACAGATCGTTAACAAACACTTGGTATACTCATTCATCGTTATTGGCAACATTTAAGGCGCTTTCACAAATAAAAAATGCTAAAATTATTATTACCACAGATCATGGAAGTATCCGTGCATTAAGAGGCGCAAAAGTTTTAGGCGATCGCGAAGCATCTTCAAATTTGCGATTTAAGTTTGGAAGAAATCTTAAGGTTGATGAAAAACATGCAGTATATATTAAGAATCCAGAAGACTTTAAACTTCCAAAACGCGGAGTAACAATTAATTATATTATTGCTAAAGAAGATTATTATTTTGTATATCCTACAGATTATCATAAATATTTAACTTATTATAAAGATACCTTTCAGCATGGCGGAATATCAATGGAAGAAATGATATTGCCGGTAATTACAATGGAGCCTAAATAACTTTGAAATATCCGTTGATTGAAATAGTTAATTCAGAAGAAGAGACAATTAAACTTGCTTTGAATTTTGCTGAAGAATTGAAATCTGGTGATGTTGTTGTACTAAATGGAAATCTTGGTGCTGGAAAAACATTTTTTGTTAAAAATGTTGTTAAAAGATTTGGTATTGATAATGTTTCGTCTCCAACTTTTGCAATTGTTAACGAATATTCAAACAGTTTTAAATTTTACCATTTCGATTTTTACAGAATAAACAATGCATCTGAACTTTTTGATATTGGTTATTATGATTATTTAAATAATCTAGATGCTGTTACATTTATAGAATGGGGAAGTTTAATTCCGGAAGTTCTTCCGCAAAAACGAATTGAAATAGAAATAAAAATAAAAAGTGATTTTTCAAGAGAATTTAATTTTAAGAAATATGAATGAATCTGGACCAATATTATCCATTGAAACATCCGAAAGTATTTGTGGTGCTTGCATATATTTTGACGACAAAAAATATTTTGAAGCAATTACTCATCTAAAAAACTCACACGCAGAAAAGTTATTTGAAACGATAGATTATGTAATTAAAACTTCTCAAATTGAAATAAATGAATTAAAAGCAATAGCAGTTTCTGCCGGTCCTGGTTCTTTTACGGGTTTACGAATTGGAATGTCTGCTGCGAAGGGAATTGCTTT
This sequence comes from Bacteroidota bacterium, assembly GCA_021824145.1. GTDB lineage: Bacteria > Bacteroidota > Ignavibacteria > Ignavibacteriales > Ignavibacteriaceae > FEN-1297. The sequence continues at coordinate 60,021 of JAKALM010000006.1, forward strand.
TGGTTCTTCTTTGCCAATTATTCCTGTTCCAACATTTGAAGCATTAGCTTTACAGCTTTCAAACATTTTTGAAGATGATTCAGAATTTATAATTGCTAATAGAGTTAATTTGGAAGAGATATATTTTGCTAAGTTTCAAATTAAGGCTAATAATTATATATTTGCAGATAAATTAAGGATAGTGGATTACCCTGAATTTCGAAAATTAAGCAAGAATGGAATTGTATTTGGAAATGTCAATCTGGAAAATAAAATTGAAATGAAGGAACTAAAGAAAAATATCGCTTCTCCATCTCCAGTATTTGTGGCAAAATGGGGGAAAATTTATGGCGATGATTTGATGACTTATAATTATGATTTTCTTGAGCCAAACTATTTGAAAAATTTTATTATTAAGGAAAGAAAAAATGATTAATAAAATTTTTTTAATTATTGCTTTCTTTTCATGCCTAATCATAGGACAATCAGTTGGACCGATAGTTACCATACCTCAAATAAATTATAACTTTGATTATGTACCCATTGATTCAAGTTTAGGCCATACATACATGATTTATAATGGCGGAGGTGGTGTTCTAAAATTATGGGACGTTTCAACAACTTGTAAATGTATAACTGCTACATTAGATAAAAGTACACTTACCCCTACAGATTCAGCTAGGCTTGATGTTAGCTATACCAACGTTAAAAATTCTCAAGGTTTAGATAAATATATTTCAATCAAGACAAATGATCCGAATAATCCAAATGTAAGAATTTATATTACTCGCGTAATAAATAATTCACCTACATTAGCATCTATGCCGAAAGATTCAATTGGAGAAAATTCATCTGCTGTACCGGTAATTTATTTTCCCGTTGATGAACATAATTTTGGTAAGATAAAACAAGGGACTATTGTTAGCTATACGTTTAAGTTTATGAACAAAGGTAAATCAACTTTGAAAATAAAAGATATAACAACATCATGCGGATGCACAGCAGCGCTGGTAAAAGATAAAGAAATAGCTCCAGGCAAAGAAGGTGAACTTGCAGTTCAGTTCGATTCTAATGGTAAAATTGGAAAACTATCAAGAAAAATTACAATTCTGTCGAATGATCCCAAACAATCTTATAAAGTTTTAACTATTTATGCCGATGTAGAGAATAATTAGGCTTAACCAATTTTTAAATTAAATCATTTAATTGTTTTATTTAAAATCAGAAAATTGAAAGAAAAAAAATATAATGGCTTGGTTTAAAAGATCTAAAGAAAATATTTCTCCGGAATCACAAAAAAAAGATTTACCGGATGGTTTGTGGGAAAAGTGTCCAAGCTGTGGTGAAATAATTCATAAAAAACAACTTGAAACTAATCTCTGGACTTGTTTGAAATGCAATTATCATTTTAGAATAGGTAGCCAAGAATATATTGAAATAATTTTGGATAAAGGAACATTTAAAGAAACTGATAAAAAAATGAGATCTGCTGATCCTTTGGAATTTGAAGACACAAAAAAATACAGTGATAGAATTCAAGAGACTATTAAAAAATTAGGAATGTATGATGCAATTCGAACTGGAACTGGTAAATTAAATGGTATGGATATAGCTTTTGGCTGTATGGATTTTAAATTTATCGGCGGAAGCATGGGGTCAGTTGTAGGAGAAAAAATTGCACGGTTAATTGATCGAGCTTATAAAAATAAAATTCCACTTATTATTGTTTCAGCAAGCGGCGGCGCAAGAATGATGGAAGGTGCATTTTCATTAATGCAAATGGCAAAAACTAGTGCAAGATTAGCACGGCTTTCCGAAGCTAAAATTCCTTATATATCAGTTATGACAGATCCAACGACTGGAGGAACTACTGCTAGTTATGCAATGCTTGGAGATATCCATATTGCAGAACCACAAGCGTTAATTGGCTTTGCAGGCCCTCGGGTAATTAAGCAAACTATTGGTAAGGATTTACCAAAAGGATTTCAAAAATCTGAGTTTCTTTTGGAACAAGGATTTGTTGATATTATTTCTCCTCGGAAAGATCTTAAAAATAATTTATATAATGTCCTTTCCTTAATGAGTTGAGGATCCAATCAAAACTATATACAGTATTAAAGAGGTTCATAAACTTTCTTCCAAGCTAAAGTCGAAAGGGATATCTATAGGACTTGTGCCCACAATGGGTTTTCTGCACGAAGGCCATCTCTCTCTAATAAAAAAATCAAAGAGACAAAATGATGTAACAATTATTTCCATTTTTGTAAATCCGACACAATTTGGTCCAAATGAAGATTTTGCAAAGTATCCAAGGGATATTGAAAAAGATGTAAAGCTCTTAAAAAAATATAAAGTTGATTATTTATTCATTCCAAGTGCAAACAAAATTTACTCAGAAAATTTTCAGACTTATGTAGAAGTAAATAAAATTACTAAAAAGCTTGAAGGCGAATTTAGGCCGACACATTTTAAAGGCGTAACAACAATCGTTTCGATATTATTTAATATTGTTAAACCAGATATTGCCTACTTTGGTCAGAAGGATGCTCAACAAGCTGCCGTAATTTTACAAATGGTTAAAGATTTAAAATTCGATATTAAGATAAAAATTTGTCCAATTGTTAGAGAAAAAGATGGATTAGCTTTAAGTTCGCGTAATGTTTATCTTTCTGAAAAGGAAAGAAAAGACGCATTAGTTTTAAATAAATCCTTAAAGCTTGCAGAAAAATTAATTAAAGATGGTGAAAAAAAATCTGCAATTATAATAAATAAAATGAAAGAAATAATTGCATCGGTTGGAAGTTCGAAATTAGATTATATTGAAATTGTAAATGCAGAAACTTTTGAAACTTTAGGTGACGTTTCAGCGGCGGATAAAATTTATATTTTAGTTGCTTGCAAAATTGGGGGTACAAGACTTATCGATAATTGTCTTATCAAAAATTAATCTTTATTATTTTTATCATAAATAGATTTAATACCAATTAAAACTAGTTCTTTAACTAAACTAACTTTAAAATTAAGATGTGGAGCAATCTTTTCTGCGTTTCCTCCTGTTATAAAAATCTTAAACTCACTGCCATTCATTTCATTCTTCAAATAATTGATTGTTCTCTCGATAAATCCTATTGTAGAGTTTATAACTCCGCTTACAATTGATGATGAAGTATCTTTCCCAATTATACTTTTATAATTTGATTCAAGAACATTTGGGAGTTGAGCTGTTTTAGTATTTAAGGAATCAAACATCAATTGAATTCCAGGTGCAATTGATCCGCCGATAAAAACGCCAGGAAAACTAATTATATTTATCGTGGTTGCAGTTCCCAAATCAATTGAAAGAATAAAAGTCCTATGATTATAATTCCCCGATTCATTAGATTTTTTATAAAGATAAAATGCACCTTCAGCAGAACAAATTCTGTCAATGCCTAAAGTCTCTATCGTGTCATATTCAATTTTAAGATTTAGTTTTACATTTCTATCGATAACAAATGGAGTTGCTTCAGAATAATCTTTCAATTTTAGAATTAATTTTTTTGTTAGATTCGGAACGACAGAGGAAATAGCTATTTGATCAAAATTTTTATTTAAAAAAAATTTGTCAAATAATTCAATATTTTCAAATGAATAAAATTCAACTAAATTATCATCAGAAAAAACACCTACTTTGATTCTACTGTTTCCAATGTCGCAAGCTAAAAGCATTATGCTAAACTCACATCTCCAAAATGAATTTTTTCTATTTTGCCTTTATTTTTCAGCAACAGATAACCGTCATCATCCAAATCGTCAAAAATTCCATATTTTGTTTTATCGTCTTCAACAACTGAAATTTTTTCACCGATTAGTCTACAACGGGATTTCCAATCTTTCATTAAATCACTAGGATATTTCTCAACTTTTTCAAGAAGTTCCTCAAACGTATTTAACAGTTCTGCTAATAATCTTTCTCGATCAACATTTTCGTTCAGCTCAGTTTTAATTGAAGTTGGTGGTATATTAAAATTTCCTTGAAACATTACTTGATTTACATTCAATCCAATTCCAATTACAAGCTTTTCAATTTTACTTCCTTGTGAAATTGACTCAAGCAAAATTCCTGCAATTTTTTTCCCGTTTACTAAAACATCGTTTGGCCATTTCAATTCTGTCCTCAATTGATATAGATTTTCAATTGCAATGGCTACTGATAGCGAAGCTGCGAAATTCAAAAGATTAAATTTGTCTTTTATAAGCTTTTTGTTTGTAATTAAAATTGAAAAGGTAAGATTTTGTTCTTTTGCGCTGTACCAAATTCTATCTTTTCTTCCATGACCTTTAATTTGCTTTTCTGTAAGCAGAACCGTACCATCGACATTAATTTTGTTTGTCTTGTTTAGTAAATAAGTATTGGTTGAATCAATTTCTTCGGTGTAGATAAAATTTCTTCCGATAAAATCAGTATTTAATTTTATATCAAAACTTTCCAGATTAAACAATTTTTACCTCAAAATTACTATCTCAAAAATAATTAAATTTTAGCAAAAGTGTCAGAATTATTGTCAATATATTTAATATGTATGACAAGAAGTCTGCCAGTCTGCCAAAATGGAGAAATAAGTAAGAATAAGGTATTTCTACTATATCATATTGAATATTAAAGAGTTATAGATATTTCTAAAAATGGCATGTCGATTGAATATAAATTACAAATAAAATTTTGGAGATTTGAAATGACGTATATAAAATTTGGATCTAACGCTGATTTTGAAACTATCAATAGTAAAATTCATAATTTATTTGGTGAACTTCCTAACATAGACTTTAATGTAAATTTTCAGTTTAAACCAAAAGCTGATTACTATATAGATAATGAAAATATTTTTATCGAATTGGAAATACCTGGTGTTAAAAAAGACGAACTTAAAATTACATTTAAAGAAAATGTTCTGAATATTTCAGGACAAAAGAAAAATCGAAATAAAAATTTGCAAAATATCGAAACTCTAAAATCTGAAAGAAACTACGGCGATTTTTCAAGATCATTTCAGATTGATGATGAAATAAATCCAGATAGCTTCAATGCTGAATTTGAAGATGGCGTATTAAAAATTTCTGTAAAAAAAGCTATTAAGCAAAATAACTCAGAAAAAGAAATTAAAATAAAATAACAAACGGCGAAGAAACTGCCGAAAACAAAAATATATAAGGAGTCATAAATAATGGGAAAAATAATTGGAATAGATTTGGGAACAACAAACTCATGCGTTGCAGTAATGGAAGGAAATGATCCTGTTGTTATACCTAATTCTGAAGGTGGTAGAACTACGCCGTCAGTAGTTGCATTTACAAAAACTGGTGAAAGATTAGTAGGGCAGCCTGCTAAAAGACAAGCTATAACTAATCCTAAGAATACGATTTTTTCTATAAAAAGATTTATGGGAAGATTGATTAATGAAGTCCAAGATGAAAAAACTAAAGTTCCGTACGAAGTAATAGCAGGCGATAACAGCTCTGCTCGCGTAAAAATTAGTGACAGAGTTTATTCACCACCTGAAATCAGTGCAATGATTCTTCAGAAAATGAAAAAAACTGCTGAAGATTATTTAGGCCAGGAAGTAACTGAAGCTGTAATTACAGTTCCAGCTTACTTTAATGATTCTCAAAGACAAGCCACTAAAGATGCTGGTGAAATTGCAGGATTAAAAGTTAGAAGAATTATCAACGAGCCGACTGCTGCTGCTTTAGCCTATGGATTAGATAAAAAAACTAAAGATCATATTGTTGCTGTTTACGATTTAGGCGGCGGTACTTTTGATATTTCAGTACTTCAGCTTGGTGATGGAGTTTTTGAAGTAAAATCCACAAACGGCGATACACACCTTGGCGGCGATGATTTTGATCAGAGAGTAATTGATTTTCTTGCTGATGAATTCAAAAAACAAGAAGGAATTGATTTGCGTAAAGATCCTATGGCTTTGCAAAGATTAAAAGAAGCTGCAGAAAAAGCTAAGATAGAACTTTCTTCTTCTTCTACAACTGATGTTAATTTGCCATTTGTTACCGCTACGCAAGAAGGCCCAAAACATCTTAACATAACATTAAGCAGAGCAAAGTTTGAGCAACTTATTGATGATCTTGTTCAAAGAACAAAAATTCCTTGCGAACAAGCTTTAAAGGATGCGGGAGTTACAGCTTCCGAAATTGGAGAAGTTATTCTCGTCGGTGGTTCTACTAGAATTCCGATGGTTCAAGAATTAGTTAAAAAGATTTTTGGAAGAGAGCCGCACAAAGGTGTTAATCCGGATGAAGTTGTTGCTGTTGGTGCTGCAATTCAAGGCGGAGTTTTAACTGGAGACGTTAAAGACGTTCTGCTTTTGGATGTTACGCCATTATCTCTCGGTATCGAAACTCTTGGTGGAGTAATGACAAAATTAATTGAAGCTAATACAACAATTCCTACTAAAAAGAGTGAAATATTTTCTACTGCATCAGATAGTCAGCCGTCTGTAGAAATACATGTACTGCAAGGAGAACGCCCAATGGCAGCAGATAATAGATCTTTGGGAAGATTTCATCTTGACGGTATTCCGCCGGCACCAAGAGGAGTTCCTCAAATTGAAGTAACTTTTGATATTGATGCTAATGGTATTCTTCATGTGGCAGCAAAAGATAAGGCAACAAATAAAGAGCAAAGTATTAGAATTACATCTTCAAGCGGACTTTCTAAAGATGAAGTTGAAAAGATGAAGCACGATGCAAAAGATCATGCTGCTGAAGATAAAAAGAAAAAAGAAGCAGTAGATATAAAGAATCAAGCCGATTCACTTGTTTTTCAAACAAAAAAACAGATCGAAGAATTAAAAGATAAAATTTCTGCTGATGTAAAATCTAAACTAGAAGCAGAAATCAAAAAAGTTGAGGATGCATTAGCAACCAATAATTCTGATCAAATAAAATCGGCAACCGATTCCTTAAATAAAGTATGGAACGATATCGCTTCGCAGCTATATTCTCAACAAGGCGCTCCAGGCCAGCAAGCACCAGGTGCACAACCAGAACCTGAAACAAGCGCTAAGGAAAAAGGCGATGATAAAAATGTTCAAGATGCTTCATACGAAGTTGTTGACGACGATAAAAAATAATTAAAGTTCATTTGGGCTTTACACTTTTGTAAAGCCCTTCATTTAATCCATTCTTTTTTTAAAGTTTAATTATTAAATAATTTTAAGGAGCTATAACTATGTCCGAATATAAAGATCAAGTATTGACTGAAGTTCAAGAAGAACTTAAACCTTGGGAAAGAGCATTAGAATATGAGAGAAGCATTGCTCCTCTTGTAGATATATATGAAACTGAAAATGAATTTGTTCTAATAGCAAACATGCCAGGAGTAACAAAAGAAAATGTCCATCTTCAATTAGAAGAAGGAACTTTAACAATTTTTGGCCAAATTAATTATAACGAAGATTTGAAAAGAAAATATATTTTACACGAATCAATTTTCGCAAATTATTCAAGAAGCTTTAAGCTTTCTGAAAGCATAGATGGATCGAAGATTGATGCAAAATATAATAATGGTCAACTTACAATAAATCTTCCAAAACATGATAAAGTAAAACCTAGAATCATAAACATTAATTAAATTGGTATTCTACAGTTTGCCTGCCTTGCAAAAAGGCAGGCTTTTTTATTTTAAAGTAATTTGTTTGTGGATTTATTTTTATCCAATCTTACATTTTAATTATTATCTTGCTTTATTTATTTTGCGTGGCAAAATTTTTTCTTTTATAAACATTATAAATGACTCAAACTTCTAAAAAACACAGAATTATTTTTATAGATTTGATGAGAGCTTTTGCTGTTCTTCAAATGGTTCAAGGACACACTGTGGATGTCTTACTTTCAAATAATTATCGAGATATGAATTCCACCATTTTTACTTTTTGGTTTTTTATGAGAGGAATGACAGCACCAATCTTTTTGTTTACTGCCGGAACTGTCTTTACATATTTATTCAGACTTGTAGACGAACCATTTTTAACTAATCCGAGAACAAAAAAAGGAGTTAAAAGGTTTTTACTGCTTATTTTTTTAGGCTACTTGCTGCGTTATCCTACCCCAACTTTGGTAAATTTTTCTAATATAACGCCAGAAGAATGGAAAACTTTTTTTGCAGTTGATGTTTTGCATTTAATTGGTTTTGGAATTTTTTTCCTAATGGGATGCATTTACATTGCCGAAAAATTTAAGCTTAATGATTACGTAGTTTTTTCAGTTGGAGCGCTTTTATTTTTTGGTTTATATCAACCATTTGCTGCTATTAATTGGCTGAAGTATTTACCAGAAGCTTTTGCTGGCTATTTTTATACTGGCAGTGGATCAAACTTTCCATTATTCCCTTGGGCTGGTTATGTAATTGCAGGCGGCGTTCTTGGAAGTTATTTAGCTAAGCATCCTATGGTTTTTAAATCGATTAAATTCAGTTATAGATTAGCAATAGTAGGATTATTATTTGTTTTAGCTGCACTCGTTGGAAATGAATTGGAAATAGCAATATATGGACATACAAATTTTTGGACAACCAGCCCAAATCTAATTTTTTATAGATTGGGGATAGTTCTTTTTCTAAATTCGATTGTTTCTATAATAGCATTAAAAGTTGAAAACATTCCAAGAATTTTTATTCTTGTTGGCCGAAATACTTTATTAATTTATGTTGTTCATATTACAATTTTGTATGGCAGTGCTTGGAATCCTGGACTTATAACCATTTTAGATAAAAGCTTAAATGTTTGGTCAACTATTGGAACGGCTTTGCTAATGCTTACTGCCATGACTTTAATGGTTGTAATAATTCATAAATTTAAAATTCAAAACAAACAGATTGAAACTTAAAGAATTTTTTAAGTTAAATTTCTAGATAATAATATTAATGTTTCTTATTTCCATTTATTTTAATTTAAGTTAAACAATTTTTAATTGATAAATTTTAGAATCATTTGAGAAAATCTATTTCAACATCGCCAGAAATTACGGAAGAAGAAAAAAAAATCGAACAATCACTTCGTCCATTAAAGATTTCTGATTTTCTTGGCCAATCTAAGATAATTGAAAATCTTAATGTTTTTATTTCAGCAGCATTAAAACGTGGTGATGCGTTAGATCATGTTCTTCTTACTGGACCACCTGGATTAGGTAAAACAACATTAGCATATATTATAGCCCATGAATTAGGTGTGAAATTAAAAATTACTTCTGGTCCAGTATTGGAAAAACCGGGAGATCTTGCAGGTCTTCTTACTACACTAGAAGAAAATTCTGTTTTATTCATTGATGAAATTCATCGTCTCAGTCCAGTTGTTGAAGAATATTTATATTCAGCGATGGAAGATTACAAACTTGATATTATGATTGACAGCGGTCCAAATGCAAGATCAGTGCAAATTAGCCTTCCTAAATATACTTTAATCGGTGCTACAACTAGAGCAGGTATGTTAACTTCGCCTTTGAGAGATAGATTTGGAATTAAGTTCAGGCTAGATTATTATAATTCCGAAGTTCTGCATAAAATAGTAGACCGTTCAGCTAAAATTTTAAATCAAAAAATTGATTCGGATGCTTCATATGAAATTGCAAAACGTTCACGAGGTACACCAAGAATTGCAAATAGACTTTTGCGCCGCACCCGGGATTTTGCTGATTATGCTGATAAAAAAAATATTGATTTGGAAATTTCTAAAAAAGCATTAAATGCTTTAGAAGTTGATGAATTTGGACTAGATGAAATGGATAAGGAAATAATTCTTGCAATTATTGATAAATATAAAGGCGGTCCAGTTGGTCTTAGTACGCTTGCAGTTGCAGTTAATGAAGATCCAGGAACAATTGAAGAAGTTTATGAACCTTTTTTAATCCAACAAGGATTTATTCAACGAACTCCTCGCGGTAGGGAAGCAACTGAATTATCTTATAAAAGATTTGGCAAAAAAAAGACTGATCTAAAAAACGATTCATTTTTTAATGATCTTTAATTACTAATAATATTTTACTTTTTAAAATAAAAATTAAAATGAATTACCAAGCACAAGATTTTTTTGCTGTCTATTTAAATAGGTGAGCATTATTCTATCATGCAAATTTTTTGAGTCAAAATATTGTTTAGCAATTAACGGAACAACTTCCCACATTATATCTTCATTCATTGCTGTTGAATATCTGCTTAAAATTGAATTATCTTTTTCCAAACAATAATGAACAATTGAATCTTGTTCTGCATTTATTATTTTATTTGACGGTTTGAAGTGCTCTCCTGATTTAGTTTCTTCAAGGGTTTCTAGTGAACCTCCAAGTCTTTTAATTTCTGATTCTATTTTGCATATAAATTCTGCTTTTTCATTAGCACAATTAATAAAATTATCTTTAATTTTTCTGTCTTCAATTTTTTCTATTGCAGAATTAAATAATGATTTCTCTTCTTTGCAAAGGCTTAACAAGTCTTTAAGTACGGATATTGTATATTCTCTTGAGCGTTCCATTGGAAACATCCTTTCTTGCTTAAAGTTGATTTACTAATTTCAAATCAACAACTATTTTGAAAAAAAATTATTTTAATAAAATAGTAGCAAGCTAAAATTCTTTTATATGCCTCCTTCATTACAATATTAACACGCCGAAAATTTAATTTTTTGATTTTATTTAAGGATTGACTTTTGGCACAATTCTAACGGAACTTTTAAGAGAGTGAATTTTTTGCCTAATTTGATAAATTGGAAGAAATAGTCATGAATAATTTTATATTTAAATAGTTACCAATTTGTTTTTTCATCTAAATTTTAACAAAAATATAATAATATTTATGACTTTAATTATTTGAAGATTGATGTATAATTTGCATATTTGACGAACCAAATTTATGTTTTATGAAATTAGCAAAATATTTACTTTTTCTATCGCCAATAATAATTTTTATCATTGCAATTTCGTTTAGGCAATTAAATGAAGGCTCCTTAGGTTCATATACTCATCCGATTCGAATTTATTTTACTCCATCAGTTGACGCAAACAGAATATCTTTCAATGCTAAGGCTTTAACAGATTTTTTACATAAAGAAACTGGTTATTATTACACTACTGCTGTGCCGGCAAGTTACATTGCTTTAGTTGAAGCTTTTGGAACCGGCAAAGTTGAAGTAGCTGCCATCAACACATTTTCATATTTAATGGCAAACGCAAAATACGGAGCCGAAGCTCGCCTCAGAATTGTACGCGAAGGAAATGAAACTTCTTATAAAGGTCAGTTTATTACAAGATACGATTCTGGAATTAACAGCATTAAAGATATAAATGGAAGAAGCATGGCTTATGTTGATCCTTCATCAACTTCAGGTTATATTCTTCCAAAAGCAATGTTAGATAGTATGGGAGTTAAACCTAGTGAAACTGTATTTGCAATGCGCCACGACAATGTAGTAATTATGGTTTATCAAGGACAAGTAGACGCCGGCGCAACATATTACGCACCGCCCGATTCTGCAACTGGAGAAATTATGGATGCCAGAATGAGAGTGCTAAAACAATTTCCTGATGTTGCAAAAAAAGTTAAGATTATAGGCTTCACTCAAGACATTCCAAACGATCCATGGGTTTTTAGAAAAGATATGAAAGAAAGTATGAAAGAAGAAATTATTAAAGCACTTTTAGATTTTGTAAAAACACCTGAAGGTAAAAAATCTTTATTCGATATTTATGATATAACAGGTTTGATCCAAACCAAAGACAGTGATTATGACGGGCTTCGAAAATTATTAGAACAACAACACATCAACTTTGAAGATTTAATGAAAAAATAAATGTTACTAAAAGTTAAAAATTTACATAAGATTTATAAAAGCGGAACACATGCACTTAAAGGTGTAAGTTTCGAAGTAGAAGAAGGCGAATTCCTAGTTGTTATTGGACTAAGCGGCTCCGGAAAATCAACTCTGCTTAGATGCATTAATAGATTGATTGAGCCAACATCAGGAATTGTAGAATTCCAAGGTAAAGATATTACGCACATTAAAGGTGAAGAACTTCGCTTGGCAAAAATGAAAATTGGAATGGTCTTTCAGCAGTTTAATTTGATTAAAAGAAAATCAGTTTTATCAAATGTAATTAATGGCAAGCTTGGTTCACTTGGAACTTTCGAATCTATATTGGAAAAATATTCTGATGACGTTTACCAAGAAGCATACAGATGTCTTGATACTGTTGGAATTACTGACAAAGCAAAAATACGAGCCGATGCACTTAGCGGCGGGCAACAGCAGAGAGTGGCAATTGCCCGGAGCTTAATGCAAAATCCCAAATTGCTTTTAGCAGATGAGCCGGTCGCTTCACTTGATCCGGCTACTTCAAATTCTGTAATGCAGTATTTTGAAAAAATTAATAAAGATTTAGGTACAACTGTAATTTGCAACCTTCACTTTTTGAGTCTTGTAAGAAGATATGCTACTCGAGTAATAGCTTTAAGAGCCGGAGAAATTATTTATGAAGGTGCACCTCGGGATATAGATGAAAATTGGTTTAAAACTATTTACGGCGAAGAAGCTGAAGAAGTGGAAATAAGATGATAAAAGAACCAGAATTAGAAATTCATCCTCAGAATTTTATTGAAGAAAATAAAAAGCGTGAACACAAATACAATTTGTACAAAGCAATTTTGCTTGATATCTTTTTTGTCTTCTATAGTATTCTTGTAGTTCAAAGGGCGATTTATTATAAGTTTTTTTTAGACTTAAGAGAACTCCCATTTTCCTGGAATGAAATAATTCTTTTATTCATAATCAGTGTTATCATTGGTGCGTCTTGGGCGATTTCCAGAACTTCTCTTTCTTGTAAGCTATTTGGAATTGCAAAAGAAAACAAAACAACAAAATGGTCAGTTGAAATTTTTGCTTGGTTCCTTTTTGATATTACATTTATTGCAGGCTGGGTTGTTACAAAAATTTCTATTGTCGGTTTGTTCAGCAGCGAAGGATTACAAGGCGCAGAAAGATTATTCAGTGCCTTGTTTCATCCTCAGTTTGGAATTTTTGATGACGCGCTTTTTGCAATGATTGAAACAATTTATATTGCTTTGATTGCAACCTTAATTTCAATTCCACCTACGCTTCTTATCAGCTTTTTTACTGCAAGAAATTTGATGAAAGAAAATAAAATAACTTTTGCTGTTTATTACGTTCTTAGAATAATCTTGAATTTTGTAAGATCAATTGAGCCGCTTATTTGGGCGATCATCTTTTCTGTTTGGGTAGGCATTGGACCGTTTGCCGGAATGATTGCTTTGCTTGTTCACACAATTGCATCAAATGCAAAGCTGTATTCTGAAGCGATTGAAAGTATTGAAGAAGGCCCGGTTGAAGCTATCTCGGCGACAGGTGCAAATAAAGTACAAGTTGTTTGGCACGCAGTTGTACCGCAAATCGTTCTTCCATTCCTTTCATTTACAATTTATCGTTGGGATATAAATGTTAGAATGGCAACTATCATCGGTCTTGTTGGCGGCGGCGGAATAGGCACTATGCTAATGCAGTATCAAGGACTTGCGCGTTGGCGTGAAGTTGGTTTAATCATTTTGATGATTGCTTTTGTTGTTTGGGTTATGGATTATATTAGTGCGAAAATTAGAGAAGCGATTTACTAAATCAATATTTTAAGCTAATAAATTTTCTATTGATTTCAGCAAGATATCTTTCAGCTCAATATTCTTTTGCGGATTGCATAACGTTTGTAACTTTAAGCTCAAACTTAATCCCCAACTTTTTAAAACTATAAAATTAGGCAGCAGCGAATCAACATTTTTATTGCCTAATTTTGTTAAGACAGATTTTATAATTTCTTCTTCATCATTAAACAATTTTTTAATAAAGCTGAACTCATTTTCCAAACCTTTATCATCAAGCGTCTGAACAAACGAATCAGCAACAAGCTTATATTTTTGAGATATGTTTTCTTTTGATTTGAAATATTCAAGGAAGCGTTCCTGCAATGGAATTTCCTCTTTGGCAAAAATAATTTTAACTTCTTCTAAGAATTGTGAGCCCTCATAATCAAGAACTGAAAAGAAAAGGTCTTCTTTAGATTTGAAGTAACCATAGATTGTAGCTTTGCCGATTCTTAAGTCGCGGGCAATTTCATTTAAAGTAGTTTTATTAACTCCATGCTTATCAAAACGCTTAACTGCGGCTTTAATTATCTGAAGCTTTCTCTCTTTTTCCAAATCAATTTCTCAAAATTTCATTATTGAAAAATAGTAATTAAAAATGGTTTTGAGAAACCAATTGGAATAATAATTCATTAAATGATTTTGTAATTTCAATTAACCGTTGCCGATGCTTTTCCTGCAGAAATCAAATTAACAAAAAGCCTGTATGCGCCCGGAACTCCTGCCGGAAGTTCTCTAAACCAAACATAACCAGTATAAATAAAAACTCCTTTTCCATACTTTGTATATATCAAACCGCCTGGCAGTGGTTCTTCTCCGGTATCGTGGCAAGCAATAACAGTTTTGTAATTTTGATCCCAGGTATCCGCAAAATAAATTCCGCGCTCTTGAATCCATCCGTCAAAATCTTTTTCGGTTATTTTATTCGGGAAGTTTAGCAGCGGACTTTCCGGATCAAGAATCGAAACTTTTGAAGTTTCATCAGTTACTCTTTTGTTTGCAATGTGAAAAGGATATGGACCAATTTTATCAGTTACTAAATCAAAATTTTTATTGTATTGAACAACCAGCGTTCCACCATTTTTCACATATTCAAGAAGTTTCGGCTGTTCATAAACCATTTCTGGTTTTGTGTTATAAACTCTGACTCCGGTAATAATAGCATCAAACTTTGATAAATTTCCATTTGTAATATCCTTATCAGTTAACATTGTCACTTTGTAACCCAATTCCTCAAGATCCTTTGGAACATCGTCACCAGGTCCCATAATGTAACCAATATTATTAATAACTTTTTTGATGTTTAGTCTTATCAGCTTAGCTTCAGCTTTTGGAAATAATGTTTGAATCGGAATATGAGAATAATCTAAAGTGATCATTCCATTTTCAATTATTTTATTTCCAACCTCAACTTGTGCAGTTAATTCTTCATCAGAACTATTTACCGGCGGCTGAACTAAAAATGAAACAGGCAATTCATCATGTTTGTGAATTAATTTGAAATCCTTTTGAGGAGTTTCTACTTTCCAATTAGAAGGAACATTAAGTTTTACAATGCCAGAAACATTATCTTCATTTGCAATTAATGTTAAGTTTACTTGTCTTGTGCTGTCATTTGGGAAAAGATAATCTTCATTTTCAATATTAACAGCAACCGGAGGCACTATAACAAACGGCCTAAACTCTTCGCCAGCAACAGGATCAGTCCATTTATAATTTACCGGAATTGTGAATTCGAGATTTTGACCATTTATTGAAACATCAAAAGTAGTTGTTAGCGGAGGATCATTTTCTGCTTTGCCGATAAACTGCTGATCGTTTATTGTGTAATCACCGATTGTTGGTTTATTAACTAACCAGTAGGGCTGCGAATAAGATTCATCTTCAGGAATTTTAAGATCGGACGTAATACTTACAAGCTTTTCATTTTCTAATTTGGTGTTATCATTATTTTGATTCGTTTGAAAAGTAGTTTCAACATTTTGCAAAACGAACGGAAGATTTGAACGATTAATTATTTCCGAAGTAACTTTTATTTTTTGTCCCGGAACTGCCGAATAATCAGATGCATTTGATTCAATGAACATTCCAGCACAAGATCTGATAACATTTGCTAATTCTTTTTTCTTAAGAGGAATCCAATAATCATCATTAAGATTATCCATTTCTTTATAAGCTTTTAAAAGAATTGGAATAATATCAGCCGGATGTTCCGGATTAAATTTTTTATCAGCTTCAGAAAGAAGTTTGCCTACTTTTTCACCGCCGTCAATTCTATTCCAAGTTAAATTAATATTATCAAACAATTTATTTTTTACAGGCGATCCGTCAAGAAGCTGAAAATAATTTGTTGACTCGCCATATTGCGGACTTGAGCCGAACCCTTGAGTCTTATGCATGCTTCTGCTTTGAGCGGCAATTTCAGTATATGATTCGCCGAGCAGCGGATTATAAACTCCAACATCAAGTTTTATAAATTTTGAAAGATCGGCGTGTTCACGTTCCAGCAAAGGAAGCCAAGCATTCCAAAAAATTCTTTTGGGCTGCCATGGTTTTACATATTGAAGCTGCTCTGGAAAAGCTGTTGGATCGCCGGCTAATTTAAAAGCTTCAGCTGCTAAAATTTCAGAGGCAGTATGATTTCCGTGGCCATCTTCTTTTGTTCCATGAAATCGAGTGATAATAATATCAGGCCTAAATTTTCTTATTACCCAAACAACATCGGAAAGAATTTTTTCTTTTCCCCAGAAGTCTAAAGTTTCTTTGGCAGATTTTGAAAAACCAAAATCTATTGCGCGCGAGAAAAACTGTTCAGCTCCGTCGATTCTTCTTGCTGCCAATAATTCTTGAGTTCTAATTACACCAAGCAATGCACCTTGTTCTGGACCAATTAAGTTTTGACCGCCGTCTCCGCGGGTTAAAGACAAATAACCTGTTCTTAATAATTTGCCTTTTGCAAAGTAAGCAAGCAGCGCATTGTTTTCATCATCAGGATGAGCCGCAACATAAAGAACGCTTCCTAAAACATTTAGTTTATCAAGCGCCAGCTTTAGTTCGGAAGAATTCAATACTCTGCCAGATTGAGCATTTATAAATTCTAAATTTGTAAAAATCAAAAGTAAGGTTAATAACGAAACTAAAAGAATTTTTGCTTTATTCACTTTAAAGTCCACAATTGTTACTGAATAAATTTCGAAGTTATATTAATATTCAAATATTCCGCGATGAAAATTAATATAAGAATTTTATTGATTTAAAATATATAAACTCATAAAACACAAACTTTTTCTAAATCACATATACATATATAGAGAAGAAAATTTCGAATTTGGAAAATAGTTAAATAAAGATTTTGATTTTGTTATATTTGAGTAAAGAATTTCCCATAAAAATTAGAAGAATTGATTTGGTAGAATTAAATAACATAAAAATTGGAAACGGAAAACCGTTTGTCTTAATTGCCGGTCCATGCGTAGTTGAAAGTGAAAAGCTGATAATATCAACTGCGGAAAAAATTAAAGAAATAACTTTAGAGTTGGATATTCCATTTATCTTTAAATCTAGTTATAAGAAAGCAAATAGAACCAGTGCCAAATCTTTTTCTGGTATTGGAGATAAAGAAGCATTAAAAATATTGGGAAAAGTGAAGAAAAAATTTAAGATTCCAATTCTTACAGATGTTCATACAAAAGAAGAAGTAAAAACTGCATCAGATATTGCAGACATTTTACAAATTCCAGCTTTTCTATCCAGGCAAACCGAATTGCTAATTGCTGCGGGCAGAAGCGGAAAAATTGTAAATATTAAAAAAGGACAATTTTTAGCTCCGGATGATATGAAACATGCAGCTGAAAAAGTTGCTTTAACTGGAAATAGAAAAATTCTTTTAACTGAACGTGGAACAACTTTCGGCTATCATAATTTGGTTGTTGATATGCGCTCGCTTATTATCATGAAAAAATTTGGTTATCCAATTGTAATGGATGCAACACATTCAGTGCAATTGCCAAGCCAAGGAAATACAAGCGGCGGTGAACCAGAATTTATTAAACCATTAGCACGTGCTGCAGCAGCGGTTGGAATTGATGCATTATTTTTAGAAGTTCATCCTAATCCTCAAAAAGCTTTAAGCGATGCATCAAGCCAGCTTCCTTTGAGTGAATTAAAAGATTTATTGGTTGAAATTAAAGCAATAGATAAAATTGTAAAACATTACTAAAAAAATTGAGGTTAGCATTGACTGCCGATGAAATTATTCAAAAGGGGAAAGAAGTAATTAGAATTGAATCAGAAGCTGTTTCAAATCTTACAAGCAGCATTGATAGCGAATTTGTAAAAGCTGTTGAAGTAATTTATAATTCAAAAGGCCGTGTTGTACTTTCAGGAATGGGAAAGTCTGGTTTAATTGCAAGGAAAATTGTAGCGACATTAAATTCGACCGGAACTGCAGCAATTTATTTGCATCCCACAGATGCATTGCATGGCGATCTTGGAATGGTTCGCCAAGAAGATGTTGTAATTTTAATTTCTAAAAGTGGAAATACTGAAGAAATTTCTAACTTAATTCCAATGCTCAAGAGATTAAAAGTTACTTTGATTGCTATGAGCGGAAATAAGAATTCTAAACTAGGTAATGAGTGTGATATCTTTTTAAATATTAGTGTAAAGGAAGAAGCTTGTCCATACGATTTAGCGCCAACTGCATCAACAACTGCAACCCTAGCGATGGGTGATGCTTTATCGATTGCCTTGCTTCAAATGAGAGGTTTTACTGCTGAAGATTTTGCCTACCTTCACCCAGGCGGAAGTTTAGGAAAAAGATTATCACTTGAGATTAAAGAGATAATGATAAGGGAAGATAAAATTCCTAAAGTTCTTGAAAGCACATCTATTAAAGATGTTATTCTTGAAATTACTTCTAAACGACTTGGGACTACAACTGTTGTGAATGAATCTGGTAAATTAACTGGAGTTATTACTGATGGAGATTTAAGAAGGCTGCTTGAAAGAACTCTTGACATAAAAGATTTAACTGCAAAAGATATAATGACACGCAATCCAAAAGTAATGAAAGAAAATTATCTTGCTTCATTCGCATTGCAGCAAATGGAAAATTTTAAAATTACCGCAATGATCATTATTGATGACAAAAGCAGACCAATAGGAATTATTCATCTTCATGATTTAATCAACCTTGGCCTTCGCCAGAGATGAAATTAATATTATTATTAATATCATTATTTTTATTTGCTGGCTGCAGTGAAGTAAAAGTTAAGCCAACAGTAAATTCATCGCTTCAAGTTTCTAAACTGCCGGCGCAAGAAAGCTGGGACGATACAGTTTTTTTTAGCGATTCCGGAAAAACAAAAGCAGTGTTATTCACAAATCATTTAATGATGTATGATCAACCGCAAGAAACTTTACTTGATACAATAAAGGTAAATTTTTATAATCAATATGGAAAAGTTGCTACTATTCTTACCGCAGATAAAGGTAAAGTAGATGATATAACAAAAGATCTTTATGCAATTAATAGTGTTGTTGCTGTGAATGACAGCGGAGTAACATTAAGAACTCAAGAACTTATTTGGAGAAATAAAGATAAAAAAATTGTTTCGGATAAATTTGTAACAATTGTTTCTCCTAAAGAAAAAATACAAGGTTATGGATTTGAATCTGATCAGAATTTAAGTAATTACACAATTTATAACATTACTTATGTTACTCGGATAGATTCTAGCAGCAATTCAAAATCTAAAGCCAAAAAATAAATTTAGTTTCAAAATAAAATCTAAATGTCGTTGAAAAATAATTTACTTC
Organism: Bacteroidota bacterium; assembly: GCA_021824145.1. Classification (GTDB taxonomy): domain Bacteria; phylum Bacteroidota; class Ignavibacteria; order Ignavibacteriales; family Ignavibacteriaceae; genus FEN-1297. Next base: position 79,510 of record JAKALM010000006.1, read on the forward strand.
TTATCGTAAGTTTATTTTATCTCCTTTTGTCTAGTACATTTGCACAGCAGCAGGAATATATTATTGTTAATGGCGATAGTCTTTCTGGTAGGATGGTTAACGGTGAATCTATTCGCGATGTTTATGGACACGTTGTTTTAACTCAAGGCAACGTAAGAATTACATGCGATCATGCAATACAATATATTTCACAAAACAATGCCGAGTTAATTGGCAATGTTGTTGCAACTCAAGATACATTGACAATTACAACCTCGCATGGATTTTATTACGGCAATGAAAGAAAGGCACAATCAAATTCCGGCGTAACTTTGAATGATAAAAAAGTTATTTTAACTGCGGATACAGGAATTTATTTTTTCGATCAAAACCGAGCTGAATTTAACAGCAATGTTAAACTTGTTGATACTTCTTCAACTTTAACTTCTAATTTATTGATATACTATAAAGATTTAGGCAAAGCTGTTGCCGTTGGAAATGTTAAAATTGTTGAATCCAAAAATACAATTCAGGCCGACAGCTTAGTTCATTTTCGTGATTCAAGAATTACATTTGCAGAAAATCATGTTAAAATTACCAGCACTTCAAATAACTCGATAATTTATGGAAATCATTTAGAAGATTATCCTCAAAAGTTTTATACTCTTGTTACCAGAGAACCTTTATTTTTACAAATTGATTCGTCGTTTTATAAAAGCAGAGATAGTTTAAGCGGAACTGAAAAAATTGATTCAATTAAGATTGATACTTTGATTATTAAATCTCAAAAAATGGAAGCATACCGAGATACAATAAATATTTTTAAAGCTGAAGATTCCGTGCAAATTGTCCGCGGTGAATTTGCATCAAAAAATGATTTCACTGAATATTATAGATCGTTAGGTAAAATTGTTACAAAAAAAATCAGTGAGAATTCTAATCAACCAATTATTTGGTACGATAATTCGCAATTAACCGGAGACTCAGTAACAATATTTCTGAAAGAAAATAAAATATATTTACTTGATGTTGATAAGAATGCTTTTATCTTGTCACAAAATCAAAAGTTTGAAAAAAGGTATGACCAGATGTCCGGCAGCGATATTAAAATTCATTTTGACGATAATGGAATTAGAGAGACGGATGTGTATGGCGGAATTCACAGCATTTATTATCTTTATGAAGAGAAAGATCCTAATGGTTTAACAAAATCTTCTTCAGACTCAGCAAAAATTATTTTTGCAGATAAAAAGGTAAACGAAGTAAAATTGTATGGTTCGCCGACAAGCGAATATCATCCGGAAAATAAAGTTGAAGGAAATGAGCTTGCATTTACTTTACCTGGATTTATCGTTTACAAAAATCGTCCTAAAAAAGAAGAGCTTCTTTCTCAACTAAATATTTTAAACAGTGTTTTGATCCCAGAAAAAATTTCGAAAAAAATAACGCCAAATGATATTTTACCAAGTGGAAATAAATCAAGCAATAATCAAAAACAAAAATGAATACAACAACATTAAGAAGCGAAAATTTAATTAAGATTTATAAAAAGAGAACCGTAGTTAATAAAGCTTCGGTACAAGTTTCGAAAGGTGAAATTGTTGGACTGCTTGGTCCAAACGGCGCTGGCAAAACTACAACTTTCTATATGATGGTTGGAATGATTCGCCCCGACGGTGGAAAAGTTTTTTTAGATGAAAATGAAATTACGCATGAGCCAATGTTCAAGCGTGCAAGGATGGGCATAGGTTATCTTCCGCAAGAAGCTTCGGTTTTTAGAAGGCTTTCTGTTGAAGATAATTTAATGGCAGTACTTGAATTGACAAGCCTTGATTCAAAATCAAGAAAAGAGAAATGTGAGAATTTACTTGAAGATTTAAGCATTGCTCATATTCGAAAAAGCAAAGGATTTCAACTTAGCGGCGGTGAAAGAAGGCGAACAGAAATTGCTCGCGCACTTGCTACTGATCCAAGTTTTATTTTGCTTGATGAACCATTTGCCGGTGTTGATCCAATTGCAGTTGAGGATATTATGCAAATTGTTGCCAATTTAAAAAACCGCGGCATCGGAGTTTTAATTACAGATCATAATGTTCATGAAACTTTGAGTATTGTGGATAATGCATACATCCTTATCAACGGAATAATCTTCAAACAAGGTAAAGCTAATGAACTTGCTGAAGATGCTGAAGTAAGAAAATTATATTTGGGCGAAAAGTTTAAGTTAGATAGATATTGAAATTATTTTGCGAACATGTCTGCGATGCTTAAAATAGGAATTACAAAAGCTAATCCAATTGGCCTATCTTGAATTTCCAAATTAAATTGTTTTGGTGTGTAATATGAATGCGGCGGATTATTTGGGTAATAAAAATATTCTAAAACAGCCCATCGATTTCCATTCATTTGCAATTCAGTTGAAAATGTTGTACTGCCTAAAATTGTTCTGGCATATAAATAATGTTTTCCTTCTTGTAGTTTTATTTGAAAACCTATCCATGTTTGTTGATTTCCAACATCAAACATCTGGTTAACATATTTGACTCCATCAATATAGACTTCAATGTCAATGGGATTAATTACATAACATTGGTTGCTGATGGCTAAGTTTAGCGTTACTTCTTTAGGCTCAGTAGTATTGCATCCAAAGAAAAAAAAATAAAACTAATTGACAGCAAATAAAAAATTGTTTTCAACTTTTAATTAGTAATCCTAAAATAATTTAAGAATTCTTTTATCACTTCCCAAACATAAATTCCAAATACCGCCAATTTCTTTTTGCCCAAGCTGCTTCATTGTGAGTTGCGCCGTTTGCAATGAAATATTCTAAATCATCATTTAATTTATAGCCTTTATGTTCAAGCACTTTTACCATTTCATCTGAGCCGGGTTTTAGTCGAGCGTCAAGATCAACAGTGCCTACATCTATATAAATTCTAATTGGTTTTTTCTTGCCAGTATAATCTTCTACCTTTTTTACATAATTTATGTCGCTGATATGAAAAGCTGGAGACAGACAAGCCGCTTGAGAAAAAACTTCTGGATGTTCCCAAACCATCATCATAGAAATTAAACCTCCCATTGAAGAACCTCCAGTAGCAGTATTTCCGCGGTCCGGCAAAGTTCTAAAATTTTTATCGATGAATGGTTTGAGAGAATCAATAATAAAATTCATATAAGCTTGGCCGAGTTTGGTGTCATTATATTCATTCGATCTATCGGAAGTATTATAAATCCCGACAATAATTATTTCTTTTATTGAGCCGGCTTTTATTAAGCTGTCGGCAGATTCATCAAGCTGCCAATCAATTCCAAATGCAGAAGTTTTTGGATCAAAAAGATTTTGTCCATCGTGCATATAAAGTACTGGATATCTTTTTGTTTTATCCTTTTCATAGGAAGGCGGCAACCAGACAATTATATCTCTCGGCTTTATTCCTTTGCCCATCAAATTATGAAAATATTTTACTGTGCCTGTAATTTGGCCTTTATATTGTGTCTGATTCGCCTGACTTATTTCGTCTTTCCATTTTTTAATTTCAAAGTAAATAGTAGTATCTTTTTTAATAGTTAATCTGTAATTAGGCGGAACAGTTCCATTGTTAGTTAAAGCTTCGGTATTCCAGCTTCCTTTGGTGAATTTAAATTCCAGTTCAGTGCCAGCCGGAAAGAAAAAGGATTTTTCCCATGTTGATGAATTAGTTTTAGTTAAATTTATTTCTGCGGGATTCCAATCGCCTAAACTTGAATTATTGCCGGCAATATAAACAACTGAAGACGTGTCTAATCCGTGTGTTAAAACTATAATTGTAATTTTATTTTGTTTATTTTGCGAGTAGCAAAAAATGGAAGTTAAAATTATAAATGCTGTTGCTAATAAGAATTTTTTCATAATAAACCCCTCAATAGTCTGAAATTTTATTATTTAAAGATATATTAAATTGCTTTTATATGAAATTATAAATTGAATATAGGAAGAAATCATTTTTTAACTCATTACTTGTTAGATGTTTAACTTTAAAGAAGAAACAAAAACTCTTTTTAATATTGTTAAAGCTTTAGATAAGAAAGTAGTTGTTGTATTACTTTCAACGGCTTTCCTGCAAGTTATTTCTTGGTACTATGCGTCGCGGATATTTTTTCACCTTCATTTTTATAGTGCTTTAAGTTCAAATCCTAATGTTTACTTTTATGAAATTGCATATTGGTATGCCGCAAATTTCTTAACAATGTTTGTTATTCCATTTCTGATAATAAAATTTTATTTGAAAGAAAAGATGATCAATTATGGGATAACAATTGGCGATGCAGAAGCCGGATTAAAATTAACTTTACTTTTTTTGTTAATCATGCTTCCGATAATTTGGATTGTAACTGCTCAGCCGGTATTTGCACTTACTTATCCGCTTCTTTATCAAGCAAGAGATTCATGGAATTTGTTTTTTATTTATGAACTTGGATTATTAGTCTATCTTTTTGCCTGGGAATTTATATGGCGCGGATTTATGCTTTTCGGATTAAAAGAAAAGTTCGGTTATTACGCTGTTATTATTCAAATGATTCCTTTTCTGATTTTACATTTCGGTAAACCTGATTTAGAAACATTTGGTGCAATGTTCGGCGGAATTGCGTTGGGAATATTAGCTTATAGAACTCGATCAATTTACTATTGCGTTATTACTCATGCCGGTATTATGTTTAGTATAGATTTAATTTCAACTCTTCGATACAGAGCTAATGATTTCGGAATCGGAATAAATTCATTACTGAAAATTATTAACCATATTATATAAGGAAATAAAAATGAAGTTTTCATTAAATGTTGATCATATTGCAACGTTAAGAAATGCAAGAGGAGAAGATCAGCCGGATCCTGTTACTGCCGCACTACTTGCCGAGCAAGCGGGCGCCGACGGCATTGTAGTTCATTTAAGGGAAGACAGAAGACATATAAACGAAAGAGATGTTCGGCTTCTTCGGGAGCTAATTACGACTAAGCTTGATCTTGAAATGGCGGCAACAGATGAGATTATTAAAATTGCTTGCGATGTTGGTCCGGAGCTTTCTACAATTGTTCCCGAAAAGCGGCAAGAGCTAACCACTGAAGGCGGAATAAATGTAATAGATAATATAAATCGTTTAAGAGATGCGATTACAGATTTACATCGCTCGGAGATTCTAGTTTCATTATTTATTGAACCAAGCATAGATCAAATTGATGCAGCAGCAGAAATCAATTCAGACTTTATTGAAATTCACACGGGCATTTTTGCAAATGCAATTACCGAAGAAGAGCAGTTTGATGAACTTGATAAAATACGCCTTGCTGTTAAGCATGCAAAAAAACTTGGGCTTGGTGTAAATGCCGGCCATGGGCTTGATTATTCAAACATAAAAATATTTAGAGAAATACCTGATATTGATGAAGTTAGTATCGGACATGCAGTAATCGCACGTGCAGTATTTGTCGGGCTTAAAGAAGCAGTTCAGGAAATGATAAGACTAATTAGATAGAAATATTAATTATCTTTTTCTGAATAGATTCATGTATGACTCTAAAACAAAGACTTGATTATCATTATAAAGCTTTTGATAAATCCCAAATATCTCCGGATCCACTTCAATTTTTACATTTATTTGATAATGAAAAAGATATTGAAGCAATAGGATTCATCGCTTCGATATTTGCTTATGGGAATGTAAAGCAAATTATCAATACGCTGGATAAAATTCTTCTTATCACCAACAATAAACCTTATAATTTTATCATCAACTTTGGAAAGAAAAATTATTCTACTAAGCTAAACGGTTTGAAGCATAGATTTTATTCTGATGAAGATATTAAAATTTTATTCCACACACTGAATAAGATTTATAAGAAAAATGAAATGTTAAAAAATCTTTATTTAACATTTTATAATGAAAGTCAAATCAATTTAAAAAGTTCGATGTCAGAATTCTCTAATCATTTAATAACCTCTACAAAAGAATTCGGCGGGAAAGAATTAAGCTTAGGAATAAAATTTATGTTTCCGCTGCCAGAGCTTGGAAGCGCATGCAAAAGAATGAATTTATTTATTCGATGGATGGTTAGAAAAGATGAACTTGATTTTGGACTTTGGAGTGAAATCCCAACAAACAAATTGCTTATTCCAGTAGATACTCACGTGGCACGGGTTTGCCGTTCATTAAAGTTAACAAATAGAAAAAATGCAGATTGGCTGATGGCAGAAGAGATAACAGATAATTTAAGAAAGTTTGATTCAAATGATCCGGTGAAATATGATTTTGCGATTTGCCATATTGGGATGAGAAAATTAATCTTTTAGAAATATTTTTCTCATAATAGAGAGATGGAGGAAGATTGGAGATACATAGGATGAAGGAGTGATTCAGATTGAAATGAAAAAGTTTCAATTCTTAACAATTTTTGGGGAGCAATAAAAAGATAATATTTTAAAAATAATGGTTGTACACAAAAAAGAACCTCTTTATATTTAGCGCAATATTTTTGAGACAATTTTCTTGTTAAGTAAAAAATTGTCTTCAGCTTAAGAAACTAAAATTCTAACGATTTAAAGGAGTAGAAAATGTCGGAACATAAACCGTTTGTACCCTTTGTCTCACCCGAAACCAACATGGCAGAATTTACAATCAGAGCTTTAATAATAGGCTTAATAATGGCTGTTGTTTTGGGTGCTGCAAATGCCTATTTAGGATTGAAAGCGGGTATGACTATAGCAGCAACTTATCCTGCTGCAGTTATAGGAATGGCAATTATAAAATTAATGAAAGGAACCATTCTTGAAGAAAACTTTGCTAGAACCGTAGGTTCAATTGGCGAATCGATAGCCGCAGGTGCAATTTTTACCTTACCAGCTTTTTATATTGCGGGGATTTGGAATCCGTTTTATTCTACTTCTCATTATTTAATTTCAACTGCAATTATGATTGCAGGCGGTATTCTTGGAATTATGTTTGTTGCTCTTTTAAGAAGAGTAATGGTTGAAGATGCTGAACTTCCTTTTCCGGAATCAATTGCTGCAGCAGAAATTCACAAAGCCGGCAGCCACGGTTCAACAGGATCAGGATTTTTATTTAGTGCGATGGGAATTGGAGCTGCGATTCAAGCATTAGGTCAATTTAATTTATTTGCAACTTCATATCAAAAATTAATTAGTTTGTCTAAGGGAGGAATACTATTCCAATCACCAGATGTTAGTCCTGCTTATATGGGTGTTGGTTTTATTATTGGGCCAAGATTAGCAGCACTTAACTTTAGCGGCGGTGTTTTAGCGTGGGGTTTATTAGCACCTATCATTACATATTTCAAATATGGAAATGGGCTTCCGGCAAATATGGATTATACTGCAGCCATAATTAAATCTTGGCAAGATTATGTAAGGCCAATTGCAATTGGAGGAATGCTTGTTGGTGCAGCATACACACTTTGGAAAATGAGAAAAAGTTTGATTGCGGGAATTGCCCGTTCCATAGGTGATGTAAGAAAAGCAGCATCAGGTGAACATCATACTGCTAGAACTGATAAAGACATCAGCTTTAATTGGATTATTATTGGCATTATAGCTGTTGGCATTGCAACATTTTTCATTTACAATTATTTTGCTCAAAATGTAACAGCTGCATTAGTTGCAACTGTAGTTATGATAATTGCTGGATTTTTCTTTGCGGCAGTTTCCGGTTATCTAGTTGGAATAATTGGTTCAAGTAACAATCCTATCAGCGGATTAACTTTATCAACATTAGTAGTTGCAGCATTATTGATGGTGCTTTTAGGAATGTCTGGAACGCAAGGAGTTGCTGCAGTATTGGGTGTAGCTGCTGTGGTTTGCGTGGCTGCGGCTGTTGCCGGTGAAATGCTTCAAGATTTAAAAGCTGGACATATACTTGGCGGTACTCCTTGGAAAATGCAGGTTGGTGACATAATTGGATTAATAGTAGCATCTGCAGTAATGTTTATTCCAATCTTTATTCTTCATGAAGGAGATATAAGAAGCGGCGGAACAGGATTTGGAGGCGCAGCACTTCCAGCTCCACAAGCAAGTTTGATGGCAATTCTCTCTAAAGGAATTGTATCTGGACAGATGGAATGGATATTAATTTTCACTGGAATGTTAATGGGCGTTGGATTCATTATGATGAATGTTAAAAGCCCGATGCTAGTAAGTGTTGGAATGTATCTTCCTCTCGGAACAACCTTTGCAATTTTTATTGGTGGTTTAGTTAAAGGAATTGTTGATATGACCGGAGAGAAGAGAAAGTATAATGCGGCTCAGAAAACTAGAGTTGAAAATAGAGGCATCTTAATAGCAGCAGGTTTAATTGCCGGAGAAGCATTAATAGGTTTGTTGTTTGCCGGATTAAAGTTTGGCGAAGTTAAGCTATTTGAATTTTTCGCCGAACCAACATTCTGGATAAGCTTAATAATATTTGTATTTATTGGTTGGTTGTTAGTTCGTTATTCATTAAAGAATGCTGGAAGTCCAGATGAACCAGCACCACCATCAGTTTCAATGTAACAAAAATTTTGTAATGTCTCGGTTTTAATAACCGAGACATTTCATATTATTAGAATTATTATGGCATTAAGTTTTTATCAGCGCAGAAAAATATTAAAGAACGTAAACTATCTTGATATTATTCCTTATAGAGTTTATAAAGAAGAAATTGATGAAAAGGGTTTTGTAACAATCTTAATCCCAAAATTCAAAAGAGAGTTTGCGAATAACTATCTAAGAAGAATAGGCAAGCCTCTGGATATTCGGATTAAACTAGATGAATTCGGATCTGAAACCTGGACTCTAATCAATGGGAATCGAACCGTTACTGATATCGGCAAAAAATTAGTTTCAAAATTTGGGGAGAAAATCCAACCGGTTGAAGAACGATTAACTAAATTTTTGACTAACCTTTATCTTCAAGGATACATATCATTTAACGAATTAAAAGAGAAAGGAAATTGACATGGGAAATATTTTAGGAAATCTAAAACCTGAATTGGTTTGGAACCACTTCGAGGAAATTTGTAAATATCCTCGTCCATCTAGAAAAGAAGAAAAGATTGCACAATATGTAGTGTCGGTAGGAAAAAGAAATAATCTTGAAACTTTACGAGATGAATTTGGAAATGTTTTGATTAGAAAACCTGCAACACCTGGAAAAGAAAATTTGACTCCAGTTGTTTTGCAAGGGCATCTTGATATGGTTGCTGAAAATAATAATGATGTTAAGCATGATTGGGATAAAGATCCTATTTCTCCCTTTGTTGACGGTGACTGGGTAAAAGCTAAAGGAACAACATTAGGCTCAGATAATGGAATAGGGATTGCGACTGCACTGGCTGTTTTGGAGGCTAAAGAAGTAGAGCATGGCCCTCTTGAACTTCTTTTTACACTTGATGAGGAAACAGGATTATTTGGAGCGCAAGCATTAAAACCAGGATTTTTAAAATCTTCTATTCTTATAAACTTAGATTCCGAAGAAGATGGAGCTCTTTATATTGGATGTGCAGGCGGGCAGAATACTTTTGTTAAATTTAAATTTAATCAAAATGATGCACCTGCAAATACAACTGCTATTGAGTTAAAAGTTCTTGGTTTAAAGGGCGGACATTCGGGATTAGATATAATTACAGGCCGAGGTAATGCAATCAAATTAATGGTTCGTTTACTGCATGAATTGAATTATAAGTTCGGTATTCGTTTGGTGAGCTTAAATGGCGGAAGCAAACACAATGCAATTCCAAGAGAATGCAACTCAGTTATCAGAGTTCCAAATAAGGTTTCTGCAGAAGTTCTTATGTATATTGAAAATTACAATAAGATTGTTCAAGCTGAATTAGCAACTGTTGAACCAAATTTAAAAGTTACCGGGGCAGAAACAAAATCACGTTCGAAGGTAATTGATAAGGCTACTGCATCAAATTTGATAAATTCATTGTATGCTGTTCCAAACGGTGTTATTAAAATGAGCGCCGACATTGAAGAATTGGTTGAAACTTCAACTAATCTTGCAGTAGTTGTTACTAAAGGCAAAACAATAGAAGTAACACTTAGTCAGCGAAGCTCAGTTGAATCTGAAAAGCATGACATCTCAAATACAATTGCTGCATTATTTAAACTTGCTAAAGCAGAAGTTAAGCAAGGTGATGGATATCCGGGGTGGAAGCCAAATATAAATTCACCGGTGCTTGGAGTAGTTAAAAATATTTATAATAATTTATACAACTCATTTCCAGAAGTTAAAGCTATTCACGCCGGTTTGGAATGCGGTATAATAAATGAAAGATATCCTGACATGGATATGATTTCATTTGGACCAACAATAATTGGAGCTCACTCGCCGGATGAAAAAGTGCAAATAAGTACAGTACAAAAGTTTTGGGATTTATTAATAAACGTACTAAAGAATCTACCTCAGAATTAATTTATTGCGGAGATATTTTATTATAGAATATCTCCGCTTAATTTCCTTCATTAATAAAGGGCAGCACGTGGGAACACAAAATATTTTAATCAAACCAGAACCTTCAAAATTATTTAGATGGATTATTTTGTTATTTATCAGCTTGGCGATGTTTGGTAATTATTATGTATATGACAGCATTAGCCCATTGGCAGATTTATTATCTAAACAACTTCACTTTTCGGATTCAGATATTGGACTTTTAAATGCAATTTACAGCATTCCAAATGTGTTCATGGTTTTGATAGGCGGAATTATAATAGATAAAATAGGGACACGAATATCAACATTTATATTTGCACTTTTATGTTTAGCTGGAGCTGCATTAACTGCCTCAAGTGGAACATTAACAATTATGGCTGCAGGCAGACTAATATTTGGGCTTGGCGCAGAATCATTAATTGTTGCAGTAACAACTATTATTGGGAGGTGGTTTAAAGGAAAAGAACTTTCGTTTGCATTTGGATTGAACTTGACACTTGCCAGGCTTGGGTCATTTGCTGCGCTAAATTCACCAACTTGGGGGCAATCATTTTATTCGAATTGGCAAATGCCATTAATGGTTTCGGTGGCAACCGCCACAATCTCAATAGTTTCAGTAGTTGTTTACTGGGGACTGGATTCTTATGCTGAAAAGAAATTTACTTTACGCGCAGTTCAGAAACAGGATGAAATTCACTTTAAAGAAATATTTTCTTTTACCAAATCTTATTGGTTTGTAGTAATGCTATGTGTTACTTTCTATTCAGGAATTTTCCCATTTCAAACTTTTGCGGTTAAATTTTTTATGGAAGTTCATGGAACAACAAGAGAATTCGGCGGATTTCTATCAAGCATGCTAACATTATCAGCGATGATTCTTACTCCTTTGTTTGGATTGTTTGCTGATTACTATGGAAAACGATCGATGCTTATGATGATTGGATCGTTATTATTAATCCCAGTTTATTTATTGATGGCTTATACTCATATCAGTTTATACATACCAATGGCAGTTATGGGATTGTCTTTTTCATTAATTCCTGCAGTGATGTGGCCATCGGTGGCAATTATAGTTGAAGAATCAAAACTTGGGACAGCATATGGATTAATGACAATGATTCAGAATATTGGATTAGCAGGATTCAACTTACTAATCGGTTGGGCAAATGATTTAAGCGGAGGATATACAATGGGAATGTGGATATTTTCCATACTCGGCTTTTTAGGAATGTTGTTTTCATTTCTTTTAAGAAAAGCTGAAACAGGCTCTCATGGACATGGGTTAGAGAAGGGAATGTCAAAGAAGATACAAGTAAGTGAATCATAATAGTAAGAAGAAAAAACTTCACTACATATTTAAAACCCGAGAGTTTTTAATTAAAATAGAATTAATAACACCTTATAAGATATTTATGCCATCATTGGTATAAAATAGGATAGATTAGACAAGGAAGTAAATAAGATCTTAGTTAAAGATTGTTTTAAAAAGAGTATCCTAAAAAAATAAGTGAACTAGAAAAAAGATGAAGAAATTATTTTCTATAAAAAAAGATAATGAAATAATGAAAAAAAGTTTTAGTGGTACAAAAATTAAATTGTATAAATATTGTTGAAATTGTTTAACATTACATAAATTTGGCAAAGTAACGACCAATCAATCTTATAAGATGAAATAAGACATGTAATTGGATGGAAAATACTTATAAATAGCCAGAAGAAGGAAATAATATTAAGAAATTTAATATGTAATATTTACAAAACCCTTAAATGTTAGTTAAGGTATACACAGCACATAGCCTAGATTGTTAAATTTTGTTATTGTAAAGAGTTAAAAAATAATCTTTACTTTATGGGGAGATAAGAAAAAATAAGAGGATATTCAAATAAAAGGCTCCAGAAAATAAACTCTTGCTATATTTTATAAATTTAATGTTTACTTATAAGCAGCGAAAATTAAAATATCTTTTAATTTTTAAGTTGAATTCTTTTATATAGTATTGAACAAGCGCAAGTATTTCAAAGATGCTGTTATGTACTAATTTCAGCCTAATGCGAAATTCTTGGAATAATTTTTGAATTCTAAAATCAAAAAATAAACTGGAATTATTTAGTTTATAAATAATCAGGTTCTATCTAATAAATTTCAAATAATTAAAAGAATTTATATGAGAATATCAATCTTATTTGCTTTTTTGATTTTAGTTTTGTTTTCAAACTCCACCATGCATGCGCAGGAAATTAAAGAAAAAACTGTTGCCAAAGTTGGAAATTTAGATATAAGCACAAAGGAATTTCTGAAGAGGTATGAAATGACACCTCTGTTTAGAAAACAAATTAAGCGGATTACCCCATCATTGAAACTTGAGTTTTTATACTCGCTAATTTCTGAAAAGCTTTGGGCACTTGAGGCGGAACAGATGGGTCTTGATACATTAAAAGCAATGAAGTTCGCTGATGAAGAATTTGAAAAGATGTTTGCGCGCGACGCATTATACCATAGGGAAATTCTTGATAAAATTAAAATTACAGATGAAGATTTGATTCGTGCTTATGCAAGAAATAGTGAAAAACTTTATGTAAACTTTTTATTTTCATCTGATGAAAAGACCATCTGGAACCTTTACCATATGCTTAATGCAGGTGTACCATTCGATTCTGTACTTTCAATTAGACCGGAGGCAAAAGAGCAATCTAAGCCTGAAGAAATAGTTTTTGGACAGATGGAAGAAGCTGTTCAGGATTCTTTGTATTCATTAAAAATAGGGCAGTTCACAAGTCCTATATTTACCCCGGATGGATGGTATATATTCAAGTTGACTGATAGAGTTAAACAGGTTTTCAATACTGAATCGGACAAGGAAAATGCAGCGCAAATTGTAAAAAAAACTCTTGAGGCTTACCAGTCTAAAAAATTATATCGTGATTTTTATTTAAATTTTTTTAAAGATAAGAGAGTTGATATAAATGCACCTTTGTTCCAAAGTCTAGCTAGAAAAATATCGAGTACATTCGAAAAAAAGAAATTTGATTATAGAATAAAAGATGGTGACCCAATTTACTTTGAACCTGATGAATTAGTTAAATTGGAAAATGAATTTGGTTTAGATAGCCTAGGGATGAGTTATATAGAATTTAAAGAAAAACCTATAACTCTTAGAAAATTTATGAACATTTTGACTTTCGAGGAATTTAATTCCAAGACTTATGATTTGAATTCGATAGCAAAATTATTGGATTCATTTACAAGAAAGACAATTGAAAATGAATTTCTTGCAAGGCAAGCATTAAAAGAAGGACTTGAGAACCTTCCTTCAGTAACGAACGATTTGAAGATGTGGCATGAAAGTTACCTTGCTCAAATGCTGCAAAAAAAATTTATAGACTCAGCTAAGATCAGCAACAGTGAAGTATACAATTATTATCTTAAAAACAATAAAGATGAAAAATTTCCTGAAGAAGTAAATATTATAGAAGTATTAACAACCAGTCCCGATACAGTTTCCATAATAATGAATGAGCTAAACAAAGGAACTGATATTAGAACACTAGCCAAAGAATATACGATACGCAGCTGGACAAAAAAACAGTCAGGTGAGTTCGGTTATTTTCCAGTAACAATGTATGGGGAAATAGGTAAAATAGCCTCTGATATGAAAGTTGGAGAAATTTTTGGACCATTAAAAGTACCGGAAGGTTATTCTATTTTCAAATTGATCGGTAAGCATCCTGCAAAAGTAAATACAGCCGAGCCATTTGATAAATTGAAAGACGATATTCGTGGTTACCTTGCATTTAAAAAGGAACGAAATGCAATGACAAGATATACTTTATTACTTGCTCAAAAATTCGGAATAGATATAGATACTCAAGTCCTTGAAAAAATAGAAGTTACCAATATAAACATGTTTGCATATCGCATGCTTGGTTTCGGAGGAAGAATTACTGCCGTACCATTATTAACTCCAAATGTAGATTGGGTAGAACCTTATTTGAAAAGCATGAACATTAATCCTTAACCGATAAATCAACTCGAGTTTATTAAAATTTTGCATATTAAATTGTTTTTATTAATTTATAAAATATTATGAAATTACCGCCGCCATGTCAATTTTAATTAAAAAGCTTAGAAAACCCTCTTCAGTAACAATAGGATCTTTAATCATAATAATTATAGGATTTTTATCTTTTTTTATTATTTCCATCTGGAATAATAATTATCCTACAAACATTGAGAAGAAGATTTACTTTGTTGATAATATTTCAAAATCACATCAAGAAGTAATAAAGAGATTCAATGAACTTCATAAAGGTGAAATAAAAGTTGAAGCCATTAATCTTCCTTTCGAAAAATTTTCAACTAACGAAAGAAAAGAATTATTAGCAAGATATCTTCGAAGTAAGAACGATAAAATAGACGTTTTTACTGCAGATCAAATCTGGACGCACAGATTTGCTCGTTGGGCAGAGCCGCTAAATAAATATTTTTCGGAAAAAGATCAAAATAATATTCTTAGTTATGCGCTTCAATCATGTGTTTATGATAGCCAGCTTGTTGCAGTTCCATTTTTTATGGACATTGGTGTAATGTATTACAGAAAAGATTTGATAGATAAATTGCCAAATCATTTAGAAATAGAGAAGAAGTTGAGTGAATCGATTACATGGGAAGATTTTATAAAACTGGGTGAAAAAATAAAAGGCCAAGGGAAGCCCTTCTATATATTCCAGGCTGATAATTATGAAGGTTTGATGTGCAGCTACATTGAATTGCTTGCCGAGCAAAACAAAACTTTGTATGAAAACGACAGCATACAATTAACTTCACCGGAATCAATAAAAGCTTTAAGCCTTCTTGTTGACCTCGTGAATAAATATCATCTTTCACCATCCATGGTTACTGAATTTAAAGAAAATAACAGTTACCATTATTTTATATTGAACAACGGCTTTTTCGTTCGTGCATGGCCAAACTTTCCACGTGACTATATTACAACTTATGGCAAGGAACCGAAAATAAATCAGCTTGTAAAAGTTCCGCTCCCACATTTTGCTGGTTATAAACAAGTTGCAGTTACAGGTGGCTGGAATTTGATGATTTCTAAATATTCTAAACAAAAGCCAGAAGCATTAGAGTTTGTAAAATTTTTAATGAGTGAGGAATCTCAAAAAATTATGTTTGAAGAAGGCGGTTATCTTCCAACAAATAATTTAATATACGAAGACTCTTTATATTCTTCAAAATATTACGATTTGAAATTTTTTAAAAACTATTTAAAGAGAGGGGTTCACCGTCCTTATTTAGTGGAGTATACAAGAATCTCCGATATAATTACACATTTCATTCAGTTAGCTATAAAAAATGAATTAAGTGTTTTTGATGCTCTTCAAAAAGCTAAAGAAATGATTAATGATCAAAGATTTTATATTAATTAAAAATTGAATTTTGTTATGAGATTACTAGAAAAAATTAAGATGCATAGGGTTGAAATACGACATCTTACAGTCTTATTTGCGATACTAATTGCATTTCAGGTTATTCTTTCTTTCATTCATAAAGCGTCTCTGAAAAAATTGCTAATTAGCACACAGGAATGGTATCAGAAAGATTCTGCAGAGAGATTGGCAAATGTTACTTCAACTTCCTTAGAGCTTCTATATGAAACAATTAGGACAAGGACAAAACTTACAGACGTTGAAGTAAGAAAAATCATTCAGTCCTTTGATATAATTTTAAGCCAACAACTTCTGGAAAAAAATGTTGAGGAAATTTGTATACTTGTTTCTAGGAATAATAAAGTGTATGCAATTGATGACGGCAAGGTACTGTATAATTTTCTCAGTAACGATTTAAGTACAGTTCCTAATCCTGGTAAACCGCATTCTGAGGCGATTAGATTATATAAGCAGATTAAAAATACAATTCAGAATAAAGAGGAAGTTCAGAGCATACTAGAAAATAAACAGACATTCAACCTGTTTGTACCTTTTGTGCCCAGAGGCGAGTATGTTGGAGCTGTATATATGAAAAACAAACCAGATTTCAGCTTTATTACTCAAGAAATAATATCAAACTATGATGAAACTACACTCATTTATTCGTCACTTATTTTGCTAGGCTTATTGATGATGTATTACATTTCTTCATACACTTTGAAAGAGAGAGACGATGCTCAAAGGCTATTATTTGTTGAACACCAGGATCTTTTGAAACAACAAATTATCCATGAAAAAGAGTCACTATTTACAAAAAGAATTTATCATACGCATCACAAAGCTGAAAAAGTGATGGGATTTATTAAAGAAGATTTGCGACTTTTGTGTGAAAAGAATATTGAGGAGATAAAGTACCGTGTAACTAAATATTCAAACTTTATATCTCGAGTTATTTATGATATGAAATGGTTCGATCCTCCGATTCATTCAGTACGTTCACAGATATTTATAACCAATTTAAATGAAGTAATCAGATTTATCGTTCAAAACATTTTCCAAAGAATCTCAAATATTCAGGATCTTTACAGGTTTAATTTATTGCTTGATGAAAAAGTACCGGATGTTAATATAAACGAATTCGTTGTCTGGGAAATTATTGAACCACTCATTCAGAACAGTATTGAACATGGTGGTTTTGATAACCTTGAAATAACAATAAAGTCATCTTATTATGCAGATAGAAACCAATCTGAAATAATAATTTCAGATAATGGAAAAGGAATAAGAAAAGATTTGTTAGAGGAAAACTCTGAAGGTGTAAAAAGAATATTTCTTGAAAATATTTCAACAAAAAATATTGAAGAGCATAACAGCGGTTATGGATGCTATCTTGCTTATCAGGTTGCAAAGTATAGATGCGGCTGGAACATCAATGCAGAAAATCTTTTAGAAGGTGGCTGTAGATTTATAATTACAATTAATTATGTATAAGGTAAAATAAATGATATATAATAAAGTAATAAAAATACTTTTAGTTGAAGACGAAGAATTTGATGTAAGAAGAGTAAAAAATACGCTAAAGCCTTTCGAAGATTCAATCGAAATTTTAGACGTTGTTTCAACAGGATTTCACGCATTAGATCTGATAAAAAAAAATGAAAACTCTTATGATGTAGTAATTATGGATTACCAAATTGCCGGCGGCTTGATGGGTGAGAGTCTTATAAAAAAAATCAAAGAACTTTCTCCAGTTATACAAATAATTGTAATTACGAAGATGACAGTTAATATTTCTGATTTTAATTTTGCAAATAAACTGATAAAAGCAGGGGCATCGTGGTACTGTACAAAGTATCCTGCAGACATTGAAAGTTTTATTTATCAACCTACTGATTTTATTTTAGGTATTTTTAATGCTTATGAAAAGAAACTTTTAGAAGCTGAGCGGTTCAAATCAAATAAGAAATTGAGTAAAAATATCGAAAACATTCTTGAGCAAAAAATTCTTATTGGAAAATCAGAAAAGATTGAAGATCTTAGGAACCAAATTGAAAAGTACGCACAGAATAATGCGAATGTTCTTATAACAGGTAGTTCGGGAACCGGCAAAGAGTTAGTAGCAGTAAACATTCATTATAAAAGTCAGCGCCGTTTTGAAAATTTTATAGCAATTAATTGTGGCAGTCTTCCGCATGAACTAATTGAAAGTGAGTTATTCGGATATGAAAAAGGAGCTTTTACAGGAGCTACATCAAAAAAACTAGGTTTGTTTGAGATAGCAAATCACGGTACAATTTTCCTTGATGAAATTGCTGAGCTTCCAATGATGGCCCAGGTAAAACTTCTTCGTGTTATACAGGAAGGGGAAATAGAAAAAATTGGCAGAACTGAAAAGATAAAAGTAGATGTGAGGATTATTGCTGCGACAAATAAAAATCTTGCACAGGAAGTTGTAGATAAAAAATTTCGTGAAGACTTATATTACAGGTTGAATGTTGTTCCGATAAACGTACCGCCACTTGTAAACCGCAAGGAAGATATTCCGCTACTAGTTGATCATTTTTTAAATATGTTTTGCATTGATGCTGGGAAGCCTAAATTGGCAATTGAAGATAAAGCAATGGAAATGTTGATGAATTACGATTGGCCAGGAAATGTAAGAGAGCTAGTTAACGTTATCCAGCGATTGTCTTTTATTTCAGAAAATATAATTACTTCATCAAACGTAAACAATGCATTGATCTCACTTCCTGGCGTTAATAAAAAATTCGGAGCCAAAATAATTGAGTTTTTCAACTCAACAGAAATGTTACCTTGGAGGGAGATGGAAAAACTTTTGAGAGAAAGCTATTTTACTTTTGTAAGAGATCAATCATTATCTGATGCAGATGCAGCAAAGCGACTTGGATTAGCACCACCCAACTACCACCGAATGTGCAAGGAACTGGGATTAAAATAAATCCATCTATTAAAAAACATATAATAACCAATATCTGTTACTAAATTATTACAATAATAATTTTTATTATTATTTCAATAATTTCCACCATTCAATATTCTATTTGGCAATTTCTACACACAGTCTTTAGTCATTTATAAATTCATAAAGCAATACCTATATAAATTTCATATGATGGCACTATTTGTGAAATACTACATAAAAAATTTTAATTCTAAAAACTTTAATTCAAATTGAGCTTACTAGACAACGCTGTAATATTATTTTATTTCCTTCTTGTAGTATTTATAGGACTTTATTATTCAAGGAAGAGAGAGCAAAATAGCACAGATTATTTTTTATCAGGAAGAGATGCTGGATGGTTTACAATAGGAGTTTCTTTGTTCGCAACAAATATTTCCAGCGAACATTTTATTGGTTTGGCTGGATCTGGTGCTTCAAGAGGTATAGCAGTTGCACCTTTTGAATGGATAGCGGTTTTTATTCTTTTATTAACAGGCTATTTCTTAGCGCCACTTTATGTTAAAGCAGGAGTATTTACCTTCCCCGAATTTATAGGTAAGCGTTTTGATAAAAAAACAAGACTTTATTTGACATCAATTTCTATACTTGTATATATCTTTCTTAAAATTTCAATTACTCTTTTTGCAGGAGGATTGCTGCTTCATGAAGTACTTAATTGGAATATTTATACATCTACGATTGCAATGGTTATGTTGACCGGGATTTATACTGTAATAGGTGGAATGAAAGCAGTAGTTCACACACAAATATTTCAAATGGTATTTTTTTTAGGCGGCGCTGTACTAATGACAATGTTTGGTCTTCATGAAGTTGGTGGATTGAGCGAATTGTACAGCAAACTTCCTCATGATTATTATTCAATAATTAAGCCTTCTACCGATCCAGATTTCCCATGGACTGGGATCTTATTCGGTGCCCCAATTATAGGTTTTTGGTACTGGTGTACCGATCAGTATATGGTACAAAGATTACTTTCTGCAAAAAGTTCTAATGATGCTCAGAAAGGTTCCTACTTGACTGCAGCATTAAAAATATTGCCAGTATTTTTTCTAGTAATTCCCGGGATGATAGCTGCAGCTTTATCTCCAGATGCTAAAGGTGATCAGGCTTATCCGTTTCTTTTAACAAGCAGGATTTTGCCTGTAGGGATTAAAGGCTTTGTAGTTGCCGGATTGTTTGCTGCAATTATGTCATCCCTTTCAGCAATTTTTAACAGTGCCTCAGCATTATTTACAATGGATATTTATAGGATATTATATCCTGAGGCTTCCGAAAGAAAATTAGTTTTGGTTGGCAGGCTTGCAACAGCAATTATGGTAATAAGCGCAATACTTTGGGTGCCGATGATAAAATTAATAAGTTCAGAAATTTACATTTACCTTCAAAGTATACAGGCATATATTGGACCCCCAATAGTCTCAGTGTTCGTTTTGGGGCTGACATATAAAAAAGTTAACTCAAGAGGAGTTATTTGGGGATTGGTAATTGGAGGGATATTAGGATTTGCTCGGTTTATTCTAGAGATGCTTGCCCGCGATTATGATATTGCAAGTAATTCATTATCATGGTTTGTCGATATAAACTATCTCCACTTTGCAATTATTCTGTTTATTATTTCATCAGCTACAATGATTTTAATAAGCAAAATATATCCTCTTCCAGTACTAGCTAAAGTTAAGTATAAGGAAGCAAGTTAATGTTATCTACTTTAATAAAAATAAAGACATTCCTCTGCAAAGATAAAATGGTAAGTGGAGCTAAATCATTAGATAAAAATTATATAAAATTTAATAAGTAATTATATGCATGTTTCTAAGAAAATTCGAATACATCATAACAAAAAATTAAATCTGATTTCTAAATCAGTCGGTAGTATACTAGTATATAAATTATTGCTATTATTATTTTTGAGCTCAGTAACTTTTGCCGGTAATACAGGCAAGGTTGCTGGTAAAATTGTTGACGCTAAATCTGGAGAACCACTTCCATTTGTTAATGTAATAATAGAAGGGACTTCACTTGGTACAGCATCGACAATAGATGGAAATTTTTCAATTATTGGTGTCCCACCTGGTATATATTCAATAAAAGCTTCAGCAGTTGGATATAATACAGAGGTTATAAAAAATGTAAGTGTTTCAATTGATCTTACAACAAAACTAGATTTTAAGCTCTCCGAAACAAGTGTCGAATTAAAAAAAGAAATTGTTGTTACTGCTTCGAGGCCGCTTGTAACAAAAGATCTAACAGCATCAACTGCGATAATAAATTCAAAAGAAATTAATTCTTTGCCTGTTACAGAATTTCAAGAAGTCCTTCAACTTAAAGCCGGAATTGTTGGTGGTGATGTTAGAGGAGGAAGACAAGGAGAAGTAGTATATGCAATTGACGGCGTACCAGTTACAGATGTTTATGACGGATCAACTGTTGTTGATGTTAATACAAATGCAATTTCCGAACTTCAATTTGTTAGTGGTGCATTCAATGCAGAATACGGTAAAGCTTTATCTGGATATGTTAACATAGCAACCAAAGAAGGAGAAGATGTTTATCAAGGTTCAGTTACTACATATTTTGGAGGGAATCTTAGTAATCATACAGATATTTTTAAATATATAAATCGTTTTAATGCTTTCGCAACAAGGGACCTTGAAGGTAATTTTAGTGGACCAATTATAAAGGATTTTGCATCATTTTATCTTAATGGACGTTACAATTATAATGATGGATGGTTAAAGGGGCAGCGTGTATATAATCCATGGGATATTACAATTAATCAAGGATCAAGCGTACCAATAGAACAAAGATATATTATCCAAAAAACTGGTGACGGTGCAATAGTTCCTATGAATTATCATGAAAAAATTTATTTTCAAGGAAAGCTTACTTTAAAACCTTTTTCATCAGTAAAAGTAAATTACGATTATCTTCTTGATAAAGATAGATACAGAGATTACGATCAATCCTTTTCTCTAAATCCAGATGGCGACTTTAAAAAATTTCAGTACGGAAATGCGAACATACTTTCTGTAACTCATATTTTAAGCGGAAGTACTTTTTATCAAACAAGTGCTTCCTATTTCTTTAAACAGTTTAGACAATTTGTTTACGAAGACCCAAATGATCCTAGATGGACTAATTATAAATTACTAACTCAACAGCCTGCAGATGTTCCAAGTTTTAGAACAGGCGGAACTCAGAATCAACTTTTTAGAAGGACAACAGGAACGGCAGGATTTAAATTTGATTTCACTTCCCAAGTTAGTGAGACTCATTTGATTAAAACAGGCGTGGATTTAAGCATGCATCGTTTAACTTATGACAATGTCAATCTTCTACAACCTAATAATCTTTCTGATCCTCAAATTACGCTACAGCCATTTGTTCAAATGAGAATTCCAAACATAAATGATCCTAATGAAAATATTGCAATAGATAGTTACTACAGAATGCCGGTTGAATTTTCTGCATATCTTCAAGACAAAATTGAATTAAAAGATTTAATAATAAACATCGGTTTAAGATACGACTTCTTTCATCCGGATGGCCAATTACTATCTGACCCATCTGATCCTGATATTTATAGGCCACGTAAGTTAGAAAACCTTCAAAAAACTTTAGCCGAACGAAGAACTTATTGGTATAAAAAGCCATCGAACAAGTCACAATTTAGCCCTAGATTGGGTGTGGCTTTCCCAATTACAGATCGCGGGGTGATTCATTTTTCTTACGGATATTTTTTCCAAATACCCAACTTTGAATATTTGTATCAGAATCAGGAATACAAGTTTGGAGCTGGTACAGGCAATCTAGGGATAGTAGGAAATCCAGATCTTAAGCCTGAACAAACTGTAAATGGTGAGGTAGGAATTCAGCAGGCAATAACAAATGATATATCTATTGATCTTACTGGCTATTTCAGAGACATTAGAAATTTAACTGGAACGCGTGCAGATGAGATTTTAATGTTTGACGGTACAGAAAGTTACAGTCAATATCAAAATACGGATTTCGGTTTTGTAAAAGGAATAGTATTTACTTTAACTAAAAGATTATCGGATAATTGGACTGCTACTATTGACTACACGTTACAATCAGCAAAAGGTGATGCTTCCGATCCTGCTCAATTAAGAAATCAACTGGTAAGTGGAGAAATTCCTGAGCTTCAATTAGTGAGACTAAATTCAGATCAAACAAATACTATTAATATAACATTTTCTTATTCATCGCCTGAACACTGGGGTTTCAGTTTGATTGGACAATATGGAAGCGGCTTCCCATACACTCCACTTGAATCTTTAAACATTTCAACATTGTTGACAAACAGTGAAGTTAAGCCTGCAACTTATAACGTTGATCTTCGGGCATACAAAGAGATGTATCTTGATAAATTTAGATTAATGCTTTTTGCAAGAATTTACAATCTGTTTGATATAAAGAATCAGATTAACGTTTATAACGACAGCGGCCGTGCTGATTTTACAATGGAAGAATTTATTGATAGACAACGCAATCTTCCTTCTCTAGTTAATACGGTTCAAGATTATTATACCAATCCAACTTATTATTCACAGCCAAGAAGAGTGGAGATGGGTATATCAATTTATTTTAATCAATAAATCAAACGAAAAAATATTCGGACTAATTTTAATATGAAAGTTTCTAAAATATTTATTTCAGCTTTACTTTTTGTTATGATTTTCTCATTACAAATTTTCTCGCAGATACAAAGAGGAACGCATACTGCAAGGCGTGTTGGTGTAATGAGAGGAAACCAAGTAAGAACTGTATTTACAAATTATGGTGCAATAGGTCAACCTGGAAATCAAGGTCCGATGGTTGCATGGAAATACGACAACAATGGTTATGTAGGAGATATTTCTCCTCTTGTAGGAGTTCGACTTCCTATAAAAGATTATTTTATTAATGGAATCAAGGATGGAAAGCCAGACACTTTAGTTCAAGTTGTTGTTTGCCCAATTGATAGACCTGGAGGAGGAAATAAATCTCCGGATGGAAGTACAGATTGGACATTCGAACCGATACCAGGATTTTTTAATCCAGATTTAAGAGAACTTGGAAAAGGAGTTGCAATTAGTAATCAGCCAGAAACCTGGCCTAGCTATTGGCCTGACCATCCTGATTGGATTGATGATAAAGGCAAGGTTCAATGGAACGGGTATTTTGGAAGAGGAGAAATGAATGCAGATCAAGAAACTTATTTTATGATGGATGATCAAGCTGATGAAAAAATGTATATGCTTCATGGATTTCTTCCAGATTCGACCGATCAAACACGGAAAGGCCAGGCGCTTCAAGTTTCAGTAAGAGCTTTGCAATGGGCAAATTTTCTTGCACAAGATGTCATTTTCTGGCTCTATGATATTAAGAATGTAGGCACTTCAGTTTACGACCAAACAGCTTTTGGATTATTGGTTGGTACTTACGTTGGTGGTGCCGGCGATGAATGGAATGATGACGCTTCTTATTTTAATATTCGCCAATCGATGACTTACTCCTGGGATTTCGATCATTATATAAGGCCCACTGCCAATCCTAAATGGCTGCCAAACCCTAGTGCAGTTGGTTATTTAGGTTATGCATTTCTTGAATCTCCTGGCAATCCATACGATGGAATTGATAACGATGGAGACAACAGCAGTTATACAGTTGATGCCCCATATTTTAGCGCGGCAGATTTTGACCCTCACACCGTTAAAGCAGGTGATAAACTTGTCGTAATTGATAAAAATACTTTTAAAAGAACATCATTTATAATGCCTAATCATGATACATCAGTAGTATCGATGGGCGTAACATTTAACCTAGTTCCAGACTCTACAGTTTTATCCGAAGGTAACTTAGCGCCTGGAAATAGTACAGTCAATCCCAATGCTTATGATGGTATTGATAATAATTTGAATGGAATTATTGATGAGAATTATCAGCTCGACTATAGACTTTTCAAACAAACTCCAAAAGGACTTGTGCTAATAGATTCGTTAAATCCCATTCAGCATAAAGATTTCATACATGGGAAAGGATTAACTGACCCCATGATTGATGAAGCGCGGGATGACGGAATAGATAATGATAGGACTTGGGATATAGGTTCTGATGATGTAGGAATTGATGGTATTATGGATACGCAAGATTTTGGTGAAGGCGATGGCAAACCGACTTCTGGATATCAGAAACCTGGTGTAATTCCAACAAGTCCATCAAATAAACAAAACATTTTTGGTTTGTTGGATTCCGGCGAGCCAGGCGAGCCAAATATTGACAAGACGGATGTTCACGAATCAGATCAGATAGGAATGACGAGCTTTTATTATTTTGTTCCTTCAAGTGATATTAATATGAGTGACCAAAATGATATGTGGAAGCGTTTGCAGCCTGGCAGATTTGATGTTCCCGAAGCTGTTGTGAATAACACAACTATACGAGGTGAAGATGGGGATTTTATTTTTGGCACTGGGTACTTTCCTTTACTGCCTAATGAAACTGAAAGATTTTCTCTTGCACTTGTATTTGGAGATGATTTTGCAGGTGTTTTCAGAAATAAAAAAATTGCGCAGATAATTTACGATGCCAATTATAACTTTCCTAAGCCACCAGATAAACCAACTTTAACCGCAGTACCAGGTGATCATAAAGTAACACTTTATTGGGATAAAATAGCAGAAAAAACTTATGATAAAGCACTAAAGAAAAAAGACTTCGAAGGTTATAAGATTTATAAAAGCACTGACCCAGATTTTTCAGACATAAAGACTGTTTCTAATGGGTACGGTGAGCTTGTAGACTATAAACCTTTGGTACAATATGATTTAGTAGATGGTATAACTGGTTTCTTTAATTCTGATCCATTATTATACCAACTAAGCAGTGGAAAACCTTTTTATTTGGGTAATGATACCGGCATAAAAAATACCTTTGTTGATTATGATGTAATTAATGGAAAGACTTATTATTATGCCGTTTGCGCTTATAATACTGGAGATCAAGTAAAGTCAATATATCCTTCAGAAAACACAAAGCTTATTTCGCTTGATGCATCGGGAAAAATAACACTAGATATTAATACAGCGATGGTAACTCCAAATGCACCTGTTGCTGGATACGTGCCACCGGAAAGCGGAATCTTATTGACGAGATTAAGCGGAGCGTCAACATCAACACCAATTGTGCAAATAATTGATCCCACAAAAGTTAAGACCACAACTTATACTGTAACATTTACTGATTCTCTTATACAAGGAATTCCAGTTGGTTATGCATATAATGTAATTGATTCAACTACAGGGGATACTGTTATATCAAAAAATACTAATATGCTTGCAACAAATGGAGATATATTTAATGGAATTAATCTTTCAATAAATACAGTTTACCAGGTTCTTGATAGCTTACGATTAGATACAACGCAAAGCGGTTGGAATAATCTTCTAAATAATTTAAGTTATACAATTTCTCAATTTCATTATGGAAGCATTAATGGAATAAGATATCCTAATGATTATTTGTTCGTTTTTCATAATAGTATAACTGATACTTCATCAACTTTGCAGAAAATTTTTGGAAATAATAGTCCGCTTAAAGCTATTCCGACAAACTTTTCAGTATATGATGTAACTGATAAGAATAATCCAATAAAAATTCAGTATGCTTATATAGATAAACCTGGGAATTTACAAGATACATTATCCAACTTTGATGTTGTTTATTTATCAAACGCTGATGGTTCCAAACTTTCTTGGGGGATAACATTCCAAGGAACAAATGTTCATTACCCAGTTGAAGGAGATTCCTTGCTCTTAACATTTCAGAAACCTTTTTCAAGCAAAGATAAATTTATATACAGATCAACAAGCACACAATACAATAAAGATATTGCAAGCACAGAAATGAATTTAATAAGAGCTGTACCAAATCCTTATGTAGTATCTAACATGTTTGAGAAACCTTTACCAGCACAAGAAAGGGGAAGAGGAGAAAGAGTAATTGATTTTATCAATTTACCCCCGAACAGTAAAATATCAATATACACTTCAGCTGGAGAGTTGGTGAGAACAATTTATCAAGATGGTAATTATCAAACCGGAAGTGCGACGTGGGATTTAAGATCCAAAGAGGGTTTAGATGTAGCCTTTGGTGTTTATTTCTATGTTGTTGAAGCACCAGGTATTAAAGAGAAAAAATTTGGCAAGCTGGCAATAATTAAGTAAGGAATTCTGCTGAGGAAAATTATATGAAAGTGATTTTAAAAATTTTTTTATTCTCGATTTTGTTAATTAATATTATTACGGCACAATCAAAAGTGGGCACAACAGCAGCAAACTTTTTAACAATTCCGGAAGGATCAAGAGCTTCTGGCATGGGCGGAGCTTTTGTAGCAGTTTCTAATGATGTTACTGCAGCTTTCTGGAATCCTGGAGGATTATCGCGCTTAACAAACAATGAATTCAGTGTTAGCCATGCTGGTTGGTTAGTTGGTACAAGTCTTAATTGGCTTGGGTTTGTATATAAGTTAGATGATGATAATGCAGTAGCAGTTAGTGTTAATCAATTATATTATGGAAGTGATGACATTACGACAGAAATGCAGCCAATGGGCACAGGTGAACAATGGGATGCGCAGGACATTTCGGTTGGTCTTACCTATTCAAGAAACCTGACAGATAGATTTTCAATTGGAGGAACTTTCAAATTTATACAGCAAAAAATTTGGATGGAAAGCGCGTCAGGATTTGCTCTTGATTTGGGTTTATTATTCAGAACTCAGTATCAAGGTCTACAGATAGGGATGAATATTTCTAACTTTGGAACAGAATTAAAACTAGATGGTGAAAATCTTTTAATACCCGCCGATGTAGATCCCGCCCATACCGGGAATAATAAAACTATAGCTGCAAGTCTTAATACTGATTCTTGGCCATTGCCATTAATGTTTACAGTTGGAGTAGGGTTGAATCCGGTAGAAACAGATGATTGGAAATGGACTTTAGCAACCGACGCAATATATCCAAATAATCAAACAGCATATTTAAATCTTGGAACAGAGCTAGTATGGAATAAAATATTTTCACTGAGAGTAGGTTATAATTCACTCTTTAAAGAAGACTCAGAACAAAACCTGACAGCGGGGGTTGGAGTTCAATATAATGTAGGCCCATTTACAGCTAGAGCAGATTATAGTTATATGAGATTCGGGATCTTTAGTCAGATATCAAGATATTCATTATCGATTATTTTCTAAATGATCAATTTAAAATCATAATTCAACCAAACAAATAAGAGGTAAATATGAAAAAACTCTTTCTACTTGTTGTTCTTTGTATATTTGGAAGCATGTCCTATGCGCAAATTCCAATAAAATTTTCTGTTAATATGACAGTTCAAACTAAAGAAGGGAACTTTAATCCAGCAACAGATCATATCTACATTCGTGGAAATTTTCAGAAGGCTGTTGGAGATACGATCGACTGGGGCGGTTCAACTTTTACCGCATCAGATATAAATAACGATACCATTTATACATTAACAATAAATTTTCCTGATAGTTTATCAGGTAAATCATTTGATTACAAATTCGTAATTAACGATGGCGGGTGGGAAAATCTTCCTACAAATTCAACATATCCTACAGGTAACAGACGTCTTGTTGTTTCATCCCCTTCCATGGTATTGCCTGTTGTT
This sequence comes from Bacteroidota bacterium, assembly GCA_021824145.1. Taxonomy (GTDB): domain Bacteria; phylum Bacteroidota; class Ignavibacteria; order Ignavibacteriales; family Ignavibacteriaceae; genus FEN-1297. The sequence continues at coordinate 108,071 of JAKALM010000006.1, forward strand.
TATTATAGTGATGAAAGTGTGGTAATTGTACCAGTGACAAACACATATAATTTCTCTGCTGATTTATCTTCTATATATGGAAGTGGAAGTGGTTTCTTTGATCCAGATCGAGATTCTGTATTACTAATGGGGCTAGATTGGGTTGGTGCTAAAGTTGTAAGTGGAAACAGAAAAATGACTGCTGATCCTTTTAGTCCATGGATGTACTCAACATCAATGGTAATTAAAGGTAATCAAGGAGATTCAACAAAATGGAAACTAAAAGCATATCCTGATAACGACTTCTTCAATTGGGGCTGGGAAGTTTCAAATGACAAATGGAATAAAATTGGTCCGGATAGTTCTGTTATTACGATTCCAACTTTTATTCCAGATATATATCCAATAAAGCCTAGGTTAACTTCAAAGGTTCAGGTACTTTTTCAAGTTAATATGAATAATGCAATAAACCGTTACACCGGTCAAAAAATTAATGTGAAAAGTATTTTGTTTGTCGGAGTGAAAGGACAAGATTCTGTTCTTGGTTCATGGGCTGGTGATTGGCTACCATCAGATACTGCTGCAGGCAACTTAATTGTTCTAAACGATAGTGGAATTAAAGGTGATAAAGTAGCAGGCGATGGAATTTGGTCTGCAATTGTAAATTTTCCTGTTGGTGATGTCGGTGGGCCAAGTCTTTATAAGTATGGAATGTACTATGCAAATGAAGATACTGTAAATGGAGGTTATCATCCAATGGATAATGAATTTACAGATGGCTCAGTAAATCATTATCTAAACATTAAAGTTGGTCCAATGCTTGAGATAAATGATACTTTTGGAAATGCAGCTCATGTATTTGCAACAGAAGTGAAGAAAACAGATAATCAAATTCCGATGAGATTTTCGCTTGAACAAAATTATCCTAATCCATTTAATCCAAGTACGATAATTAAATATAGTATTCCCAAAAATCAGTTAGTTGTTTTGAAGGTTTATAATATACTTGGACAGGAAGTAGCATCATTAGTTAATAGAGAACAGAAAGCTGGAAATTATGAAGTTACATTTGATGCATCTAAACTAGCAAGCGGTGTTTACATCTACAATCTAACCTCTAGAAATATTACACTTACAAAGAAAATGATGTTACTTAAGTGATAGGCTTATAATGGATTTCAAAAAGTGAGGCTCAGTTAAAAATGAGCCCCACTTTGTTTATAAAAAATTATATAGATTGGATAAAAATGAAATTATTTGTAGTGCTATTTCTTATTATAGTTTCTAACTTGTCTTTGAATGCGCAGAAAGTTCTATTCAATTCTAAAGATTTCACTGTTAAATCAGATAAAGTAATTCAAAACGGATTTGAAGCGATTGCTAAATCTAGGTATGAAATATCATCTTCTTATAAAAGCAATTATAAGATAAGTACATCTAATGAAATTACATTTAAGTTTAGCATAAATGGATTTGACAACGAACGTGATCACGGACTTGATCATCATTTAATACTTAAGCCTCATAATGGTAAGTTCATCTCTCCAATTTATGTTTTTGGTCAGGATGATCCTAAAGAAGCAAAAGGTATAACCGGAATACTTTCTGAAAATACAGATTTGACTCTTCGTGTGGACATGAGGAAAGTTCTCGATGATTTTAAGACTAAAGGTTATTATAAAACATTCGACGGACAGAAGATTTATGCTAAAGATTTTAAAGGTGTTTTCGTAGCAGGAGGAACTCCGCCGCTAACTTGGGATTTTGATTCTCTACGAAACCAGACGCAATATAAATTGTCAGATCCAGATAGCGATGGTATTTATCAAATAAATATTACTTTCAACAAAGAACAATTTCCTAATAACAGTAAAGGGAAGTGGATTAATTGGAAGTTGAGCAAAAATATTTCAAATTATCCTACATATACTTCACCGGATGTTTTAGTTGATGCGTTATATAACAAATCACTCGAAGAAATGCTTTTAAACATTCGTCCTGATAGTGCTTTTATGGCCGGTGCAAAATGGACAGGTATTTGGACAAGAGATATTAGCTATAGTATTTATCTTTCACTTGCTATGGTGGACCCAGATGCTTGCAAAACTAGTCTTATGGCAAAGGTAAAAAATGATAGAATTATTCAAGACACCGGAACTGGTGGTGCATGGCCGGTCTCATCAGACAGACTAGTTTGGGCAGTTGCTGCATGGGAAGTTTATCTTTCAACAGGAGAGAATAAATGGTTACAATCAAGCTATAAGATTATTAAAAATTCTGTTGAAGATGATTTGAATACAGTTTATGATAAATCGAATGGTTTGTTCAGAGGAGAATCTTCATTTCTTGATTGGAGGGAACAAACCTATCCTAGATGGATGGATCCGAAAGATATATATTCATCTGAGAACTTAGGGACGAACGCTATTCATTATCAAACACTTATTATACTTGCAGAGATGGCAAAAATCCTTAAAGACTCTCCCAAGAAGTATTTAGCGATAGCTTCTAAAATAAAAGAAAGAATGAACAAATATTTTTGGCAAAATGATAAAAAATATTACGGCCAATATTTATATGGAAGAAATTATTTATTATTATCCCCAAGGTCTGAAGCATTAGGCGAGGCATTAAGTGTGTTATTTGGAATTGCAGGAAATAAAAGAGAAAAATTAGTTATTCAAAATACTCCAATAACAAAATTTGGGATATCGTGCATTTATCCTCAAATACCTAATATCCCACCTTATCATAACAATGCGGTTTGGCCATTTGTTGAATCGTATTGGGCGTGGGCATCCGCAAGAGCCGATAATGCTTTGTCAGTTTCACAAGCTTTAGCATCAGTATATAGAGCAGCATCACTATTTCTAACTAATAAAGAAAATATGGTTGCAAGCACAGGAGATTATCTTGGAACTGAGATAAACTCTGATAGGCAGCTTTGGAGTGTTGCAGGAAATCTTGCATTAATCTATAGGGTAATATTTGGAATATCACTTTCGCCAAATTCGATCTCATTTCATCCATTCATTCCAAAGGAGTATAATGGTGAGAGAAAGTTGAGCAAATTGAAAATTCGAAATGCGATATTGAATGTTACAATTAAAGGCTATGGGGATAAAGTTAATGAATTATTATTAGACGGAAATAAAATTAAAGATGGGAAAATCAGTTTAACTCTTATAGGCAATCATCAAATCACTATTAAAATGAATAATCATATGAATTCAAATTCATCAATTAATTTAGTAGATGATATTTCTTCACCTGAGACTCCAAGTGTAAAAATTGAAGGAGAAAAATTAATCTGGTCGAAAGTTAAAGATGCTTTACATTATGTAGTTTATAAAAATGGAAAGCTATTAGTTGATACAAAATTTAATCAATTTAGGATTACAGAAGAAAATAATTTTGCAATTTATCAAGTAATGGCAGTTGGGAAAAAAGGTAATCAATCATTTTTAAGTGAGCCTACGCTGGTAGTCTCTGAAAAAAACAAAACAATTATTGAGGCCGAAAATGAAATCCAAGGTTCAGCAAATTATATAAAAGGCTATAGTGGAAAAGGTTATATATTATTAGATAAAAATAAATACCCCAACCAGGCAGTCAAATTTGAAACAAATATTCTTGAAGATGGCGAATATAGCATTGATTTTAGATATGCTAATGGAAATGGACCAATCAACACTGATAATAAATGTGCTATAAGATCGCTTGAGATTGACGATAAAATTTCTGGTGCAGTAATTCTTCCGCAAAGAGGAATTGACGCTTGGACAGACTGGGGATTTAGCAATTCAATAAAAGTAAGATTATCAAAAGGCAAGCATATATTTGTCTTAAAATTTTTGCCCTCAGATAATAATATGAATATAAATGTAAACAGCGCATTATTAGATTATATGCGTTTAATAAAGATAAATTAATTATTTAATTTTAAATAATGATTCTTAATTTTTAATTTGTTGAGATGCTAAAATTATTTGCATGCCTTTTTGTAATAAATTTTTATATTAGTTGCATATATGCATCATCTGACAAAAATAAAGATGCAACAAACTTGCAATCCAGTTCTTTATTTAGTGTTAAGACAAATCTCTCGCATTATTCACCTTTTGATACTGTTTTATTTACAGTGACACTAAATAATATTATTACAAATGGAACTTTGCAAATAAAATATTTTCATCTTTCAGAAAAAATTTTTGAACAATCAATCACATTAACCCAATCAACTATAGTAAAATGGGATTGGATTCCACCTAAGCAAAATCATTCTGGCTATCTAGCAGAAATTATTTTAATGCAAGCGAACCAAGAATTAGATAAGGAAACAATAGCAATCGACGTCTCATCTGACTGGAATTATTTTCCAAGATATGGATTCTTATCAAATTATCCTCAATTAAGCAATGATAGTATAAAATCTGTAATTGAAACTTTGAATAGATATCATATAAACGGAATTCAATTTTATGATTGGCAGTATAAACACAACATGCCACTGAAAGGGACACCAGATAATCCAGCACAATATTGGAATGACATTGCTAATCGGACAATATATTTTTCAACTGTTAAAAAATATATTGACGAATCCCATAATCATAATATGAAAGCTATGGCGTACAATTTAATATATGGCGCTTACAGCGATGCTTATCAAGATGGAGTTAATATTGATGAGTGGGGGCTATATAAAGATAATCAACACCAAAATAGATTTATGTACACGCTGCCAGCAGGATGGGCGAGTAATTTGTATTTTATGGACCCGTCGAATAAATATTGGCAAGAATACTTAATTAATCAAGAAAAGAGAATGTTTCAGGCACTTCCATTTGATGGCTGGCATGTTGATCAGGTTGGTGACAATGGAAGTATGTATAATTATCAAGGCCAACCAATAAGTGTTAGCAATACTTTTAATGGATTTCTTCAGATTGCAAAAGATTCCTTAAAAGTAAATCTTGTTATGAATGCAGTTAATCAATATGGCCAAGCTGGAATAGCAGCTTCGCCGGTAGATTTTTTATATTCAGAAGTATGGGACCCAAATAATTCATATACTGACCTAGCAAGAATTATTTCAACAAATTCCTTATATAGTAAAGGGAGATTAAATACAGTTCTAGCAGCTTATGTGAATTACAATATTGCAAATAGTCCTGGATATTTTAACACACCAGGAGTAATTCTATTAGACGCTGTAATATTTGCAGCTGGCGGTTCACACATCGAACTTGGTGAACATATGCTTGGGAAAGAATATTTCCCAAATAATAATTTGAAAATGAGAGATGATTTAAAAAATGCAATGATAAGTTACTATGATTTTCTAACAGCGTATGAAAATGTTTTAAGAGACAGTATAAATTCAGTAAATATCAATATTACTACTAGCTCAAATATTAGCCTGTCAAATTCAATCCCAAAGCAAGGCACGGTTTGGTGCTTTTCAAAGAAGAAAGAAAATCTTCAGACAATTCATTTAATCAATTTTGTAAAAGCAAACTCTTTACAGTGGCGAGATGCAAATGGAACGCAGCCTGAACCGGATTCGATTCCAAATATAGTTTTGACAATAGCTGTTTCATCAAAAGTAAACAAAATCTGGATCGCTTCTCCGGACTATAATAACTGCTTATCGGCAGATTTGCCATTTACAGAGAATGATGGCTATGTATCTTTTACAGTTCCGTTATTAAACTATTGGGATATGATTGTCATTGAATATTCCAATTCAACTACTTCGATAAAAAAAGAAAATAATACTGAAAGTGGATATTCATTGGAACAAAATTATCCCAATCCTTTTAATCCAGAAACAATCATCCCTTTTAGAATGAAGGATTCTGGAAATGTTCAATTTACAGTTTACAATGTTCTAGGAAGAAAAGTATTCAGTAAAATTGTACATGCACATGAAGGGGATAACGCTTACAATTTCAATGGAAGCGGATTGGAAAGCGGAGTTTATTTTTGTAAAATGCAGGTATACTTTACTAGGCATTTGGGGAGCACAGTAGGCGTAAAAAAAATTATTTTGCTTAAATAATAATAATTCGGTTGAGCAAACGCTTCTCTTTTACTTACATCAAATAACTAAACTATAATTTTGTATTTATTTCCAAATCTTTTAATTGAAATTAAACTAGCACATCTTTAATATGATTTAATGTCCAATTATTAATAACTTACCAGTTGTGTGAATTAGATTGTAAGCCGTTGAAACGGTTCTAATAAAGCACATTTTTCATATTAAAGGGCTGTCCAAAAAGTAATTTTGTCATCACGAGTGAAGCGAAGTGATCTGATTTTTGAATTAAAAACAAAAGATCGCTTCGTCGTTTCACTCCTCGCAATGACTTCTACTCTACTTTTTGGACAGCCCCTTAATAAAATCACTCTTTTATTTAGTAACTGTTTCAACAGTTTTCTATGATTAATTTTTAATTCACACAGCAGGTTAATAACTTATTTTTGTATTGCAAAATTATGAATGCAGAAATTATTTTAGTTCTAAACTATCAAAAAATTTTGCAAAACTTCTCTAAATCATAAAACGATCGCAAAGCTAAAGAAATAAAGTCTCAATTCTTTTTTAAAGAATTTATTGTTAAGTTAAAACAACTATGCAATATTAATTTTATGATTTATTCAAAGTCAATAATATTACTGATAATTTATTATCTAACATTAAATGGCATTACTAAAGCTCAATCATTTGGATTTGGGTGTTTGGGATTTGTGGGCGGATACGGAGGATACAGTTATCAAGCATATGATGCAAATGGTTTAAATTCTTATGTAAATGACTTTAATAAAAACAACAAGGATTCGATGACTGCGTTAATGGGGAAGTTTGGGCAAGCAAAAGGCTATAGAGTTGGTATAAATTTTTTTAGAGCAAATATTAAAGGTTTTATTTTAACAACTAAAGGATTCTATCAATACTTAATTGAAAAAAATTCAGCAACTATAAATTCTGATGCAGGAAATACTACGGCTATTTACGAACTTGATATAAAAAATTGGGGTATTGGAATAGATTTAGGAACAACAATAAGCAGTGCAATAAGCTGGAAAGTTATAGATGCTTCGTTGCTTTTTAATACAGTTACTTTCACAGACACTCGCAACATGCCTGGCCCTGCAACATCTGTCAATAGCTATGAGAATGAAAAGCCATCTTTAAGCTATACATTTGGTACAGGTTTTATTTTGACAATTATTGATCAATATATTAGTATAGAAGGAACAGCAGGCTACACAGTATTATCTATTGATAGAATGAAGTCTGGTGGTGGGAATGAAATGCCATTAACGGAAAATTCTTCACAGCCAATGAGAAATTTTATTACCAGTGGAGGATTTAATGCAGTAATTCAACTTAATGTTGGCTTCCCTTTATAAATATAAAAATAATTTTTTTTAATGGGATTTAAATTTTGGCAAGAATATTGATTCAATTAATACAAATTAAATTAAAAGAGCGGCAAGTTAAAATTCAAATAAATTAGATGCAATAAAAAAAATAATTGTTTTTTTCATCATTTTTCTCTTGCATTTTAGATTTAAAATTGAAACATTTGTTATGGGGTTCAAATAAATAAAAACAATTAATTTTTTATTTAGTGAATATTTAATGGAAAGAAAAATTAATTCAATATCCGTTATTATAAAATAATATTAACAACACGTAACATTAACATTGACAATAGAAGAAAAAAAAGTTAGATTTTTTTAGATGAAATTTTTGATTAATCATTATTTGCGAGATTAGATATTATAATTTGTTATAAACTGACCAGAATATTCTTCATGTCTTTCTGTTTAACAAAGGAGTATTAATATATGAGGTCATTGTTACTTTTAGGCCTTTTAACACTTTTCACATTATCAAACCTTACTTTAGCTGCTTCGGGAAAAATATCCGGGACAATTAGAGATTCAAAAACAAAGGAACCGCTAATCGGCGCTAACATTTTGATTGAAGGAACGCAGATGGGTGCAGCTTCTGATATCAGCGGTTATTATGTTATTTTGAATGTACCGCCAGGGACTTATAAATTGAAAGTATCCATGGTTGGCTATGCTCCAGCTTTAATTGAAAATGTGAGAGTAAATATTGACCAAACAACAAACATTGATGTTTTGTTAGAAGAAAAATCAATTCAGGCACAAGAAGTAGTAGTTGTTGCAAAAACACCAATTGTACAAAAAGACGTTGCAGCAAGCCGCGTGAACCTTGATGCCAAAGAAATTGCAAATTTACCAGTTACAAGTGTTTCGTCTGTTGTTGGACTACAAGCTGGTATTGAATCCGGATTAGTAATTAGAAGTGGAGATGCAAGCCAAACAGGATTTATGTTAAACGGTTTGACCCTGCGTGATGAACGTGATAATACTCCATTTACTGGAATAAGCTATACGTCAATATCTGAAGTACAAGTTCAAACCGGCGGTTTCAGCGCTGAATATGGAGATATCCGTTCGGGATTAGTTAATGTAGTAACCCAAGATCCGGGAAGAAATAAATATACATTTAGTATGATTGCTCAGTACAGCGGAGCTAACCCAAAACATTTTGGCAGTTCACCAAATTCTTTAGACTCTTATTGGATACGGCCATATGTTGATGGGCCTGTTGCTATGTATGGAACTCAAGCAATAAATCCTGCTACGGGTAAACCATATTGGGATGCAAATACTCAATTACAATATCCGCAATGGGAAGGCTGGATTTCATATACAAATAAGCTATTAAAAGATGGCAATCCGAACAATGATTTAACGCCTCAAGCTGCAGAAAAATTATTTTTATGGCAGCACAGAAAAGATGTAAACATAACACAACCTGATTATACATTTGACGCATCATTTGGCGGGCCAGTACCAGTTGTGAGCGATGCATTAGGAGGACTAAGATTTTTAGCATCATATAGAACCACTCAAACCGAATATATGATTCCATTAGCAACAACTGGAGTTAATGAATTTACAGGACAATTAAAAATAACTTCAGATATAGGTGAAGGTAAAAAATTATTAATCCAAGGATTATTGGCAAGAGTTAATGGAACGAATAACAATAATTCTGGATTGCCAGGATATTTTACCGATGCAAATTCAGAAGCTTCTGCATTAAGTCAAGTAAGTTTTATCGATTCAAGAATTTTTACAAATGACTATTGGGCACCTACATCTAAAGATATTAATTCTTTAAGTGCAAAGTATACTCAATTTATAAATCCAACTTCATTTTATGAAGTCCAATTGAGTACATTCGGTTCGAAGTACAACACGAATCCAGGCTTACCAAGAGATACAAGTTCTATCTACTTGTTTGGGAATAATTATTATGTAGATGAAGCTCCATTTGGATTTATAACTAATCCATCTACAGCAATTGGCGGAATGAGAATGAGTGTAGGCTTTAGCAATTCTAGAGATACCAGCACTGTTCAGGAATATAATTTAAGATTTGATTACCAAAGCCAATTAGATAAATATAACGAAGTAAAAACCGGAGCTGAGTTTAATTATACAGATAACAATGTAAACTCTGGTTCTGTTGATGTTTATTTACCTAACGGAAGGTTCACATCAAAATGGCACACGTTCCCAATACGAGGTGCTTTATATGCTCAAGATAAATTAGAGTTTGAAGGAATGATTGCAACTCTTGGTTTACGTTTAGATTATTCTGATCCTAACGGCTACTGGTATCAATTTCCTGCATATCCTTCAGCTTTTGCAGCAGCATCATCTCCAGTAAATTTTGATACCATTCTTGCCAGAGTGAAAGCTATTAAACAGCTAGACCTTTCGCCAAGATTAGCAATCTCTTTTCCAATAACTGATAACAGCAAATTATATTTCAACTACGGACACTTTAGACAAATGCCTACACCTGATAACTTATATTTAATAAGAAGATTTTCTGACAATAATGCTGTTACTCGTGTTGCTAATCCGGATGCACCATTGCCTAAAACTATTGCATATGAACTTGGTTACGAACAAAATGTTTTTGACCAGTTTTTAGTAAGGCTTGCTGGTTATTATAAAGATAACTCACTGCAATCCATGACAGTTAATTATGTTAGTTCCGATAACAAAGTAAATTATAATATAGTTGAACCAAATAATTATAATGATACAAGAGGATTTGAATTAACAATTTCAAAGAATAGAGGGAATTGGATTCAAGGATTTGTTAATTATACATACGATGTTAATACTTCGGGTAATTTTGGATTTGGTACATATTATCAAAATCCATCTGACCAAAGAAGCTATGAAGCAACAACGCAATCTTACTATCAATCAAAGCCAATTCCAACTCCATATGCTAGAGCTAATATAGATTTCTTCACACCTTCGGATTTTGGCCCTAAAGTTGGCGGAAATAATATTTTTGGTGATTGGAGAATCAGTTTTGTAGGATCTTGGAGTTCTGGATACTGGTTTACATGGGCAGGCGGCGGAAGCATTCCGGGAATTCAAAATAACGTTCAATGGAGGGACTACTGGAATGCGAATTTACAAATTACAAAGTCGATTAATGTATTTGGAATTGATCTGCAATTTTACTGCTTGATTAATAATTTATTCAATTATAAGTATATGTCACAATACGGATTCTACGATGCAAACGATTACATACTTTATATGAAGTCCTTGCATTTGCCAGCAGCAATTGGAAATCAATTAGGGTATGGGAATATTCCAGGTAATGACCGACCAGGTGATTATAGAATTGGCCCTTATATTCCTTGGGATCCAAATGCATCACAAGCACAGAAAAATGTTTGGCTAAGGAATAAATCATATATAGATATGCCGAACTTGACTTATTCAACGTTCCTTAATCCTAGACAAATATTCTGGGGATTAAAATTAAATTTTGCGATAAAAGATTAAAAAGTGAAATCTCAATACTAGAGGAATCAATGAAATTAGAAAGTAAAATAAAATATTTAGCTATCATTCTTTTCGGCTGCCTGATCTTAATGCCAGGCAAAGCTAAGGCGCAATATAATAATAAATGGATGACTGCCGGATCATTCCAGGATTGGTATTCTGAAATTGGCTGTGAAGTGGAAGAAGGATTTGTTAAACAGCAGCAATATGGAGGGCAGTGGCCTGCAATCCACCCGAATCAGGACAGCAAAGCAGCACGAGGTTTATGGATTGGCGCAACAAACTTTACTGATGAAAAAAATGCCACTTGGCAATATAAAGTTGTTCATGTTGGCCCACGTGTAACAGGCGGTGGTGAATTTTTCCCTAAAAGTTTTCAGTTAATTACAAGATTTGATATGCCGCAGGTTTATGTAGATGGATCTCCATCAGTAAACCATCCTACAGAAGTTGATGCTGTCGATCCTTCGATAAAAGCAGATATGGAAATTGTTAATGTGGTTAATACTCAGCTTGGACTAACAATGACAAGAAAAATTTATCAATTCAGCCAGCCTGAAAATGATAATTATATGATATATGACTATACTTTTACAAATACAGGAATTACTGATGGGTCTAGTAAAGTACTTAATAACACTTTAACAGGCGTATATTTCTTCTGGCAATATAGAAATGCTTCTAATGAAGAAACAAGATATGAAATTGGTAATGCAACGGGCTGGGGAATTAACACAATGAATGATGCTCGCGGTGATGGCGCTAATAATATTGCACTATATAAAGATCCTCCTGACCAGCAATTTAGAGCTCAGTGGTCATATCATGGACATTATCCTCCGTTTACAGCTTACGATAATATTGGCGGACCTTTATGGACAATAGCCACATATGTACCTAAGGGAGATACAGTTGGAAGATTGTCTGCAATTCAGTTTTACGGAGTTGTAACATTACATGCAGATAAGTCTGCTGAAGATACAACTGATGATGTAAGCCAGCCTTCAACAACAAACTACTTTGGTTCTGATGATCCTTATGAATCGAATAATGATTCATTTAATCCAACTAAAATGCAGGGTGAATATACTATAATGTCTAGCGGGCATGAATCTCCAAGACATGTTTGGAAAGTTCAGCCTGATGGTAAATTTGATCAGCCAACTGGTGACCCATCATTAGGAACAACAGGAGGTTTTTCATTTGCAAATGGTTATGGCCCATACACAATCAAACCAGGAGAATCAGTTCATATAGTAATGGCAGAAGGAGTAGGAGGACTGAGTAGAGATGCTGCAACAAGAGTTGGAATACAATATAAATCTGGACAAATAACTGCAAAAGCAAAAAATGATTCAGTTTTAACAGGCCAAGATTCTCTTTTCCAAACCTTTAGAAGAGCATTGGCAAATTATAACAGCGGTTATAATATTCCACAGCCTCCATTACCTCCAAAATCATTTAATGTAAATTCAGGCGGTGATAGGATTTCACTTACGTGGGATGTATATAATGCAAGTGATCCGAATTTAAAAGGATTTAATATATACAGAGCGACAGGCCAATATGACAGCACATATCATTTGATTGATCAAGCTGGACCGAGCGATAGAAGTTTTGATGATACCACACCAATAAGAGGTATTTCATATTATTATTATATAACAGCTGTGGGAAATAACGGGTTAGAGAGCAGTGAATATTTTACTCAAACATATGACCCGGCTACATTAAAACGTCAAGCTGGTACTTCAATGGATCAAATAAGAGTTGTTCCGAATCCATATAATATTTCTGCAGCTAAGTCATTAGGATTTGGAAATCAGCAAGCAAATAGGTTAGCATTCTTTAACATTCCTGGTCAATGTACAATCCGTATTTATACTGAAATTGGCGAGTTGATTTATACAATCAATCATACTGATGGAAGCGGTGATGCATATTGGGATTCAGTAACTTCTTCACAACAATTAGTTGTAAGCGGAGTTTATATAGCAGTTATTGATAATACCAAGACCGGTGAAAGAAAAATTTTAAAATTTGTAGTAATTAGATAATCTGGAATAATACAAAAGATGAGTATTATAATGAAAAAAAATATTATAACAGCAGTTTTAATCTGCTTAATTACATTAAACTTAACTTCATTAAATTTTGGCCAGCAACAGAAACTAGCACAAACTGGAATGAAGTTTTTAAGCTTGTCCTTGGATGCAAGAGCAACCGGTTTCGGAGGCGGAGTTACCGCAGATGAAGGCGGTGCAGCTTCGATATTTTATAATCCAGCGGGTATTGCACGCCTCGATAATTTAGCAAGTGTAACATTAGGCCGTGTAAGTTATATAGCAGATATAAATTATAATTATGCAGGTATTGCTTTAGCCCCATATAATGGAGATTACGGAGTAATAGGAATTTCATTCATGAATGTTGATTATGGAAGCCTTCAAGGAACAGTAAGAGCCAATAATGATCAAGGATTTGTTGATGTTGGAACTTTCAGTCCTTCAGCATATGCATTTGGATTAGGATATTCGAAAGCATTATCGGAGAAATTTGCCGTAGGCGGTGATGTTCGATATGTACATCAAGATTTAGGATCGAGCGTTGTTAATACAGATGCAAGCGGAAATTATATTTCAGAAGTTAATAAGACAAATGTATTGTCCTTTGACTTTGGAATAATTTATAAAACAGGATTTAAAAGCTTAGATTTTGGAATGGACGTTCGAAACTTTTCAAGGGAAGTTACCTATAAACAGGAAAGTTTCCAACTGCCATTGATATTTAAGATCGGTTTATCAATGAATGTCCTTGATTTGTTAGATAATGTGGATAGAGATATGCACTCGTTATTAATTTGTATTGATGCTTCTCATCCTAGAGATTATCCAGAACAAATAAGTTTTGGCGGTGAATATACTTTTATGAAATTAGTTTCGTTGAGAGTTGGATATGTAGCTCCAACAGATGTAGAGGGAATTGATGCCGGTATTGGAATTAAACATTCCTTTGCGGGCTATAATTTCTCGTTTGATTATTCATTCACACAAAATAAAGTTTTTGCAAGCGAGCACCGATTTACTCTTGGCTTTGCCTTATAATTTAAGCGAGATTATTTTGTGAATTACAATTAAAATTTTGGAAAATGTATGAAAAAATTTCTTTACAATTATTTATTTATCAGCGTAATAGCAACTGGAATATTTTTATTAGCCTTTACCGGATGTACTGATAAAGGAGCTCCGAGTTTATTTCAAGGTGTGCCAACCGGACCGATTGGCGCAACTCCATCTATAACGTCTATATCGCCTTCAGTAGCATTAGCTGGGGTTACACAAATTACAATTACTGGGCAAAATTTTTCGACTGATCCGACACAGGATTTAGTATATTTTAACGGAATTCCAGTAACTGTCAGCAGTGCAACTTCAACGCAGCTTGTACTAACTTCTCCTAATGTTATAGGAGATTCTGTAGGAATAAGAGTTGCGGTATTGAATGCTGAAATGTTTAGCAACACTGTTTCAATTACGCAAAAAGCCTCTTCAAAAGATTTTTATCCTGGAGCTAAAGACCAGTCGGATGTTCCAATGAGTATAGTCTCAGACAATTTAGGAAATATATACTCATCAAATAATGCACTTGGTGTTTATCAAATTACACCAGACAGCACAATTTCATTATACTCACCAAAAGGCGGAGAAACTTTTTGGTCGAGCATGAGATTTGGTCCTGGCGGAGTAATGTATTGCGCCAGAGGATTACAGGCAATATTTACAATACCAGCTGGCGGCGGGGTTAAAAATTCCACATGGCTTGTACTTCCAAGTACAATTAAAATATCTCAATTAGAATTTGATCCACTTGGCAATTTATGGGCTGCTGGTAAAAATTCGGTAATATATAGAATTAAGCAAGATAAAAGCTTTGTTACATTCCCATTTGCTGCTAACGTAACGGCAATGAGAGTTTTTGTTTCAGGCGGTACAACTTATTTATATGTTGCAGCTCAAACAGATTCGCTGACAACGATACAAAGAATGCCAATTGATGCAAATGGAAACCTTGGCACTGCTGAAACCTATTTTGATTTTTCTAAAAATTATGGTGCAAACTGGGTTGTGAATGGATTGGATTTTTCAGCAGATGGTGAAATGTTTTTAGCAACTAATATGTCACAACCACTAATTTATGTAAACACTGATAAATCTACCGGAGCTCTTTATCCTGGTGTTATTCAAAATTCTCCAGCATTAGGATTGATTTGGGGTTCGGGTAATTATCTTTATTATATAAGAAGACAAATTAATGATGCAACAGGTGCATTTCTTGTTCCGCAAACAATTGTTAGATTAGATATTCTTAAACCAGGTGCTCCATATTATGGACAATAAATTTCTTAATCGGTAAATTATCACAAAAAAAAGGAGTAATACATGAAAAGATTCGTTTCCACATTGTTCGTGTTTGCGTTATTTTTTAGCGCTACAGCATTCTCACAGGGGTGGACATTTAATGGGTATTTCCCAGACACTACTTTTAAAGGTGGTACTGGAGGGCATGGTATAGCTGTTTCTCCTGATGGAAAAGTTTGGGCTCAGTTATATGGTGCAACAGATAGTATAAAACAAGCTAATGGAACATATGGCTCTGTAAGAGACATTTATGTTTGGAACTCAAACGGAAGCAAAGCTTCTTTTGCCCCGATTCAAACAGTTACTGTTGGCGGTGTTACAGATACACTATGGAACAGCAACAGAGGTATGAGAGAAGATAATAATGGCAACATTCTTTTCTCTTCATTTGATGCTTTATATCGTGTAGACTATAAGACAGGCGCTGGTATGAATAAATTCTTATACCCCAGCGGTACTGGCGGTCAGACCTTAACAGCTCCTGCAGTTGATGCAGCCGGTGATATTTTTGTCGCACCAGTTATACCAGCTAATCCAATTCAAATTATAGGAACAGATTTTTCATTCACTGGAAATGCAGTTGATTCTACTGTTGGTTATTCAAGAACTTTAGAAGTTTCACCTGACGGAAATACAATTTATTGGTGTGGATATACAAATAATGCTGTTTGGGTATTTACAAGATCAGATATCTTTTCACCATATGTTATTACAGATACAGTGATGAAAGGATTTCAATGTGAGTCAATCGGTTGGAACCCAGTTAATGGTTACTTGTGGGCAAGTTCAGGTTCAAATGCTGGCGGATTACCAAATCAATATCCTGGAGTAACAACAAGTTATACATATCCAACATGGTACGCATGGGATACAAAAACTTGGACAGTAAAAGACAGTATTCACTGGAATTTATGGACTCCAACTGATGACGCAAGACCAAGAGGTATTGCATTCAGTCCTGATGGAAATACTGCTTACGTTACTTGCTTTGGTGCAAGCACCTATCCAGCAATTGAAAAATTCACTAATCCTCATCCATACACAGCAGTTAAGAATGAAAATCCTGGTGTTGTTACTAATTATACACTTTCACAGAATTATCCAAATCCATTTAACCCATCAACAGAGATCAATTACTCAGTTGTAAAACCAGGATTTGTTACATTGAAAGTTTATGATTTACTTGGTAAAGAAGTTGCAACATTGGTTAACCAAAATCAGTCATCTGGTAACTTTACAGTTAACTTCAATGCAAACAAACTTGCATCAGGTACATACATTTATCAGTTGAATGTAAACGGTGTTGTAATTTCTAAGAAGATGACTCTCCTGAAGTAAGGAAGACATTTTCATTTGTGTGTAAAGCCCCGGATTATCGGGGCTTTTTTATTAAAGAAGTTCAAGTGTAAGTTCAAGTTCAAGAGTAAGTTCAAGTGTAAGTTCAAGAGTTTATAGTTAGTTCGATTATAAATAAATAAAAGGCAAAGGGGCCTTATGATTAAAAGAGTTTTGCAAATCGTTTCTTTTATTGTTTTATTTTTTTCAATAATTTATTCTCAAACAACTCCTCCTAAAAGAGAATTTAGAGCCGCGTGGGTAGCAACAGTAACAAACTTAGACTGGCCGTCATCCAACCGATTAAGTGTTGATCAACAAAAGGCAGAATTGATTTCAATTCTGAATAGACTAAAAGCTTTAAATATTAATGTAGTAATCTTTCAGATAAGAACCGAGTGCGATGCTTTTTATATCTCACCTTACGAGCCATGGTCATATTGGTTAACGGGCTCGCAGGGAACAGCACCTTCACCATTATATGACCCATTGCAATTTGCAATTCAAGAAGCACATAAAAGAGGCATGGAGCTGCATGCATGGTTCAATCCTTACAGAGCAGTAAAAACTGTAACAAATGGAAATCCAAGCTATACATTATCGCCAAATCATGTTGCAGTGCAACATCCAGACTGGTTGTTAAAATACAGCAATGAGTGGCTTTTAGATCCTGGCAATCCAAGCGTTAGACAATATGTTACGGACGTTATGATGGATGTTGTTAATAGATATGATGTAGACGGAGTTCATTGGGATGATTATTTCTATTCGTATAATGGAACGACAACGCAAGATACTGCAAGTTGGAGATTATATCACGGAAGTTTCACGAATATCGGCGATTGGAGAAGGAACAATGTTAATTTGCTTGTTCAGGAAGTTCATGACAGTATACAAGCTGTTAAGCCATGGGTAAAATTTGGAATTAGTCCTTTTGGAATTTGGAAAAACGGTGTACCAACTGGAATAACTGGTATGGATGCTTACAGCCAAATATATGGTGATGCGGTTGCATGGATGCAGAACAAATGGCTGGATTATCTTACACCACAGCTTTACTGGAAAATTGGCGGAAATCAGGATTATACAAAACTGTTGCCGTGGTGGGCATCTCAAGTAAATGGAAGACACCTGTATCCAGGAGAAGCGGCATATCAAATAAATACTTGGACATCATACAGTGAAATGCCAAATCATATAAGACTTGCTAGATCGACACAAAATACTTACGGCAATGTTTACTTCAGAACATTAGCTGGGTTGCTCGATAATGAAAAAGGATTTACAGACAGTTTGAAAAATAATTTTTATAAATATCCGGCGCTCATTCCTATTATGTCGTGGAAAGATACTATTCCACCAAATGCGCCGCAAAATATTAGATATGAAAGAGTGGCCTCAACCGGAATTGCGGGATTAACGTGGGATGTTCCGCAAACTGCAATTGACGGGGATACAGCTGTTAGGTATGCGATATACAGATTTAATAAAAGCACCATTAACACAACTGATTTAAATGACCCAAGCAATATTATTGATGTAGAAGGACAGAGGCAAAGCATTCCATCAATTCCAAGTACAACTCCGGATGGATATTATTTTGTTATTACATCATTAGACAGAAATAATAATGAAAGCGGAATGAGTACAGTTATAAATGTGAAAGCACCAGATATTCCAGTACTTTTTGCACCTTTGAATGCTGCAATTAATCAAAGAGATACAATTACACTTAAATGGCAGTATCCAAATTTTGCATCTTCATATGAATTTCAATTATCCACAGATTCAACTTTTAATTCAAATATTATAATTGATAATGCAGCAGTAACTGATACTTTTATGGTTCTTACGGGCTTACTTGGCCAACAGAAATATTTTTGGAGATTGAATGCAAGCAACGCCGGAGGAACAAGCCCTTATTCACAAGCATACAACTTTACAACAGGATTTCCTGCTTTAGCGCAATTAGTATATCCAACTGATAAAACATTAAACATTCCACTCAGGCCAGACTTTAGCTGGAATAAAGTTTCTTCAGCTTCGACATACAGATTTCAATTTGCGATAAGCTTAGATTTCAATCCAAGCTCAATTGTTATCGATTCATCAGGAATTACCGATACTGTTTATGCATACAGCAAACTTAATAAAGACCTTGAGTTGGGCAGAATTTATTTTTGGCGGGTTAGCGGAACAAATCAATACGGCACGAGTAACTGGTCAAATATTTTTAGATTCAAAACTATTACCGCAACTGAAGTTGCTGATCAAGTTGTTCAACCAAAAGATTATGAGTTGAGCCAGAATTATCCAAATCCATTTAATCCAACAACTGTAATTAACTATCAGATATCAAAACCTGGATTAGTAACTTTAAAGGTTTATGATATTTTGGGACGAGAAGCAGCGACATTAGTAAATAAAGAACAGCAAGCAGGCAGCTACAGCGTTCAATTATCAGCTGATAAGTTTAATTTAAACAGCGGAATTTATTTCTATCAATTAAGATCCGGCGCTTTTATCCAGACAAAGAAGATGATCATTTTAAAGTAGCATAAAATGATAAGAGAAATTGGAAGTTAAATCTATTTTAATATGATGGATTAAGTTCAAGGTCAAGTTCAAGTTCAAGTGTAAGAGGAAGTAAGAAATATTTTACTTTCAAAGTCTAATTTATAAATAGGCAAAGAGGCATTATGATTAAAAAGCTTTTTGCAATAGTTTTATTAATATTTTTATCAAATATTTATTCGCAAACAAATTCCCCTAAAAGAGAATTAAGAGGAGTGTGGGTAGCATCTTTAGGCATCGACTGGCCTTCAGTGACAGGTACGAGTGCAGCAGTAATTGCAAATCAAAAGGCACAACTAATAAGTATATTTGATTCGCATAAGAGCTACGGATTAAATGCAATATTTTTTCATGTACGTCCCCTTTGCGATGCAGTATATAAAAGTAATTATGAACCTTGGTCGAATTTTTTAACTGGCACACAAGGAGTTGCGCCATCGGATACGAGCTATGACCCATTAGAATTAGCAATTGAAGAAGCTCATAAAAGAGGAATGGAACTGCATGCATGGTTAAATCCTTACCGTGCTGAATCATCAAACGGCAGCCAGGTTTCTGCAAATCATGTAATTAATAAACATCCGGATTGGATTATAAAATGCAGCACAAGCCAATACAGATTTCTTGATCCTGGATTGCCTGCAGTTCGTCAATATGTTTTAAGAGTAGTAATGGATATTGTGGAAAGATATGATGTAGATGGAATTCACTTTGATGATTATTTCTATCCATATACAGATTACGGTACATTCAACGATGATTCGACATTTGCAAAATATCCAAACGGTTTTACAGACAGAGCAGCCTGGAGAAAAAATAATGTTGATTTACTTTTGAAGATGATAAGCGACAGTATAAAAGCAGTAAAGCCCTGGGTAAAATTCGGTGTAAGCCCATCGGGCAATCAATCTGTCAATGCATCCATTTATGTAAGCACTGCAGATTGGCTGGCTGGAAATTATACGGATACTACAGGAACGCCGCAGCATGGAGATCCATATATAGATTACATAATGCCTCAGCTTTATTGGCCAAGCTATGGGGGTTATCTTAACAGCTGGACTAGTCCAGCATTTCTTAACGGAAGACATTTGTATATTGGGCAAGCAGCATATAGATATGCTCAATCGACTTTCCCGCCGAATGAATTATCATGGGAAATAGCGACTAACAGAACAACGCCCACAATAAGCGGGGGAGTATTTTTCAGTTCGCAAAGTGTAACCGGAAATTTGGGATATTGTAATGATACCCTTGAATATAATTATTTTACACATCCAGCTATCACTCCCAAAATGGATTGGAAAGATGCACAACACAGTGCCCCTAATTCACCTTTGAACTGCAGATTTGAAATTAATTCGAGCACGGGAAATTATGAACTGCATTGGGATAAACCAACGCCTACAAATACAGGCGACACTGCTTTCTCATATGTTGTATATAGGTCTGTCAATAATCCACCAGATATAAATGATTCGACAAATATGTTCGGGACGACTGGACAAACTTATTTATCTTCGGATTACGCTAAATATTCAGTTACAAAAGGAACTTATTATGTTGTAACCGCAATTAATAGGTATTCAAATGAATCTACAATTAGTAATGCTGCATCACTTAATTTACTATCATTAGTACCAAGCAAGCCTGTATTAACATCACCAATAAATAATAGTAATGATTTAAGCATGACAGCAACTTTAAAATGGACAGGAGATTCAAATGCAGAACGGTATGTAGTACAAGTTTCACAAGATTCGACATTTAATTCTGGGCTTGAATTATATGCTGCAGAATATAAAAGTACACAAATAACTTTTTCAAATGTTGTTCCAGGCAAAGTATATTATTGGCGAGTAAAAGCATATGGACAAGTAGGAGAAAGCGATTATTCAGATGTATACAGCTTTGAATCAGGAATTCCGTTGCCGCCGATTTTAAGCCTGCCTGCACATGCATCGACGAATGTTTCTTTGACTCCTACATTTTCTTGGTTCAAGTCAGAAGGAGCAGGATTTTATGAGATTCAATTAGCAACCGCTGTTCAGTTTTATAGTAATACTTTAGTTGTGGATACAACTATAACGGACACTTCATTTACGCCATCTGTGCCTTTACTGCCTAATAAAATTTATTATTGGCGGGTGAATGCAAAAAACATGTACGGTGTAAGCTTTTGGCCGACTGGATTTGGATTTAAGACTACATCGTCGACAGATATTAAAGAAAATAAAAATATTCCGATGGAATTCACACTTGAACAGAATTATCCCAATCCATTTAATCCGACAACTGTAATTAACTATCAGGTTCCAAAATCTGGATTGATTACATTAAAGGTTTATGATATTTTAGGAAGAGAAGCTGCAACTTTAGTAAATAAGGAACAAGAAGCAGGGAGATATAGTATTAAGCTATCGGCAGATAATTTAAGCAGCGGAATTTATTTTTATCAATTAAGGGCTGGCTCGTTCATTCAGACAAAGAAAATGATAATACTTAAGTAGGACAGATTTGGTATAAAAAATTGAGTTAAATATGATAATAGAAGGATGCAGCAATGAAAAAATTTATTTTATCATTTGCAATAATCATCCTTCACCTCGCAATAATAAGTGAGATGAATGCACAGAGTAGTTTTAATTATAAAAAATATCTGTTCGATTCATTAACTACTCTTTCAATATATGTGGATTCAATAGACAGATCATCCGGATATGTAAAAATAAACGGAGGAGATTCAAGATGTCCGTTGGATCCATTTAATATTTTCTGGGGAGACGGCACATCGGAAGACGGATTTTTTACATTTTCCCATACTTATTCAGCAACCAATACAAATTATATTGTAAAAATGATTGCAAATTATTCAAGCGGATGGAAAGATACAGCGGAAGTACTAATCCGATTTTTAGCTCCGGAAATTTCTCCAATAACTTTGAATCCCGATTTAGCAGTCTATATTCCAAGCAGCAATATAACATTAGGTTCACATTACTATTCACCTCCAACTGATTTAACATACTTTGATGACAGCTTTTTCCAATCGATATCCCGTTCAATAATGGAATATGTATTATCGGCGGCTGCAGAAATACAATGGGCTTTTATTAACAGCAATGGATATAAATACAATAATAAATTCGAACAATATATGCTTCGCGATCCTAACTTTGGTGGAGCTTATTCACTTTGGTTTACTGATCCTGTTTCATTTGGAGTTGGGGATAATAATTTTGCTGGTACGATAGGATATTCAACATTCTTTCATGAGATGGGGCATAACCTTACGCTTAATACTCCGGCAGATTTTTATTACGGAGGCAAGATTGATGGAAATGCAAATGCAATTTTTTCTGAAACTATGGCTCAAATTTTTCAGCACGCAACAGGTTATGAGATAATCAACCATTATTCGGCATATGGATTAAGTGAAGATCTAATGATAGAAATAAAACAGAGTGTAATAGAATCAATTAAATTAGTTCGTGAATTTTATGAAGAATATTTAAACAGCGGGAAACCATTTGCATCGTGGAATGACCCAAGCACACCTGAAGATGAAACTTTTCTTACCTTCATGACAATTGCATACAAGTTTTGCGAACATGCAGAAAATTCGAATGAAGGATATTTATTACCTTTACAGCGAATGATGGCAAGGCTTCAAGAATTTAATGAAGAATGGAAAGCAAAGTATGATCAGAACAATAATACAGAAGAAGCAAATTCTTTTAGAGCTACATTAATGGTTAGAGCTTTATCAGATGCATTTGAAACAGATTTACGAGATGAATTTACAAATCTGAATTTTCCCATCAGCGACATTTCCTTTGATGCGCTTCCAGTAGAACTAGTCAGTTTTACTTGCAGTATTATTAGTAAGAATATTGTCCAGCTTGAATGGGAAAGCCAATCTGAAATTAATAATTATGGTTTTGAAATAGAGCGTTCAATTGGAAATGCCTTGTGTTTATCAAACAGTTCAAAAATAAATTCAGAGAATTGGATTATGATTGGATTTGTAAAAGGGAGCGGGAATAGTAATTCGGTAAAAAAATATTCATTTACAGATAGTGAAACTAAATTTGGAGATATTTCCTACAGGTTAAAACAGGTAGATAATGACGGCAATTTTAAATATTCAAAAATTATTAATGTGAAACTTGAGAATCCATATAAAATTGAGTTAAGTCAGAATTATCCTAACCCATTTAATCCGACAACAGTAATCAACTATCAGGTTCCAAAATACGGATTGGTTACATTAAAGGTTTATGATATTTTAGGAAGAGAAGCAGCGACACTGGTAAATAAAGAACAAGAAGCAGGGAGATATAGTATTAAACTATCGGCAGACAACTGGGCTAGCGGAACATATTTTTATCAATTAAGGGCAGGCTCTTTTATACAGACTAAGAAGATGATAGTTCTAAAATAAAACAAATCAATTCAATCATTTATATTAGATACCCAATTTTATAAGAAATTGGGTATTTATATCAAGATTTGATTTAGTGCATGTCGACTTTATTATTCTTTATGATTTAATTATTTTCGTGTATATTAAAAAAGAGATATGATTCCACCGCAGCAAAATCTTGTAAAATATATCATATTATAAATTAAATAATTTTGGAGTGAAAATGGCGTTATTACCAGTAACGTTGATAGGCGATAAAATATTAAAGAAAAAGACAAACAACGTAAAAGAAGTTGATGTCAAAACTATAGAATTGATCAGAGATATGTTTGAAACCATGCGTAACGCAAATGGAATTGGCCTTGCGGCAAACCAAGTTGGTGCCGATAAATCAATTATTGTAATAGATGTTTCTGTAATTGAGGGCAATGAAGAAACTAAACCGATAGTTTTTATTAATCCTAAACTAACTCATTTCTCAGACAAAAAAGTAAAAATTGAAGAAGGTTGTCTTAGCATACCAGATGTACGTGCTGAAATTGAGCGGCCGGAATCCGTTACAGTTGAGTATAAAGATACAGAGTTCAAAGATCAAACACTAAAAGCAGACGGAGTTTTAGCAAGGGTAATTCAGCATGAATATGACCATCTTCAGGGAATTCTTTTTACTGATTTGATTTCGGATGATCTGAAGAAAAAGTTGAATAAAGATATAATAAAAATAAAAAAGAGAAAAGTTGACTTTCAGTATCCGGTAACTGAAAGTGTTGACTACCAAATCGCATAAAAAGAACTTACTGAAAAATGAAAATAATTTTTATGGGCACTCCGGATTTTGCGGTTCCCTCCTTAAAAGCATTATACGAAAGCAGCCATACAATTACAGCAGTTGTAACAGGAGCAGATAAAGAAAGAGGCAGAGGACAAAAAATCACATACACTCCAGTTAAAGAATTCGCTCTTAAAAATAATATCCCGGTACTGCAGCCAGAAAAGTTGAAAGATGGAAATTTTATAAATCATCTCAGAAGTTTTAGTCCTGATCTTTTTGTAGTTGTTGCATTTAGAATTTTGCCGGAAGAAATATTTACTATCCCTTCAAAAGGTTCATTTAACTTACACGGTTCGCTGCTGCCGAAATATCGCGGTGCAGCACCTATCCAGTGGGCTTTAATAAATGGCGAAAGAGAAACAGGTGTAACTACCTTTATGCTGGAAAGTAAAGTCGATACTGGAAATATAATTCTTCAAAAGAAAATTAATATTGATGATGATGATGATTTCGGATCACTGCATGATAAGATGAGCGAACTTGGAGCTAAGGTTGTTGTAGAAACAGTTAGAATTATTGAAGATGGAAATTTTGTACTGAAAAAGCAGGATGATTCGTCAGCGTCATTGGCGCCTAAAATTACAAAAGAAATTTGTGAAATTGATTGGAACAACTCGGCAGAAGAGATACATAATTTAATAAGAGGACTTTCTCCATATCCAGGCGCATATTTTAATTTTAAGAATAAGATTATAAAAATTTATAAAACAAAATTACTTGAAGACAAAGACACAAAACCCGGACAAATTAAGCAAACTAAGACTTCATTAATAATTGAATGCGGGAAAAATTCTTTAGAGATTTTAGAACTTCAACAGGAAGGTAAAAAGCGAATGAATGTTGAAGAATTTTTAAGAGGATTTAGTTTTATTAATTAAAATTTTATTTAGCTCATTCTCTAGCTTCAAATCTTTACTTTGCGGATAAATTTGTAAGTAACTATCGCATTAAAAAAATATTTAATTAAATAATTTTTATTATGAAATTTAAAAATAATATACTCGAAGTAATTGGGGGCACACCCTTAGTTAAATTGAACAAGTTGAATAAAGGGCTGAAGCCGCAAATATTAGCAAAGCTCGAATCTGCAAATCCAGGCGGAAGTGTTAAAGATCGAATCGGACTTTCAATGCTAGAAGATGCAGAAAAAAGCGGAAAGATAAAACCAGGCGGAACAATAATAGAAGCGACAAGCGGCAACACCGGGATTGGTCTAGCACTTGCATGTGCAGTTAAAGGATACAAGTCAATTTTTGTTGTCACTGATAAAGTCAGTTCTGAAAAAATTAATTATTTAAAAGCCTTGGGCGGCGATGTAATTGTTGTATCCAATGCAGTAAAACATGATCATCCAGATTACTACATAACAGTAGCAAAGAAAATAAATCAAGAAACGCCAAATTCAGTTTTTATGTATCAATATTCGAATCCAGCGAATCCAGAGATACATTATAAAACAACAGGGCCGGAAATATGGGAACAGACTGAAGGAAAGATAACACATTTTATTGCAGGGATTGGCACCGGCGGAACGATAAGCGGAGTAGGAAGATATTTAAAAGAAAAAAATAAAAATATACAAATAATTGGTGCTGACCCTTATGGATCGATATTTAAAGAATACAAAGAAAAAGGAGTTATTTCCGCTGGACTTCCTTATTTGGTAGAAGGAATCGGACAAGATTGTTTACCAAAAAATGTTCAGTTTGAATATATCGATAAAGTTTATAACATAAATGATATGGATTCATTTAATTATGCTAGAATGCTATCAAGAGAAGAAGGTA
The DNA here is from genome assembly GCA_021824145.1 of Bacteroidota bacterium. Lineage (GTDB taxonomy): Bacteria > Bacteroidota > Ignavibacteria > Ignavibacteriales > Ignavibacteriaceae > FEN-1297. The sequence goes on from JAKALM010000006.1 coordinate 134,357, forward strand.
TTTTTTGCGGCGGCAGTACAGGGACAAATTTAGGAATTACTCTTCAAGTAGCAAAAGAGCTTGATGAAAATGCTGTAATGGTTTTTATTGTTGCGGATACTGGAGAAAGATATTTGTCAAAATTCCATAGTGATGAATGGCTTAGGGAAAAGCGATTATTTCCAACAGAGATTCGAACATTGAAAGATATTTGTACAGCAAAGCGAAATGGAAAACAAAAGGAACTTACATTTTTAAATCCAAAAGATAAGATTAAAACAGCAATTGAAGCTTTGAATACAAAAGGATTCTCTCAGCTGCCAGTAATAGATAATGGTGAATCGGTTGGCAGCGTAAGAGAAACTAAATTAACGTGGGGGTTGTTAGAGAATCCAAATCTAATTGAATCAAATATCGAAGATGTGATGGAATCAAGTTTTCCAACATTAGATGAACGTACGGAATTAAAAGTAGTAAGAAAATATCTTAGTGATTCACCAGCAGTTTTAGTAACTGAATATGGGCGGATAATTGATATAATAACGCGTTATGATATTTTAGAGCACGCGAATTTTTCGTAAAAAAGTTCACGAGCAAGATCAAGAGTAAGATCAAGATTAAGAGTATGAGTATGAGTATGAGTATGAGTAAGATCAAGGTTAAGATAGAGAATAAACATTTTTGTAAATTGTTATATAAAGAATAAAAATTTTAAGGAATAAACATGGGTTTTTCAACAGATGCAATACATGCTGGTCAAAAACCAGATCCAGTTACCGGCGCAGTAATAACGCCAATTTATCAAACTTCAACTTATGCTCAAGAAGAATTAGGCAAGCACAAAGGTTATGAATATGGAAGAACCCACAATTTAACAAGACAATCATTAGAAGCAAACATAGCTGCATTAGAAAAAGGAAAATACGGAATTGCTTTTAGTTCAGGATTAGCGGCAACGCATGCACTGATGGGGCTGGTTAAAGCAGGTGATCATATAATCGCATCAAATAATGTATATGGTGGAACATATCGATTATTTGAATTAATTATGAAAGATTATGGTTTAGAATTTTCATGGGTTGATACATCTGAGTTAAAAAATATTGAAAATGCTATAAGGAAAAATACAAAACTTGTTTACTTGGAGACACCAACAAATCCGATGCTTAATCTAACAGATTTAAAAGGTGCTTCTGAAATATGCAGAAAAAATAATTTGGTAAGTATTGTTGATAATACTTTCATGAGTCCTTATTTGCAGAATCCTTTAACTTTAGGCTGCGATATAGTATTGCACAGTTCGACAAAATATTTAAATGGGCACAGTGATGTAATTGGTGGAATAATTATAACTAACGATGACAGTATTCATCAGAGAATAAGATATATCCAAAATGCTGTAGGTGCAGTCCCATCTCCATTTGACTGCTGGTTAATATTAAGGTCAACTAAAACATTAGCAGTAAGAATGGAGCGGCATAATAAAAATGCAATCGAACTAGCTAATTTTTTAGCTGAGTCAAAGCTGGCAAAAAAAATATATTATCCAGGATTGGCAAACCATCCTCAACATGAACTTGCAAAAAAACAAATGAAAGGATTTGGCGGGATGATATCTGCTGACTTTGGTGAAGTGGAAACAGCAAAGTCACTTTTAAAAAATGTTAAGATATTTACATTAGGAGAAAGTCTAGGCGGAGTTGAAAGTCTGATAAGTCATCCAGCTAGCATGACTCACGCATCTGTTCCAAAAGAAGAAAGAGAAAAAATGGGTTTAACAGACAGCTTAGTAAGATTTTCAGTTGGAATTGAGGATATAGAAGATTTAATTGCGGATATAAAAAATGCTTTAAATAGTTATTATTAATGAATATCCAAAATATTTTAAATTGCCTACTAATTAATTGGAATTCTAACTAAATTAGTTAAAATTAAATTAGAATATTAACGGGGGTCAATATGAACACACAAAATAAAAATAATAATACAGTTGATGATACAAAATACTCGATGGAAACTCATTTAATTTACGGTAAAAACGTAACTAAAAAATGGGATTACTCTCACCATGTATTGCCACCTATATCGTCATCAATAATTTACAGACTTGATTCGGTAGAGAGAGGAGCAGAGGGTTTCATTGAATTTGCCAACTCACCAATTACCGGTGAAGATCCGATGCCAATATATATATATGACAGATTAGGTGAACCCAATAAAGATATTTTAGAAGAAAATTTAGCCTATACTGAAAGAGGAGAAATGGCAGTTACATTTGCCACGGGAATGGGAGCAATTTCAGCACTTATGGGAATTTTAACAAAATCTGGTGATGAAATAATTGCTCATCATACTCTTTATGGCTGTACATATTCATTATTTACTTCATGGTACCCAAGATATAACATTAAGGTAAATTTAGTTGATTTAACTGATAGCAAAAATATTCTAACTGTTTTATCTGAAAAGACTAAGGTTGTTTATTTTGAAACGCCTTCTAACCCTAATTTAGATATTATCGATATTGTTTCATTGAGAGAAATAGTAGATAAAATAAACGAACAAAGACCAGAAGCTGATAAAATTAAAATTGTAGTTGATAATACATTTGCCACGCCATTTTGCCAACGTCCAATAGAGCTGGGAGCAAATTTTTCTATCGACTCATTGACAAAAGGATTAGGCGGATTTGGAACGGACATGGGTGGAGTTGTAATAGGCAAAATGAAATATAGAGACATGCTTTTGTTATTCAGAAAAGATTTTGGTGCAGTTTTAAATAATAAAAGTGCCTGGAATGTAATTACATATGGATTGCCAACTCTTAGTATAAGAATTCAAAAGCAAATTCAAAGTGCACAAAAGATTGCAGAATATTTAAATAACCAAAATAAAGTAGAATTTGTAAACTACCCTGGCTTGTCAAATTATAAATATTATGAAACTGCAAAAAAGCAGATGATAGATTTCAATGGTAATTTTTCACCCGGAAGCTTGATTTATTTTGTGTTAAAAGGAAAGAATGCAATTGAAAGCAAAGAAAACGCAAAAAAATTTATGAACTATGCTGCAAAAAATGCATATACAATGACACTTGCAGTAAGTTTGGGACATACGCGAACTTTAATTGAACATCCCGCATCAATGACTCATTCGATGGTTCCTATTGATAAGCTTTCGGAATACAAAATAGATCCGGGAGGAATTAGATTGGCAGCGGGGTTGGAGAATGTTGATGATATAATTTCAGACCTAGATAAGTGTTTAAACATAGTTTAATTAATTTTGCTATTATAATATTTAGATCAATTGTGAGTAAAACATATTAAACTTAAAACTAATAATCGGCCGCTTAAAATTTAAACGACCGATTTTTTATATTTATAATAATAAAAAGATTTAATTTAAGATGAGGAAATGATGTATAGATTTTTTTTAGTATTAGTTTCAGTTATTGTAATATCAACAATAAATTTTGCACAAAATAATACATTACCAGAAGACAGCATAGATGTAACAGTAATTGATTCTTATGTTACGCCAGAAATTCCACATACTTTTTTGTTAACATTTTTTACAAGTGCTGACTGCAAATCCAAAGTTATAATAGATAAAAAATATGAATATAAAGTTTCGGATACTTTAACTGAAAATCATAGTGCTAAGATTGATATAACAAACTTAAATTTTAAAACGAAATCAGTTCCATTTGTAATTGTTGTAGAAGATTCATTGGGAAAAATATCCCGAAGTGACAGCTATGAATTTGAACTTCCAGGTGAAGTTAAAATAAAAAGTGAATCCAACTTTTTATTATTATGCTTATTTGGTGGAACTGTTTTTGCTTTGCCTTCTCCGGTTTATGTTTCAAATGAATCTGGAAATTATTTTGGTTTAACAAAAGAAATTCCATTAATTTCTTTTAGATCTTCTAACTTCAATTATCCATTCGGATATTTTTCAGCAGAATATTCATACATATTTAAATCTGACGATAAAAATTTTTTCCGCCTTGGTTATAAGCAATTAATAAATATTCCTGAGATCCAATATATATCACCTGGCGTGGATTGGTTTACAAACTTCAAAGGATTTAACGGAATTAGCGCAGAACTTTCTATTGGTTGGTTTAAAATTTTTAACACTTTTACTATTTATACAAGATATCGTTTTAATATTAAACCAAATGATACGGCAAGTAAATTTCATGAAATTTCAATTGGTTTGTATTCAAGCTTTTTCTCTGTTTATTTCTAATTATAATTCTTAGAAAAATTAAATGAAAAGCAGCAGCAAAATAAAAAATACTTTAATCGATTATGGAGAACGTGGAAAGTATAATCTAAATAATAAGTTAAATAACTTAACAGGGAAAGAATGGATAAAATTTTCGAAATCTTGGTTTATTCACAAACCGCCGAGAAGAAAAAATACAGAATTACTTCATCCTGCAAAATTTCCCGAAACTCTTGTAGAAGAATTCATATCCTTTTTTACTAAAGAAGGTGATTGGGTTTTAGACCCTTTTATGGGAACAGCAAGTGCTTTAATAGCGGCTGGAAATAGTAATAGAAATGGAGCAGGTGTTGAGCTGTCAGAAGAGTTTTATAGAATTTCAAAAGAACGAATAGAAAAAGCAAATTTTAATAACAAAATTATACCATTACTTGGTTCATCTGAAAACTTAAATAAAATGTTCAGTCAGGACAAATTAAGTAAAATTAAATTTGATTATGTGATAACCTCGCCGCCTTACTGGAATCAGCTTGAACGAAATTCTTTGCGGCAAAAAGTTAGAAGCGACAAGGGCCTTACTACAAAATATTCACAGCTTGAAGATGATTTAGGAAATGAAAAAGAATACGATAAATTTATTGAGCGACAGGCTAAGATATTTGACCAAGTATTTGATTTAACAAAGCCAAATGGGTATTTGACCATCATAATTAACAATGTTTATTTTAAAGGAAAATTATTTCCATTAGTTTTTGATACGGCAATTTCGCTTACAAAAAGAGGCGAAAAAAGCTGGGTACTTAAAGATGAAAAAATATGGCTTCAAGATGATAAACCGCTTATTGCATTAGGCATTAACAGCGCCTGGGTTTCAAACAGACATCATCAATATTGTTTGATATTCAGAAAAGAAATTGAAACTAAAAAAAAATTAAAAAAGAAGATTATTGATAATAATGTTTGATAACACCGACGCCCTTTCAGTATCGCAATTAACTAATCAGATTAAGCAAAGCCTTGAAGAAAATTTTTCTCAAGTAAGCGTAATAGGTGAGATTTCAAATTTCAAAGCTCATATTTCTGGCCATTGGTATTTTAATTTGAAAGATTCAAATGCAGTAATATCCTGCACAATGTGGAAAGGATTTAACAATTATGTTTTTTTCACTCCACAAGATGGAATGAAGATAATTGTAAGTGGGAAAATAACAGTTTATCCGCCGCGTGGCAGCTATCAGATAGATGTTCGTTCAATGAAACCGGCAGGCATTGGAGAACTTCAAGCGGCATTTGAACAGCTTAAGCAAAAATTATCTGCAGAAGGTTTATTTGATGAGCAGTTTAAAAAAGAAATTCCAATTCTTCCAAAGAAAATAGGAATTGTGACAGCAATTGACGGTGCGGCATTTCAAGATATGATAAGCGTTGCTAAGCGAAGATTTCCTTTAGTTGAATTAGTAATTGCACCTGCAAAAGTTCAAGGAAGCGGTGCTGCAGAAACAATTGTAAAAAGTATAAGGCTTTTAAACGAACAAAATGATATTGACGTAATTATTGTAGGACGAGGAGGAGGTTCAATAGAAGACCTTTGGGCATTTAATGAGGAAATTGTTGCAAGAGAAATTTTCAAATCGAAAATTCCGATAGTTACCGGAATTGGACACGAAATTGATTTTACAATAGCAGATTTTGTAGCAGATTTAAGAGCACCAACTCCATCGGCAGCAATGGAATTGACAACACCTAATCAAGAAGATTTTTATTCTTTTATTAAGAATTTTTCAAATAATTCTACCCAAATCTTGATTGAACTTTGCAATTCGTATCAAGATGAAATAGATAATATTTTAAATTCTTATGGATTCAGGATGCCTATTGATTTAACAAGAAGATATTATCAGCAATTCGATAATTTGACTTATAGACTATTCCAAAATATCGATAAAAAAATAATAAAGGATAAAAATAAATTATCTCTTCTTACTAAAGAAATTGAATCAAATGATATCCAGAGATTGCTTAAGAAAGGATTTGCTTTAGTTAAGCAGGAATCTAAATTTGTAACAAGAGCTTCAATTTTTAGAAAAGAAAAGGAAACAACAATTAGATTTTATGATGGAGAAATAATTATCAAAAAACAAAATAACGAGCAGTGATGTTTAGCATTTAACAAGAAAGTTTTAAATTATTTGGTTAACTTTTAACATTCAAATAAAAAAATTATGGCAAAAAAATCAGACAAAAATAATTTCGAAAGTAAATTAAACCGGCTTGAAGAAATATCTTCTTTACTTGAAAATGAAAACATAGGATTGGAAGAAGCTATTGCATTATATGAAGAAGGAATTGAGCTTTCAAAATATTGTGTTACAACTTTAAAGAATGCAGAATTGAAAATAACGGAATTAAAAAAGAAACTAGACGATATATCAAGCGATAACTTTGAAGAGTCTGATAAATAAATTTTTGGAGTAGGGTATCATGAGTGATGCAGGGAAATATGAAATTTTATCAAAAATAAATTATCCATCAGATATTCGTCAATTAGATGTAACACAATTAAAACAGCTTTGTACTGAAATAAGAGAATATTTAATTGATACAATTTCAGAAGTTGGCGGCCACTTTGGAGGCGGGCTTGGGGCAGTTGAGTTAACAGTTGCAATTCATAAAGTATTTAATACACCTTACGATTTAGTAATTTGGGATACTGGCCATCAAGCATATCCTCACAAAATCTTAACCGGCAGGAAAGAAGCACTTAAGAAAATAAGGCAGCTTAACGGTATAAGCGGTTTTCTTAAAAGATCTGAAAGCGAATATGATACTTTTGGTGCCGGGCATGCTTCAACATCTATTTCTGCTGCGCTTGGAATGGCAGTTGGACGTGATTTGAAAAAAGAAGATAGAAAAGTTGTTGCAGTAATCGGCGATGGTGCAATGACTGGAGGAATGGCTTATGAAGCTATGAATAATTCCGGTGTTTTAAAATCAAATTTAATTGTTGTTCTTAACGATAATAATATGTCGATTGCACCAAATGTTTGGCAAATCTCAAATTATTTTACTGAAATGATTGCTCATCCTGACTACAATAAATTTAAAGGGCAAATTTGGGAACTGACAGGAAAACTAGATCATTTTGGCGATAGATTAAGAAAAATTGCCGTGAGATTGGAAAATGGAATTAAAGCTGTAATTACACCTGGAATGCTGTTTGAGTCTCTTGGATTCAGGTATTTTGGACCTATTAACGGGCACAATGTTCATCAGCTTGTAAAAATATTTGAACATGTAAAGAACATGAAAGGGCCAATTTTAGTCCATTCACTTTCTCAAAAAGGAAAAGGTTACGAACCGGCAGAAAATGATGAACAAAAACTTCATGCCTCTACGCCATTTGATAAACTAACAGGAAAAGCAATAAAGAAATCCGCAAGCGTACCTTCTTTTACATCAATCTTTGGGCAAGCGCTTACGGAAATTGTAAAAGAAAATTCTAATATAGTTGGAATTACTGGTGCAATGCCGGATGGAACTGGCTTAGATATTCTTAAAAAAAGTTATCCAGAAAATTATTTTGATGTTGGAATAGCAGAAGAACATGCTGTTACATTTGCCGCAGGATTAGCAACACAGAATATTATTCCTGTTGTAGCTATCTATTCAACATTTCTTCAGAGAGCATTTGATCAAATTGTTCACGATGTAGGAATTCAAAAACTGCATGTAGTTTTTGCATTAGATAGAGCTGGACTTGTCGGTGCTGATGGCCCGACACATCATGGTGCTTTCGATTTAACATATCTCAGGCTTATTCCAGGAATGGTTATAATGGCGCCGAAAGATGAATCGGAATTAAGGGATATGATTTACACTGCGGTAAAATATGATGGCGGACCAATTGCATTAAGATACCCAAGAGGAAATGGATTCGGAGTTCCGCTAAAACAGAATTTTGATTTAATTGAGATTGGAAAGAGCGAAACATTAAAAGAAGGGAAGGACGCTGCTTTACTTGCAATCGGTTCGATGGTAAACTACTCAATTAAAGCGGCAAAGAATCTTGAAGAGCAGGGGATCAGCTGTGAAGTAGTAAATATGCGATTTGCAAAACCTCTTGATACAAATAAACTTGACGATATTTCAAAACGATTTTCAAAAATTATTACACTTGAAGAGAATGCGCTTCCAGGAGGATTTGGCAGCGCAATAATAGAATATTTAGTAAGCAAGAATTATAAAAATGATGTTTTAAGAATTGGTTTACCAGACAGTTTTGTAGAACATGGAACTCAACAGGAACTTCACCATATACTTGGTATAGACCCTGAAGGTATTGTGAACCAAGTAAAAGTATTTTGTGAAAATAAAAAAATAAATCAAGAGGTGGCTGTTTAATGACAAAAACCAAAGTAGCGGTTATCGGTTTGGGCGGTATTTCACAACTAGTTCATCTCCCTTATCTATCCAAAATAGAAAATATTGAAATTGCTGCTGTAGCAGAATTAAACAAGAACAGGCTAAACACTTTAGCTGATAAATTTAATATTAAACAGAGATATAAAGACCATAACGAGCTTTTAGAAAATTGCGATGCCAGCAATATTATTATTGCTACACCAACTAATACTCATAAAGATGTAGCAATTGCTTGCTTAAAAGCGAATCGAGATATATTAGTTGAAAAGCCTTTAGCAAGAACTTATGCCGAAGCCAAGCAAATAGTTGATGCTGCAAAAAAATATAAGCGAAAGTTAATGGTAGGTATGAATCTTCGTTACCGACCGGATGCAATGATTTTGAAAAGTCTTTTGAATAATGGAGAAATTGGTGATCCATTTTATGTAAAATGTGGTTGGCTTAGAAGAAGAAGCAGCAATCAAAAATGGTTTTTAAAAAAGGAAGAATCAGGCGGCGGAGTTATTATAGATTTAAGCATTTTATTACTTGATTTATCGCTCTGGCTTTTAGATTTCCCTCAAGTTGAAACAGTTTCTACTCAAAATTTTTACGAATTTACTAAAAGCGTTGAAGACACCTCAATCAGTTTCTTAAGATGTGCAAATTCATCTTGTATAAATATAGAATCGAGCTGGTCATTAGCGTTAGAGAAGGATTCATTTTATTTTGATGTTTACGGGACTAAAGGTTCTGCATCTCTTAATCCGTTTCATGTTAGCAAACGAATTGAAGACAAAATGATAGATTTAACTCCAACGCAAACAGAAAGTTCGCTAAATCTTTTTAGAAAATCTTATATGAACGAATTAAGGAGCTTTATTGGTGCAGTAAACGGATTGAATCCGGTTTTTTCATCAGCTGATGAATCATTATCTAGAATGAAAATTGTTGAGGCAATGTACAAATCATCTTTGCAAAAGAAAGAAATTAAAATTTAATAATTATGAAGACTAAAATATTATTAGTTGATGATGAGCCTGATATTATTGAATTTCTCCAATATAATCTTAAGCTTGAAGATTTTGATGTTATTTCTGCTAACGATGGAATTGAAGCGTTATCAAAAATATCCGAAAATCCGGATTTAATTATTCTTGATATAATGATGCCGAAATTAGATGGTTACGAAGTCTGCAAAAGAATTAGAGCATTTCCCGGATTTGAAAACACGCCGGTAATTTTTTTAACAGCAAAAGCTGGCGAAGTAAATGAAATTAAAGGATTGGAACTTGGTGCAAATGACTACATACAAAAACCAATTTCGCCCAAAAAATTAATTGCAAGAGTGAAATCTAATTTAAGAAAAAGGGAAAATGAACCAGCAGAAAAGAAATCAGTTTCGAAAATAAAAATTGGTCCGCTTGTAATTGATAAAGACCAATTTACAGTTCACTTAGACGGAAAAGAAAAAATATTTCCGCGAAAAGAATTTGAAGTTTTATTTTTCCTTGCACACAATCCAGGAAAAGTTTTCAGCAGGGAAGCTTTATTGAAGGAAGTTTGGGGAACAGGAGTTTATGTAGTTGACCGGACTGTTGATGTTCATATTCGAAAGATTAGGGAAAAACTAGATAAACATTCCGATATGATTGAAACAATTAAAGGCGTGGGGTACAGATTTAAAAGTGTGGAATAATATTAAATCAAATCTTAATTCTGCACGTGTCTATTTTTTAGAATTACTAATCTTTGATTTATCAATTGCGGTTTTAACTATTCTTATTTTCGGCAGGATTGAGTTTAGTCTTGTACTTATTATCCTATTACTAATTTTAAGTATAATACTTTTAAACTTTCTTGGAAAAAAAAGGAAAAGCGAATTAAATGAAATAAAGCAAATTATGAATAATATCAGAAAAAATTTTTATTCATTTCCAGAAGAAATTAAGTTGAGTAAAAATCTTTCAAACCTTCAAGAAGGCATAAAGCTGATGTTCGAGAAAACGAAAAGTGATATTGAAGATTTAACCAGATTACAAAAAGTGAGATCAGAATTTTTAGCAAATGTCTCACACGAATTACGGACTCCCATATTTGCAATTCAAGGATATATCGAAACACTTCTTAACGGCGCTATGAACGATGAAAATGTAAATAAATATTTTTTAGAAAAAGCGAATCAGCATACTTTGAATCTCAATAATCTTCTTAATGATTTAATTGATATCTCAATGATAGAATCGGGTGAAATGCGGATGAGCTTTAGATATTTTAAGATTGACGAATACATTAAAATTTTAGTAAATGAATTCCTTCCAGCGGCAAAAGAAAAAGATATTGAATTGGTTTATGAGGCGGTAAACCCAAATTTACAATTGTTTGGTGATAAGGAAAGATTAAGGCAGGTTATGGTGAACTTGATTCAAAACGCAATTAAGTATACTGAAAAAGGGAAGATTGAAATTAAAGTAGAAGAAGAACAAAAATTTGGAAAAATAATAATCAGAGATACAGGCATTGGAATACCTCAAGAAGACCTTTCAAGGATATTTGAAAGATTTTATAGAGTTGACAAGGCAAGATCACGAGCAATTGGCGGAACTGGATTAGGATTAGCAATTGTAAAACATATTATTGAAGCACACGGCTCAAAAGTTGAAGTTGAAAGTCAAATTGATGTTGGTTCTCAATTTTCCTTTCGTCTAAAAAAGTAAGAATTTATTAAATCTGATAGCTTTTTGATAAATCTTACAAAAAATTTCTTTTGAAAAATTGACTTGTGATTTAGTATTTCTTAATTTTAGCGTCTAAATTTTAGAAAATGAGGTTAAAATGTTAGCGGTTGTTGATATATTAGGACAACAATTTAAAGTATCCGAAAATGCTCAATATTATGTTCCTAGATTAAAAGAAGAGCCAAATAAAAGTGTAACATTCAAAAATGTACTTTTATTAACTGATGAAGCTGGAACTAAAGTAGGAAATCCATATGTAGATGGTGTAAAAGTTGAGGCAAAAGTAATTGAGCATTTGAAAGACGATAAGGTTATAGTTTTTAAGAAGAAAAGAAGAACCGGATACGATAAAAAGAACGGGCACAGACAGCAATTAACTAAAATAGAAATTACCAAGATTGGTTAATATAAGGAGAATATGAAATGGCACATAAGAAAGGTCAAGGATCATCAAGAAACGGACGTGATAGCAATGCACAACGTCTTGGAGTAAAAAGATTCGGCGGTGAAAAAGTTGTTGCTGGAAATATATTAATTAGACAAAGAGGAACAAAGTTTCATCCAGGTGAAAATGTATTAAAAGGAAGTGATGACACTTTATTTGCAATTGCTGACGGTGTTGTTAAGTTTGAAACTAAAAGAGGAAACAGAAAAGTAATTAGTGTAGTTCAAGCTTAATATTTTAATAAGATTAAATAAAAAAGCCCTTCAAAATGAAGGGCTTTTTTTGTTTTAATGTTTCAATCAAAATCCAAGTCTTCCCATGTCTTCAACTAATTTTTTAACAGCATTTACAGAATTGTCCATCAATGCTTGTTCTTCCTTATCAAGCGAAAATTCAACAACTTTTTCTACTCCGTTTTCACCAAGAATGGCAGGGACACCTACATAATATCCGGTAACGCCAAATTCGCCATTTAAATATGCACATGCAGAAATAAGTCTTTTTTCATCATGAAGTATTGCTTCTGCCATTTGAATTGCAGAAGCTGCAGGCGAATAAAAAGCTGAGCCGGTTTTCAATAAATTAACAACCTCTCCACCAGCCATTTTAGTCCGTTCAACCATTGCTTTCATAACTTCGGCGGCTTTAGTTTTATCTTTGTATTTTCTTTCAAGTAATTCCATTACAGGTATTCCGTTAACGTTTGCATATCTTACAATTGGGACCATTGTATCGCCATGGCCTCCAAGAACAAGAGCATTAACATCTTTAACAGAAACTCCCAATTCCCACGCAATGAAAGTTGCAAAACGCGATGAGTCTAAAACTCCAGCTTGGCCAACTACTCTATTAGCCGGGAAACCAGTTACGTTTTTAAATAGAGTTACCATTGCATCGAGGGGATTAGAGATGATAATTGCAATTGAGTTTGGAGCGTATTCTTTAACTGCTTCAGCAACACTTTTCATAATTTTTGCATTGGTAGTTAATAGATCATCTCTGCTCATACCTGGTTTTCTTGGCAAGCCGGCAGTAACAATAACCAAATCAGAGCCAGAAATATCTTTGTATGAATTAGTTCCAGTTACTTTACTATCGAAGCCATTAACTCTTGCAGCTTCTGCAATATCAAGAGTTTTGCCTTGAGGCAAATTTTCAACAACATCAAACATAACTACATCGCCTAATTGCTTTAATGCGATAAGTTGGGCAAGAACTCCACCAATTTGTCCTCCGCCAATCAATGAGATTTTTTTTCTAGACATGATATTTATCTCCTAAAATTTTGTTTATTCAATTTGTGGTAATAAAACGAGAATTCCCCGTAAATTTATTACTATCTTTTGACTAAAATAAATATGTACGAATCCAATTGCAAAGTTAATTAGTAAAAAATTTTTAAAGAAGATTATAATAAAATTGTGAAGTGATGGTTAAGAGAGATTTACTTATTGTTTAACTAGCAACAAAAATGAATTGATATAATTTTAATAAAAAGCTTGGAATAAAATTCAGAATTAAAGCTTTAGAATTAAGATTGTTTCGGTTCCATCTGGGGTAATATTATATTTTAATTCATCCATATAAATTTTCATTAAATATAAACCACGGCCAGAGTCTTTTAATAGATTTTCTGGAGTTGTTGGATCCGGGACTGATTCAGGATCGAAACCCGAACCTTCATCTTTAATTTTAATAATTAGATTATGGTTTTCAACATGCACATCAATATAAACTTTTTTATTCCTATCACTTTTATTAGCATGTATAATTGCATTTGTGGTTGCTTCTGTAACAGAAAGGAGTAATCCAGGAATTTTTTCTTCTTTTATTTTTAATTCAATTGAAAAATAGTTTACAAATTCTTCAACTGTAATCAAATTATTAGGATCGCTATCAATCTCTAAATGGTAATTATTATTAGCCAAAAAGTATCCTAGATTTTTCTTGTCAAAATAATAAAAAAAATTAATTATTCAATTCTTCTTGATAAGCAATTTGCTAGTGCAGTTCATTAGGACACATCAAAACTTAATCTTAATTTAATTAATATTGAATATTTTGATCAAAGTTAGAAATTCCAATTTACGTTCATAGACAAATTTGCCTGTTGTTTATATGTTTGATTGCTTATATCAATAAATTCGTACCAACCAAGAATATTTACTCTTAAAGAATTATAAACAAACAAAGCAACTTCCGTTAAAGGTGCAATGCTAACATATTTTGAGTCAATAATTTTTACAATTCCCTGATAGTTGTAGGTTTGAAGAGAATAAATTCTCATGCCTAAGGATATATAATTTAAGCCATACTTAAGAACGAATTTAGGTTCAGAATAAATTTCTTCTAAATATCTTGTAGGATGTGTTGAAAATGAAGCCCATTTCAAATCTCCTTGCTCTGATAATTTAACGTAGCCATAATGAACGAAATCTAATCTTGAATTAAAAACAATCCTTGATGAATCTGTGGCAGTGAATTGTCTAAATGAATAGCTCCTATAATTTGGCGTAAGGTCTTCAAAATCATAAACAGTATAATTTGCAGATACATCAAAGCTATTTAGCGAGGAGAAATTTTTTCCCAAATAATATCCGCCGGAAGTAAATTTTAAGATTCGATTAATATTGTTGTTAGAACTTTCTTCGGCGTAAATATAAACTATGTGGTTAAATGTACCTTCAACATTAGCAAATACATCAAAAAAAGAATTTAAATGTTTCACATATTTTAACCTAACAATTGAAAGCAGTTCATCTCTATCATCATAATTATCCAAACTAGGAGTATCGTATCGAAGTTTATTCTGATATAAACTAAAATATAATTCATCAGAAGAAGATAAATTCCATTTACCGATAATTGAAGCGGATATTCTTTTTGCAATATTATTCTTCATGCTTTCTTGGTCAGAACGTTCATCAAAATAATTTTGACTTACACCGGGGAAAGGTTTTGTTAAATGCTTTTCGTCTCTTTCAGAATAATTTAAACTAAAAGCACCAGAAAAATCATTTGAATGATAATTTGCTGAAGACTCTAACTCAATTCGCATTTCATTTATTTTAGTATCAAAAATTGAAGGCGAGGCGAGTAAAAGAGTTCTGTAGCGTGTATTTCTATCAATTGTTCTCCACGAAACTCTACCGGTTAAATTAAGAGAAAAAATATTTAGGAATTTGTTATATAATAGATTGTCCTGCAAGATGTTGTTGGTTTCTATTCTGCTTTGAATATTATTTATAATATTAAATTGCTTTGCTGTAACTGAATCCGCTTGGAAATAAAAATCTTTCCTATTTTGATAATATTGAAAATTTATAGTGTTCGAAAAATCATTTTCAATTTTATTAGCAACGTTTAAATTCAAATAGCTAAGAGAATTTTTTCTTGGAGAAATATCTTCATTTTTTAATTTGAACTCGGATAAAATATTAAAATCTGAAACACTGTAATTATCTAAATAACCTTCTCCGCCATAGACTAAACCTTTATCACTTTCGCCAACCTGTTTATTAAATTCATATCCAAAGTATGGAGCAATTGATAATTTTTCCAAAGGATTAAGCTTAGAAAACAAAGTTACCGAAGAAAGAGAAGCTTGATTTATCTCAATCTGGCGGCTATCAGAATAAATATTATTTTCGGCTGAGACTCCGATGTTATAAAAGGAATTTATTGCATACGATCCGGAAGTGCTGAAGACATGCACGTCCCTAGTGCTAGCGTCGGAAGACCTGATGTAAGTTGAATTATAATTTTCGTTTAAATTAAAATTAAGATTATCAAATCTATTATTGTATTGTAAAATTGAATGAAGATAAAAAGTGTTCAATTGTTTATCAAATTTACTTGAAAGCAAATTTAATGGAACAGAAGTTTGAATTAACTCAAGGCTATCCAATTGATTTTGTGAGTAAGCAGAAGAAGCCAAAAAAAATAAAATTATTAGCGATGTTGCAGCTGTTTTAATCAATAAAATTTCCTTTTGAATACTATTTGCTTATTCAATAAAAAAATAATTAGTAAAATAGTATTACGTTCTAAAGAGTTTGATTATTGTTTATAAATCTACTGGTTTATCACGAATTTATAAAGAGGGGAAACGCTGTTTGGATTGTCAGCGTTTTGAGAATAAGTTACAACTCTCCAATAATACGGTGTATTTGAATTTATATAACTTGCATCAAATAAGACGGAAAGAGTATCGTTTGTTGTGGAAGTTGAAAAATTTGTACTCCAAACTTCGCCATAGTAAATATTATTTTGAACTATAATTTTATAATTAGCTGGAACCTTAATTGCTTTAATAATAAAATAATTGAAGAAACTTGTTTGTGCACCATTCTGCGGAAAAACAACTTGCGGTATTTCATAAATCTCATCATTAACAATTCCTGTTGGATCGCTTGTTAATCCGCCTTTATCAACCGCTTTAATTCTGTAATAATATTGAGTGTAAAATTTCAAATTAGCGGTATCAGAAAAACTGATTCCTTTGACAAAAGCATAAAATGTTGATGTATCGGCGTTAAAATTTGGTGAAAGACTTTTATAAATGTTGAAACCTGCGATGTCGCCTTCGGAATTAGGAAGCCAGCTTAAATAAACCGATAAATTTCCTTCCCAATTTCTTGCGTTTATGGATAATCCTATTGGAGTGGAAGGGGGGTATAAATTTTTTGGTTCTGCAGAAACAAAATTTGTAAGCTGGCTTTCTATATTAAAGATATTAACCGAAGAAATTTTATAATAGTAAGTGGTATTATAATTTAATGAATCATCGAAATAATAATTATTTGTTGTGAAATTTAGATAAGTAAAATTCACACTATCGGTGCTTCTGTAAACGTTATAACCTTTCAAATCAGCTTCAACATTGTTTTGCCATGCAATTGCAATTAATCCATCACTTGCGTAACCAATATGTAGACCAACCGGAACTGCGGGCGGAATATTATTGTCGGTTTGATTAATATCAATTTGTCTTTCACATCCCGATATTAAAACGACAATCAAAAATATAGTCAGTTTATATTTCAAAAATATCGCCCCGCAATGGAATTGAAATATTATTAAAGCCAATGGATTTTAGTCTTGCTTCAAATTTTTGCTGTTGATCAAAATCTCCATGGACTAAGAAAATATTTTTCATTTTGTCATTATTAAATCCGCTGCAATAATCTGTAAGCTCATTTGAATCGGCATGTGCACTTAATGAGTTCATTACAATTACTTCAGCGCGAAGTTTATATTCATCGCCAAAAATTTTTACAACTGGCTGTTTTTCAATCAGCTTTTTGCCAAGTGTATTTTCAGCGCAGTAACCAACCATCAAAATAATGTTCTTTTCATTCTCAATATTATTTGCAAGGTGATGAAGAATTCTTCCGGTTTCTGCCATACCGGAGGCTGATATAATTATCATCGGGCCTTCTTTATCATTTAGTTTTTTCGAATCTTCTGCATCAGTTATATAAGTTAATTTATTAAAACCAAAAGGATCTTCATATTTTTTCATAAACTGAAGCATCTCATCATCAAAACATTCCGGATGCTCTCTGAAAACTTCTGTTGCGTTTGTAGAAAGCGGACTATCGACATAAATCGGAATTCTTTGAACTTTTCCGCTTTCAAATATTTTATGGAAAGCATATACAAGCTCTTGAGTTCGTTCAAGACTGAAAGCCGGAATTATAATTTTGCCTTTTCTTTCAACTGCTTTATTTATTACATCAGCAAGCTTTGCATTAGTCCCTTCGATATTATCATGAAACCTACCACCATAAGTACTTTCGCAAATAAAATAATCGACATCGGGAATTTTTTCGGGATCTTTTAATATTGGCAAATTTGGCCTGCCAAGGTCGCCTGAAAATCCAAGTGAAATTTCTTTTCCATTTTCTCTAATTGTTAAAAGTGTAATAGCAGAGCCGAGAATATGCCCAGCATCAAAAAATTTTACTTTTATGTTTGAATCAATTTCAAACTCTTCGTGGTATTTTATAGGGTTTAATAACGGAAAAACTTCTTCAGCATCTTTGGTGGTGTACAAAGGCTCAAAAAGATTTTTCCCTTGTTTCCTGCGGCGCTTATTAACGAACTCGACATCTTTCTCTTGAATATGTGCGCTGTCTTTTAACATTACAACAGCCAAGTCCTTCGTAGCGGGAGTGCAATAAATAGGTCCATTAAAACCATTTTTAACAAGCGTAGGAATATTTCCAAGATGATCGATATGCGCGTGAGAAAGAATAAGTGCATCAATCTCTTTTGGATTGAAGAGGTCAAAATTTCTATTTATTTCAAAAGCTTCTTTTCGTTTGCCTTGATAAAGTCCGCAGTCTAATAAATAATTTTTCCCGTTTATAATTAAATGATGCATCGAACCAGTAACGGTTCTATCGGCGCCTACAAATTGAATCTGCATAAATCACCTGTATTAGTTTAAAATTTTGCTGTAAAAAATAAAGAAAAAATAATTCAGTTTTAGGTGAGGGAAGTATTTTTAATTTGATAATCATTTTAGTGAATTAAATTCACTTTTGAAAAATAATTAATTTTTGGAGACTGGATTCATGAAAATTAATACAGCAGTTCCAATTCCTTTTTCACTTTCAATTTTAATTTCGTAATTATTTATTTCTGCATATTCTTTCGCCAATGCTAAGCCTAGTCCGTTGCCGTCAAATTTTCTTGTATCGCCAGTTGATTCCTGTGTAAAAGGCTCGAAGATTTTTTCCAAATATTCTTTTGATATACCAATTCCTGTATCTCTAATTTCAATAGCAATTCTGTTTTCAAAATCTTTACCAATTTTAATTTTGATGTTTCCTTTTTCGGTGTACTTAATTGAGTTGTCCATAATATTCTCAAATAATTTTTCGGTTGTATAATGATCGCCTTTAACAAAAATATTTGGAATTTCTTCATAAAACTCCAACTGAAGATTTTTTCTCTTTGCTGCATTATGAAAACTATTAAATAGACTGCCGATTAGTTCATTAATATTGAATAATTCAAAATCAGCTTTAAAGTTATTTAGCCTAAGCAACGACATATCTAGAATTGATGTTACTGTTTTAAGCAATCTTTGAGATGCTTCATTTATACTAAAAATAATTTCTGATGTACTCTCTTTAAAATAATCTTTAAACTCTATCTCAATTAAGCTAATGTAACTTAGAATTACGTTTAACGGAGTTCTAATCTCATGAGAGATTTGTGCTAAGAATTCTGATTTCAACCTGTCGGATTCTTCAGCTTTTTCTTTTTGAATTTTTAATTCCTTTTCTGTTTTTATATGCTCTTGAACTTCTAGATTTAGTTCATTAGTTCTTTTTGCTACTAATCTCTTAAGAGATTTTATCCATAAATAAATTACTCCAAGTATAAATGAGATAATAAGTATTATTATTGAGCCCCAAGCTACAATAGTTTTTAGTGCAACAGATTCAGGTTTGGGTGGGTCTATCCATTTTTTAAATAATTGGGCGTATGTTCCATTTTTTTTAACTACTTGAAGTCCGACATTAATATTTGATAATAGGCTATCATTTCCTTTTGCAACCACAAAGCCATATTCCCTTGGAATAATTGGATAGGCAGTAGATTTTAAATTTCTTATTCCAAGTCTTGTAATATTATTTTCACCATTAATTTTTTCAACTACGGCGGCATCGCATTTATTCTCAGAAACCATCATTAAAGCATCGGGTTCTGATAAAGCATGCACAATGTTTACTTCAGGCAAATTGTGAATTAAATATTCTTCAGTAAAAGAACCTTCTTCCACCGCAACGCGTTTATTCATTAAATCAACAATTGAATTAATATTTTTTGAATTTTTATTAATATAAATTTCATCTTCAGAAAAAATAATAGGATCGGAAAAATCAACCATTTGTTCTCTTTGTTCAGAATAAAACATAGCAGCAATATCAAAATTATTACCATATAAAATTGAATCCGCAACTTGATTCCAAGGTTTTAATTCAAATTTTAAATCAAAACCCATTACTTTACCAATTTCATTAATAAGATCAATATTAAAACCATCAGGCTTACCTTCATTATTTATAAATTCATAAGGATATTTTTTATAATTTCCAAGGTATAGCAATTTGGGTTTTGATTGAGAGAAACTGGAGGATGATAAAAATACAATTAGAAAAAAAAGTAAAACAAATTTTCTGATCATTTCACAATTCATACTAACTTCCATTTTCATTATTACAAGATTTTGAAAAATTTAATCTAGTCTATAAAATATTTGCAATGATTATCGGCAGCAAAGTTTTTGTGTTATAAAACGAATATACTAACTCAAGCATATAAAAAAAATTAATAATCGAAAGTGATTTAAATAATAAAATTTGTAAAAAAGTTTGTAATGAATGCTGCAAAAAATTTTGCATTTTTATTTTCAAACCGGTTCATTTGATGATTAAATTATAGATTAAAAAATATTGTAAGAAATTTTGTTTGATAACCGGAACATTCATATTTCTCTAAATTGACAATCAGCCGTTTTTTAAATAAGTTTGGCAGATAAAAAATTAGATTATAACCAATGATTGAGCAGTATATTCCAATATTTATAGTATTAGTTGTTGCTTTAATTTTTGCATTAGCAACAGTATTTTCATCGGGAATTTTTGGCCCTCAACGACCAACTTCTGAAAAGTTATCCACATACGAAAGCGGAATGAAACCTATTGGAACTACAAAAGAAAGAATTTCAATTAAATATTATTTAGTTGCGATGCTGTTTATAATATTTGACCTTGAAGTGATTTTTGTTTATCCGTGGGCGGTACAATTTAGAAATATGTTTAAGGAAATCGGCATGCCGGTTTTTGTATCTATGATGATATTTTTGGTTGTGTTAGAACTTGGATATTTATATGTATATAAGAAAGGCGGCTTCAAATGGGATTAGAAGCAAAGTTGAATGGTAATGATTTTTTTACAACTACAGTTGACGCATTAGTTGCGTGGTCGCGAAAAAATTCTGTTTGGCCGATGCCAATGGGAATTTCCTGCTGCGCAATAGAGATGATGGCAAGCGGCGATCCTAAATATGATATAGCACGTTTTGGATCCGAAGTAATGCGGTTTACACCGCGCCAATGTGATTTAATGATTGTTGCCGGAACAGTAACATATAAAATGTCTCATGTCGTAAAAAAAATCTATGATCAGATGCCAGATCCCAAATGGGTAATTGCAATGGGCGCTTGTACATCATCAGGCGGAATGTATAGAACTTATAACGTAGTACAGGGAATAGACCAGTTTTTACCAGTAGATGTTTATCTTGCCGGCTGTCCGCCTCGTCCAGATAATCTTTTAAATGCTTTAATTCAGATTCAAGAAAAGATAGGAAGAACTAAGGCTAGAGATTTTCAGGATAAACCTCTGCCGGAATTAAAAGTCATTCAGAATAATTAAGCAAACATTATGTCCTTAACAAAAGAAGTAATCGAACAAAAGCTAAAAGAAAAATTTAGCGGAGAAAATTTTATTTTCAATGAATATAGAGATGAACTTACAATTTCATTCGATAAAAAGAATGTAGTTCCGATTTGCAAATTTTTAAAAGAAGAAGTTGAGCTTCAATTTAAATTATGCGAAGATGTTACTGCTATTGATTGGGCGCGCCGAAAAAATAGATTCACAGTAGTCTATCATATATATTCGCTGAAACATAATTTTAGGCTTTCATTAAAAGCAGATGTTGATGAATCCGATTTATCAATTGATTCCGTATCTTCTGTTTGGAAAACTGCTAATTGGGAAGAGCGCGAAGTATACGATATGTACGGAATAAAATTCAACAATCATCCTGATCTTAGAAGAATGTATATGCCAGAGGAATTTGAATATTATCCGCTTCGAAAAGATTTTCCTCTGATGGGAATTCCAGGTTCAAATCCGCTTCCAAAGAAATAAAGAGATGCTATGCAAAAATTAACTAAAGATGACGTACATCCAAAAATAGTTGAAGCACTTTTACAAGATACCGATATCACTGTTGAAGATGCTCTTGAAAATGAAATGATACTTAATATGGGTCCGCAACATCCTGCGACCCATGGTGTGCTTAGACTTCTTCTTCGCCTTGATGGGGAATCGATTGTAGCTTGTGTCCCGGAACTTGGCTATCTTCATCGCGGTTATGAGAAAATGGCTGAGAATATGACTTACTATGAATTCATTCCTCATACCGATCGTCTTGATTATCTTTCACCAATGGCTAATAATGTTGCGTGGGTTCTTGCTGTAGAAAAACTTGCAGGAATCGAAGCTCCACCAAGAGCGCAATATATTAGGATGATGGTTTCAGAATTGGCGAGGATTGCTTCTCATCTTGTTGCTATTGGCGCATTTGCAATGGATGTTGGCGCTTTGACAGTTTTTTTGTGGACGTTGAGAGAAAGAGAAAAAATTCTTGATATATGGGACATACTTTGCGGCGCAAGATTTACAAACAGCTACACAAGAATCGGCGGTGTTGCAAACGATGCTCAGCCAGAAGCAATTGCAAAAGTAAAATGGTTTATTGACCAATACCTAGAAAATTTGGATGAATGCGAGCGACTTCTAAATACAAATAGAATTTTTATCGAGCGTCTTGAAGGTATTGGCGTTGTATCTGCAGAAGATGCAATTGATCTTGGATTAACAGGCCCAAGTTTACGAGGTAGCGGAGTTGAATATGATTTGCGCAGATCAAATCCATATTTATTTTATAATGAAATGGATTTTAAAGTAATTACATATCCAAATGGTGATTCACTTGCCCGATACTTTGTTCGTGCAGATGAAACAAGAGAGAGCATAAAAATAATAAAACAAATTTTAGACAAAATGCCTTCCGGCGAAACACTATTGAATCAGCCGAAAAAAGTTCTTCCAAAGAAGACAGAAATTTATTCTAGGATGGAAGAACTAATTCATGATTTTATGATAGTAAATTTTGGAATAAATCCTCCGGAAGGTGAAATATACAGCGCAGTAGAAAATCCGAAAGGAGAATTAGGGTTTTACCTAGTAAGTAAAGGCGAAGGACGCCC
This sequence comes from Bacteroidota bacterium, assembly GCA_021824145.1. GTDB lineage: Bacteria > Bacteroidota > Ignavibacteria > Ignavibacteriales > Ignavibacteriaceae > FEN-1297. The sequence goes on from JAKALM010000006.1 coordinate 157,237, forward strand.
GTGGAAGTGTAAAATCCGTTCGCCCTCGTTTGTTAATTTACAAGCAGTGCCTCATCTTGTAAAAGGACATATGATATCTGATGTTGTAGCAATTGTTGGCAGCATTGATCCGGTTATGGGAGAAGCAGATAAGTGAGAAAGTTCAAGTTTAAGTGTAAGTTCAAGGACAAATCAAGAAGTACTAGAGTTTGAAAATGAATTTTAGTCATGAAAAATTAATTGTATATCAACGTAGCCTAGAGTTTATCGAATTTACAAATGAGCTATTTAAAATGACTAACTTCAATAACTTGAGTGTATATTCGCAATTGGATAGAGCTTCAACTTCGATTTCACTTAACATTGCCGAAGATACCGGCAAATTTTTGGGAAAGATAAATGCCGATTCTATGATATTGCAAGGGGCTCGGCACTTGAATGTGCTGCTTGCTTAGATTTAATGGTGGTTAAGAAAATAGTATCGGTTGAAAATGCTGAGAAAGGCAAAAAAATTTTATACGAAATTGTTTCGATGTTAGTCGGGTTAATAAAAAGCAGTTCAGATAGAATTTATGAAGAAGGAATTGAATATAAAATCAATGATTGAAAATTTGATCTTAAATTTGAACATAAACTTAAACATGAACTTATAAAATGGAATTTAAATTCACAGAAGAAAATTTAAAGAAAATTGAAGAAGCGGTAAAAAAATATCCTGTTAAAAAAGCAGCGGTAATGCCGGTCCTTTATATTGCACAAGAACAAAACGGATGGATTTCGCAGGAAGTAATAAAAGAAGTTGCTTCTGTTCTTGAAATGCATGCTGAAGATGTTCTTGGTGTTGTTACGTTTTATACAATGTATCACAAAAAGCCTGCTGGGAAATATCATCTTCAAGTTTGTACTAATGTTTCGTGTATGCTGCGCGGAGCTAATAAGATATATGATCATGTAAAAGATAAATTGAAAATTTCTAACGGCGAAGTTACTGATGATAATTTATTTTCTTTGGAAGAAGTTGAATGTATGGGCTCCTGCGGCACCGCTCCGATGATTGCAGTAAATGAAGATTTTTTCGAAAATCTTGATATACAAAAAGTTGATCAAATTCTTGAATCCTTAAACAAGTAAAAAGTAAATGGAAAAGATTGTACTACCCGAAATAAAAAATCTCCACTTAATTGATGTTTATGAACAGAACGGCGGTTACACTGCAGTAAAAAAAGCTTTCGGCCAAACTCCGGATGATATAATTGATCAAGTAAAAAAATCTGGATTGCGCGGCAGAGGAGGAGCAGCCTTTTCTGCAGGATTGAAATGGAGTTTCATGCCTAAGACTACTGATAAACCAAAATATCTTTGCATTAATGGAGATGAAAGCGAACCTGGTTCATTTAAAGACAGACAAATTTTTGAATTTAATCCGCATCAGTTGATTGAAGGAATTTTAATTACAGCTTATGCTATTCAAGCAAAAACAACTTATGTATATATTCGTGGAGAATATCATAAATGGATAAAGCTTTTTCAAAAAGCTTTAGATGATGCTTATGCTCGCGGTTATGTAGGCGAGAAAATGAAAGAAACTTTCGGCAAAGAATTCTTGGTTGATATTTATGTTCACAAAGGTGCTGGTGCTTATATATGCGGTGAAGAATCGGCTTTGATGAATTCGATTGAAGGCAAACGCGGCTATCCAAGAGTTAAGCCGCCGTTCCCGGCGCAAAATGGTTTATGGGGATGCCCAACAACAATCAACAATGTTGAGACAATAACAAACGTTCCTGCAATAATTAATAAAGGATGGGAATGGTTTTCTAAAATCGGTGAGCCAAAACATCCAGGAACTCTTCTTTATGGAATTAGCGGACATGTTAATAAACCCGGGGTTTATGAATTGCCAACCGGAATGTTGCTGACAGATTTAATTTATAATTATGCCGGCGGTGTTACAGGAAATAAAAAAATACTTTGTGTAATTCCAGGCGGTTCATCAATGCCTCCACTGCGCGGAGATCAAATTGAAGGTGTTAAGATGGATGCCGAATCGCTTAAAGCAGTTGGGACATCAATTGGAACTGCTGGAATTATGGTAATGGATGAAGATACTGATCTAGTAAAAGTATTAGCTCGGATTGCAAAGTTTTATTATCATGAAAGCTGTGGTCAATGTACACCTTGTCGTGAAGGAACCGGGTGGATGGTAAAAATCTTAAACAGGTTGGTGAATGGCGAAGGTTCAACACATGATTTGGATTTATTAATTTCTGTGGCAAGCAACATTGAAGGAAATACAATTTGTGCTCTAGGAGAAGCAGCAGCTTGGCCTGTAAGACATATGATAACACGTTTTAGAGATTATTTTGAACAGCGTGTTAAAAAAGAAGTTGTATTGCCTGTGGCTAATAAAGTTCATTCAATGAGGCATACTGCATTTCCTCTTGCGGATATAAAAGAATAAATTTTATTAAAATTATAAAAAAGCCTCTTGAATTTTTAAGAGGCTTTTTTAGTTTAAAAAATTTTCTAAAATTATTTTATTAAGCGCGTTTACCTAATTCATGGTCCAGATAAAACAAACCATTTTTATTTGTACCAATTAATTTAATTCTTTCTAAAATTTTTGAAGCATTTGCTTCTTCTTCTACTTGTTCGGTTACAAACCACTGCAAGAAAATATTTGTTGCGTGGTCTTTTTCTTCAATAGAAAGTTCAACTAAATCATAAATTGATTTAGTTATTTTTTGTTCATGTTTCAAAGTATCTTTAAATACTTCCTCAGCAGAATTCCAATCTGATTTTGGAGTTTCAATTTGACTAAGATTTATTTTGCCGCCAGCTTGAAGTATATAATTATAAAACTTCATTGCATGCCCATATTCTTCTTGAGATTGTATTTTCATCCATTTTGCAATGCCGCTGAAGTTTTCCGATTCAAAATAGGAAGACATTGCCAAGTATAAATATGAAGAATAAAATTCAGCATTCATCTGCTGATTTAATGACTTTAGCATTTTTTCTTTTAACATAGTAAACCCTTTCCATAATATTATTAATCAATGGTTTGATATTGTGAATGTAATAAAGCTTTTTATATACTTCAACTAAAAAAATGATTTTTGGAATTTTGCATTGGGCTATAAAAAAAGCAACCAAAAAAGATTTGTAAAAAAAATCGCTGGTTTACAATTTAATTAACAAGAATTATAACGGTTAAAAAATTTAATTTTTGAAGATTTTTTTTAAAATTAAATGTTTTTTAAGCAATCAAATTTTTAATTATAAACAGAAACGAAAATTCAATTTTCAACTATTTTCTTTCCTTTTTATTCGATTAGTAATTCCGTATATTTGCACTTTAAAAATCACAAATCATTTCAAAAAAAGGATTTATGGTCAACTTAAAATTACTAAATAGCGAACAGAAAAAAGCTGTAGAATACATTAACGGCCCGGAAATGATTGTTGCCGGTGCAGGTTCTGGTAAAACTAGAGTTCTTACCTATAAAGTTGCTTATTTAATAGACCTTGGATATGATCCAAACAGTTTATTAGCATTAACATTTACAAATAAAGCCGCTAACGAAATGAAAGAACGCATCAAAGAATTAGTGGGCAATAAAGCAAACGGAATTTGGATGGGAACCTTCCATTCAATCTTTGCGAAATTATTAAGAATAGAAGCAAAGAATAGTAATTTCAGAAGCAATTTTTCAATTTATGATACTGAAGATTCTTTATCATTAGTATCCAACATAATTTCAAATTTTGAAATTAATATTGAGGGCTTAACCACAAATTCAGTCAGGCATAAAATCAGCAATTTGAAGAACCACATGATAATGCCTAAGGAATATAGAAAGCATCAAGTAAAATCTTTTATTGATGAAAAAGTTGCTGATATTTATGATGAATATCAAAAAAGATTAAATGAAAATAATGCAATGGACTTTGATGATTTGCTGTTAAAACCGATTGAACTTTTTGAAGCAAATCCTAAAATTCATCAAAAGTATAAAAAAATGTTCAGTTATGTTTTAGTAGATGAATTTCAAGATACAAATAAAGCTCAATATGAATTGCTTAAAATGCTTGTTTCAAAGGATGGAAAAATTTGTGTGGTTGGAGATGATGCGCAAAGTATTTACAGCTGGCGTGGAGCTAATCTTGCAAATATGCTTGATTTCGAAAAAGATTTTCCGAAGCATAAACTATTTAAACTTGAACAAAACTATCGTTCGACAAAAAATATTTTAGCAGCAGCAGATTCAGTAATTAAGAATAATAAAGACCAGATTTTAAAAACCTTGTGGACAGAGAATAACGACGGCGATCAATTGATGTTAATAAAATGCGCCGACGAAAAAGATGAAGCATTTCAAATAGCAAAATATATTAAGCATGAAATATCTAAGAAAAAACTTTCTTTGAAAGATTTTGCTGTTCTATACAGAACTAATGCTCAATCTAGAGCTTTAGAAGATATTTTTAGAAGAGAGAAAATGCCTTACACAATTATTGGCGGGGTGGAATTTTATAAAAGGAAAGAAGTAAAAGATATAATTGCTTACTTGCGTGTAATATCAAATCAAAATGATGAAGAAAGTCTTTTAAGGATAATGAATTTTCCCCAAAGAGGAATTGGCAGCACTACGATAAAAAGAATGACGGCATTTGCAAGAAAATTAAATCTTTCTTTGTTCGATACAATGGCTCGAGTTTTTGAAGTAATTGACATAAAAGAAAGAATTCAAAAAAACGTAAAGTCGTTTAAAATTTTGCTCGATAAATATATTGGATTAAAAGATAAACTTTCTGTTGGGGAACTTTCCCGAGCATTAGTAGATGAACTTGGAGTATTAAGAATATTTAAAGAAGAAAATACACCTGAATCTATGGGGCGCTGGGAAAATATTAACGAACTTCTTTCGGCACTAAGCGAATTTTCAACTGCAAATAAAGAAGCAAAGCTAGAGCAATTTTTGGAAGATGTTTCACTCATGTCGGATGTTGATTCGTATGAAGGAGAAAAAAATGTTGTTACATTTTTAACTGTTCATGCTGCTAAAGGATTAGAATTTCCAGTAGTTTTTGTTTCTGGATGTGAGGAAGATATTTTCCCTCTTTCGAATAGATTTAGTACGGATGCAACAGTAGAAGAAGAAAGAAGATTATTTTATGTAGCTGTAACAAGAGCAAAGCAAAAAGTTTTTATTTCGCATGCAAGATCAAGATATAGATTTGGTGAAGTTGCATATCAAAGCAGATCAAGATTTATTGATGAATTAGATCCAAATACATATTCTGAAATTAACGGAGGAATTGGGCGAAAGTCTTCGCTTCGAAAATCTAAAAAAGAAATGTATTATGAATATTTTGAAAATGTAGATTATGAAGATTTTGATCAAGATAATAAATCATTGCGCCCTGGCAGTCGAGTTATGCATGAAAAATTTGGATTAGGAAAAGTAACTCAAGTAGTAGGTGCAGGCGAAATGCAGAAGGCAACTGTTATTTTTGAAGGAAATAATGTTAAGCAATTAATGTTGAAATTTGCTAAACTAAAAGTGCTTTAAAACAGTCTAATTAGAAAAGTTTTATATTTCTTTATCAAAAAATATTTTTAGCTATTGAGAGATCGTTAAAAATATTATAACTATAAAAATCAAAATTATAAATAAGGAGTTGAAAAGATGTCTATTGCACCTAAAAAATTAGCGATCTTAGTTGGCGGCGGACCAGCGCCTGGAATAAACAGTGTTATTGGTGCAGCAACAATTCGTGCAGTATTAGAAGGCGTTGAAGTTATCGGAATAAGAGATGGTTTTAAATGGATAATGGAAGGGGATATATCTCACGTTAAAGAGTTGACAATTGAAAATGTAAGCAGAATACACTTTAGAGGTGGTTCTTACATAGGCATTGCAAGAAACAATCCTACAAAAGATAAAAGACATCTAGAGAATACAGTTACGTCTTTACTTCGCCTCAATGTAGATAAATTAATAACAATAGGCGGTGATGATACTGCATTCAGTGCGCTGAAAGTTAATGAAATGGCAGATGGAAGGATTAAAGTTGTTCATGTTCCTAAAACTATTGATAATGATTTGGACCTGCCTCACGGAATTCCAACTTTTGGTTTTCAAACTGCACGGCACATTGGAGTTGAAGTTGTTAAGAACCTAATGGTAGATGCACAAACAACTTCACGATGGTACTTTGTTGTTTCAATGGGAAGGAAGGCTGGTCATTTAGCTTTAGGAATTGGAAAAGCAACAGGCGCAACATTAACATTAATACCAGAAGAATTTCCTGGCCCGGATGTTAGGCTTGCTCAGATTGTAGATATTCTGGTTGGTGCAATAATTAAAAGATTAAGCTATGGAAGAAAAGATGGGGTAGCAATCTTAGCCGAAGGTTTAGTAGAACATTTGAAAAAAGAAGATCTGGAAACACTTGTTAATGTTGAAAGAGATGCTCACGATAATATTAGATTAGCTGAAGTAAACTTTGGCGAAATATTAAAATATAAAGTTCAAGAACGATTAAAAGAATTTGGTATTAAATCAACAATTGTTGCCAAAAATATTGGTTATGAATTAAGATGTGCAGATCCAATTCCTTTCGATATGGAATATACAAGAGATCTTGGATTTGCAGCAGCTCAATTTATTTTATCAAATGGTACCGGTGCAATGGTTTCAATTCAAAATGGACGTTTTGTGCCTATGTATTTTAATGATATTTTGGATCCAGTTACAAAAAAGACCAGAGTTAGAATGGTTGACCCTTCTTCAGAATCGTTTTATATTGCCAGACGATATATGCTTAGATTGAATCAAGCTGATTTTGATGACCCTCATGAATTAGCAAAATATGCTGCTACTTGTGGTATTTCTTTAGATGAATTTAGAAAACAATTTTACTATTTAATGGAAAGTGATTTATTATACCAAAATTTAAAAGAAGGTAAAATTAAACTTGCAGCGGTTGAAACAAATGAAGCCCACAAACCATTAGATAAAGTAAAAGAAGTAAAAGGTGAGAATGGCAGCATGATGCCATAAAAATTAAATAAATTAAGGGGCAGAATTAATCTGCCTCTTAATATTATCTAATTATCAATTTTTTAGCTTATGATGCTAAACAATTCCTAAAAGAAAAAAATTGCTATTTAAAATTTTAATTTTTAGATTGACCTCGGCTAATAATAAACACTCAATTTCTTGATATATCGAAGCTTGTGAGGAATGATAAATTACCGTTTTTCATTTATCGACCTTAAAAACCACTAATCGACTTATAAAGCGCAGAATAGAAATTGATTTTTTATATTGAGTATAAATAAGCAAATTACATTAGTCGGATTATATATTCTATTTTCAAAGTAATTAAGTGACATTCGTTTGTTTACGAACGCAATTTCCTTGGAGGGAAAAATGTCTTTTGTTAAAAAGTATTTATTATTTGCAATCCTTTTAACTGTTGGATTGTTTTCAAATGTTTTTGCTCAACCTGCTAAACCAATTAATGTAACCCCTACTAATGGGTCTATGGGCGTTTCAGTGAGCCCTACTTTTGTATGGGATTCAACTGCAACTTCAGTTGAATGGAATTTGGTTATAGCTACTGATAGTAATTTTACTAATGTTGTTTTCTCATCATCATTAACAGGGCCAACAGCAATAGTTGATACAGTTTATAATTATGCTGGCCCTTTAAATTATGGAACAACTTATTGGTGGCATGTTAGAGCTATAAATAATTCATTTCAGTTTTCTTCATTTTCAGATTCTTCAAAATTTACTACAACAATAGCTTCTCCAACTTTAGTAACTCCAAGTAATGCCAGTACAGGTATTTCTATACAACCTACTTTTAAGTGGAGTAAAACAGCAAGTTCAGTTAATTGGAAAATCAAGATTGCTACAGATGCAGCTTTTACTTCGCTTGTTTATTACTCAGGTCTATTAACTGATTCTACATATACATATACAGGCACCTTAACACCAGGCACAGTTTATTATTGGGAAGCAGCTGCTTTTGATGCTGGTGGAGATTCATCATGGTCATCAAGTTTTAGTTTTACTACTAATTATCTTCCTGTTGCAAGTGGTGTTGCAATTACGGGAACTCCTCTTGATGTAGGAGTTACACTTACTGGAATCTATACATACAGTGATGCTGATGGGGATGCTCAAGGTACTTCAACCTATCAATGGTTTCGATCCGATGATAACCTTGGGACTAATAAAACTGCTATTCCATCTGCAACTGGTTTAACTTATACCTTAACATCTGCAGATTTAACAAAATATATAACCTTCCAAGTAACACCTGTTGCAGTTACTGGTTCTTCGCCAGGTACAACAGTTGAGAGTAGTTACTATGGACCAATTGTTGCAAATCAAGCTCCTGTTGCTTCAGCAGTAACAATAACTGGCGCACCGAATGTAGGCAATACGTTAACTGGCAGCTATACATATACTGATGCGGAAAATGATCCACAAGGTACATCAACATTACAGTGGTACAGAGCAGATAATAATTCGGGATTAAATGAAGTTGCAATTGGAGGTGCAACTAGTACAACTTATACTCCAGTTTCAGGCGATTTAAATAAATACATTTTATTTAGAGTTACACCTGTTGCAACAAGCGGTACAACTCCTGGCTTGACTGATAGCAGCAGTTATGTTGGTCCAGTTACTACTATACCTGCAGCGTCTACACCATTATTAGTTTATCCAACTGATTCAACATATCGAGTTGCAGATACACTTACGTTAGTTTGGAAAGATACTAGCGGAACAGCAACAAGTTTTGAAGTACTAGTTACTGATGATCCTACTTTTTATCATGTTGATATAGATTCTGCCAACATTGTAGGAACATCACTAAAAATTGTAACACCTCTTTCTCATGGTTCACCTTATTATTGGACGGTTAGAGCAAAAAATGGAGGTGGAACAAGCGCTTATGCTCATAGAGCTATGTTTGTAGTTTCAATAAATGGTGTTAAAGGGCCACAAGTTCCAATCCCAACTTGGCCAATAAATGGACATGATATTTATTCTGATACTTCTGATATAAGATGGCACCTTTCTTATGCTGATACCTCTCTAGTTTTTGATGTTCTTGTTTCACGAGATTCAACTTTTGCAAATATTGTTACAGGTACTGGTGACACTACTGTTACCGGTGTTACTGGAGATTCATTTGTTGCTGCCAATTTTATTAGTGATTCAACCTATTATTGGAAAGTTAGATCTAGAGATAATGTACATCCAGATACCTCTGCATATTCACCTATAGCTTATTTCCATGTATCGAAATCTCATACACATCCAATATTAGCATGGCCAGTTGGCGGTGGTTATGTTTATCAGCCAACACAAACATTTGCTTGGTACTTAAATGGGCCAGCACCAGGAATAACATATGATTTTAAGGTTTCGTTAAATAGAGATTTATCAAGTCCTGATACTTCAGCAACAGGATTAACTTCCAGATTTATAACATTTACTCAACTAAGGTCAGGGCATACTTATTACTGGCAAGTTGTATCTCATGTTACTGGTTACGTAGATAGTTCTTCTATTGATAGCTTGTATGTTGTGCCAAGTGCAGGACCTGTTACACCAGTTTTATCTTGGCCAGTTGCCGGCAGTTATATCTATACAAATGTACCTACATTAAACTGGTTTGTAAATTCAACTGGAACTGGATTGACATATGATATTAAATATGCACTTGATACTGCTTCTCTAAGCAGCGCTACTGTTTATTCAACTACTAATTTATATTATACTGTGGCTACTCCTTTATTAAGTGATACCACTTATTACTGGGAAGTTAGATCTAGAAATGGTACAGATTCTTCAGCTTTCTCAGCACCAGATAGCTTTAAAGTATTTGCCGGAAGCGGAAATCCTGTAGTTCCAGTGCTTTCAAATCCGATACATGGCAATTTTGTATATACAAATAATCCTACTTTATCATGGTATTTGAATATTGCATCAACTGGTTTAACTTATCAAGTAAGATATTCAATATACCTAGATAGTTTAAATTCAGCACCGGTTTACAATACTGGAACTGATTCAACTTTCTATACAGTTGTAAACCCATTGCCTTATGATTCAATGTACTATTGGCAGGTAAGATCAAGATCGGCAACTGATTCATCTGCATTCTGTGCGCCTGATAGTTTCAAAGTTATTTCAGGTAATGGCAATCCAGCTGTTCCAATTCCATCATGGCCAATTGGTGGAACTACTGTTTATTCTACGCCAATCCTTAATTGGTATTTGAATGTTCCATTAAGCAATTTACTTTATAAAGTTCAATGGTCAACTGATCCGACATTTGCTACCTCAACAGTTGTATCAGGAATTGATACAAACAATTATCAAATTCCAGGGACTTTAACTCCAGGTACTACTTATTACTGGAGTGTTAAAACATATAGTACTTTAACTGGTGATTCCTCTAATTGGTGTAGTACACAAAGCTTTGTAACAGCAGATACAAATGGACCAATAGTTCCAAGAATTGGAAGTCCACAAAATGGTGTTGTTTTGAATAGTAATAATCCAATGTTAACTTGGTTTTTACCAACATCTGGTAAAAATCTGAGTTATCAAGTTCAGTATGCATTAACACCGGATTTCCAAAATGCAGTTACGGTAAATAATTTAACTAAGCCATCAACTGTTATAAGTAATCTTGAGAAAGGCCAAACTTATTTCTGGAAAGTTAAATCAATATACAACAATAGTTCTAGTTCAGCATACTCTACTAGCGGTGTATTTAAAGTGCAAGGAGTTACTGGAATTGAAACAGGAACAACTCCATATACTTTTGAAGTACAGCAAAATTATCCTAATCCATTTAATCCATCTACACAAATCAACTTTACAATTGCAAAATCCGGCATTGTAAGTATTAAGATATATAATATTCTTGGACAATTAGTAAAGACTTTGGTTGATGAACAACAAACTGCTGGAAATCATTCAGTAATTTGGAATGGTGATAATAATTTTGGACAGCATGTTGCAAGCGGTGCATACATTTATAGAGTAATATCTGGCGGAAATGTTGCCGTTAAGAAAATGATTCTGCTTAAATAATTTTTCTTGAATTAAACTCCCTATTAAACGATAGGGAGTTTAATTCTACCTATCAAGATATTTTAATAAATTTTAATTTTCGGAGGGAAAATTGGATCTACAAGTTATTGTAATAAGATCGGTTTTAATAGTGGGGATTTTTTTCGGTGTTAGTATATTGGGAGCATACGTCGCTTATTTATTAAAAAAATCTCAACAAAGAAAGAATTATTAATCATTTTCCTGATTGTTTCTTTATTAAAATAATTTTAAAAACATTTATTTAATTGAATACCCTCCATCAATTACAATATTTGTTCCTGTTATCCATTTAGCTTCATCACTTAAAAGAAACATTGTTAAATTTGAAACATCTTCAACGCTGCCAATACCAAGTGGATGTTGAAGTTTTATTGTATCAATATGACCAGGATATCTAGCATCTATAGCGTCAGTCATTTCAGTGGGTATCCATCCCGGCGTAATGGAATTAACTCTAATATCTTTAATTGCCAATTCTAAAGCTAATGTTTTCACAGCACCAATCAAGGCGCTTTTTGCAGCGCTGTAAGCTGTGAATCCAACTTCTCCTTTTATACCTGCCACTGATGCTAGTAAAACATGTGAACTTTTTTCAGATGAAATTTTCTTTGAAGAAACTATCCTTATCAATTCAATTCCTGCAAACAAACTTGTTCGGATTATCTGTTCGGCATCACTCCAGTTGAATGCTCTTAGTGGTGTAAATTTATTAATGCCAGCACAATGAACACTTCCGTCAACTTTTTCTTTCTCACCAAATTTTTCAATAGCAGACTTTAATAAATCAAAATTATTTACATCAACTGTTTCGACATTTATTCTTTCACCGTATTGTTCTTTTAAAATATTTAATTTTTCTTTTCTTCTTCCAATTGCTAAAACAACAGCTCCATTTTTAATTAAGTCTTCACAGATTTTTTTGCCTATTCCCGATGTTGCTCCTGTTATTATAAATCGTTTAGAAGAAAAATTAAAGTTAATGCTCATTCGTTACACCCATAATTTATTTTGTGAGGAAAACGGATTTTAAATTTGCAATTTTGTCTTAATCTCTATACAAGCTGTATATTCAAATGTAAATTGATTTTATTTATTTATTGATTGAATTTGGAACTTAAGTCTTAAAATGATATAAAATTTAAAGGAAAATCAGAATAAAAAACTTAAATTGATTTAATTTATTTATATAATGATGGTATAAATATTGTAGAATTAAATCAAATTTAGCAAATATTATAACTAAAGATTTTAAATTAAAACATCATATTTATCACTAAAAATAATAAATTAGTGTTGTATATTTTGTTAATTCCTAATCTTTAACAAAGGATATTTTTATTATGACTGAAAACCAAAAGAACAGGCCCGTACTTTTAATTGCATTAACAATAATTTTTATAATTATAATTTCGCATTTTTTGAATGGGGTAACAATTCTTGGTTATACTGTAAAACCGGTCGATTTATTTATGGATATAAAACCAGATTCGTTGTTGAGTTATAATTTGAATATAACAAATAAAAATTATGGTTTTATAAATATTGCTAAACAAAATAAAGATAAAATTGATAACGCTGCATTTACTGCAAGTGTTTCTCTAAATTTACTTAAGAATGCTTTTGATAACCCCAAAAAAACAGATAATGATAAATTAGCTGACAATTCATATTCAAGCGGGCCGGCGGTTACAAATGTGCAAATATCAGGCAATCTAGATCAGATGAAATATTTTTTTGATGCACTTAAAGAGACAAGAAGTCAGCAAATTCGAGTTGCTCATTATGGCGATTCCGGAGTTGAAGGAGATAACGTAACTGCAAATATAAGAGAAGATTTACAAAGAGAATTTGGTGGCAGCGGAGTTGGGTATTTATCAATTACATCTCAAGATATTTCATTTAGGACTACCACAAGAATGTCTTTTTCAGATAATTGGCAGACAATTTCGGTATTAACAAATAATCCTCAAAATTTACCTTTAGGAATAAGCGGATTTGTTGCTCTTCCACAAGGTAACAGCTGGGTTAGATATGCAACAAGGTTTAGTACTGCAAAAGTTTTTTACAGCAATGCAAAAAGTTCTTCTATAAAATATTCTTTTAATGATGGAGCAGATCAATTTGCAAATTTAAAACCTGGAAATGATTTAAAGGAACTCATTCTAAACGCACCTGGCGGGAATGGTTCAGTATTTAAATTAACAGCAACTATGCCCAATCAAGCATATTTTTATGGCGTCAGCTTAGAATCTGGAAATGGAATTTATGTTGATAATTTTCCATGGAGAGGGAATACCGGATTAGGCTTTACAAGTATATCAGAGTCTTCTATGCAGCAATTCAGCAAACTTCTTAATTATAAATTAATCATTTTATCATTTGGAGCAAATGAAGCTAGCTTTGGCTCTCAGGACAATAAATGGTATGCAAACCAAATGGTAAAAGTAATTAATAATTTGAAAAGAGCTTTCCCTCAAACGAGTATTTTATTAATTGGAGTAGGAGATAGAGGAATAAAAAGAGGAACTAGATTTGTAACTGATCCAAACATTCCGCTTTTACTCAAAGTTCAGCAGGATATTGTTTCAAGAACCGGTGTTGCTTTTTGGAATTTATTCGAGGCAATGGGAGGTTACAATTCAATGGAAACCTGGGTTCAATCGAATTATGCTTTATTAGATTATACACACCCTTCACAGCTTGGTGCCGCCAGAATAGGTGATATGATTGCAAAAGCTTTAATTGATGCTTATCATAAATCAAACTAAATTTAATAACCAGAAAAAAGGAAAAAAAATGATATCTGAAAGATTGCAAAATATTATTCTTAAGGAATTAAACTTAAACTCGTTTGATTTTAAAGATGAAACTACTGCAAACCAAGTTCCCGGTTGGGATTCGTTTAATCATATCAATGTTATTTTAGCAATTGAAAAAGATTATAATATTCATTTCAAAGGATTGGAAATATTAAAAGTGAAAAATATTGGTGAACTTCAGAAGCTTATTGATACTAAGCTTCAGAATTAATATTTCTAATTCAAACCAAATATTATCTCAGAGATCGAAATAAATTAAAATTAAATTCATAAAAAAGCGAGCATGAATGTTTTCTAATATTGATTTTAACAAACTGCTTCAACTTTTTGTTTATGATCCTCAAGATCATCTTTTTTTTAGCACAAGTTTTTTCCTCTTTTTATTTTTAGCGTTACTTATCGTTTATAGATTAACTGCTAAAAGTAGAAATGCTAAAATTTTTACTTTAATATTTTTCTCTCTTTTCTTCTATTATAAAAATTCAGGGTACTTTTTTTTACTGCTTTTCCTATCAACATTTATAAATTTTTATCTTGGTAATTTGCTTTACAAAGCTAAATCTGCCGGCATAAAAAGATTATTATTTATTCTTGCTTTGGTAATTGATCTTGGACTTCTCGGTTATTTTAAATATACAAATTTCTTTTTAAGAATTTTAAACGATCTTCATGCAGGTAATTTTCAGCCTCTTGATATTCTTTTGCCTGTAGGAATTTCTTTCTACACTTTCAAGGCGATGAGCTATGTAATTGAATTGTATATCGGGTCTATGGAACCGACAAATAGCCTTAAAGATTTTTCTTTATACATGTTTTTCTTTCCAAATATTTTAGCGGGACCGATTGACAGAGCAGTTAATTTTTTGCCTCAGGTAGAAAATGATATAGTTATTACAAAAGAGGATATTGGCAGGGCAATTTTTTTGATAATGTGTGGTTTATTTAAGAAAAATGTGATTGCGGATTATATAGGAATAAATTTTGTCGATCGTGTTTATCAAGTACCTTTAAGATTTACCGGTGTTGAGAATCTTCTTGCAACCTATGGATATGCTCTTCAAGTTTATTGTGATTTTTCAGGGTATACCGATTTGGCAATCGGAATTGCTCTATTACTTGGATACAAATTAATGGATAACTTTAATGTTCCGTTCATTGCAACCAGCGTTGCTGATTATTGGAGGCGTTGGCATATCTCACTTTCAACTTGGTTATTAGATTATATGTTCAAACCGCTGCAAATGAGTTTTAGAAAATGGAAAATTTACGGTAGCGCTGTAGCAATATTTTTAACTTTCTTTGCTGTTGGCTTATGGCATGGCGCTAATTGGACCTATGTAGTATTTGGTTTAATTCACAGTACATATTTAGCAGTTTCGCTTCTTACAATTAAGTACCGGAAAGCAATTTATGATAAACTCCATTTAACCGGAACAAAATTTTTAAAAGTTTTTCAGATTATTATTACTTTTCATCTGTTATTAGTTGGTGCAGTTGTATTTCGTTCAGACTCACTTAAAACTGCAAAAAATGTATTCCATCAAATATTCCATTTCTTTCACGGAGCTGTATTTTTCCAATGGATTCAAGGCTATTCAAAAGTTGCAATCTTGATTTTGCTTGGCTACATTCTTCATTTTATTCCTAAGTCAATTGATAAGAAAGTACAAAACTTAATTACAGAATCACCGCTTGTTGTTCAGGCGCTGCTTTTAGCTGTTATGATTATTGTTGTTTTCCAAGTTGAATCCGCACAGCTTCAGCCAGTAATTTATTTTAATTTCTAAAATATTTTTATTTGATAAAGATTTTAATCTACAAAGGATCTGAATTCTTATTCGCAGTTATTTAGAAAATTTTTTTTCAATCGATTAAAATTATTTATATTCCTTCCCAAATATTTCATATTGTAAAGAACGTAGGTTAAACATGATTGTTTTTTTTAATGATAAATTTCTGGAACTAGAAGAGGTTAAGATTTCTCCTTTCGATCGTGGTTTTCAATATGCCGATGGAGTGTATGAAGTTATTAGAACTTATTTTGGTAAATTATTCCGTTTTCAAGATCATTTGGAAAGATTAAAAAACAGTCTTGATGCTTTAAAAATTAATTATCCTAAAATGGATATACTCGAATCAACAATTTATGAGATTATTAAAAAGAATAATTTTATTGGTGACAATTTTTCAGTTTATATTCAAATTACTCGTGGAGTTTCTTATCCACGCAAACATTCGTTTCCAAAGGATAATACAAATCCAACAACTTTTATATCTGTAACTCCAATTGAAAAAATTTCCAAACAAAAGGGCATTAAAATTATTTTTGAGAACGATTTTAGATGGCAAAGATGCGATATAAAATCAATATCTCTTTTAGCAAGTGTACTTGCAAACCAACATGCTGTAGAAGAAGGAGCTGGGGAAGCAATTTGGATTAGAGACGGATATTTGTTAGAAGGTTCTCATACAAATTTTTGGGCTGTTAAAAATGGAGAGGTTTGGACTGCGCCATTATCAAATTTAATTCTTCCTGGAGTTTCCCGAAAAGTGATAATTGAAGTCTGTAATAATTCAGGAATAAAAGTCCATGAAGAACCAATTAAACAAAACGAAATAAATCTTTACGACGAATTTTTTGTTTCTGGAACTACAAGCGAAATTATTCCAGTAACTCAAATTAATGATGATATTATTGGCGATGGTAAGCCAGGCGAAATTACTAAGAATATTCATGCTGAATTTAATAAATATGTACAAAGTAAAACCTGGATGTAATAAAAAGGTTGATTACTTTCATACTAGAATTTTTAATTTATTCGCTTAACTCACTTTCCGCTTCTTCAATTCTTTCTCACTATCGTATAAATTTTCTTTTATTTATTTTATAATTGTTGAATGATTTTAATAGAGTGAAATTGGAAACAGCGTCAGTATTTATATTAACTGGAGAATGGAATGATTTAAATGGGAAAAATGTACTCCGCTTTATTGGTTCTTCAAATGAATTAGGCACAGTTGAATTTATATTTGATAAGATTAAACCTGTTTTTTTCATAATTCGAAATGAGAAGATAGATAATATTGGCATCCAATATTTTCGTAAATCTTTGGAACTTAAAACATTCAATAAAAAATTTGTTGATGCACTTTATTTTAATACTTATAAGGATCTTAAAACTGCCGCCGAAATATTGTCTTCAAAAAACATTCAAACATTCGAATCGGATATTGACCCGGTAAAAAGATTTTTGATGGAAAGATTTATTAACTGTCAGGTAAATGTTTACGGTGAAGCCAAGAAAAAAAATCGTTTAATTACATTTATAAATCCAAAAATAAAACCTTGCGAAATCACCCCTCAATTTATTATTGTATCGCTTGATATTGAAACCGGAGTAAAAAATTCTGCTTTATATTCAATCGCTGTGCACGTTACTGGGAAAAATGGTGAAGCAAAAAAAGTTTTTATGATTGGACCAAAATTGAAAAAGTGCCCATCATATTTAACTTTTTATGATAATGAAAAAGTTATGTTGCAAAGTTTTATATCCTGGTTTAATGAAGTTGATCCAGACATTATAATCGGCTGGCATGTAATAGGATTCGATTTGATGTTTCTTGAAAGAAAATTTCAAGAACATAATATACCTTTTGATCTTGCCAGAGGTGAAGGGAGAGTGACGCTAAAGAATAGAAAGTCCGGCGGTTATTATGCTTTTATTCCCGGTCGGATTGTAATTGATGGTCCGCCTGCATTACGATCTTCCTTTTTCTCTTTTGAAGATTATAAGTTAGAAACTGTAGCACAAGAGCTTTTGAAGACAGGTAAAACCATTACACCAGATAAAAATAAAGTGCAAGAAATTGAAAAATTGTTTGCAGAAGATAAATTAAAATTAGCAGAATATAATTTACAAGATACTGTTTTGGTAAGCGATATTTTTAAGAAATCTGGCTTAATTGAACTTTCTGTAAGACGCGCGCAGCTTTCAGGATTATTGATGGATCAATTGGGAATGATGACCGCTGCTTTTGACCATTTCTATTTACCGAGAATTCATCGTGCTGGTTATGTTGCAAATGATAAAAAAGATATTTTAGAAATGGAACACGCAGCCGGTGGATATGTTCTCGATCCTAAACCAGGACTTTATGATGATGTTGTCGTTCTAGATTTTAAAAGCTTATATCCATCTATTATTAGAACTTTCAAAATAGATCCTATATCAAGGCTTCTTTCCGATGAAAATACTATTGAAACTCCAGACGGATATAAGTTTTCTTCTTCAAATTATTTTTTACCAAATTTTATTGAACAATTAATGATTCAAAGAGGAGAAGCCAAAAAGAAAAAAGATAAACAACTTTCTCAGGCAATCAAAATATTAATGAATAGTTTTTATGGAGTTATGGGTTCGTATGGATGTAGATTTTATCATCCGGACCTTCCTTCGGCAATAACTGGTACTGGGCATTATTTATTATTAGGAAGCAAAGAATATTTTCAATCAAAAGGATATGAAGTTATTTATGGGGATACAGATTCTTTGTTTGTTAAACTAAAGGATGGAGAAGGAAATTCCGCTGAAATAATAGCAAGCTCACTTGCAGATGACTTAAATAATTATTGGAAAAATAAGTTAAAAAATAATTTTAATGTAGAATCATTTCTCGAAATTGAATTTGAGAAACATTATAAAAAATTTATAATAACGCCAATGAGGAAGAGTGAATCGGGTGCTAAAAAAAGATATGCTGGATTATTAGATAAAGATGGTAAAGAAAAAATTGAATTTGTGGGAATGGAATTTGTGAGATCAGATTGGACACGGCTTGCAAAAGAATTTCAAGTTGAATTGTACCAAAGAATTTTTCATAATTTAGATGTTTCCGAATGGATACGCGAAGTAGTTTCGAAAGTATATAAAGGTGAATTAGATGATAAATTGGTTTACAGAAAAAGGCTAAGAAAGGGAATAGATGAATACATAAAAAACATTCCTCCACAAGTAAAAGCCGCTAAAATGATAGATTCAAATGAAAATATAATTTATTATGTTATTACAAAGCGTGGCCCAATCCCATTGGAACTCAATCATAAAGATATAGATTATCAGCACTATATAGAAAAACAACTAAAACCAATTGCAGATTCTGTTTTAATTATCTTTGGCGAGTCTTTTGATTCGATAATTAAATCATCGCAATTAAATATTTTCGAATAAAAATTCATTTTATACCATCAGAAATATTTAATTATTGAGTGAATAGATATTATATTTAAGCACTTTGATTTAGTATTTTATAGGCAATTTTTTAATTAAATAAAATTAGGATAAATATAAATAGGGCTTTTCTTAAGTATAATTGTGTGAAAGGGATGATAAAATTTAAATATAATTTAGTGTCTGTAATTATCTTCTCAAATATTAATTTATTTAGAGGATAGTTAAATGAAAAATATTCCGGGAATTTTAATAGCCGAGGATGAAAATATAATTGCAAAAGACATAGCAAGAACCTTAGAACGTCTTGGCTATAAAGTTTTTGGTTCAGTAAGAACCGGAAAAGATGTAATTGAAAAAGCAAAAGAATTGAATCCGGATATAGTTTTGATGGACATTATGCTTGCAGATGAAATGTCTGGCATAGAAGCTGCGGAAATAATAATGAATACATTGAATATTCCTGTTATTTATTTAACTGCTTTTGCAGATAACGAAACTTTGCAGCGTGCAAAAATTACTGAGCCGTTCGGGTACGTATTAAAGCCATTTGATGAAAGAACTCTTCATTCAGCAATTGAGATGGCTTTATATAAATATCAAATTAATATTGAACTTAAAGAAAGAACGCGAGAGCTAGAAGAAGAAAGAAACAAATCGAACAAGCTTCTTCATAATATTTTCCCATCAGAAATAGTTAAAGAATTAAAAGATAAAGGTTTTGTTGAACCAAAAGAATTTTCCAACGTAACACTTTTATATACTGATTTTCAAAACTTCACAAAAATTTCTTCAGATATGCACCCGCAGCAATTGGTAAGTGAGTTGAATGATATATTTAAAAATTTTGATTCAATAATTAATAATCATGGATTAGAAAAATTGAAAACAATGGGGGATTCATATATTGTTGGAGGCGGTTTACCAATAGAAAATAACAGCCATGCTTTTGATGTTGTTTCTGCTGCACTAGAAATGCAAGAATACTTGGCGCAAAGAAATAACAATTCCAAATACATATGGGAGATGAGAGCCGGAGTTCATACAGGAAATGTTGTTGCCGGAGTAGTTGGTAAGAATAAATTTACTTACGATGTTTGGGGAAATACTGTAAATGTTGCAAGCAAAATGGAACGAAGCGGAATTCCTTGGAGAGTTAATATATCAGCACAAACATATGAATTAATTAAAGATTGTTTTGATTGTGAATATCATAGTACCATTGATGTTAAAGGCTTTGGGAAAACAGATATGTATTTTGTTTTGAAGAAAAAATTTGTTGCCTAGTATTCCGTGTAAAAGTTAAAGCCTTTGAATTATTTTTTTAGATTTTGTACGAAAGAGTAAATCGTAAAAGTTCACTTAGTTACTAAATGGAATTAAAAACCAAAATATTAATTGCCGAAGATGAATTCATCATTGCGATGGATATTAAAAAAATTCTTGAAAAATTAGGATATGAAGTTACTTCCTTTGTCGGGAAAGGTGCTGATGCAATTCATAAAGCTGACATAGAAAAACCTGATTTAGTTTTAATGGATATAATGTTAAGCGGACCAATTTCTGGAATTGAAGCTGCTGAAGTAATTAAAAATAAATTTCATATTCCAATTGTTTATCTTACTGCTTTAACTGATAGCGAGACATTAAATAAAGCAAAGATTACTGAACCAGGCGCTTATCTTCTAAAACCGTTTGATCAGCGAGGACTGCACAGTGCTATTGAAATCGCTTTGTACAAATTTAAAATGGAAACTCAGCTTAAATTGAAAACAAAAGAATTGGAAGAAGAGAAAATTAAAACCGATAAACTTTTGCATCATATTTTACCTAATGAAATCATAAAGGAACTAAATACAAATGGAGTGGTTGTACCAAGGCAATATGATTCTGTTACAATTTTATTTACAGATTTCCAAGGGTTCAGACAGATAACAAATGCTTTACCTCCAAGTGAATTAGTTAAAAAATTAAATGAAATATATCGCAGCTTTGATGAAATAATTGAAAAATATGGATTGGAAAAATTAAAATCGATTGGCGATACTTATATGATTTGCGGCGGCCTTCCTGAAAAGACTGACAACCATGCAGTGAAGGTAATATCCGCTGCACAGGAAATGATAAACTATTTAAATGAACGAAATAAAAATTCAAAAGTTAACTGGCGATTACGAGCCGGCATAAATACGGGACCAGTAGTTGCTGGAATTGTTGGCTCAGATAAATTTACATATGATATTTGGGGTGATGCAGTTAATATTGCCAGCCGAATGGAAAACAGCTCTGATGCGGGAAAGATTAATATTTCTGGAAGTACATTTAATTTAGTTAAGGATTATTTTGACTGCGAATATCGAGGGAAGCTTTCGGTAAAAGGCAAAGGGGAAGTGGATATGTATTTTGTGAAAAATTCGAGGATTTATAAAAATAATTCATAATTTAACCTAATATCAAACCGGATTAGCGAATTATTTATCATTCATAAATTAGTAAAAAAGCAATTTTATAATTCAATCCACTTAAATTAATTTGACTTAACTGCAATTATTATTTAAGTTCTTTTCCACTTAACAATTTTTGCGGGGATTTGCTCTGAGGGAATTTTACAAATTATTATTTTTTTGTCTGGTGATGATTTTTTTTACTAATTGTAGTAACCAGAAAAAAGAAACTAGGGTTGAACAGACAAAATCCACTTCTAATAATCCGGTTATCAATGACGATAAACCTACGGTAAAGATTACAGAATATACTGTACCTGATTATTCCCCAGTTCTATTCATTTCAATTATTTCTTCCAAGGAGATTTATGTATTTACTAATTATAAAGTTTTTCTTTTTGATGGAAATAAATTTACAGAAATTTATAAAGTTAAAAATCAGTCAAAAATAATTAGACATGGTGATTGTAATGGAAAATATCTTATACTTAGTCTTTTTGATCAAACTGAAAAAGAATTATTTAAGCCTAATTTAGTACTATTAAAACTTACAAGAAAAAATACTAGAATAATAACATCAGGCGAACAGCATCTAACACTTCCTTTCTCAAATACAATTGCAGATATTAAATTTATAAAAAAAAACTATCTGCTTATTATCGGTTTTATAGAATATTGTACTTTAACATTTAAAAATATAAAGGGAACAAAAGAGAATATATATGTCATTCATCATTACACTCTTAAGTCAAAGAGTGCACCATTTACTATTTCATTTGGTAGTACTTCAACAAGAGATATTAATATTTTATTTACTCGCCATTCCATTTTTTATAAAGATATAAATAGTTCGAGTGATGAACTCCTCCCTTTAATAGATTTGAAAGATTTTAACTATAGTTTTGATATTGATAATGGAATAAATAAAGTTAGTACTACAGATACAACTTTCGGATGGTTTAATTTTGGAACTGATAATTTCTTTTTCAAAAAAGAAATAGGCCAGAAACCTATGGTCTATCCTATTGATACATTATATGATAATAAGAATAGTAAGCTTTCTGCAAAAAATATTTTGAGGGTTATTCCATTTTCAGAAAATAATATTTGGGCGTTAACTAAGAATGGGGAAATACTTCATCAAGTACCATCGAATGACGGTTGGAATAAAAAGCAATGGAATGAAATTTCTCAATTAAAAAATTTTCAGCCAACTGATGCTTCCGCAATCGATTCTAATTGTATTTACTTGTATGGAAATTCTTTTATTAAAGTGCAATTGCTTTCAAATAGTAACAGAAATAACCAAGTCCAAAAGAAAATACCGCCAAATAATTATTTATTTTATTCAGAATATTTAATTTCAATTAGAGCTGCATATGGCGTTGGAGTTGCAGACTTCGATAATAATAATAAATCTGATTTATATATTGTTAATATTTATGGGAAAAATGAATTATATCTTAATGAATCCAGTACAATTAATTTTATTTCGCCGAATTTTGAATCAGCACCACTAAGAGGCATTACAGGAAGAATAGTGAACTCGATTAATGGAAGCATAGATTTAAGCTCCGAACTCGGTTTAGCAATTGACGATTTTAATGAAAATGGAAATCAGGATATTTATATAACTCGTTTAGCAGGTAGTAATCTTTTATTCTTAAACAATGGGAGAGGATATTTTAAGAATGCTACTAATGATATGAATTTGAGCAGCGATATTGGAAGGTCTGAATGTGCTGTTGCTGCAGATGTAAATAACTCAGGCTATCTTGATATTTTCACTTCAAGTTTTTTCTCATCAAATTGGCTTTTCATAAATAATAAAGGTGATGGATTTATTGACGAAACAAAAAAATATAAATTAACTTCTAACGGCTCAACTGTGTGTGCTGCGTTTGGTGATATAAATAATGATGGTTATGAAGATTTATATATTGGTAACTGGGGAAGAGAAAATAAACTTTATCTTAATAATGGTGATGGTACTTTTAAAGATATAACTAGTTTAAGTGGAACAGGCTGCGGTGATCTTAAAGAAACAAATTCAGTAATGTTTGCTGATTTTAATAATGACGGATTACTCGACCTTTTCGTAGGCAATAGAGGAACCGGCAACAAATTATTTTTGAATTTAGGTGATGGCAAATTTGAAGACGTCACCAAACAAGTCGGATTAAACGATTCAACTTTTACTTATGGTGCAGCTTTCGGAGATTTTGACAATGACGGCTATCTTGATCTTTTCATTTCTTACCTCGGCGGTTTTAAGATTTATAAAAATATGATGGGGGAAAATAATGGTAAATTATATTTTAAGGATGTAACTGATTCTTATTTAGGTAAAAGCGAGATTTTTAATTCTTATAATACTTCAGTTGTGACCGCAGATTTTGATAAGGATGGTGACCTTGACATTTTCGCATCTCAAAACGGAGGCAGTTCAATTTTGTTTGACAATCTACTTCATCAAAACTTTAGTAAAAATGACAATTATTTAGAGGTAAAAGTTGAAGGCTCTCAAAGCAATCGTGATGGCGTAGGGGCTAAGTTAAAACTATTTAGAAATGATTCTCTTATAGCCTATCGAGAAGTTTTCAGCGGATACGGATATGCATCATCTTCTTCTAAAATTCAGCATTTTGGGCTTGGAGATGGTAAAGGGAATTATAAGCTTCAAGTAACTTTTCCTAAATCGGGCGTAGTTAAAATGCTTTCTGTTGTACCTAATACTTTTATAACAGTAAAAGAACATGAAGGAATTGTTGAAAGTTATTTTCTCGCTAAAAAAGATTTGATTAGGTATATACTTGGGAAAGATTTTATCATTACTACAATTAAATTCATCCTCTTTTTGGTTTTTATGATTTTAATATCAAAAATAAAAATCTTCCGCTCAGCTCTAGATTCAGCAAACGATAATAAATTAGGGAAAGTCATCTCGTTTTCATTTCCGGTCATGTTCATGTTTATAGGTTTATATTTAATTCTTGAGTTCATCTTTTATTACAGCCAAAACTTTTATATGAGCTCTTATTATTATATGAGCAATACTAGAAACATTTTTGTTGAAGATGCTATGCCGTTTATAATTTCTCTAACTTTTGTAATTAGTTATTTGAAATTAAAAAAAGATAGAGAGCTAAAAAATATTGGCTCAGAAGAATTAGTTGTAAATCTTTGGACTTTACTACGCCGATTTGAGCACGGCGAAGGAATGCTGATGAATATAAATAGATTATCCCTCTTCATTAAAAATATTGCTTTTGATGCAAACATTGGAGTAGTCCCCAAAGCAGAAATATTAGAACGTGTTTTAGAAATAATTGAAGAATATAAGCGCATCACTATGCCAGAGCTAAAAAAAATATCTTCTTTACTTATACAAATTGAAGAAAACAAATATCTAGTTAAGAATAAGAACGCTTCTACAAACAGTTTCAATCTTTTGTCTTCTAGCAAAATAATTTCAGAATCAAGTATCCGGTTATTAAATACAAGCGAGGAGCTTATTAGAGCAATTGGTAATTCAATAAAAGATATAGACTATAAAATTATTGTGAAATTAACAGAAGAATTTGAAAATGGAATTAAAATTTTAAAGAATCAGATTACCGAATTAAGAAACGAAATTAAGAATTATTTTGTTACAGATATACTTAAGGTTTTTGAATTTGTGATTAAGAAATTCAAGCCAAATCTAAAAGGAAATATTTCGATTGACTATTCAGTTAATATAAATAATCCAAGAATCTTTATAACTTTTTCTGAATTAAATGAAATACTTGCTATTATCATTAAGAATGCAATCGATGAAGTTGGAAAAAATGAAAATGATTATGGTATTATTAAAATATTAATAAATGAGGTTGGGCCAAATGTAATTCTTAAAATTGAGGATAACGGGAAAGGAATTCCAGAAAACAAAATTGAATTGATACTTAAGGAAGGATTATCAACTAAACTAGGTAACCATGGTTTTGGATTACATTATGTTCAATCGTGTCTTGAAAAATATGATGGTAAAATAACTGTAGGGCAAAGCAGTCTAGGCGGCGCAAGCTTTGAAATTCTATTAAATAAATTATAGTTAATAATAAGTTTTGAAATAAAAGCAAATCAGTAAGGATGGAATGGAGAAATAATTTATGTTAAATCTTCTAATTATTGATGATAGTGTTCCCTTTTTAAATGATGTTGAGCTTTTGCTGAATGATAGGTATAATATCTTTAAAGCAGAAAATGGAAAGAAGGGATTGAAAATATTAAAGAAGGAGAACATTTCTCTAGTGCTTCTGGATTTAAAGCTGCCTGATATTTATGGGCTCGAAGTCCTTAATCAAATTCATAATGAAATTGATCCTTATTTGCCGGTAATTATTGTAACAGACTATGGAGACATAGTAACAGCAGTTAAAGCAATGCAATCCGGTGCTTTTGATTTTGTTCAGAAAGATTTTAACCGCGAGCTGCTGAATCAAAAAATTATTAAAGCATTAGAAGACCGTGAACTAAACATAAGTCTAAAAGTTTTAAAAGAAACAGTTAATGAACATTACGACAAGCTGATTACTTCCAGCAAAGCAATGCATGCTTTAAATTTTGAGATAACAAAATATGCGCAGCAAAATGTTGATGTTCTAATCCAAGGCGAAACGGGAGTAGGGAAAGATATAATAGCTTACGAAATTCATAAGCGAAGCAAAAGAGCAGATAAAATATTTGTCCAAGTTCCACTTCATACATTGAGCGAAACCTTGATAGAATCAGAATTGTTCGGATACGAAAAAGGTGCATTCTCCGGCGCTGATTCTGCAAAGATGGGAAAATTTGAAGCTTCAAATGGAGGAACAATTTATTTCCCAGAAATTTCAGAGATAAATGAAAAATTGCAGTTAAAGCTTTTATATTTTATGCAGTATAAATCAATTAATAAAGTGGGGCAGGGCAGCAACAAAAGCATTAATCTTGATGTTAAGATTATTATGGCTTCAAATAAAAATTTGAATGATCTAGTAGAGCAAGGAAAACTGAGAGAAGATTTTTATTATCGTATAAGTGCTGTTACTTTAGATGTTCCTCCATTGCGTAATCGGAAAGATG
>JAKALM010000032.1 GCA_021824145.1 Bacteroidota bacterium
AGTGGGCCCGGAAGGACTTGAACCTCCGACCCGCTGATTATGAGTCAGCTGCTCTAACCAACTGAGCTACGAGCCCTAAATTTTAGATTTCAAAAATAATATTTCACTTCCCCTTTTCCAAACTTTTAATCCCAACCCTAATAAAAAAGCTTAAATATAAATTTAAGCTTTTATTTCGTGGAGCTAAGGAGGATCGAACTCCTGACCTCTTGAATGCCATTCAAGCGCTCTCCCAGCTGAGCTATAGCCCCGAATTTCTATATTCAAAAATATGTAAGAAAAATTTAGTTATCAAACTAAATTCTTTTCCTTATGCATTGCTTAGTATATTTTGAATTAATATTTTTGACATAATTATTTAATGAGTTGTAATGAAAAAACTATTTTATATAAACATATTATTATTTTTAATTTTAACATTTGTATTTATTAGCTGCAAAGACACTATTACTGGAGATCAAATAGATAATGTTGTCATTCCCAGCTCGAATGTGAGTTATCAAAAATACATTCAGCCAATATTTAACGTTAAGTGCATAAACTGTCATGGTAACGGAGCAGTTGATGGAGGGGTTAACCTAACAACTTGGGCAAATACAACTGCAGATCCAAGTGTGGTTTTTCCAGGAAATCCGGATAATAGTACTTTGGTTTGGTGCGTGCAAGGAAGAGCAGGTGTTTCAGCTATGCCGCCGCTTGATTCTCCCTATAAACCTTTTACAGCAAATCAAGTAAATGGATTAATTACATGGATTAAAGAAGGGGCTAAAAATAATTAATCAAAAATAAAATTTTTAGGATTCTCTTATTTAATTATAACTTAGTTTTCTATATCCATTTCATTTCTTTATACCAATCACAAGTACGCTTTATTCCATCTTCAATGGAAATGTTTTGTCTATAACCTAAATCTTTTTTTGCTTTTGAAGTATCGCAGATCCAATTTTTTTGAGTAATATCTTTTGCTTTTTCAATGTTTAATGTAGCTGGCTTATTACTAAATATTGCAAAAAATTGAGCAATACCAGCAAGCAAATAAACTATAGAATGAGGAACTTTTACTTTTAGTGGTTTTTTATTTAAAATTTTAGATGTTACGTCTCCAACTTCTTTCCAAGTATAAAATTTTTCGGAACTTATAAAGTAAATTTCTCCAGCAGATTTTTCAGATAAAGCAGCTAAATAGAATCCTTCTACTAAATCTAAAACGTGTATAAGACTTAATTTCTTTTTATCAAATCCAATTGTTGTCATTAGTCCGCTGTTAAAAGTTTTAAAAAAGATTAAAATTTCAGTATCTCTCTCTCCATAAACAGCAGGTGCCCTACAAATCGTTATAGGAAGTCGATCCATATATTCCTTAGCCAATTCTTCTTCAGCTAATTTGCTTCTACCATAAGTGGTAATTGGGCGACATTCTGTATTTTCATCAACAGGTAATTCATTTAATGAGGGGCCAGTAACTGTTTGACTGCTTACTACTAAAAATTTTTTAATCGTATTCCGATTTTCTAAAGCAACTTCTAATAAATTTCTAGTTGTATCAACATTACCTTCAAAATAGCCCTCTGGAGTTTTTGATTTTACAACTCCAGCAACATGAAAAATGTAATCCACGTCTTTAAAAGCTTCACGCAATCCTTCCCTATCGTTAAGACCGCAATCATAAATTTCTATGTTTTTTTCTTTCAACCATTTTAGGTTGCTAGATTTTCTAACTAAACATCTTACTGAAAATTTTTTTTCAATTAAAAGATCAACCAAATGGCTGCCAACAAAACCGTTTGCGCCTGTTACTATTGCAATATTCTGTTTTTCCATAATTCAGTTTATTTGATTTTGTACCTTTTTAATCATACATTTTACGGCGAAATTTAACAAATTATTCGATTAATACTAAAAATTATTTCTATCTCATAGTAAAAATGAGGAGGCGTATTGGATTTATTTAGAAAATGTTATGAATTTACAAGAGCTGATGAAGTTAAGGCATTAGGACTTTATCCATACTTTAGACCAATAGAGGAAAATGAAGGGCCAGTTGTTCAAATTGAGGGAAGAAAAGTAATCATGGCTGGCTCGAACAATTATTTAGGTTTAACAGCACACCCAAAAGTTAAAGAAGCAGCAATTAAAGCAGTTGAAAAGTACGGCACAGGTTGTTCCGGTTCTCGTTATTTAACTGGAACTTTAGATTTACATATAGAATTGGAAGAAAAACTTGCCAAATTTTTTAATAAAGCAGCAGTTCTTCTATTCAGTACTGGTTATCAAACTGCACAAGGAATTATTCCTACTTTAGTTCAACGCGGAGATTATGTAATTTCCGATAAAGATAATCACGCTTGTATAATTGCCGGAAACTTAATGGCAAAAGGCGCAACAGCAGAGTTTGTTCGTTATAAACATAATGATATGGACGACTTGGAAAGAGTTGTTTCTAAATTATCACCAGACGCAGGAAAACTAATTGTAAGCGATGGTGTATTTAGCACCGGTGGAGAAATTGTTGAACTTGATAGATTAAATCAAATTGCAAAAAAATATAAAGCTCGCATTTTAATTGATGATGCTCATTCAGTTGGAGTAATTGGAAAAGGCGGAAGAGGAACTGCCAGTGAATTTAATCTTGAAAATGAAATTGACCTTACAATGGGAACCTTCAGTAAAACTTTCGCATCTTTAGGTGGATTTGTTGCAGGCGAAGCAAAAGTAATTGATTATCTTAAACATCATTCACCTGCTCTGATTTTTAGTGCATCTCCTACTCCAGCTTCAGTTGCTTCAGCATTGGCAGCATTAGAAATTCTTGAAGCTGAACCTGAACGTGTTACGAGACTTATTCAAAATGCAAATAAAATGAGAGTTGGACTTAAAGAAGCAGGCTTTACTGTTTTAGACGGAAGAACTGCAATTGTTCCAGTTATTGTAGGCAATGATGAACTTGCATTTAAAATGTGGCGTATGCTTTATGATGCAGGAGTTTTTGTTAATGTATTTATCTCACCGGGCGTTCCTCAAGGTAGACAAATGATGCGAACAAGCTATATGGCAACTCACGAAGACAAGCATCTTGATGCTATCTTAGAAATTTTTAAGGATGCGGGGAAAAAATTAGGACTAATCTAGTTGGGTAATTTTTTTTTATAATTATTAAGCATATCACTCAAAGGGGTGGTATGCTTTTATTTTAATGAGGTGGGTTAAAATGAGTTCTATAAAAATCTCTACCGTGCAATCTTCAAAAGATCTTTTACGTTTCATTAAATTTCAGTGGAAAATCTATAAAGATGATCCAAAGTGGGTTCCTCCTTTAATTATGGACAGAAAAAAAATCCTTAGCAAAGAAAAAAATCCATTCTTTAAACATGCTGAAGCTGAATATTTCCTTGCTGAAAAAGATGGCGAACTTGTTGGCAGAATCGCCGCCATCAAAAATGACTTACACAATAAATATCATAACGACAAAGTTGGATTTTTCGGATTCTTTGAGTGCATTAACGACCAGGAAGTTGCAAATGCATTATTCGATACTGCAAAGAATTGGATAAAATCAAAAGGCCTCGATACGATGCGCGGTCCAGCAAATCCATCTAGCAATGATGAGTATGCAATGCTTCTTGAAGGTTTTGATGATGAACCTAGAATTTTGATGACTTATAATCCCAAATATTATCTCGACCTTTGTGAAAATTATGGTTTTAAAAAAGCTAAAGATTTATATGCGTATAAACTTGAAAATAAAGAAGTAGTTTCTCAAGATAAAATTAGAAGAGTTGCAGAGCTAGCACAAAAGAGATACGGATTAAAAATTTCTCAGATTGACATGAAGAAATTTAATTCTGAAGTTGAAAAGGTAAAATATGTTTATAACAAAGCTTGGGCACCAAATTGGGGCTTTGTTCCAATGACTGATGAAGAATTAGATGCAATGGCTAAAGATTTAAAACCACTCGCTGAACCTTCTCTTGTATTATTTGGAGAGATTGAAGGAAAGCTCGTCGGTTTTGCTTTAGTACTTCTTGATTATAATTATATCTTCAAACAGTTGAATGGAAAACTATTTCCTTTTGGAATTATCAAGTTGTTTACACAAAAGAAAAATATTAAATGGTGCCGAATAATTACACTCGGAATAATTCCTGAATATCAGAAACGTGGTTTGGATGCGGTTTTTTATTGGGAAATTGTAAACCGTGCGCATAATCTTGGAATTGATCTTGGTGAAGCAAGCTGGATTCTTGAAAACAATGATATGATGAATCGCGGCGCTGAAGCAATGAAAGGCGAGTTATATAAAAAGTATCGTATTTACGAAATCAACGTTTAATTTAATTTTCAAAGTTAAGTCTTTTTAATAAGACTTAACATTTTTCTATTCTCTTTATCTTTTCACATTACAGGGAAAAATATGAGAACTATTTTTTCATTCCTAATTTTTTCGTTTTTAATCTCTTACAATATTTTTCCTCAATATACATCTAGAGACAGTGAATTAGTTAAAACAACATTTAGAAGAGAATTTAATCATCAAATTATTTTACAGTATTTAAATTCAAAGGATGATCAGAAAGTAAATTCTGCACTGCTTTCAATTGCACAGAGCGAAGATACAAGCTGGGTAAAAGAAATACTCAATTTGAAGTTTCAGAAATTTGGAGACAACATTTGTTTCTCCCTAGGTGAATTAGGACAATGTTCAACTTCGGCAAATTTTTTAATTAAACAGATTTTAGATAAAAATAATTCACACCATCTTATTCACTCTGCACTTGAAGCATTAGGTAAAATCGGGGGAAACAATTCTTTTATTTTTATTACCAATTATTATTTTAAAAATCATTCAGCAGATTTAAATGGAATTTCACTTGCTTTATACAACTTTTCAATAAGAAATATTGGAGATAAAGATATAACCTATAAAATATTACTCAATGAATTAACAACATTTGATAAACCAAGCCAGCGGAATTACGAAGCCGTGTTTGCACTTTTCAGAACTTACTTCCCTTCTGATTCAAAAGATATTTTCATAAAAGAATTGAAAGATTTTGTAGAGCTAAAATTTTCTAGGAATTCATATACCTTAAATACTATTCCTTATCTTCTTAACTGTTTGAAAAAATTAAAATACTTTCCAGCAGACTTTCAATTATTCAACTCTTTAATCAAAAGTAATAATTTTGATATTAAAGTTGCTGCTGCAAATTCGCTTATTAATTATCCTTACAAAACTAAACAGGAATTAGACAAATATTTAATTCTATTAAATGACCCGAATTCAAATGTTGCAAGATCAGCAGCAGTTTCGATTAAAGAAATCAAATTGCATCAAGAACTGATGAATTATCTTCACAATTCACTTAAAATAAAATTATATTCAAATAAATTGGAGAAGAATACACAAGGCGAATTATTCAACAGCTACATTAAACTTTTTAAAATTAACTTTGAAGAATCAATGGAGTTTGAGAAAATTATTCCACAAGAATATTTTTATCAAGTTTTAGGAAATTATAACTATTCCCACATTGCATTAAATTTTCTAATAAATAAATTTACCTCTGCAAATAATAAGGAAAAGATTATTTTATTAGAATCAGCACTACAGTTCCAAAATAAAATTGGCGATGATAGCGAGCTAAGAAATTTTATTGTAAAAAATATTGATTCTGATTTTCCTCCGTTAATAGCTACGGCTGCTGATGGAATTGATTCAATTTCAATCGCTAAAGAAAAAGAGTCATTATCTTCTATTATACTAAATCAGGTTAAAAAATATTATAATAACCCGGATTTTCAGGAAAGCATAATGTCTCTTGCCATGCTTTCTCAAAAAATTGGGAATTCATTTTATAAAAATGTACTCAATCAATTGGCCAAATCTGATTTTTATCCTATAAAGAAATTTGCTTACAAACTCCAAGATAAATCGACATTACATTTAATAAATACTGATAAGAACTTTGAAAATTTTTGGTCTAACGCATTTAGATATAAAAAAGCAGAAGTGAAAACATCAAAAGGAAATTTTACAATAGAATTCTTACCGCAATTTGCGCCAATATCTGTTGGGAATTTTTGCTACTTAACCGAGCAGAAATTTTTTGACAATAATTCTTTTCATAGAGTTGTTCCGGGTTTTGTTATTCAAGGCGGCGATCCTGAAGAAACTGGCTGGGGTGGACCAGAATACGATATAGTTTCAGAATTTTCTCCTTTAAATTATGATGCCGGAATAGTAGGGATGGCAAGTGCTGGCAAAGATACTGAAGGTTCACAATGGTTTGTAACTACAGGAAGT
This sequence comes from Bacteroidota bacterium, assembly GCA_021824145.1. Lineage (GTDB taxonomy): Bacteria > Bacteroidota > Ignavibacteria > Ignavibacteriales > Ignavibacteriaceae > FEN-1297. The sequence continues at coordinate 6,305 of JAKALM010000032.1, forward strand.
TTTCCACACTTAAACGGAAGGTACACAATCTTTGGTAAAGTAATCAAAGGATTAGTAATTGCGAATAAAATTTTACAAGGGAATAAAATTATAAGTATTAATTTAATTCGAAATTAAAACTGCATCGTACTTAGCTGAATGAGGAGGATCTATTTTTTTCAACAATTGGAATATACTTTTATCCGGATAATCTTTTAAATAATTCACAATTTCTCCGCTGTTTGCATCAAAAAATGTTCTAAGAACAATACTTCCAATTAAATCAATTTTATTTTGAAGTGAAGCAATTGTCTGAATCGTTGCTACAATTTTATCTTGTCCTTTTTTCTTATCAACATTTACATAATAATCTATTCCATAATAATATTGATAAAAAGCTTCTCTGAATGGTCGATATTTATCATTTAAAATATCTTCTACTAACGCTTGCCGACTATACAAACCGCTACGAGACCAACCTTTTGAAAAGTTACTTGAAATTGCAAGATTATCAATATTGAATGCACGATTAAAGTAAGGCGTGCCTCCAAATTCATCCCATGAATCTTCATTAAACCCAATAATTATATCGGCATAATAATCTAAAAAACTCGTAAGTGGATCGAAGTTTGATTGATTTGAAACTAAAGCTTGACCTTTTTGATAAGTAAATGACCAGTTGGCATCGTTGATTCTTAAAACTTGTAAATTTTTTTCTGATTTGTAAACTGGCCTTTGACTTGTTACAATAACTTGAGCAGAAAAATTACCATCATTTGAAGCAGTTAAAATTAAAATATTCAATGCACAGTCTATTCTATCGTTCTGCCATTCACTGTTGCTGAAGCGGGTTTTGTTCATGTAATCTGAAACTGCTTTATCAAATCCGGAAAGCAAATCTCTATTTGAAATTGGGATATTATCTAGATTAAGTGAAACCGTACAGTTCAATTCTTGAGAAAAAGTGATTGAAGTAAGAAATAGAACAACTGCGATAAATAATTTCATAAAACTTCCTTATTTTCAAATAAAATTTGATTTAAAATAGGAATTTCGATATTATCGAACAACTAAATAAAAAAGAACTTTTAAATGGGGCTTAAAACTTTTGTAATTACAATTATTTTTACGTCAATTTCTTTTCCTCAAATGGATCCTGGGGCAAAGCAAATCGCTCTTTCCTACTCCGATGTTGCGTTAACTAATGATGTGTTCGGTTTATTTAATAACCCAGCATCACTGGCTAAAATTAATTTAAGACAAGCCGGGGTTTATTATTCCCCTGCACCATTTGGATTTACGGAAATGGCAAACGGTTATATAGCCTATAATGAACCTTTTAATTGGGGATCGCTAGCAGTTGGTGGAATGAGTTATGGTTTTGAATTGTATAAAGAAAATAAAATTTTAGTTGGAAGTTCATATAATTATAAAGATAAATTTCTTATCGGTATTACATTAAATTATCATTCAGTCAATATTAAAAATTATGGTTCTGCAAATAGTTTCTATTTCAACGTTGGAGGAATTGTACCAATTTCTGATTTTATTAGTTGGGGATTTTCTGTTCATAATTTAAATCGTGCAACTTTGGGAAAAGAAAAAGATCAGATTCCTACTGTGTTAAAAACTGGATTTAACTTTTCAGCAATTGAAAACATTTCATTAAATGCTGCAATTGAAAAGGACATCTTGCAAGAAACTTCTCTTCTCTTTGGAATTAATTATGACATTATAAAATATATTTCTTTGCGTACTGGCTTTTCAAATGAGCCGTCAAGATTTACAGCAGGGATCGGAATAAATTATTCATTTTTTACTCTTGACTATGCCGTGTTTACTCATCCGGATCTAGGCTTAACTCATCAAGCAGGATTGATCATAAGCTTTGAAAAAGAAAACATAGAAAAATAAACTTGAGCAACTTTTTATATTTGAAATTTAGCATTCCTATTTATTATGGAAAGTGTATAATGAAATTTTCCACTAAAAAATTATTTCTCATAATTGTTATGCTGATGTCATGCCAGTTATATTCTCAATCAGATTCAACTTCAAATTCTGAAGAAATGATAATTGATGATTTGCTCGATGAATCCTCAGATGAAACTGAAAACTCGGAACTAATGGATGTAATTGAAAATCTTACTTTAAATAAAATAGACCTAAACACCGCTGATGCTGCTGGGCTTCAAAAAATTCCTTTTATAGATTTTAAAACTGCTCAAAAGATTATTTTGCACCGCAATAATTATGGCAGATTTTTTTCAAAGAATGAATTGTATTCGATCGAAGGATTATCCAAAGAAACTATCAATAAAATCTTACCTTTCATAATCATAAATGAAGACTTACCTACCCCTCAGCAAAATGATGCCAATATTTTTTCTAATCTTTATTCTAATTCAGAAGTCATTTATCGAAGCCGAATGATGAATGACTTACAAAAGCGTGAAGGATTTATCGATAATAAATTTGCTGGCTCACCGTTAAAATTATATAATCGCTTTCTTTGGAAGAAAGAAAATAAATTTCAATTTGGATTACTAACTGAAAAAGATGCCGGTGAGACTTCGATAAATGAATTCACATCGTTCCATCTTTTATTAAAAAATTTGTGGATTCTGAAGAGCTTAGTTATCGGAGATTATCATCTTCAATTCGGACAAGGACTAGCTTTGTGGAGCCCTTATGGCTATTCAAAAGGAGTTGACGCAATTTTCCCAGCAAAAAAAGTAGGAAGCGAAATAGTTTCGTACTCAAGTACAAATGAAAATAATTTCTTCAGAGGTGCCGCAATTGAATCAGAATGGAAGCAGCTAAAATTTTCCGCGTTCTTTTCTAAAAACTTTTTCGATGCATCTATTGATTCGATAAATAGCTCTATAATTTCAACTCCGCTGGATGGCTATCATAGAACAGTTTCCGAATTTGCGAGAAGAAAAACTTCCAATGAAAGTGTAGCTGGAATAAAACTAGGCTATACACTACCTCAAAAATTTTCACTTGGATTTCTTTATTATCATTCCTCATTTGATAAAGCTTTTCAACCATCTTCTTTGTACGATCGTACCGGTTCTAATTTTAATTACTATTCACTTTACTATGAAACTTATTTTTCATCTTTTAATATTTTCGGTGAATTTTCATTTGATAGTAAATCGGTTGCTTCGATTAATAGCATACAATTCTCCAACGGCAAAGATTTTGGTTTTATAATTTCTATTAGAAATTACCCGCGGAACTATACAAATCTTCACGGTCTAGGGTTTGGTGAAGGAAATAATATTCAAAATGAGTTTGGAATTTATTCAGGTATAAAGTGGAGAACTTCGATTGGACTAATTAATTTTTATTTTGACCAATTTAAATTTCCGTACAGAAGTTATTTGAATCCACTCCCATCAGACGGAAATGAATTTTTAATAAATCTTACTTCAAAACTTTTTACGTCTTTTGAAACTAAACTAACATACAAATTTGAAAACAAAGAGCTGTCTTCAGATTTTGAAAACATAAACCGAATGCTCCGAAGGAAAAGGCAAAATTATCGGTTTGAATTTAACAAAAGTGTTGGGAATAAAATCTATTTAAAAGGAAGATTCGAATACAATAATTTTAATTTGGAAAAAGTTGGAGCAAAAGAGAAAGGGATTCTGATTTTTCAAGAAATAAAAATCAGCCCTATTCCTTCATTTAATTTGATTGGAAGAATTGCTTTTTTCAAAACGGATTCATTTAGCTCAGCTATTTATGAATATGAAAGCGGAATACCGGGAGTTCTATCTAACTTTGCCCTTTACGGTGAAGGAATGAGATGGTATTTAGTTGCTAAATATGCGCTGGTACACCAAGTAGAATTATCTTTTAAATATTCAGAAACATATAAGCCAAATGAAAAAACATTAGGGACTGGTTATTCAATGATTAATGGAAACTTAGACAATTCAGTACTTTTACAAATTGATGTTGAACTATAAAAAATGGAGACCGGAGAAAAGGAAGCCGGAGATCGAAAAGAGACCTAATCTCCGGTAAAAAGGCTTTATTATTATAATCTCTATACGATAGGATTTAATATTTTATTTTCTTCGTCAAGTCTTCTAAATTAGTCATCGTTGTATTCCCCAATACCCAATCATCTCCGATATAATTGTAACTGACTATCATCTTGGCCAAAAAATTATCACCGGAACTGGTGTCATAAAGATTAAAATTGATATTATATTCACGGTAATTATTTGATCTAACTATATTGATGATCTCCGTACTGAGAATATCCGATAGAAATCCGAATCTCCAAGTTATTTTCCCTTTTGTATAAGATTTCCCTAACAAGTCATTCTTTATTTTTACTGTGTCAGGCTCAGGTGAAATGATTGCTGAAATTTTATTTTGAATTTGCGAATATAAACTTGACTGCTGATTTTGTAATTGGTTGTTATTATTACTTCCCAAAGTATTACTGTATGAATTATCAAAAGTGGTTAATTTCCGCGAATCATCTACATATCGTTCTCGCAATTTTGAATAAATATTATTTTGCTTTGCAAATAGTTCTTTTGTTTTTGTGGAAGTCTGATTCAGTAATTCATTCAGCTTCTCATTAGCTTGAGATTTAGTTAAAAATTTGAATGAATCATAATTATTCAGAAATGTGTTATATGCATTTATCTGATCATGAAGTAAGCTGTTCTGGTATTCATTATATGTTTCACCTGCTTTTTTACCATCAGATACTGGAGAGGTCACAAAGAAAATGCTATAAAGTATTATCAAGATTAAAAATGATATACCACCAACAAATAATTTCTGCTTATGTTTTTTAAATTTATCTTCAAGGTCAAATGAATTAATTGCATTAATTATCTGCTGAATAGCAACAGGTTTTTCTCGTGGTTTTAATTGCGGTTCTGTCTTTTTATATGCTTGTTGTTGAACAGTAGATAGTAATTCTTCCTTAGGGCTCGCTAAATATTCATTTCTATTGGAATTTTGTTCTACCACCTCTTTTATTATATTTTCAGGTTCAATATATTTTACTCCCACTAAAGAAGCGATGAATCCAATTATTACTCCAAAAATTCCGTATTGAAGTGTAAAACCAATTTTCCC